>CAXTEL010000042.1:0-25882 GCA_964243365.1 uncultured Roseomonas sp. | reverse complement strand
GGGCTCGACCGCGTCAGCTTACGCGACGAGGCCCTCGTGGAAGTACAAGGGGGGGAGCCACTGGCCAGCGATGAGATGGCGGAGACCGGGAGCGGCCATTGATCGGTGCCAGCCAGATTACCCGATTTCTTCATGGACGGGGGCGCGGTCGCGTGGTGTCTTCGTCCTCGGCCGATGATCCGGGTGTCGGATCAGCCCCGATTGGGGCTATCCTCACTATCTCTGGCTGACAGCCGTAGGAATGCGGGAACGGCTGCATCAACTGCATTCCCGGCGCTCATTGGACTGGGGACGCGAAGCAGCGCACGACTTTTCCGACGATGGAGCGCAGGACTTTGCAGAACACGGCGCAGGTTTCGACGAGGAACGGTTCGCGCGAGGATGGCGTGGGAGCCGGGCAGGCCGCGATGGACAATCTGTGCATCGACACGATCCGCACCCTGGCGATGGACGCGGTACAGAAGGCCAAGTCCGGCCATCCCGGCACGCCCATGGCGCTCGCGCCCGTCGCCTACACGCTGTGGCAGGACCGGCTGCGCTTCGATCCCTCGGACCCGACCTGGCCCAACCGGGACCGCTTCGTGTTGTCCGTCGGCCATGCCTCGATGCTGCTATACGCGCTGCTGCACCTGTCCGGCACGCGCCGGATCGGCGAGCACGGACCGACGCAGGAGGAGGCGGTATCGCTCAATGACATCGAGCAGTTTCGCCAGCTCAGCAGCGTGACGCCGGGCCACCCGGAGTACAGCTACACCTCGGGTGTCGAGACGACGACGGGACCCCTGGGACAGGGCGTAAGCAACGCGGTTGGCATGGCGATGGCGCAGCGCTGGTTCGCCGCCCGCTACAACAAGCCAAGTTACCCCTTGTACGACTACCGCGTGTACGCCCTGTGCGGCGATGGCGACATGATGGAGGGCGTCTCCTCCGAGGCGGCCAGCCTCGCCGGGCACCTGCGGCTGTCCAACCTCGTATGGATCTACGACAGCAACCACATCACCATCGAGGGCGCGACGAGCCTGGCGTTCAGCGACGACGTAGGTGCCCGCTTCGCCGCCTACGGCTGGCACGTGCTCCAGGTGGGCGACGCCAACGACACCGCCGCCGTGGACGCCGCGCTCGCGGAGGCGGAGGGCGTCACCGACCGCCCCACCCTGATCGTGGTCCGCAGCGTCATCGGCTACGGCGCCCCCAAGAAGCAGGGCACGCGCGAGGCGCACGGCGAGCCGCTGGGCGATGAGGAAATCCGCGCCGCCAAGCGTTTCTACGATTGGCCGGAGGACTCGCAGTTCCTGGTGCCCGACGGCGTGCGGGAGGAGTTCGCCCAGCGCATGGGCGCGCGTTGCGGCGCGTTGCAGCGCGCGTGGACGAACATGCTGGCGCGCTATCGCTGCGAATATCCGGAGATGGCCGCCGAGCTGGACCGGATGGACCATCATCATCTGCCCGACGGCTGGGACAGCGACATCCCCGCGTTCCCGGCCGACGCGAAGGGGCTGGCGTCGCGCGACAGCTCGCAGAAGGTGCTCAACGCCATCGCGCCACACGTGCCGTGGCTGATCGGCGGCGCGGCCGACCTGGCGCCCTCGACGAAGTCCAACCTGACCTTCCCCGGCGCCGGCAGCTTCGAAGCCGACGACCACGCGGGTCGCAACCTGCACTTCGGCATTCGCGAGCACGCAATGGGCTCGATCCTCAACGGCATGGCGCTGTCGGGCATGCGGGTCTACGGTTCGGGCTTCCTGATCTTCAGCGACTACATGAAGCCGCCGATCCGGCTGGCCGCGATCATGGAGCTGCCGGTCATCTACATTTTCACCCACGACAGCATCGGCGTGGGCGAGGACGGGCCGACGCACCAGCCAGTGGAGCAGCTCGTGGCACTGCGCGCCATCCCGGGCCTGATCGTGCTGCGCCCGGCCGACGCCAACGAGGTCGCGGAAGCTTGGCGCGCGGCGATGCGCCAGCACGACAAGCCGGTGGCGCTGATCCTGAGCCGTTCAGCGCTACCCACCATCGACCGTGACCGCTACGCCCCGGCCACGGGCCTGCAACGCGGCGCTTACGTCGTGGCCGACGGCGACGGCGGCGCGCCGGAGGTGATCCTGATGGGCACCGGCAGCGAGCTGGCGCTGTGCTTGGGCGCGCACGAGGCGCTGCGTGCGGAGGGCGTGCGGTCGCGCGTCGTGTCCATGCCGAGCTGGGAACTGTTCGAGAGCCAGGACGACGCCTACAAGGAGGCGGTGCTGCCGCACGCGGTCTTGGGCCGGGTGGTGGTGGAGCAAGCCGCGGTGATGGGCTGGGACCGCTACGTCGGCTGGGGCGGCGCCGTGGTTGGCATGCACACCTTCGGCGCCAGCGCGCCGGCGGGGGATTTGCAGAAGAAGTTCGGCTTCACGCCCGAGAAGGTTCTGGAAGCTGCCCGGGCGCAGGCAAAACGGAGGACGGCATGAATGACGCGCCGATGGGCAACGCGCTCAAGCAGCTCGAGCTGTTCGGGCAGTCACCCTGGCTGGACTTCATCCAGCGATCCTTCACCGACGACGGCAGCCTCGGCAAGCTCATCGGCCGCGACGGGCTAAAGGGCGTCACCAGCAATCCCTCTATCTTCCAGAAGGCGATGGGAGAGGGCACCGACTATGACGACGGTTTCCAGGCCCTCGCCGGTCGCGGCGACCACGACGCGCAGGACATCTACGAGGCCCTGGCCATCGAGGACATCCAGCGCGCCTGCGACGTGATGCGCCCGGTGTTCGAGGTGACCGGCCGCGTCGACGGCTACGTCAGCCTGGAGGTCTCGCCCTATTTAGCGCTGCGCACCGACGAGACCGTGGCGGAAGCGCGCCGGCTGTGGAAAGCCGTGGGCCGCGAGAACCTCATGGTCAAAGTGCCCGGCACCGACAAGGGCGTCGCGGCGATACGGACCCTGATCGGCGACGGCCTGAACATCAACGTCACGCTGCTGTTCGCGCAGCAGGCCTACGAGGCGGTGGCGGAAGCCTTCATCGCCGGGCTGGAGGACCGCGTGGCGCGCGGCGAGCCGGTGGCCGGCATCTCCAGCGTCGCCAGCTTCTTTGTTAGCCGCATCGACGCGGTGATGGACAAGCGCATCGATGAGCGCGTGGGAAATGGCGAGGCAGCGCTGCAACCGTTGCGCGGCAAGGTCGCCATCGCCAACGCCAAGATGGCCTACCAGACCTACCTGCGCTTGGTCGGCGGCCCGCGCTGGGCGAAACTGTCGGCGGCCGGCGCGCTGCCGCAGCGGCTGCTGTGGGCCAGCACCGGCGTCAAGGACAAGCAGTACAGCGATGTGCTGTACGTCGAGGAGCTGATCGGCCGCGACACCGTCAACACCATCCCGCCCGCGACGATGGACGCCTTTCGCGACCACGGCCGCCCGCGCGCCTCGCTGACCGAGGGCCTGGACGGGGCGAGCGGGGTGATGCGCGCCGTCGCCGAGCACGGGCTGGACCTGGACGGCATTACCGAGAAGCTGGTAGCGGACGGCGTGTCACTGTTCGCCGAGGCCGCCGACAAGCTGCTGGGTTCGGTCGCCGCCAAGCGCGCGGCGATGCTGGGCGATGCGCTGCTGCAGGTTTCGGCGAAGCTGCCGCAGCCGCTGGCCGGGGAAGCGGATGCCGCCCGCGAGGACTGGCGCAAGGCCGGCAAGCTGCGCGACCTGTGGGCCGGCGACGCTGGGCTGTGGACGGATGGCGACGAGGTGCGCTGGCTAGCTTGGCTGCGCGTGGTGGACGACCGCATCGCAGACCTGCCTGCATTGCAGGCCTTCCAGGACGAGGTCGGGGCGGAGAGCTTCGAGCACGTCGTGTTGCTGGGCATGGGCGGGTCGAGCTTGGGTCCGGAGGTGCTGGCCGAGACGTTCGGCCGGCAGCCTAGCTTCCCCGAGCTGCTGATCCTGGACAGCACCGACCCAGCCCAGGTCGAAGCGACCCTCGCTCGCGTGGACCTCGCGCGCACGCTGTGCATCGTGAGCAGCAAGTCCGGCGGCACGCTGGAGCCGAACATCTTCAAGGCGCTGTTCTGGGAACGGATGGTCGCAGCCGTGGGCGCGGACCGGGCCGGCCGGCACTTCGTCGCCGTGACCGACCCGGGTTCGAGGACGCAGCGCATGGCCGAGGCGGACGGGTTCCGCCGAGTGTTCCTGGGCGACCCGGGCATCGGCGGGCGCTACTCCGTGCTGTCCAACTTCGGGATGGTGCCAGCGGCGGCGATGGGGTTGGACCTGCCGCGGTTCCTGGGAGCGGCCGCCAGGATGGTGCGATCCTGCGCGGCCGGCACGCCGCCGGACGAGAACCCCGGCGTGCGGCTCGGCCTCATCCTGGGCGCCGCCGCCAAAGCCGGGCGCGACAAGGTGACGATCGTCGCCAGCCCCGCCATTCGCGACGTCGGCGCTTGGCTGGAGCAACTGCTGGCGGAGAGCACGGGCAAGAACGGCCACGGCATCGTGCCGGTGGATGGGGAGCCGCTGGGCGCGCCGGACGTGTACGGCGCCGACAGGTTGTTCGCCTACCTGACCCTGCACGGCGACGCCGATCCCGCGCAGGACGCCGCTGTGGCTGCGCTGGAGGCGGCCGGTCAGCCCGTTGTGCGCATCGTGCTGCACAGCACGATGCAGATCGGACAGGTGTTCTTCCTGTGGGAGATGGCCACCGCCGTCGCCGGCGCCATCATCGGCATCAACCCTTTCGACCAGCCCGACGTGGAGGCCAGCAAGCTCGAAACCAAGAAGTTGACCGAGGCCTACTCCCGCGATGGCAAGCTGCCGGACGAGGCGCCGTTCCTCGTCGACGATGGCATCGCGCTGTTCACGGACGAGCGCGACCTGGCGGCGCTGCGGCAGGAAACGCTGGACGGCGTGGTCCGCGCGCACCTGGACCGCGTCGGCCCCGGCGACTACGTGGCGCTGCTGGCCTACGTGGACCGCAACCCGGCCAGCGCCGCGGCGCTGCGCGCGCTCCGCACCCGCATCCGCGACGGGCGGCGTGTTGCGACGTGCGTCGGCTTCGGCCCACGCTTCCTGCATTCCACAGGGCAGACCTACAAGGGCGGGCCGAATAGCGGCGTGTTCCTGCAGATCACCGCCGACGACGCTCGCGACCTCGCGGTGCCCGGGGAGAGATACACCTTCGGCGTGGTCAAGGCGGCGCAGGCGCGCGGCGACTTCGACGTGCTGGCGGAACGGGGGCGCCGCGCGTTGCGCGTCCACCTCGGCACGGACGTGGCGGCCGGGCTGGCGCGGCTGGCGCGCGCGGTCGACGCGGCAATGGCGTGAGGGGAACGCGAGCGATGGAACTCGGGATCGTCGGCCTGGGCCGCATGGGCGGCAACATCAGCCAGCGCCTGATGCGCGCCGGTCACCGCACAGTGGTGTATGACCGCAACGAGGCAGCGGTGCGTGGCCTAGCCGAGAAGGGCGCTCAGCCCTCCGCCGGCTTGGCCGACATGGTGCGCGAGCTGACGCCCCCGCGCGCGGTGTGGGTGATGCTGCCCGCTGGCGCCATCACCGAGGCAACGGTCGCCGAGTTGGCGGACCTGCTGGGCGAAGGCGACACAATCATCGACGGCGGCAACACCTTCTACAAGGATGACATCCGTCGGGCGCGCGAGCTGCGCGAGAAGGGCATCGACTACCTCGACGTCGGCACCTCGGGCGGCATCTGGGGGATCGAGCGCGGCTACTGCATGATGATCGGCGGCGAGGCAGCAGCGGTGGAGCGGCTCGACCCGATTTTCAGCACCCTGGCCCCGGGCCTGGGCACGATTGAGCGCACGCCGGGCCGCGACGGGCACGACCCCAGGGCCGAGCAGGGCTACGTCCACGCCGGGCCGGCCGGCGCCGGGCACTTCGTGAAGATGGTCCACAACGGCATCGAGTACGGCATGATGCAGGCCTATGCCGAAGGCTTCGACATCCTGCGCACCAAGGCGAGCGACCACCTGCCCGAGGCCGAGCGGTTCAGCATAAACGTCGCCGAGGTGGCCGAGGTGTGGCGCCGCGGTAGTGTCGTCAGCTCCTGGCTGCTGGACCTGACGGCGACGGCGCTGGCCAGGGACGGCGAGCTGTCGGGCTACCAAGGCGACGTGGAGGACAGCGGTGAGGGCCGTTGGACCGTGGAAGCTGCGATCGAGCAGGCGGTGCCGGCACCAGTGATCGCCGGCAGCCTGTTCGCGCGCTTCGTGAGCCGGCGGCGGGAAAGCTTCGCCAACAAGCTGCTGTCGGCGATGCGCGCGGGATTCGGCGGCCACGTGGAGCCCATTGGCCACGGCGGCGCCGCGTCTCGACCGCCCGAGGTGAAAGTGCAGGAACACGAGCGGGGCACCTGAGACCGTGGACGACGTCAGCGCCACCATGTCGGGCACGGCCGGGCTCGCCCGCGCCGCACCCGCGCCGGCCGTCACCCTTGTTATCTTCGGAGCCGCGGGCGACCTGACGAAGCGGCTGCTGATGCCCTCGCTCTACAACTTGCGGCTGGCGGGACTGCTGGACGACGGCTTCGGGGTGGTCGGCGTCGACCACAACGAGCGCGACGACGACGACTACCGGCAGGGGCTGACGGAAGCCATGCGAAGCTTCGTGGCCGAGAAGGGTGGGGAGTTCACGTCGGACGGGCTGGACGCGGACGCTTGGGGCTGGGTCCGCGACCGATTGTGTTACCAGACCGGCGACTTCGAGGACCCCGGGCTCTACGACGCCCTCAAAGGCCGCCTACGGGGCAACTGCCTGTTCTATCTTGCCATCTCCGCCCGCTTCTTCGGCCCGGTAATCGAGCGCCTGGGTGACTCCGGGCTGCTGCGGGAGGAGGACGGCGCGTTCCGACGCTTGGTGGTGGAGAAGCCGTTCGGCCAGGACCTGGACAGCGCCCGGGCGCTGAACGCGCTGATCCTGGGCAAGGCAGCAGAGGGACAAGTGTTCCGCATAGACCACTTCCTGGGCAAGGAGACCGTGCAGAACATCATGGCGCTGCGCTTCGGCAACGGCATCTTCGAGACGTTGTGGAACCGCCAGCACATCGACCACGTCCAGATCACCGCCGCCGAGACCGTGGGCGTGGAGGGCCGCGGCGGCTTCTACGAGCCGACCGGGGCGCTCCGCGACATGGTCCCGAACCACATGTTCCAGCTGCTGGCCAGCGTCGCCATGGAGCCGCCCAACAGCTTCGATGCCGACGCGGTGCGGGCGGAGAAAACCAAGGTGCTGCAGGCGATCAAGCCGCTGGACTCGGCGCGGGTGGCGCGCGACGTGGTGCGCGGGCAGTACGGGGCCGGCACCCTGAAGGGCAGGCCGGTGCCGGGCTACCGCGCGGAGCCGAACGTGTCGCCCGACAGCGGCACCGAGACCTTCGTCGCCATGCGGCTAAAGATTGACAACTGGCGCTGGGCCGGGGTGCCGTTCTACGTCCGCACCGGCAAGCGCCTGGCGACGCGCCGCACGGAAATCGCGATCCAGTTCAAGCAGGCACCCTACGCCCTGTTCCGCGACACGCCGGTGGACCGCCTCACGCCCAACATGATGGTGCTGCACATCCAGCCCAGCGAAGGCATCACGCTCAACCTGTCAGCCAAGGTGCCGGGGCCGATGCTGGAGCTGGGTGGCGTGGCGATGGCGTTCCGCTACACCGACTGGTTCAAGCTGCCGTCCAGCACTGGCTACGAGACGCTGCTGTACGACGCCATGATCGGCGACGCCACGCTGTACCAGCGTGCCGACCAGGTGGAGGCCGGCTGGGCCGCCGTGCAGCCGATCCTCGACGAGGCCGGCGCTGGGCAGGTTCCGGCCCAGCCCTACGCCGCCGGCAGCAACGGCCCGGTGGCAGCGGACGAACTGCTGGAGCGGGACGGGCGGCATTGGCTGCCCCTGCCGTGAGCCGCCCGACCCCGATCCGCTTCGTGGTGTCGGACGTGGACGGCACGCTGGTAGGGCCGGACAAGTCGCTGGCGCAGGGAACGGTGGCGGCGGCCGGCCGGCTGAGGGCGGCCGGCATTCCGCTCGGCATCGTCAGCGCCCGGCCGCCGCGCGGCATGCGCTGGATCGCCGAGGAGCTGGGACTGCTGGGTCTGCTGGCCGGGTTCAACGGCGGCACCATCATGTGGCCGGACGGCACGGTGGCGGAGCAGCGCCTCCTGCCGGTGGAGGCAGCGCGGACGGCGCTGGAGCTGTTCCGCCGCAACGGTGTCAGCGCGTGGCTGTTCACCGCTGACGAGTGGCTAGTGTTGGACCCGCGCGGCCCGCAGCTGGACCACGAGCGCCGCACCGTGCGCTTCGCGGAACGCGTGGTGGACAGCTTCGAGCCGTACGTTGGGCAGGTAGGCAAGGTGGTAGGCGTGACCGACGACGCGCCGCTGCTGGCCCGGCTGGAATCCGAGCTGCAAGGCCTGCTGGGCCACGCCGGCAGCGCCAAGCGGTCGCAGAGCTATTATCTCGACGTGACGCACCGCGACGCCAACAAGGGTCACGCGGTGCGCGCCCTGGCGGCGCACGCGGGCGTGGCGCTGGCGGACGTGGCGGTGCTGGGGGATATGGCCAACGACCTGCCGATGTTCGACGTGGCGGGCTACGCAGTGGCGATGGGCAACGCGTCGCCGGAGGTGCAGGCTCGCGCCGCCGCCGTCACCGGCCGCAACGACGCCGGGGGCTGGGCGGATGCCGTGGACCGGCTGATCCTGCCCCGCGCCGCCGCGTGAGCGCGTCTGCGAACCGACGTGGCCCGACCGCTGCGGACGGCACCCGTCGCTACGGCGGCGCGGTCGCGACGAGGCCGGGCCTGGGTGGGCTGGCGCGGCGCCTCCCGGACGTGGGGGCGCGATGCTTGACGCTTTGAAGCGCCGAGCCGCGGAAGCGGCGGTGGCGGAAGTCGAGGACGGCATGGTGCTGGGCCTGGGCACCGGAACCACGGCCGCGATCGTTGTGGAACTCCTGGGCGCCCGGGTCCGCGACGGGCTGCAAATGGTCGGCATCCCCACTTCCGAGCGCACGGCGGACTTGGCTCGGCGCTTGGGCATCCCGCTCGCGACCCTCGCCGAGCATCCCCGGATCGATCTCACGATTGACGGCGCCGACGAGGTGCACACCGGCACGCTCGACCTCGTCAAGGGCCTGGGCGGGGCGCTGCTGCGGGAGAAGATCGTGGCCGCCGCCAGCCGGCGCATGACGGTGGTGGTGGACGAGGGCAAGTTGGTGGACCGATTGGGCCGGGTCTCGCTGCCGGTGGAGATCGTGTTGTTCGGCCGGGAGGCGACGGCCGGGCACCTGCGGGCGGCCGGCGCGGACCCGGTGCTGCGCCGGGTCGCGGACGGGTCGCCGTTCCGCACCGACGGCGGCAACGTCATCCTGGACTGCGCCCTGGCCATCCCCGATCCGGCCGTCCTGCACTCCCGGCTCAAGGCCCTGACCGGCGTGGTCGAGACCGGGCTATTCGTGGGCATGGCCACGCGCGTCATCGTCGGCACCCCGTCCGGTCCGCGCATCCTGGAGCGCTCATGAACGAAGTCGTTACCGGACGCGCGGCCGGGGCGCTCGCGGCTGGAGCGGGCGGCCCGCTCACGCTAGCCATCGATATCGGCGGCACCAACTTGAAGGCCGGGGTGCTGGACGCGCGCGGCGCCATGGTGGGGGAGCGCGCGCGGACGCCCACGCCGCACCCGGCGCCGCCGGCCGCCGTGGTGCCGGCGTTGCTGGAGCTGGCGCGCACGCTAGGCCACTTCGACCGCATCTCCGTGGGCTTCCCGGGCGTGGTGACGCGCGGCGTGGTGCGGACGGCGCCCAATCTCGGCAACGCGGACTGGTCGGGGTTCGGCTTGGCCGCCGCGCTGGGGGACCGGCTCGGCCGGCCGGTGCGGATGCTGAACGACGCGACGGTGCAGGGCCTGGGGGTGATCTCCGGCCGGGGCCTGGAGTGTGTCGTCACGCTCGGCACCGGCTTCGGCTTCGCGCTGTACCAGGACGGCAGGCTGGCGCCGCACCTGGAGATGGGCCAGCACGTCGCGCACAAGCACATGACGTACGACGAGTACCTCGGCGTGGCGGCGGTGGAGGGGGTGGGCAAGAAGCGCTGGCGCAAGCGCGTGCGGCGGTCGCTGGAGGCCCTGCGGGTGTTGGTCAACTTCGACGTGCTCTACGTCGGCGGCGGCAACGCCGAGCTGATCGACTTCGAACTGCCGGACGACGTGCGCGTGGTATCGAACGACGCCGGCATCACCGGCGGCGTGCGGCTGTGGGACGCGGGCCTGGACGAGGCTTTCAAAGGTGAGCCGAAGGCCATGCTGTCTGACCGGCCGGTGTGACCGCCGCCGCGCGGCGCGCCGAACCCGGGTCTCGCCTTCGGCCCTCTCAGGGCCGCGTCGCGGAACGGAAAGGCGGCGCGAACTCGATGCCTGCTTCGGGCGACGCGAGCACGTCGCCTCCCGTCAGGGCACGAACGAATTAGCGGGCTCGCGACGGCGCTCGAACATGCCGGCTACGCTGGAGTCCCACTCGAGGATGACGTGGCGGCGGGTGGGTGCGGTCGATCGGTATCCCTTCTGCTCTATGATGCGGACGATTCGCCCCGCCCCCATGCTCAGCACCGCGAACATCGCCACCGGATGCCGAACCAGGGCGCTCCGCGGCGCGCGCGTCGAGGCATGGAGCGAAGTGAACCCGCGGGTTCCGCGATGGTTCCTCGCCTCAAACGTCGTGCCCGGCGGCGCCCGCCGTCGGGTCGGTGGGCGCTCCCTCCGCCGCGAGAAGCCGGCGCGCTTCCACGGCCCGACGGTAGCAAGCGATCAGCTCGGCCAGATCTTGTGCCTTCATCCCGTGCGGCGTCCCCGCCGTGAGGGTGACGATGCGCCGCTTCGGATCCAGCTTCACGCGCCGGCTGCCCGGCACGCGTGCAGGAAAGAGCGCCCCCGGCGGTAGCAGCAGGCGGGTGATCACGCGGCCCTGATGAAGCGTCATGTCCAGGTCCGCCATATGCTCCCAGGCGATCGGCGTGTTCAGGCCCGGGATCATCATTTCCCTCCGCCGCAGGATCAGGAACGGCCGGTCGCCCCGGCGTAGCAGCGCTGCGCCGTGGGCGGCGAGGCTCAGCCCGGCGGTGATGGCGAAGCCGCCCACGATCCGCTCCTCCGTGGTGTCCAGGCCGTGGATATCGAAAGTCATCAAGCTCAGGCCGAGCAGCACGAAGAGCACGCCTCCGGCGATGACGAAGGTGTCGCCGCCTCGAGTGTTCTCGTGCAGCACCAGCTCCTCGTGCCCTACCTCGGCGGCTACGGCCTCCAATTCCTCCTGGAAAACGCGGGCGTCGGCGCGCGCCACGGCCAGGAAGTCGTCCGTCGCGGCGCGGCAGAGCGCGTCGGGCTTCGCGAAGTACGCGCCGAGGCGCAGCAGTGCCTCGGGTGTCGGCGTTGTGGCGACCTCGGCCAGCAGCGCCGGCTCCGGCGTCCGGCCCAGGGCGGCGAGGCGCTGCCGGGTCAGGGGATGGGTATCGGTGGGGTGGGGCTCCTTCTCCTCCAGGTGCCCGGTTGGGTCGTCCAGACCCCGCGCCACGGCATGCCGCAGGGTCGCGGCCACGAGATTCGTCCGGCGCCGCGTCGGGTGTGCCCACTGCGGCTTCCAGCGTCTCGTTGATGCGAGGATGCGCGGCCGAGGTCCGCAGCAGGGCCCGCATCGCAGCGTCGGCGGAGGTGACGCCGGCGCCGGCGGCATCGGCGCCGAACTCGCGCAGCCGGCTCCAATGCCGCACGGCGTGTTGGAACCGGTCCATTACGAAGACGCCCAGCAGCAACGCCGGGCGCAACAGCAGGAAAACCGAACCCGTCTCCCCTCCCGCCGTCGCCACCGCGTCCAGGGAACGGCCGACGCCGGCGTAGATCGGCACGAAACGTAGGCTGTACTCGGTGTCGCCGCCGGCGAAGTGCGCCAGTTCGTGGCCGATGATGGCGGCCACCTCGTCCTCGCGCAGCAGGGGCAGGTAGGACAGGGGAAGGTAGAGAGTGCGCCCGGCCAGGGGCGCGCCTCCCGGTTTCAGCACCTTGGGACCCGAGCTGACAAAGAAGCCCCCGGTCAGCCCGACCACGACGTTGTCCGGGCGCAGCGCGCCCAGCCGCTTCGCCAAGCCGTCCAGCAGGCGCCACAGGCCCGGCGCCTCGGCGCGCGACACCGGGCAGCACGGCGCTCCCCGCGGCGTAGAAGCTGGCGAGGATCAGCAGGGCCGCGAGGCCGAGCATCTTGACGTCGCCGCCCAAAAGCCGCCCGGCGTGCAGCAGGATCGCGGCCTCGAACACCACGACCACGGCAACGGCCGCCAGCAGAACCTGCACCGCTAGCAGCAGGGGCAGCACCCGGCACACGATGGAGAAGCCGCCCACCAGCGCGTCGCGCGAGGCCCGGCTGCACCAGCTGAGGAACGATCCGGCCAGCAGCACGAACACGGACAGCCCGGTCGCGAGGCCGGCGGACAGGATCACCAACGGTGGCAGGGTGCGGCGGAGTCGCGCCACCGCGACGGCGTCCTCCGCCTCCCCCAGTTCCTCCCGCGCCTGGGCCAGCGCGAGGGAGCCTACGTAGGTCTGGTCGTTCCTCCGGAACTGCATGCCCATGTCGATGCCGCCGCCGGGATCGGGCCGGGCCTGCATGACCGCGACGACCTTCGTCATCCGGAGCCGCTGGACCTCCATCTCCGCCAAGTCGGCGCCGCCACGCTGCCGCTCCCAGACCCCGAGGAGCAGCACGGCCAGCAGCAGCGCAGTGGTCGCCAGGAGACAGGGAACGGCGCGGCCCGGGCGGTGAGCAATGGGAATGGTTGGTCCTCCGTCGTGCCGCCGCCCGCGCCGGCCCGATTGCGGCCGGGTGGACACGGGGCCGATCGGGCCCTCGTTCACGTCCACGGCCCGGCGCCGCCGCCCGGGGCTGGGTTTAAAGGTTCTGCTCGAGCAGCCGCGTCAGGGCCTGAGTGCGGGGCTGCACGTCGGTGGTGTTGGAGAAGGGCTGCCAGTTGGCGTCCAGTACGCCGCCCTGGAACTTAGCCCGTTCGGGTAATTCGAAGCCGGCGCGGTCCTCTCGTCGAAGCGCACGTGGGTTCGCTGCAACTTCGCGCGCAGCGCATCGCGCCCTATCTGGTCCACGGTGATGTTGCGCAGCGTGGCGACCAGCGGCTGAAGATCGTCTTGCCGAAGAACGTGTCCTCCACGTAGTGGGCGGTGTCCCCGGGAATGGTGAGATGATCCCATGCCACGTCGATGGGCACGTCGAAGCCCGCGGCCTGGCGGATCGCTCCCTCGATCATCGGCCACTTGTTCTGCCTGTAGGCGGCCATCGCGCGGCGCTCGGCCAAGCCGACCTGCGCCTGGGTGCGGGCCGGCCCTGGCGTGAGCGACGCCGCGGCAGCCAGTCCGAGCGCGATCCGTCGGGTGATCATCCGGTGCTTCCCCGTCATTCCGTGCGGCCTTGGACTTCGCCAGTTTATCGAGAGGAAGCTGAACGGGAGGTCAAGCCGGCATCGGGGCGGGCGGGGTACCCATGAGCCTCGCGGGACGCAGCACCTCGAAGCGGGCGGGCAGGGATTGGTCCCGGCCTGCGCCGTCTGGGTCGACGATGCGGGACGGGCCGCTCGCGCCGGGAATACCGCCGCAATGCGCGACGAACGGTGGAGCCGAGACTTGGTGGCTCCCCGTCCAGGGAACAGGATGACGGGCTTTGAGGCAGGAATCCCCGATGATTGCGTCACGAACGTGCGCGTGGAGCCTCCTGGCCACCCTCGCGGCAATTCCCGCCGTCGCGCAGCCCTCCGTCGCGGAGGCGATCCCGGACGCAGTCGACCGGGGCCAGACCGCGGCGGCCGTGATCGCCACCCACGCCCAGGCGCGTCGACGCCTGCCCAACACCGTGTCCGACGCGAGTGTCACGATCGAGGTGCACGGGCGCGACGTCCGCGGCACCGCGGCCTTGCTGGCCCAGCGGTCGCAGACCCTGCTCGCCTACCTGCGCGGCCAGGATGCCGAGCGACTGCGCACGGAGCGGACCGACTTTGAGCCGGAGCTGCAGGAGGTGCGCGGCCAGCCCGACCGCATCAAGGGCTTCACCGGCCGCGCCGTGGTCTCGTTCCGGACCACGCCGGAGCGGTTGCCCGTCCTGCTGGCCGGCAGCCTCGACAACGGCGCGACCGGCCTGCTGCAATCGGGCTTCTCGCCGCGCGAGGAGGAGCTGGACGCCGCCCGGCGGGAACTCGCGGCCGAGGCGACCCGAACGGCGCTGGGGCAGGCACGATCGATCGCGCAGGCGGCGGAGCAGCGCGTAGCAGGCATCCAGCGGATCGAGGTCGCCACGCCTCGCGCGCCGGGCTCCGATGAACCGGAGGCCGAATTCCGGATGGCGCGCGCCCCGCGCCCGGTGCCGCCCATCGCGTCGGAGGCGGGAGGGTCCGACGTCGCCGTTACCGTTTTCGTGACGATCCGCCTCGCGCCACCGGGCTAGAAACTGTTGTGGACCAGACACCAACCATTTCATTTCAATAATGATTATCTTAGTTGGATGTGCCAGAAATTCGTTAACTTTCAGCGGTTTTGGCGCATTCCACAACAGCCTCTAGAACCGGGTGCGGAGCCGGAGGGCCGTCGCGCCCGTCCACGGCCGCCGACGCGATGCCGGGGAGCGGGGCGCGTCGCGCTCGTGGCCGATCCGGCTCCCGCAGCACCGACGATGACGAGGTTCGGTCCCGTGCCCGGGACGAAGCTCCGAGAAGCTGAACCGGCCGGTCGTCCGCCGACGGGGCCGCAGTCCCTGCTGCCCGGCGGCACTGGCGGTGCTCCTACTGGGCAAGGGCGGGCAGCTGGTGAACGGTCTGGTCCTCATGGGCGGACCGATGAACCTCGACCCGTCCAACCCGCTCGGCGCCTTGTCGCTGTTCTGCGGCGTGGCCATCCTGGCTTGGCTGCCGCGGTCGTGGCAGCGGTTCTCGTGGGCCCTGGGAGGCGTCGCGGCGGCGGGGCCGGCGCTGCGGAATCTCCGGTATTTCCCGCCCTTCGCGGATGGGGCGACCTACGCTGCCTACGCGGGCGTGCCGGACCCGGCCGAGTGGGCGGCGGATGCGAGCTTCACGGTGCTCGGCCTGTCGCCGCCGGCCTTCGGCCTCGTCGCGGCCGGGCCGTCCTGGCCGCGGCGGCGTTCGCTGTCGCTCGGCTCGGCGGCCCTGGCGACCACGGCCGCGTGCTGGGGCTTCGAGGGTTTCAACGGGGCATGGTGGGCGTTCGCGCCGTTCCATCGATGCTATCTGCTGGCGGCGCTGTCGTGCGAGGTGCTGGTCGGGATGGCGGTCCGGCATCTCGTCGCCCTGGCCACCGGCGCTCCCGCGCCCGTCCTGCTGAGGCTGTGCCTAGCCATGATGTGGCTGGAGAACACGCTTCCCGCGGGGTAGGGAACCCTCAACCGAACCGGACTTCCGCGCCATCATCCGGTCCGGGCCACGGTGGGCATTCCGTGCCCGATGACGCACCCGCCGTCGGAGGTCGCGAAGGATGTTCGGCGGGTGCACCGACGGGTGACGGGGCGCTGCCCGGCGGGGGAGCGGCGCCACGCGATCGCGACGACGATTGATCGCCGTGCCGGATCTACTCGCCATCGCGGTATCAGGGGCGGCGGCGCAGGACCCGTCGGGGATGCCGACGCGGGAGCTGTTGGCGCGGGTCGACGCGCTGCCGCCCGCCGGCCTCTACCTCCTGACCGCCCGGCTATTCGCCGAGGGCCGGCGGGATGACGCCGTGCGCTGGCTCTACGTCGCGCAGCTCCGCTCACGGTTCCGCTTGGCAACAGCACCCTCGCTCCCGCCGGACGGCGAGCCCGCGCTGTACGCGTCGCTGAACGAGAGCGTGGGTCGGCCGATCAACGAATGGGCCGTCGGCGACGTCGACGGGTTGGCAGCCCGGATGGGCGAGGCGCTCGACTGGGACCCCGCCCACGCCAACGTCTTCACCCTGAAGGAGCCGCACGCCGCGGCGCTGGAAAAGGTGCGCGGCGGCCTCGTCGAGCTGCGGGCGAGCGTGCTGGCGCGGAAGAACGGCATCCGGCGGCAGCGCCTCGCCAACGGCTTGGAGAACCGGTAGCCGCTGCGCCCATCCATCTCACCGCACGCGCGCCCCCCGGGTCCGGCGCGGCGCGCACGCGCAGTCCGCCGGGGTCGTCGGACCAGCCCTGGAGTCGGCAGACGGCACCGCCCTCCGCCGCGGCTGCGTCGACCTCGGCCGCGAGGAGCGCCGCAACGAGCAGGATCCCCGGCACGCCGCGGCACGGGGAACGGGACGCCACCCTCCGGACCGACGTCGCCCCGCTGCCGTGCGGCATCCTTACGCCCTCCCGTGCCCGTGCAGAGCGCGTCCGGTCCCCGCCCCGATCAGCGCGCGCAAGCCCCGGGCGCGCCGCGATGCCACGCGACGGTGATGGAACGCACGCCGAGGCTGGGATCGCCGCAGCGCTCGTAGCCTCGCTCCGGGAGGACGATCCCGCTTCCCGCCAGCAGCAGGAGCGGCAACGCCGCCACTGGCGGCAGGTTGTCGAGTACCAAGTCGAAGAGCCGGTGCTCCGTCCTGTCCGATGCTTGGTCACCCGGACGCGGACGCCGCAGCATCGCGGCCAGGGCACCGAGGGCGAGCGATGCGGGCAGAAGACTGACCGCGCCCCAGTCCAGACCATCACCCGCGGCGCTCCCGCGCGGATCGCCCCGAACAGCACCGCCAGCTCAGCGACCGCGAGCCAGCCCGCTCCCGCCGCGGCGACCGCGAAGGCCGCGCCGAGCGCGAAGGACTTGGCGTGCCCGCTCCCCTCGGCACGACCCGCGCCATCCGTGCGCCGCGCCCAGGTCACCCCGGGCCACCCCGCGGGCGGGTTCGGAACGGGCGGGGAAGATCACGGTGCATCCGGCCAGGGCGGCCCGGCCGGGCAGGCCATCGGGGGTCTCGCCCGGAGCGCCGTCGCGGCGCCGCAGGAGGGAGGGTCGCCGCGGCCGGCAGCGGTGCGAACGACGCGACGGTCGCGAGGGGGCTACTCGGCCTCATCGGACCCTCGCCGGGGGACGATCGGCCGTCGGCGGATCGGTGGGTCGGATCATCCCGACCATGACAAGGCCGCGAGGGCCGCGAGGAGCAAGGCGCCGAGTCCGAGCGTGACGAGGACTCCGCTCCACTCGTCCGGTTCGCGGCCGTTCCGCCCCGCGCCCGCCACCCATCGCTCCGCAGTTCCGACGGCGGCGGCGGGGCGCGCCGCGAGCCACAGAGCCGGCACCGCGAGCAGACCCGTCGGCCCCGCGCTCCCCGCCGCGCGCACGGCGACGGCGGCGAGGTATCAGCGCCTGAAAGCCGTGACGGCCCGTGCGGAACCGTGCCCCGGGTCAGCGCGCCTCCAACGCCGCGAAGCCGCGCGCCAGGGCGACTTGGTGCCGCCTCGCCAGCACGGAGCCGACCAGCGCGCCGAGGCCGGCCAACCCGGCTGCGAGGAGCGGGGCGCTGCCGGCGAGCTCCAGCGCTCAGGCCGCCTCCCGCGGTCCGAGGACGCCGCTGAGTCGGCCGGCGGCCCAGCCGCGCACGCGCGCCGCCGCGTCGCAGCGCCCGGCCCATCTGGCCTTCGGAGAAGACGCCGCTGATCGCGTTGCCTCCGCCCATGAGGGTGAGAGCCCCGTACTACCCGGCCGCGGGGACTGCCGCCACAGCGGGCTCGGCCAGGCATCCGAGGAGGGCGACGATGGCGAGTAGGCGCGTTATGCCGCCCTTCGCAGCATGGCCGCCTGCCGTGCTCACCGCCACGGGTGAAGCCGGTTGGATGGGGCTCGTCGTCGGCCGGCGGACGAGTTCGCCGCCGTACCGCACCGGCACGAACGGCGTCTGGCCGGTTCGATGGCCGGCACCGCCGAGCGGGTCAGTCGCGCCGGCCCCCCCCAGCAACGGCCACCACTCGGGACGCCGGCTTGCTCGGGTGTCCGGGAGCAGGAAGCGGTGAAGCCGAGCCCCGGGGACGACGACCCGAGCGTCACGCCTCGGGGTTATCCAGGTCGTCGCTCGCGTCGTGCCGGCGGGGGGTCACGCGCGTTGCGGGCCCCACCGGCACCCGGCGATGGCGGAGCCGTCCCTAGGCGCCGGGCCCGTGATCGCGCCTCGCCGACCCCCCCGCGCGATGGCGGGTTCCGGGCGCGGCGGGCACCCTCCTCGCGGCTGATCCGGGCGAGGCTTCGTTTCCCGCCCCCGCCCGATCCGGCGTCACCGATCCGGCTCCACCCTCGGGTCATAACCATCTAGCCGGGCCCGAACCGCGGCATCGCCGCGATAGCAGCGCTTCGGGCGCGCCAACTTGGCGTCCGTGCCCCGGCAGTTCGCGTCGAGGTCGCGGGCGAGCGCGGCCGCCCGGGCGGCGTCGTAGGGCTCCTCGCCCTTGAGGTGGTCGCACTGGTCCCGACGCGCCGCGAAGGTCGCGACGTCGGGCGGCAGCGCGCGGGGTCCGGCGGGCGAAGCGGCGCGCGACGGCTCGGTACCCGGCGCCGGTCCGGGGAAAAGGGCGAGGAGCGCGGCCACGCACGGGAAGCGGCCGCGAGCCGTCATGCTCTCCTCCCCCACCTTCGCGCCCGCGATCCTGGCACACGGAGCCGAAGCGATGCACCTTTCGGCCGCGCCGCGCCCGCCGGCCACCCGCGAGGGCCGGTCACGGCGGACGGGCATCCGGCGCGGATCGAGCCGATCAGCTCGGTCGTGGGCAATGGTCCCGGCCGCCCCGGTCACGCGGCGGCCGATCGCGAACGGTATGGAAGCGGCTGATGACCGTTCGGAGGCGCCCCACCCACGTCGTGGTCGAGCGCCCGAATACCTCGCCGGGACCCGACGTCGGCTTCCCGATGCGCGTGGTCCCGCAGTCGACGCGTCGCCGGGCCGCTGCCAGTATTGTCGGCTGGGGATCGATGGCGACGTCTGCTCCCACGACGACGCGCCGCGCCTCCGTGCGAGCGCGTCGAATGGGAGGCCGAACTTGGGCGAGCCGAACCGGTACGTCGCGGGCCGCGACATCGTGCGTGTCGCGGCCCGCCGCCGACCTCCGCGATCGACGTCGTGGACATCGTCCCGGGCATCGGGAATGACAGCCCGCGCGGCCGCTGGCGGCAGTCTCGCCGCCCGGATCGAAGCCGCTCGCCAATCCCGGAGCCGAACGGGCGTCCCGGGGTGACGGGGGCAATTCCCCACGTATGACGATCCATTCCGTACTGGCTACCGCCGAGGCTGACGCGTCCGACCGCGAAGTGGGCGTGGGAGGCCCGGGCGGACCGACCCCGGACGACTGACGCGGGGCGGGAAAAGCGGCGGGGAGCGCCGCGCACTTTCCCATCCCTGATCCCTGCCCTGGTCGCTGCCGCGCGCGTGGACGCCGCGGCAGGGCTCCTCGCGGCCGCTGGCGTCATCCCGCGGGGGAGCGCTTCGTGGCGAAGCACCGGAACCTTCTTCCTCGCCTGCGCCGCGGCGGCCCAGCTGTCGCACAGCGTGCTCGTGCCGGGCTGGGTGCTGGCCCGCGGACCCCTCGACCAGAGCGCCCTGCTGGAGCGGGTGCTCGCCGCGTCGCACGGCCTGACCGCGGGCTGCGTGGCCGGTGTGGGCATGGGAAGTCTCTCGCTCTTCATCTCGTCGTACTTGTTGGTGCTCTGCACCATGCCGCTGGCCTTCGCCGGTGGGGCCGCGCTGGGGCCAGTGCGGGCGCAGGGTGCGGATCCGCGGACCGCGGGCGCCGCGCCACCGGACGTCCCGGCCTTGTCCTGCTCCGCCGGCGGCGCGATCGGCGCTTGGCTGACCGTCGGCGCGCTGTGGGAGCTCGACGTGATCCGACCGCCCTGGTGGGCGAATGACACGCGCATCTGGTGGGCGGCCCTGGCCGCGGATCCTGGCGTGGTGGCGGCCTCCGCGCTGCCCTTCAACCTGCTCGTCCTGCGCCACGCTTCCGCGGCGGGCATTCGCGCCGCTGCCGGCACGAACCCTGCTGCGGCGTGCGCTCGCGTGCTGCGCCGCG
This sequence comes from uncultured Roseomonas sp., assembly GCA_964243365.1. Taxonomy (GTDB): domain Bacteria; phylum Pseudomonadota; class Alphaproteobacteria; order Acetobacterales; family Acetobacteraceae; genus Roseomonas. The sequence goes on along the minus strand of CAXTEL010000042.1, from coordinate 5,859 downwards.
CTGGCTCTGCCGGCTCTGGCCCTGATCGCGGCGGCCGGGTGAGCGGGGTGGAACGGAGGCTCCCGAGCCCTCAAGGAATGACGGACCATGCGGAGGGCCTCACGCCTGCCCCGCTAGTAGTCCGGCCAGCAGTTCGTCCAGCGTGATCGGGAAGTCCCGCGGGCGCACGCTCGTGGCATCGAGCACCGCATTCGCCACTGTGGCACCCCTGCCGCGGATACCGAGCTCACCCACGCCCTTCGTGCCGAGCGGGTCGGCCGTCCCGTCGGAGGCGCCGAGGAGGACGGCTCCGATGGCCGGGATGCCGGCGTCCCGGAGAACCCGCCTCGCTCGAACCGGACACCCGAGGCCAGGTGGGTGCGAAGGTTGCCTTCGTTCGAGCTTTGTTCACGTCTCGCGCCGTATTGTGGTGCTCATGAGCACCTTCCGAATCCAGGCTGTTCCCGGCAGGGTCATGGTGATCCACGACATGCCCGACGCGGCCATCGTTTCCGAGCTGGACGTGGAGCAGGCCGACGTGCTGCTCCAGCAGCTCGAGATCGCGGTACGCGCCGTGCTGCGGCAGAACGTGGGATCGCGGGACGCGTCGCGGCTGGCCGTTACGACACGCTGAGAGGCAGCGCGGCGCCGGCGGGCGCCGCGGGCTCTGCGGGACTACGCGGGGCACCCCGGGCGGTGCAGGATGGCGCGGCCCGGGGGTGTCCCGCGGCCGCGGCGGTGCCCCGTTGGCATTCTCGCGCGCCCGGCGCGCGGTGGGATGGGAGGATGCCTGGGCGATGAAGGTCACCGTGGAGATGGACTGCACGCCCGAGGAGGCCCGGCAGTTCCTCGGCCTGCCCGACCTCAAGCCGATGCAGGACCGGGTCATGACGCGGATGGAGCAGCGGATGCTCGACGCCGTGTCCGCGGGCACGCCCGACGCCGTGCTCAAGGCGTGGTTTCCCTTTGCCAACGGGATGCCAGAGCAGTTCCAGAAGATGGTGGAAGGCTTCCTGCGGGCGCCGGGCAGGACCGGCGAGCCCTGAGCGGCCGCGGCCCGCCGCCGCCTCTCGCGCGACGGTTCGTGACCATCCCGCGTTCCGGGCGGCGGCGCCAAGCTCCCACCGCGCGCCCCGTCTTCGCGCCCGCGCTTCGAGGCATCGGGTAACCACGGCGTCACGGACGCGTTACGTTCGCGTCCGCGCGCGGCGCGCGACCGTAGCGAGCCTCGGAGGACGACGTACTTTGGACCTGAAGGAAGCTGCGGCGGACGCGGCCCACAGGATGATGCTGGCCCGCGTGTACGCCCACTTGGCCCGCGCCAGCGCGGACCCCGTGGGTTGGCTGGGCGAGGAGCAGCGGCGTCTCGCCGAGCTGCTGGGCAGCGGCATGCTGCAGACCGACCCGCCGCAGTTCAGCGACGCGCTCGTCCACTTCGCGATGCGGGAGGTGGGCACCGTCCTCGACCAGGCCGGCAGGATGCTGGTGCTGGCCGCCAGCAATGGCTCCGACGGGTAGCCGCTTCCCGCGCTGCGGCCGGCGCCCACGCCCCACGCCGACCGGCCGGATTGCTCGGGCGATCGCGGCGTCGCTACCCTCGCTTCCCGACCGCGCGATTCGGGGCCCGACCGGCCCCGCCGCCGCGACGGGATCGTCGGTCCGGCCTCGCGTCCCGGAATCGGGTGGCGGGTTCGGGCGGCTCGACGGTGGGACGCAGCACGGACCGTCGGCTCGCAGGAATGGGACCGCCTCGCACTTGAGCACACCCACCACCGCCCGAGCCGGACACCAGGGCGCAGCGCGTGGCCACTCGGGCGGGCGGAGCGCCGCTTCCGCCCGGGCCGCCCGTCACGGCGCCGCTGCCGGGCCGAAGCATGTCGGCTGAGGCGATGCCTGGCACCGGCCCCGCCGCCGGCCTGTCCAAGTCGCCGACCGGCATCGCCGGCTTCGACGAAATCACCCTGGGCGGCCTGCCCGCGCTGGTATGCGGCGCGGCCGGCTGTGGCAAGACCCTGTTCGCCGTGACCTTCCTGGTGCACGGCGCGACGCGCTTCGGCGAACCCGGAGTATTCATGAGCTTCGAGGAGCGCGCCGAGGACCTCGCGGCCAACGTCGCCTCGCTGGGCTAGACCTCGACGGCCTGGTGGCCGACAGTGGGCTGGTCGTCGACCACGTGCGGGTGGAGCGCGCCGAGATCGAGGAAACCGGCGAGCGGGCTAGTACGTGTGCGTCAGCGTGACCGACACCGGCGCCGGCATGACCCCGGAGGTGCTGTCGTGCGCCTTCGACCCGTTCTTCACCACCAAGCCGATCGGCCAGGGCACCGGGCTGGGGCTGTCCATGATCTACGGCTTCGCGCGGCAGTCGGACGGCGGGGCCCGAATCCGCAGCGAGCCCGGCCTGGGCACGACGGTCGAGATCTACCTGCCGCGCCACTGCGGCGCCGAGCCGGCCGCGGAGGCTGCGCACGTCGCGCCACAGCCACCGCGTGCCGGGCAGGGGAAGACGGTGCTGGTGGTGGAGGACGAGCCGGTGGTCCGCGCCCTGGTGGTGGACGTGCTGGAGGACCTCGGCTACCGCGCTCTGGAGGCGGCCGATGGACCCTCCAGCCTGCGCCTCCTGCGTTCGGACGCGGGGATCGACCTGCTCGTCAGCGACGTCGGCCTGCCCGGACGCAACGGCCGCCAGCTCGCCGACCAGGCGCGCGAGCGACGGCCCGGGCTGCGCGTGCTGTTCATGACCGGCTACGCCGAGGGCGCCGCCATCGGCGGCTTCCTGGCGCCGGGGATGCGGATGATCACCAAGCCGTTCGCGGTGGAAGCGCTCGGCGCCCGCATCCGCGACATGATCGACGCGCCCTGAGGCGGCCGGCCGGGCCCCGGCGGTGGCGCGCCCGGTCCTGCGCGTGCCCCTCGCGCGGATGGCACCGGCGCGTGGCCGGTCACGCGCCGCGGCGTCAGGCCGTCGCCTCCGGCACCAGCCGTGCCACGTCCGCCAGCAGGCTGTCCGCCAGCCGGCAATCGGCTCGCGTCGGGCCGTGCTCCAGGGCTCGGCACACCAGCGCGGCCTTCGCGGCGAGCCCGGCCAGCCCCTCCGCGGGAATGCCGGCCACGCCGTCCATCAGGTCGGTGCGCGCGTCGAAGGCGGCGTGCGAGGCAGCCGCGGCGCGCGCCGTCGCCCGCTCGTCCCGCGCCGCCTCCGCCCGCATCAGCACCTGCACCGCCTCCATCTCGCGCGCGTGGGCGCCGCGAAGCGCGGCGGCCAGCGCCAGGAGCCTGCCGTCCCCGGCCGGGTCGATGGTTGCCGGGATGGCGGATGGCTCGGCCCGCGCGGCGACGGGCAGCGCGGCGAGCAGCCCGGCCCCGAGGGCGGCGCGACGAGACGGGGACGGCCGCACCGGCGCCGCCGGCTAGGGCGAGGGCAGCAGGTGCACGGTCGGGCAGCGCGTGACGCTGCCGCCGGCCGCCAGGAAGGCCGCCATAGCTGCATCCGCCGCGTCGCGCGGGGCCGGGCCGGCGGCGCGGCAACGCCGCGCCCGGGCCAGCAGGTGGTCGCGACGGCTCTGCGCTTCTTCCGCGGCGGCCAGGGCCGCGTCGTGGGGGGCTGGGAGATGATACATCGGTGCCACTCGCTTCTCGGGGGACCTGCCGAGTATCCCCCGGTAACGGTTTCGCGATCCTTAGCGCCGTGCCCCGCTTCTTGCCCCCTCGGGTGGCTAGCGGATCGCCTCGTCCAGCGCGACGATCAGGCGGTCCACCTCCTCCTCCGTGTTGTAATGGACCATGGAAACGCGCACGACGCCGCCCCGCGCTTCCAGTCCCAGCGCCTCGATCAGCCGCTTGGCGTAGAAGTCGCCGTAGCGGATGCCGATCCGGTGCCGGTCCACCGCGCGCACCACGCTTCCCGAGTGCATCCCGCGCACGGTGAAGCTGACCGTGGCGACCCGTTCGGCCGGATCGGCCCCCGGGCTGCCGATGACCGTCACGTCGTTGCGGGCGCGCAGGTGACGCAGCAGCCGCTCGGCCAGCGTCGCCTCGTGCGCCGCGATGGCGTCGTAGGCGCGCACGATTCGCGCCCGGCGGTCGCCGCCCGGCTCCCCCGATGGGCCGGCGCCGCGACCGTCGCCCAGGTTGGCGCCCAGGTTGGCCCCGAGGTCGGCGAGGTAGTCGCCGATGCCGATGGCACCGTACCCTAATTCGTAGTTCTGGTTGCCCGGCTGCAGCTTGTAGGGAAGATCATCGTGCCCGATGAAGTAGTGGTTCAGGCTGGCCATGCGCAGCAGGTGCTCGTGTTTGCCGTACAGCATGGCGTAGTGTGGCCCGAACACTTTGTAGAAGCTGAACAAGTAGAAATCCACGTCCAGCGCGCGCACGTCCACCGCTCGGTGCGGCGCGTAGGCGACGCCGTCCACGCACACCATCGCGCCCGCCGCGTGCGCCCGCCGCACCACCTCGGGCACCGGCGTGATGCCGCCCAGCACGTTGGACGCGTAGGTGAGCGCCACCAGCCGCGTGCGGTCGTTGAGCAGCGCCTCGAAGGCGGGCAGCTCCAGGCGCAGGCTGTCGCGGTCGACCTCCCAGACGCGCACGACCACGCCGCGCTCGGCTAGCGTCAGCCAAGCGCCGATGTTGCTCTCGTGGTCGAGGTTGGTGACCACCACCTCGTCGCCGGGCGCGAACCAGTGCGCCATCCCCTGCACCAGGGTCCGCAGCAGGGCAGTGGTGGACCCGCCCATCACCACCTCCTCCGGCCGCGCCGCGCCCACCAGCTCGGCGGCGCGCACCCGGCTCTCGCGCACCCGCTCGCCGGTGCGCTCGGAGGTGGCGTAGCTGGCGCCGAGCTGGACGTTGCTGGTCAGCAGGAAGTCGCCGATGCGGTTCACCACCCGGCGCAGGGTTTGCGAGCCGCCCGCGTTGTCGAGAAACACCATGTCCTCGGCCAAGCCGGGAAACTCCGCGCGGATGGTCCGCGGGTCGAGTGGCGAGGGCATGGGCGGGGAAGACCCTTCTGCGGTGGTGCGGGCCGGTAACGTCGGGATCGGGCCGTGCACCCGGCATCCGAACGGGACGGCGCGACGGGTGGCGCCGGCGGCCCCGCGTCACCGTTCCGCCGAGTGCAGGATGTGCCAACCGCCATCGTGCGCCTAGGGCCTGTCAATCTTTGAGCGGCGGAATGCGTTGATGCGGCTGATCGCATGGCTCTGAACGACGCGGGACCTGAGTGCGGAGCAGTGGTGAGCGTTGCTGCTCCTGGTCGATCGGCTGCGGCTACGAGGTCCATGCAGCGCCCGCGACGAGTTCCACCTCGCTGCTACCGCCCAGAACCTCCGTAAGCTCGCCAAGCTGGTCCCGACCACAACGCCGTCAGCCCTGGCAAGCTGACGGGCGAACAGCACGAGCCGTCACCCGCAACAGCGCTGGCAGGCTCAGCCAGAAACCGACCCCGCCTTTTTCCAGCACAATTTGCCGTAGGTGGCCGGAACATCGCGCCAGCAGAGCCCATTACGGATCACGTGAAGGATGCCGCTAGCTGGCCCTCTGGTTATCGACCCGAAGCACCCCGTGCGAGAGCGGGAAACGGAGCGCGATCTGCGGACCTGCACCTTCGTGAGCTAGAATAGATCAGCTATGATAGTACCTTCAGCAACCATAAAATCAGCCGACTACATCAAGCACTAGCCCTATTTGATAGGTCCTGAGCCTAAAAAGGTCCAATGAAGTATCGGGCGCTTCAAACGTAGCTTTTTCCTCCACCGAGGAGACGATCCAGTTTAAGAGAATACCTTGACCCGTTCTGCCCCGCTCTGCTAAAGCATTTTCGTCAAGTGAGAATTCTCATCACTGGCGGGCTGGGCTTCATCGGGTCGGCGGTCGTGCGGCG
>CAXTEL010000041.1:0-26054 GCA_964243365.1 uncultured Roseomonas sp. | reverse complement strand
ATGCGCCCGGCCTGCCCGTAGGTCCGCCCGTCGGTCAGCCGCACCCGCACCCGCACCGCGTCGATACCGCCGCGGTTCTCGTAGCGCTCGCGCAGCTCCAGCGCCTGCCGCTGGCCCACGGGAAAGGACACCCGCATCGGGTCCTGGGAGACGATGGTGGCCAGCGACCCGGAATCCGGCCCCACCGTGTTGCCCAGGGTGAAGTTGGTCCGCCCGATCTTGCCGTCGATCGGCGAGGCTATGTCGGTGTAGGCAAGGTTAATCTCGGCGGTGCGCTGCTGCGCCTGGGCGCCGAGCAGGCTGGCGTTGCCGGTGCGCTCCTGCGCAGTGGCGTTGTCCAGCGTGACCCGGGTGCCGGCGCCGGTGCGCACCAGCTCCTGCGCTCGGCCCAATCCGACGCGGGCGTTGGCCAGGTCGGCATCGGCGGAAGCGACGCTGGCCCTGGCGCGTGCCAGCTCGGCCTCGAAGGGCGGCCGCTCCAGCCGGTACAGCACGTCGCCGCGCTTGACCTCCTGCCCTTCGCGGAAGGGCCGCTCCTGAATGTAGCCGGTGACGCGCGCGCGCACCTCCACCCGGTCGGTGGCCTCGATCCGCCCAACGAACTCCGTGCTCTCGGTCACGGGGCGCGGTGCCACCTGGATCACCCCCACGGCGGGCGGACCCTGCGGCGGCCCGGGCTGCGCCGCGGCGGCGGTAGCGAACAGGATCAGGCCAAGCGCGGCGAGTGCGACGGGGTGCGGCATGCGTTTCCTCGTGGGAACGCGGGCGCGCCGAGCCAGGGCGTCCGCGTCGAATGGGGGCCGCGCCGGATTCGCGCGCCGCCGGGCGCGGGACGCACCCCGGGGACCCGGCCCCGTCGGACGCGCGGCCCGTGCGGCGGCGCAACATACATGCGCCGCGCAGATCGGGCGTCAACGCCCCGGGGCCGGGAACGACCCCCGCCGCGCCGCCTGACACACTTCGTGGCGCGAGCAGGCGCCGCCCGCGTCAGTCCGGCAGCATCTTGCCCGGGTTGAGGATGCCCGACGGGTCCAGCGCCGCCTTGATCGCCCGCATGGCCCCCAGCGCGGCCCCGCCGTGCTCGGCTTCCAGGAACTGCCGCTTGCCCAGACCGACCCCGTGCTCGCCCGAGCAGGTGCCGCCCAGCGCCAGCCCGCGCGCCACGATCCGCCGGTCCAGCGCCCAGGCCCGCTCGGCGGCTTCCGCGTCGCCGTCGGGCACCAGGATCACGGAATGGAAGTTGCCGTCGCCGACGTGGCCGACGATCGGCGCGACCAGCCCCGAGGCCTCGATGTCGGATTTCGCCCCCAGCAGCGCCTCGGCCAGCCGCGAGATCGGCACGCACACGTCCGTGGTCACGCCGCGATGGCCGGGCCTGAGCGCCAGCGCCGCCCAGTAGGCGTCGTGCCGCGCGCGCCACAGCCGGTTGCGCGTCGCGGCGTCCGACGCCCAGGCGAAGCCCGTGCCGCCGGCGGCCAGCGCGATCTCCTCCGCCGCTTCCGCCTGCTCGCGCACCCCGGCGGGCGTTCCGTGGAACTCCAGGAACAGCGTCGGCAGGGCCGCCAAGTCCTCCAGCTTCGAGTAGGCGACCGAGGCGGCCACCTGCACCTCGTCGAGCAGCTCGATCCGCGCCACCGGCACGCCCGCCGCCATCACCGCGATCACGCTCTCCACCGCGCCGGCCAGGGTGGGGAACTGGCACACCGCGGCCACCGTCGCCTCGGGGATGCCGTGCAGCCGAAGCCGCACTCCGGTGATCACCCCCAGCGTGCCCTCGCTCCCGATCATTAGCCGCGTCAGGTCGTAGCCGTTGGCCGCCTTGCGCGTCCGCCCGCCGGTCTGGATCACCCGCCCGTCGGCCAGCACCACCTCCAGCCCCAGCACGTTCTCGCGCATCGTGCCGTAGCGCACCGCGTTGGTGCCCGAGGCGCGCGTGGCGCACATCCCCCCGATGGTGCAGTGCGAGCCCGGGTCCACGGGGAAGAACAGCCCCTGGTCGCGCAGGTGCTCGTTGAGCTGCTGCCGCGTCACGCCCGGCTCCACCAGGCAGTCCATGTCGGGGCCGCCGACCTCGAGGATGCGGTCCATGCGCGACAGGTCCAGCGAAACACCGGCGCGGACCGGCGTCACGTGCCCTTCCAGCGAGGTCCCGGCCCCGAACGGCGTCACCGCCACGCCGTGGTCGTTGCACAGCGCCAGCAGCAGCGACACCTCGGCCGTGTTCAGCGGGTACGCCACCGCGTCGGGCAGCACCGGGGTCGAGGTGTCCTCGCCGCGCCCGTGCTGCTCGCGCAACGCGGCAACCGTGGACAAGCGCTCGCCCAGCAGTTCCCGGGCGGCGGCCAGCACGGCGGCGAGCCCGGCGGAAGGATCGGCGCCGGGGCGGGGGACGGCGGGAAGCGGCGCGGGCCGGGCCTGGATGTTCATCGGGCTACACTACTCCGGGTCCCGCGACAGCGGGCAGGTCAGGCAATGTGGTCCGCCGCCGCCGCTGGTGAACAGGTCCAGCGCCGGATCCAGCACCGCCAGCCCCTCGGCGCGCAGGGCGGCGTTCACCGCGCGGCTTTCCCGCGCCGAAACCACGCGCCCGTCGCCCAGCGCCAGCACGTTGCACCCCAGCCGCATGGCGTCGCGGTAGGACACCGGGACGCAGCGCACGCCCCGCCCCGCCAGCCAGCCCACGAAATCCTCTCCCAGCACGTCCGCGCAGGCCAGGGCCAGCCCGGGCGCGGCCATGCAGAACAGCACGTCGAGGTGCAGGAAGTGCTCGGCGAAGGGCTCGATCCGCACCTCCCAGCCCTCGGTGCGCAGCCAGTCCGCCAGCTGCGCTGCCCCCGCCTCGTCGGTGCGCCCGCCGGCCGCCCCGTCCCCGGAGCAGCCGATCACCGCTAGGCCGTCGCGCAGCACGTGCACGTCGCCCCCCTCCAGCGTGCCGGCCGAAGACTTGCGCCAGAACGCCGCGCCGGCGCCGGCGAAGAAGTCCAGCAACGGCGCGTACTCGCCGCGACGCTGCGGCCGCTCGAGCTGGCACAGCACCGGGCCGCGATGCGTCACCACGGCGCCGTCGCGCGTGTAGGCCATGTAGGGCAGGTGCGGCTCGGGCGCGATCCGGCGCACCAGCACGCCGGCCTGCGTCAGCGCCGCGCACAGCTCGCCGTGCTGGGCCGCCAGGTGCGCCGGCGCCGCGCCCTGCCGCCCCTCGGCCAGGGTGCGGCGGCTGATGCTGTTGGTGGGCAGCCAGCGGTAATGGTCGGGCGGGCACACCAGCACCTCGCGCAGCCGCCCGGTCTCGGAAAGCACGCGCCAATCGATCATGGCCGGGAGCCTAGCCCCCCGGCGCGTCCTGTCCAGGCGCCGCGCGCCGCCCCCGCCTCAGCCCCGCACCACCTGCGGACGCCTCACCACCTCCGGCCGGGCGGGCCGCACCGGCGCCGGCTCGGCCGCGCTGTCGCCGATCTCGATCACCAGGGCGAGCATGCCCTCCACCACGCGCATGCCGCGCACGCCGCGCCGGGGGATCGGGATGTTGTTCTCCAGGCAGCAGCGGATCAGCAGCTCCAGCACGTCCGGCGCGCCGGCCCGTACCTCGATGCGCTGCTGGCTCTGCCCGTAGATCGCGTCCACCACCACCGTGAGCTCGGCGCCCCCGTCCGCGCCCGGCCCGATGCACGCTTCGATGATCTGCCCGCGCGGCAGGAAGGTGGACGTCATCTTCGCGTACGCCTGAACCGCCTGCAGCAGCTCCTCGTGCGACAGTATGATCTCGCGTCTCTCGATCGGCATGCGCCCATCCTGTTCTGGGCCGCGCCGGAGCTCCCCGGGCGGACGGTTCCCACACCCCCCGACCGTCCCGTGCGCCGGGACGTCCGAGGCTCGCCGCCCACCTTCCTAACGCCCCCGCGTTAACTTCCCGTAACCCCGACCCCGGGTGCGGCGCCAACTGCCGGACAGCCGCATGCCGGCACCCACCCTGGCCGCAGTGCCGGGCGTGGCGCCGAGCTCGGCCGCGCCGTCGCCCAACGAAGCTGCGCGCCGACGGGGCCCACTATCACCCGCCGCGAGTGCCACGCCCGCGGCATCATACCTGGCGGTAACTTGGCCGCCGTTGCCGGCTGCGGACTCGACGAACTCTCGTGCCCATTCGCGGGGCAGGGGGGGCCGGAGGCAGGACCTTCCTCGGAGATGAACCCTGGCGAGCGCTGTTGAAGTGCGCTCGCCACGAGGCAGCACTGAAACCTGGGATTCGCAGCATCAAGCCGGCCGCTTTCGAGTGAATCTCTTCTCGATGCACAGGTACGATGTTCCTCCCAGTACGGCGGTAACGAACAAGGAGAACATCAGTGTCCAAAAGTATCTCGCGAACAGCCCGCTCGCTGCAGCCCCGAGAAGCGTTATTATTGTCGGGAAGAAAACTAGATGCCATATGTAAAGGCTGTAGCTGGAACGGCCAATCAGCGTCAGCCACGGGTGCTCCAGAAGCTTTATTCCGCGCGAGAGAATGTCGGACCTGAGTATACCCAGGAGCATCATGGCTACGGACGCCGAAATGGCCGTGTATCCGATTGTTTGCAGCCAGTTCAAGGATTTGAATCGGAAATCCGAGCCAGCGAGAAAGAAGATGATTGCCGAGAAACCGAAGGCGCCCAGGGCCGCGCAGTTCCTGCAGAACTTCTCGGAAGGGATTCGGTACCACGCCGCGAGCAATACCCCGAATGCGAAGGAGTCTACTCGGCAAAAGGTAAAGGAATACGTGGCGTTGTCGGACAGTCCCAGGGCAAAGAAGAAACACCGGCAGACCAGCGCCGTCGCTATGAGCGCGATTGCACTAGTTGTCGGCGACCTGAAAACAACGAGCGTCAGGGGGAAGAGCACGTAGAATTGCCATTCGAGAGCTAGCGACCAGAAATGTACCAGGGAAAAATGCAGGTCGGTCAATGCTCCGCGATCGCCGAAACTGCTCTCTATGTTCGAGGACAATGACCAGAGGAGATACTGGTTGTTTAGAACCTTGCTGTCCGGATGGGTTGTCGCCGCTGCCGCGGCAAAAGCAATCAAACAAGCGCAGTAAGCCGGGAACAGCCTTCTTCCTCTCCCGTAAAGGAAGGCTGCGTACCGGGCGAACGAGTTTACCGGGTTCTTGCTTGTTATCCTGGCGATGAAGAAGCCGGACACGACGAAGAATATATCGACCCCGATCCACCCGACATTGAGGAACCGCGCCCAGGCACTCCACCACCCACCTTGCCGGTCCATCTCGGCCGCGAAGGGAGAAGTGAAGTGAAAGAGAACCACGAGAACACAAGCGATCGCCCGGACGCCATCGAACCCGTACACGTAATCGATGGAGCTGTCTTTCCTCGGGACCATGGAGCCGCCTCGTTATCGCAGTTCGTCCGCAGTTCCGGGTGCCGGCGAACCCGATAGTCATCTCGGCTGCTCTGCCATTCTCGACGTCGCCCCACGTAGGCATCCGCGTCGCTGGCGTGCCAACGCGGCCCAGCAGTACCCGCGCCGGTGAAGGACGCACCAGTGCTCGCGCTCGTCCAACCCTGGGCTCCTCGCCGGAGCAGTTCCGGGAAGCAGGACGGGTCGGGAACGCGGGTCGGTGTCAGCGTGTCGTCGGCGAACGCTCACCCTCGTCCGAACCGGAGGAGGACGAAAGGCTCGGGGTGATCGTCCGGCGACGACGCGCGACGGCCGCCTGGTGCGGCGCGACCGCGGGACGCTCGCCAGCCCGGCCCGGTGGGGGAGGGCCGTCCTCCCCGGCCACCCGGCGCCCCCCGCGGCGGGAGAACGCCGCGGCGGCGCGCGTCGCCTCAGCCGGGAAGGCTCGCCTTCCCGCCGATCAGGCGCCCGGCCAGGGCCACCACCTCGGCAATCCGGAACGGCTTGCGCATGAACACGGCGTAGCCCGCGCAGCGCTCGGCCACCGCGGCCTCGGGCATGGAACTCATCACCACCACCGGGATGATGCTCAGGGACGGGTCGGCGGCCATGCCGCGCAGCATGCCGGCCCCGTCCAGCACCGGCATCATGTAGTCCAGGAACACCAGGTCGGGGCGCTCCCCGGCCAGCATCTCGAGCCCTTGCCGACCGTTCGAGGCAGTCAGCACGCGGTGGCCTTCGTCCCCCAGCACCGCGTCGATCAGTTCGGCGATGCCGAACTCGTCGTCCACCACGAGCACGGTTGCCATCTCTACCTGCCGCGCCCCCGCCGGGATTGGCCGCCCGCGGGCGGCCCGCTCCCGCCCCCGGCGGCGTAGCCGGCCGTAATCCGCTGGGCGCTCTCGGAGGTATCCGCGATCACTAGCCCGTGGTCGCTGTTGACGTACTCGTGCAGCGAGCCGTCGAACCGGCTGTCGCGGACCTTGAGCACCGACACCAAGCGGTGCAGCCGCGAGCCCAGCTCCACGAAGCGCAGCAGCACCAAGTTCTCGGCCAGGCTGGACAGGTCGCCGATGGGCGAGCGGATGGTGGGCCCCATGATGTCGGGGACCTCCAGCGTGTACAGCGTGGTGACCCCGAGCACCCGCAGCTCGTTCATCAGCGCGGTGAGGAACTTGCCGATGCGGTTCGGCTCGGCGCCGGCGGCCTGCTGCAGGGCGCCCAGGCCGTCGATGAACAGCCGCCGCATCCCGCGCCGATGCACCGCCTCCAGCAGCCGCTCGCCGTAGGCGTCGAGCAGGTCGTCGGTGGGCGGCTGCCACAGCACTTCCACCGCGCCGCCGTCGATCAGGCCGCGCAGCGGCTGGCAGACCCCGGCGATCTTGGCGTCGAGCCTGGCCGGCGTCTCGTAGAAGCCGAACAGCAGCCCCGGCTCCGCTTCGCTGCACCCGGCCAGGAAGTGCAGCCCGAGCGTGGTCTTGCCGGTGCCCGAAGGCCCCATGACCATGGTGGTGGAGGATCCCGGCAGGCCGCCGCCGAGCATGACGTCGAGCCGGTCGGTGCCGCTCGACACGCGGCCGACGATGCCGGGATCGGGGCGCGAGGGCCGCGCCAGCAGTGCCTCGATTCGGGGGTGCACGACGACGCCCTCGCCGGTGATCCTGAAGGCGTGCCGGCCGCGCAGGAAGGCGCTGCCGCGGAACTTGGCCACTTGCAGCGACGTTTCGGACGACCACCCCACCAGCTCGTCGGTCAGCTCGACGATGCCGTCCACCATGGTGTGCTCGGGCGTGATCTCGACGCCCCGGGCCCTGGTGAGCATGAGCACCGTGCATTCCGTGGCGATGGCGACCGCCTGCAGCTCGCGGATGAACTCGTTGTAGTTCTGCTCGTCCTTCGCCGCCTGCTGCGCGGAGACGATGCCGTCCAGCACGAGCACGGAAGCGTCGCGCGCCGTAACCTCGCGCCGCAGCAGGGTGAGCAGGGCCTTGAGCCCGCCGTCGTGCAGCACCCGCAGCCCGTTGAGGTAGCTGATCCGGTCCGGCACCTTCGAAGCGTCGAAGAATGTCATGGTGCCGAGGTGCTGCATCATGCGGGCGTGGTACTCGGCCAGCAGCGTGACGTAGATCGCCCGCCCGCCCGAGGCGACACGGTGGAAGCAGACTTGGTTGCCGAGCGTGGTCTTGCCGGTGCCGGGCGGGCCCTGGACGATGTACAGGCCGCCCTTTAGGAAGCCGCCGCCCAGGATGGTGTCGAGGCCGGCGACGCCGCTCGGCACCCGTTCGAGCACGGCACTCCGGTCGTCGCCGTCCCCGCTCACGTGCGGGCCGCCGGCGCGTGTCGCGGCACGGTCACGGCGAACACCGTGCCCCCGCCGGGCGCGTCGTCCACGGTGATCGTGCCCCCGGTGGCCTCCACGAGCTGGCCGACCACCCACAGGCCGACGCCGAAGCCGCTGCGCTGCTCGTTCAACCCGACCGCGCGCTCGAAGCGCCCGAAGATCCGCGCCCGGTCGTCTGCGGAGATGCCGGGGCCCTGATCGCCGACCCGGAGGCGCACGCGGTCGCCGAGGTCGTCGGCGCGAACGCGGACCGGCTTGCGGCCGCCGTACTTGACGGCGTTGGACACGAGGTTGTCGATGATCTGCTCCATGGCCAGTCGGTCCCAGGTGCCGGGCAGGCTCGCGGGAGCCTCGACGCTGATCGGGCTGCCGGCGTAGCTGGCGGTCTCGGCGAAGGTGTCGACGACCTCCCGCACCAGTTCGCACAGGTCGAAGAGCGTGGGCTCCAGCCAGAGATTGCCGCTGGTGATCCGCGACACGTCCAGCAGGGCCGTGGCCCGCTTGAGGTAGTGATCCATCACCCGCCGGATGCGCCCGAGCCGCTGCACCATCAGCTCCGGGGAATACCGGCCGGTCCGCAACCCCGCCAGCAGCAGGTCGATCTGGCCGATCATCGGCGTCATCGGGTTGCGCAGCTCGTGCGCGGCGACGGCGATGAAGGTGTCGCGGGCGGCGACCGCCTCGGCCAGCTCCGCGTTGCGGCGCCGCAGCTCCTCCAGGGTGTCGTCGGGGGCTGCGGCCATCTCCGGTGGGCGCGCCTCCGGTGCGTTCATGCGCGAACAACTCACTGTCGGGATGCTCCGCATGTGCCAGCACGACGCGTGGAACACAAGGAGACCGGCGGCGTCGGCGCGCCCACAACCGGCGCCCGCCCGCGCCCCGGTCGGGCGACGGAGCCCCCCGGGTCCGCGCCGGCGCGCCGTCGTCCGCCCGGAAGAACGGGAGCCGCGCCGGGGATCGGCCGGGGAGCCCGGGAGTTGTGCTCGCGACCCGCCCTGCGCGGCGGATCGTCGGGGAAGGCGACGGCTCCGCCCCAGCCGACACGATCGCCGGGCCGACCGCCGCGGCGATCGCGGGCGCGGGAGGTGACCGGGCGAGCCGGCCGCTTCCCGCGCCCGCCGAGCATCGGGCGCGGCCGGGCGAGACGCGACGCCCCGACGCCCGCGACGCCCGGAGACTCCTCCCCCCGACCGTCCCCCCTTCAGCCACGCTCGCCGGCCGCCAGCAGCCGGCGCAGCCGCAACTCCTCGTGGTCCATCTCCGTCGTCAGCCCGGCCAGCACCGCTTCCGGCAGCTCGCCCTCCGCGTGGTGCGACAGCAGCCGCTCGCGCCCCGCCCGCAGCGCGGCGAGGCGTATTCCCAGCCGCCCCGTCAGCTCCGCCCGCGCCGCTCCCACTGCGCCGCTTCGCGTCCCCTGGCGCGCCACGGCGCCGAACACCCGAGCCAGGTCCCGGTACTCGCCCGCCAGGTCGCGCGCGATGGCGCCGTCCACCTCGCTGCCCAGCCGCCCCTCGACCTCCGCCCGCGCCGCTTCCGCTACCAGGAACCGCGCCCGCGCTTCCGCCGCCGGCATGCCGCCCCGCCGGCGCTCCTCCACGCCCAGCCGGCGGATCACCCATTCCAGCGTGGTGCCCTGCACCACCAGCGTCGCCAGGATCGCGCAGAACGTCAGGAACACCATCAGGTCGCGCTCGGGGGCGTCCAGCGGCAGCGCCAGCGCCGCGGCCAGCGACACCACCCCGCGCATCCCCGCCCAGCTGACCACGAACACCGCCCGGTTGTCCGGCCGCGGGTCGGCCCGCGCCACCGCCGGGATCAGCCGCGGCAGCCAGACGGCCGGGAACACCCAGGCGATCCGCGACACCACCAGCGTCAGCGACACCGCGGCCGCCAGCCCCGCCAGCTCGACCGCGCCCCGCCCGCCCAGCCGTCCCAGCACGTCGTTGAGCTGCAATCCCACCAGCACGAACACCAGCGAGGTGAGCAGGAACTCGGCGAACTCCCACACCACGCGGCCTTCCAGCCGCAGCTGCGGGTCCGGCAGCCGATGCTGCCCGCGCCCCAGCACGCCGCCCGCCGTGACCACGGCGATGACGCCCGAAGCGTGCACCGCCTCGGCGCCGGCGTACACCGCGAAGGCCAGCACGAAGCTCAGCGCCACCGACAGCACCGGCTCCTCCACCCGGCGCAGCAGCCACGCCGCCGCCCGGCCGGCCAGCCAGCCGATCAGCAGCCCTCCCGCCCCCACCACCAGCAGGTCCAGCGCCACCGGCCCCGCCGCTACGCCCCCCGCCGCCAGCGCTCCCAGCGCGGTGCGGTACAGCACCAGGGCGGAAGCGTCGTTCACCAGGCTCTCGCCTTCCAGCACCGTGACGATCCGCCCCGGCATCCGCAGCCGCCCCAGCACCGCCGCCGCCGCCACCGCGTCCGGCGGCGCCAGGATCGCCCCCAGCGCCACCGCCGCCGCCCAGGGCAGCTCGGGGATCAGCAGCCGCGCCACCACCGCCACGCAGCCGGCGGTGAACAGCACGGCCCCCACCGCCAGCAGCAGGATCGGCCGCAGGTTGGAACGGAACGCCCGCCAGTCCGTGCGGTAGGCGCTGGCCTGGAGCAGCGGCGGCAGGAAAAATGCCAGCGCCAGCTCCGGGTCCAGCGCCACCCGCGGCAGCCCCGGCACCAGCGCCAGCGCCATGCCGCCCAGCACCAGCAGCACCGCGTGCGGCACGCCCAGGCGCCGCGCCGCGACTGCCAGCGCCACCGACAGCGTCACCAGTACCAGCAGGATGGAGACGAGAACCATCGTCGGATCGTTGCCGTTCGGGCGGGGGAGGGGAAGCGGCCGGGAAGCGGGGAAGGCCGGGGAAAGGCATTCCCTCGGTCCCGCATCCATTCTCGTCAGTCAGGCGCCACTCCGCGACGCGCCTCGCCAAAGAGAGGAAGGACAAGGGGGATTCGGGGAAATTCCTGCCCCCGACGGCCTCCCTCCCTTCTCCCCCTCGCGCGCCGCGCCCGCCCTCAAACCCGCCCGTAGGTGTCCTCGAGCCGCACGATGTCGTCCTCGCCGAGGTACGACCCCGACTGCACCTCGATCAGGGTGAGCGGGATCATCCCCGGGTTCTCCATGCGGTGCACGCAGCCCAGCGGCAGGTACACGCTCTCGTTCTCCCGCAGCAGGATGCGCTCGGCGTCGCGCTCCACGATCGCGGTGCCGTGCACCACCACCCAGTGCTCGGCCCGGTGGTGGTGCTTCTGCAAGGAAAGCTTCGCCCCCGGACGCACCGAGATCTTCTTCACCTGGAAGCGGTCGCCGCGGATCAGCCCCTCGTAGTGCCCCCATGGCCGGTAGGCCCGCCGGTGCGCCGTGGCCTCGGGCACGTTGCGCGCCCGCAGCTTCTCCACCAGCTTCTTGACGTCCTGCGCCCGGTCGCGGTGCATCGCCAGCACCGCGTCCTCGGTCACCACCACCACCGCGTCGCGCAGGCCCACCACCCCCGTCAGCATCCCCTCGGAGCGCACGTAGCAGCCGTCCGCGTCCACCAGCTCCACCGGCCCCTCGGTGGCGTTGCCCCGCTCGTCGCGTTCCGAGATCGCCCACAGCGCGTCCCACGACCCCACGTCCGACCACCCCAGTGAGGCCGGCACCACCGCCGCGAGATCGGTCTTCTCCATCACGGCGTAGTCGATGCTCACGTTGGGCGAGCGCCGGAACGCCGCCGCGCCGAGCCGCACGAAGTCCAGGTCCCGCTCGGCGGTGGCCACCGCGTCGCGCGCCGCGTCCAGCACCTCGGGCGCCAGCCGGGCGAACTCCGACAGCCAAGTCGCCGCTGTGGCCACGAACATCCCCGAGTTCCACAGGTGCCGCCCGTCCGCCACGAAGCCCCGCGCCGTTTCCAGGTCGGGCTTCTCGCGGAAGCCGGCCACCGCGTAGGCGCCCTCGGCGTGCGGCAGCGGCTCGCCCTGCTCGACGTAGCCGAAGCCGGTTTCCGGCCCGGTGGGCCGCATCCCAAACGTCACCACCCGCCCCGTCGCCGCCGCCCGCGCCGCCACCGCCACCGCCGCGTGCAGCGCGCCCAGGTCGGTGATGTGCGAATCCGCGGCCATCACCCACAGCACCGCGCCGGGATCGTCCTCGGCCGCCAGCAGCGCGGCGGCGGCGATCGCCGGCGCCGAGTTGCGCGCCTCGGGCTCGAGCACGATCCGCGGGGACGCGACGCCCCCCTCGCGCAACTGCTCGGCCACCAGGAAGCGGTGCGCCTCGGCCGCCACTAGGATCGGCGCGGCGAAGCCCGGCCCCTGCGCGCGCGAGGCGGTTTCCTGCAGCATCGTGCCCTCGCCGGCCAGCGGCCAGAACTGCTTGGGGTAGCCTTCGCGCGACAGCGGCCACAGGCGGGTGCCCGTGCCGCCGCACAGGATCACGGGCACGAGGGGGGCGGCGGCAGCGCTCATCGGGGGAGGGTCCTTGCGGCTCTGGCCGCACTAGCGGAGCCGTGAGCAAATGGGAAGGCGCGTCGGGGACGCTGCGTCGCCACCCCGGCCCGGAAAGCGGCGCCGCGCCGTCCCGGCGCAGCCCGCGGCGCGCGCACGGCGGCGTGACGCGTTCCCATCGTGTAGGCTCGACCGGTCGCGCGGCGCGATCGCGCGCGATCGCCCTACCCTGGAGCCTCCGAGATGAGCAGTTCGTCCGAATACACGCCGCCCAAGGTTTGGACCTGGAACAAGGCGAACGGCGGCCGGTTCGCCAGCATCAACCGCCCCGTCTCGGGACCCACGCACGAGAAGGATCTCCCGGTGGGCCGCCATCCCCTGCAGCTCTACTCCCTGGCGACCCCGAACGGGGTGAAGGTCACGGTGATGCTGGAGGAGCTGCTGGCGCTGGGCCATCGCGGCGCCGAGTACGACGCTTGGCTGATCAGGATCGGCGACGGCGACCAGTTCGGCAGCGGCTTCGGGGGGATCAACCCCAACTCCAAGATACCGGCCCTGGTGGACCGCAGCGGCCCGGCGCCGATCCGGGTCTTCGAGTCCGGCGCGATCCTGGTGCACCTCGCGGAGAAGTTCGGGGCCTTCCTGCCGACCGGGGCCGCGGCGCGCGCCGAGTGCCTGTCGTGGCTGTTCTGGCAGATGGGCAGCGCGCCCTACCTCGGCGGCGGCTTCGGCCACTTCTACGCCTACGCGCCGGCCAAGATCGAGTACGCGATCGACCGGTTCGCCATGGAAGCGAAACGTCAGCTCGACGTGCTCGACCGCCGCTTGGCGGAAAGCGAGTACCTCGCCGGCGGTGACTACACGATCGCCGACATGGCGGTCTGGCCCTGGTACGGCGGCCTGGCCAAGGGCTGGCTGTACGAGGCGGCCGAGTTCCTGCAGGTGCAGGAGTACGGGAACGTGCAGCGCTGGGCCGAGGCGATCGCCGCGCGCCCGGCGGCCCGGCGCGGGCGGATGGTCAACCGCATCACCGGCGAGCCCGCGGGCCAGCTGCACGAGCGCCACGACGCGGGTGATTTCGACACGCGGACGCAGGACAAGCTGGTGGCCGGGAGCTGAGCAATCCTTCGCGCGGCGGGCGGCGCCGCCAGGACCGCCCCGGGTCGGCAGGCAGCGTCCGAGCCGGCGCGCCGCCGACGCGGGCCGACGCTCGCCGCGAAGGCGACCGCGGCGGCGCCGCTCCGGGCATGAGGGTCGGCATCCTGGAATGCGGCGCCCCGCCCGCAGCGCTCCGCCCCCGGTACGGCACCTACGGCGAGATGACCCGGCGGCTGCTCGGCCCCGGCCGCGACACCGTCACCTTCGACGCGGCGGCCGGCGCGCTGCCCACCGACGCCCGGGCCTGCGACGCCTACGTGCTGACCGGATCGCCGGCCGGCGTGCACGACGACCTGCCCTGGATCGCCGAGCTGATCGGCTTCCTGCGGCGGGCGAGGGGACGCGCCAAGCTCGTCGGCATCTGCTTCGGCCACCAGGCGATAGCGCAAGCCTTCGGCGGCGCCGTGCTCCGCTCGCCGAAGGGCTGGGGCGTCGGCCTGCACCGCTACGACGTGCGCGAGCGCGCCCCCTGGATGGACGACGCGGCGCGCGTCCACGCCCCCGCCTCGCACCAGGACCAAGTGGTGACGCCCCCGCCCGGCGCCCGCGTGATCGCCGCCAGCGCCTTCACCCCCCACGCCGCGCTGGACTACGGCGACGCCGTCTCGTTCCAGTTCCACCCGGAGTTCGAGCCCGACTTCGCCAGGGCGCTGCTCGAGGCGGGCCGCAACCATTACGGCCCCCTGACCGACCCCGCCATCGCTTCCCACGACCTGCCCGACGACCGCGCCCGCGTCGGCCGCTGGATCGGCCGCTTCCTCGACGCGCCCTGATCCGGTTCCCGCCGGCTCCAGCGCGGGACCAGAGTGGCTCCGCCCCTCCGGACACCCCGCCAGGAAACTGAATTTCTCGGACCTTCCATCGGTGAAAGAAATTTCCGTGCGGACAAACCCACGGCGGGGGTCCGGAGGCTTCCCGTCCGACGCACTGCGGCGGACCCCGGCGAGGTCCAGGAGCGGAGCCCCTGGCTCCCACGCACGGACCAGCGAGGACCGGAGCCGCCCGTGTCCGACCAGGCCCGTCCGCCGGCCGTCCTACTCCGCCAGCGCCTTGTCCTTGCTCTTGCGCAGCCCCGGCAGCAGCATCGCCCCCAGCGCCAGCGCCCCGATCGCCAGCAGCACCGCCGAGATCGGCCGCTCCACGAACACCACCGGGTCGCCGCGGCTGAGCAGCATGGCGCGGCGCAGGTGCTCCTCCATCATCGGCCCCAGCACGAAGCCGATCAGCAGCGGTGCCGCCGGCAGCGCCAGCTTGGAGAACAGGTAGCCCAGCACCCCGAAGATCAGCGTCTGGTAGATGTCGAACACCGAGTTGTTCAGCGAGAACACGCCGATGGCGCAGAAGATCAGGATCGACGGGTACAGGTACTTGTAGGGCACCGACAGCAGCTTCACCCACATCCCGATCAGGGGGAGGTTGATCACCAGCAGCATCACGTTGCCGATCCACATCGAGCAGATCAGCCCCCAGAACAGGTCGGGCTGCGCTTCCACCATGCGCGGACCGGGCTGGATGCCCTGGATGATCAGCGCCCCCACCATCAGCGCCATCACGGCGTTGGCCGGGATGCCCAGCGTCAGCAGCGGGATGAACGAGGTCTGCGCGGCGGCGTTGTTGGCCGCCTCCGGCCCGGCCACGCCCTCGATGGCGCCGGTGCCGAACTCGTGGCCGTGGCGCGACATCTTGCGCTCCATCATGTACGACCCGAACGCCGCCAGCGCCGCCCCGCCGCCGGGCAGTATCCCCAGCACCGAGCCCACCGCGGTGCCGCGCAGCACCGACGGCACCGAGCGGCGGAACTCGTCGCGCGTCAGCATCAGCGACCCCACCTTGGCCCCCAGCACCGACCGCGCCTCGGGCCGCTCAAGGTTGAGGATGATCTCCGCCACCCCGAACAGCCCCATGGCGATCGACACGAAGCCCAGGCCGTCGGACAGCTCGGGGATGCCGAAGGTGAAGCGCTGCTGGCCGGTCTGCACGTCGGTGCCCACCAGCCCCAGCGCCACGCCCAGCACCACCATGCCGATCGACTTGGTCACCGACCCCTGGGCGAGCACGGCCGAGATGATCAGCCCCAGCAGCATCAGCGAGAAGTAGTCCGCCGGCCCGAAGCTCAGCGCCACCTGCGTCAGCGCCGGGCCGGAGGCCGCCACCAGCAGCGTGGCCACCGAGCCGCCGAAGAACGACCCGCAGGCCGCCACCGTCAGCGCCGCCCCCGCCCGGCCCTTGCGGGCCATCTGGTAGCCTTCCAACGTGGTCACCACCGACGACACCTCGCCGGGCAGGTTGAGCAGGATCGCCGTGGTCGAGCCGCCGTACTGGGCGCCGTAGTAGATGCCGGCGAGCATGATAATGGCGGTAGTGGCGGGCTGCCCGAAGGTGATCGGCAGCAGCAGCGAGATGGTCGCCACCGGCCCGATGCCCGGCAACACGCCGATGGCGGTGCCGATCAGCGCACCCAGCAGTGCGAAGCTGAGGTTCTCGAAGGACAGCGCGACCGCGAAGCCGTGCCCCAGGTTGGCCAGGAGGTCCATGTCCGCCTCAGATCACCGTCGGCCACAGCGGCACGCGTATGTCGAGCTGCCACACGAACACCGCCCAGCTCAGCACGCACAGGAACACCACCATGCCCAGCACCCCCAGCGGCGTGTGGTCGCGGTCCGCCAGCGCCGATAGCACGATGCACAGCGTCAGCGCCGCGATCAGCCCCAGCGGCTCCAGGGCGAGGGCGAAGATCGCGAACGCCGCGTGCACCAGCCCCAGCGGCCGCCAGCCCGGGGCGATCGAGAGCACCAGCAGCCCGGCCAGCAACCCGCCCCCGAGCTGCCGCCAAGTGCCCTGGCCGACCCCCATCTCCCCCAGCACCGCGGTCACCACCACGGCCACCATCGCGCCGCCCATCGCTGTGGCCACCTCCAGCGTGGTCCAGCGCGCCAGCGGGTCGGGGCCGCCGCGCAACGCCAGTGCCACCACCACCGCGCCCAGCCCCAGCAGCAACCATAGCACCAGCATCGGCATGTAGCCCGGGCCCATCCGCCGCGCCGTGCCCAGCGCGTGGTCGCCGTTCAACCACAGCGCCACCGCGGCGAAGAGCACGAGCAGCCCCCCCGCGACGACGTCCCTGGCGTTGACCTTCATTCGCTTCCTCTCCGGCCTCGACCGCGCGCTGCCGCCGGCCCGCGCAACGCACCCCGGCGGACCGGGCTCTTTCCTCGCCCGGGCGGTGGCGCCACAGCTCCCGCCCGCCCCGAGCCGGCCCACCCTATGGACCGCGTACCCGCCCCGCAAGCAGCGCCGCGCCCCGGAAAGCCGTGGTATTTCATGCCGCGACGCAACATCGTGGCGACGGAACCGCGCCGCGCGCCCGCCACCTCCCCGGCACGCCCGCCGGCCCGATCCCCACGGCCCGGTCCGCCGACCGCGCCCGCCAACCCAGCCCGCCACCCCGGCCCGGCCCGGAGAACCGCCCCTTGCCAGGCCAGCCCGCCACCCCGCCGCCCGCCGCGCCGGAACGCCGCCTGGCCCGGCTGCCGGCGCCCGAGGTCGCGGCCCGCATCGCCGCCGGTCACGCCGTGCTGCTGCCGATGGGCAGCACCGAAACGCACGGCCCCGCCGCCCCGATGGGCGACTTCCTGCTCGCCGAGGCCATCGCCCTGCGTGTCGCCGACGCCGCCGGCGACGCCTTGGTGGCCCCCGTGCTGCCTTACGGCGGCGCCGACGTCTTCGCCGCCGTCCCCGGCGCCCTGTCGCTCGGCCCCGCCGCGCTGGAAGCCGCCCTCGACGACCTGCTCGGCGCCCTGCACCGCCACGGCGTCGGCCGCGTCGCGCTGCTGAACGGCCACGGCGGTTCGGCGCCGGCCATCGAGGCCGCCACCCGCCGCCTGCGCGAGCGCACCGGCCGGGTGGTCCCGACGCTGCACCTGTGGCGGGCGGCCACCGCGCTGCTGCCCGCGCTCGGCGCCGATCCCCGCGCCGCCGGCCACGGCGGCGACCCCGTGCTGTCCGTGGCCCTGCACCTGTTCCCCGAAGCCTGCCGCCCCGACCTGCTCGCCCCGCGCGCCCCCGCCGGCACGCTGCTCGGCCTGCCCGTCACCGGCTTCGGCACCGTCGCCCTGCCCGACGGCACGGAGATTGCCATGCCCACCGTGATCGAGGAGATCGCCCCCGGCGGCGTGGCGGCGCCCGACCCGCGCGGCTGCTCGGCCGAGCTGGGCGGGCAGATCGCCGCGCGGCTGGCGGGCGCGGGCGCGGCGCTGCTGCGGCACATGGAGGAGTTCCGGCGATGAGGATCTGCGTGTTCGGGGCCGGCGCCATCGGCGGCCACCTCGCCGCCCGGCTGGCCCGCGGCGGCGCCGCCGTGTCCGTGGTCGCCCGCGGCGCCCAGCTCGACGCCATCCGCGCCCGCGGCCTGCGCGTCCAGGCCCCCGACGGCACCCTGGAATGCCGCCCCGCCGCTTCCGACGACCCCGCCGCGCTGGGCCCGCAGGACGCGGTGATCGTCACCACCAAGGCCCCGGCGCTGCCGGGCGTGGCCGCCGCCGTCGCCCCGCTGCTCGGCCCCGACACGGCCGTCGCCTTCGTGATGAACGGCATCCCCTGGTGGTACTTCGACGGTGCCGGCGGCCCGCTCGAGGGCAGCCGCCTGCCCGCCGTGGACCCCGGCGATGCCGTGCGCCGCGCGGTCGGCGTGGCCCGCACGATCGGCGGCGTGGTCTACTCCTCCTGCACCGTGGTCGAGCCGGGCGTGGTGCACGTCGAGAACCCGGCCAACCGCGTCATCCTGGGCGAGCCCGACGGCGGTTCCAGCCCGCGCGCGGAAGCCATCGCCGCCCACCTGCGGCAGGGCGGCCTGGACGCGACGGTGGTGCCCGACATCCGCCGCGAGGTGTGGGCCAAGCTGATGGGCAACCTCACTTCCGGCCCGCTCGCCATCCTGTCGCGCAGCAGCATGCGCGACACCTACGCCGACCCCGCGGTGCGCCTGGCCGCCGAGCGCATTGGCGCCGAGACCGCGGTCATCGCCGCCGCCCTGGGCCTCGACCTCGGTGTCGACCCCGCCGAGCGCATCGCCCGCGGCATCAACTCCGCGCACAAGCCCTCCATCCTGCAGGACCTGGAGCTGGGCCGGCCGATGGAGGTCGCGGCCCTGTTCGACGCCCCCCTCGCCATCGCCCGCCGGCTCGGCGTCGAAACCCCCGCCCTGGACTTCGCCATCGCCTTGGCCCGGCGGGCTGCGACGGCGGCCGGCCTGTACGCGCCCGCCGACCCCGTCATCGCGGCCTGACGCCTCCGCTCCCGGTCCTCGCTGGTCCGATGCAGGACCAGGAGGACGCCGCCCTTCCGGACACCCCGCGAGAACCCCGAGGTTCCTCGACCTCCCATCCGTGGGAAAGGTGCCCCGGCGGAGGTGCGGGGGCCCTCACGGGTCCGCGGCGGGGTTTCGGGGGCGGCGTCCCTGGCCCCACGCCCGACCGGCGGAAACCAGGGGGCGTGCCGGACCCGGCGACGGGTCCGGATCAGGCGCGCGGCAGCGCCGTCTGCCCCAGCACCCAGCCTTCCCAGCGCCGCACCCAGGGGTCCGCCGGCACGAAGTCCGGCCGCACCCCGTCCAGCACGCCGATCAGCCCGAGCAGCCCCAGCAGGCTGTCGAGCCGGTCCTCGCCGGTCGCGTCCGCCCCGAAGCCGTCCCGCAGCGCCGCTTCCAGCCCCGGCTCCGGCAGCACGCGCAGCCGCGCCATCGCTTGGCGCAGGGCTGGCAGGGCGCCCTGCCGGGCGTCGCGGCGCCGCTTGGACCCGACCAGCCGCACCCCGGCGTGGCGCATCGCTTCGGCCGGGTACACTTCCGCCAGCACCACCCGCCCGGGCGCGAGCAGCGCGTGCAGCCCGCCCTCGAACGGCCACAGCGCGCAAGGCGCCCCCGCGCGCAGCGCCGGCGCCAGCCAGTCGCGCCAAGCGGCGATGGCCGCCTTGCCGGTCTGGTTGGCGCCCAGGGTCCAGAACAACGGCGCCCCCGCCGGGCGCTCGGCGGTGGCGCGGTCGCACAGCCGGCACAGCGCGTCCGCGCCCCACAGCCCCAGCGCCGCGGCGTGGGCGGCCCGCGTCATGCCGCGAACCGGCCGGGCGGGGTAGAAGGGCGCCGCCGCCGACACCGCGTCGAGCCCCGCCGCCACCCGCCAGAACGGGTCCGCCGCGCCGCCCGCCGCGCGCAGGAACCCCGGGAAGCCGTCCCCCGCCGGGTGCGCCGCCGCCACCCAGGCGCGCGGCAGGCCGAGCGGCAGGTCCAGCCCCAGCGCGGCGGGGGCGCCGTCCGCCACCAGCCCGGCCGCGAAGCCCGCCGGGTCGCCCACCGGCCGCGGCGCCCCGGCCCGCCAGCCCCCGGCTTCCCGCACCGCCACCGTGGCCCAGCGCTTTCGCGGGTCGGCCGACCAGTCCGCGTGCGCCGCGACCAGCCGCGCCGCGCCGACTGTCGCCGCCGCTACTTCAGCGGCCGCTGCGCCCGCTCCATCAGCCGCCCCAGGAAGGCGCGCGCCCGGCCCGGCGCCCTGGGCGGCTCGACCGGGGCCGCGGCCTTGGCGGCGTCGGCCCGTTCCCGCTCGCGCGAGTGCAGCCACCTTTCCAGGCTCATGCCCGCCTTGGCCGCGCGGCGCGCCTCGTAGGCCCGCTGGCCCTCGCTCAACCGCCGCTCGTCCACCGCCATCGCACACGATCTCCCGCAGCCGATCCTTCGCGGCGGTTCTTGGCGCGGCCCCGTGCGGCCGGCAAGGCCGGCGCGCGAGCGCGCCCCGCGGCGCGACCCGCCGGCATCCCGCGCGCTGGAACCGCCCATGTGATCGCCCGGGCCCCCTCATCAGGCCGCCAGCACGAACCAGTCGTCCACGTGCGCCCTGGCCCTTGCCTCGAAGATTGCCGCCAGCGTCAGCGTCGCACCGTTGTCGCCGACGAGCACCGCGTCGCCCGCCTCGTTCGACCGCAGATAAGCGCCCAGGTCGCCCGCCACCACGCCGCTGTCGAGCAGAACGATATCCTGCCCCGGCCGGAAGTCGGCCACCAGGGCCGCGCCGCCACCGACGAACGCGTCGTGGAACACGAAGGCGTCGCGCCCGGCGCCGCCGAACAGCGTCACGGTCCCGCCGCCGCCGGCGTGCAGCACGTCCCGGCCGGCCTCGCCGCGCAGCAATTGCGTGCCGTCGCCGGCCCAAAGCACGTCGTCGCCGACGCCGCCGAGCAGGGTCTGGTCGCCCACCCCGCCGCGCAACTCGTCGGCGCCGCCGCCCCCGCGCAGCACCTGCGCGCCCTGGCCGCCGACGAGGACGTCGCGGTCGTCGCCACCATCCAGCACCTGTGTGCCGCTGCCGCCCCGCAGCACGTCGCCGCCGCCGCCGCCGAGCAGGATCTGGCTGCCGTCGCCGCCGCGCAGCTCGTCGCGCCCCGTGCCACCGCGCAGCGTCTGCGCCCCCCGCCCGCCCACCAGAAGGTCGTCGCCCGCCCCGCCATTCAGCATTTGCGTCCCCACGCCCCCGTGCAGCGCGTCATCCCCGTCCTGCCCGAAGGCCAGCCCGTCGCCCTGCCCGAGCCGGACGGCGTCGTCGCCGTCGCCGCCGTCGAGCACTTGGTCGCCCGGGCCGCCGTGGATCACGTCGTCGCCCGCCCCGGCGTACACCGTCACGTCGCGCGGATCGGACACCAACGCCCAGTGTCCGCGCTCGGACTCGTCGTAGGTCTGCCACGCGTGACCGGCGCCGTAGTGCGCCCCGCCCGGATTGATCGAGAACTGCCACCAGCTGCCGCCGCTGGCGAAAACGCCGCCCGAGGTGAACGCCTCGGCCAGCGGGTCCCAGGACCACGGGCTGGACCAGCCGTAATAGTCGAACTCCATCCGGTTGCCGCTGCTGAAGCTGAACTCGAGTGTCCCGCCGGGCATCCCCTCCGAATACTCTTCCTGGAGCAGCCGCGCCTCGAACGGCTCGCTGGAGGATACGCCGTGGAAGGTCATCGAACCCGTCGCGGTGCTGGGGCGCGAGGATCGGTATTCGACTTCCACCGGGCCCTCCCAGTCCACCCACACTTGGTCGGTCCGGACGCTGTAGTAGGCGTCGTCGCCGTCCGGAACCAGGTGAACGTCACCGTCCGTTCGACGCGGATCACGTCGTTACCATCGGTACCCAGGATCATCGTGTCCGTTACGCCGTCCGCCATCTCGACCCCGTCCCGTCCACAAAATCGTTTCGGGAAAAATAAGCAGAGATCTTGCTAATTTCTGGTTACTCGACTCTGCGAACTGGCAGGAGTGGGCCGGAGGAAGCGTCCGGCCGACTGCCCCATCCCGCGCGGCGCGTCGAACCGGCTCCCGTCCCATTGCTCCCGTTGTTCCCGCGGGCGTTCTGGCTCGCGATCTGGTATGATCCTCCTGCGGGAGGCGCGACGATGCGGACGTGGTGCGGACACATCCTCGGGCTGGCCCTGGCGGCGGCGGCGCTGGCCGCCCCCGCCCGCGCAGCCTCCCCCGAGGCGGACGGCAGGGCCGGCTCGGTGGTGACGCTGACCCGCCCCGGTGCCCGCATCCCCGGCCCCCCCGGCGACGACCATTCCGGCCGGCTGCGGCAGGGCACGGCCGGGATCATGCCCGACCGCCCGGCCGGCTGGCGCCAGGCCGGCGGCCAGCGCTACGACCCCGCCGCCGCCGTCGCCGCCAGCAGCGTCCTGCCGCTGGGCGCCACGCTGCGGGTGATCAATCTCAGCAACGGCCGCGTCGCCATGGTGCAGGTGCAGGACGTCGCCGCGCGCGGCAGCGACCGCCTGCTCGACCTCAGCCCCGGCGCGGCGCGCGCCATCGGCTTGGCCGGCGAGGCCCGGGTGCAGGTGGCGCCGCTGGCGGTGCCGCAGCGCGACGGCACGGTGCGGATCGGGGAAGGCTCGGGATTGTCGGGGCAGGTCGCGGCCTCGGCGGTGAGCCCGCGGCCGGAGGAGTAGCGCCGCCCGCCCGGCGAAGGGTTACGAATGTCTTAACAATAGTGCTATGGCGCGCCGCGTGGGATGAACCCGTGGAAAAGCGAAACCATGGCAGTGTGGCGTCCGGTGCTTCAGCGCCGCACCGACGGGCGAACCCTATCGGCGGCGGCGCTTCCGTCCCTCCTGCTGCTGGAGATGATGGCGCTGGCGATGGCGGGGCCTTTCCTGCTGAACGACGGGCCGGCGCACGTGAGCATGGCCGCGATCCCGATCCGCATCGACGAGGCCGGGTCCTGGCTGCAGCGCCGGGTGTTCGAGCGCAACCCGACGCTCTCGCCCAACCTCCTGGGCGGGCTGATCCTGGGCGCCCTGCTGCCGCTCGCCGGGCCGGAGATCGCCGAATCCCTGTTGCAGGCGCTGTGCGTGACGGCGCTGCCGTTGTGCGGCTGGCTGGCCTTGTCGCAGGTCTCGCGCGACGCGCGCTGGCTCGCCGTGCTGCTGGTGCCCATGGGCCTCACGCAGATGTTCTTCTTCGGCCTGTACAACTTCGTGCTGTCGATCTCGGGCTTTCTCCTGGTGGTCGCCGCTGGACTGACGCTGCGCCGCCGCCCCTCTCTCCCGCGCGCCGCGCTGCTCGGGGGAGCGCTGCTGCTGGTCCTGGCCTGCCACGCCGCCGGCTTGGTGATGTCGCTGGCGGCGCTGGCCGCGATGCTCGCCGCGGACACCGCCTTCCGGCTCCGGCGCGGCGAGCGGCCGGCGGCGGTGCTGCGCCGCCAAGTCCCCGCCCTGCTGGCCTGCGCCCCGGCGCTGGCGCTGTTCGGGGTCTTCCTGGCGGGGCGCGCGGGCTCGGCGACGGAGCACGGCGGCGGCCTGCTGGTGCGTCTCGCGCGCATCGCCACCCTGCGCCAGCTCGGGGTGAACGGCCGCGACACCTGGATCCTGGGCTGCCTGCTGGCGCTGACGGCGGTGCTGCTGGCGTGCGTCGCGCTGGTGCTGCTGCGGCGGCGCTGGGCGACGATGCCGCCCGAGGCGCGGCTGCGCGCCGCGGTCGCGTGGTCGCTGCCGCCGGTTCTCCTGCTCGTCGCCCTGGCGATCCCCGACACGTCGGGGGGCGGCTGGACGCACGCCCGGCGGGCGGAGCTGTTCCCCTACCTGGGCTTGGTGCTGGCGCTGGGCGCCGCGCCGGTGCCGGCGGCGCTGCGGGTGGCCGCCACCGCCGTGGCCGCCGCCGTGTCGGTCGCGCTGCTGGCTCTGGCCGTCTACGTCCAGGCCGCGCTGGTGCGGCCGGAGATGGACGACCTGATGCGGGCCGACGCGCTGGTCGGCGAGCACTGCACCGTGCTGCCGGTGGTGTTCGAGATGGGGCCGGTGCACGACGACGGCAGCGCGCGCCGGATCGGCTACAGCCCGTTCTTCCAGGGCGCCAGCCGGCTGGAGCTGCGCGGCGACCGCGTGGTGCTGTTCAACTTCCTCGCCCGCCTCGCCGTCTACCCGCTGGCCTTCCGCCCGGGCGTCGATCCGGCCGAGCTGCTGTTCCACTGGCGGCCCGAGCAGGCCGACCCCGAGGCGCGCGTGCTGGACATCCCCCGCTTCGAGGCGCGGACCGGGCTGCGGGTGGACTACGTGCTCGTCTGGGGCTGGCCCGCCGACGACCGGCAGGCGCTGTGGGCCGAGCTGCAGGACCGGCTGCGCGACGGCTACGCCCCGGTGCCCGACGCCGCCGCCGGCCGCATGCGGCTGTTCCGCCGCGCCGGGGAGGACGGCTCCTGCGCGCGCGCCCCGCCGGGCTGAGCCGGCCGGCCCGGCGCCGCGCGCGGCTTGCGCCCCCCCGCGCCCCGGCCCAACTCCCCCGCCATGGACGAACCGCGCGTCAAATCCCGGCTCTGGACGCAGATGGCGCTGCGCTTGGCCGACAACGCCGGCCGGCCGGGCGCGGTGCTGCGCCGCGGCGACCCCGACGGCGGCGGCATCTTGTGCGTGCTGCGTGGGCGCGACGGGCAGACGGTGCTGTCGCAGGCGCGCGACGCGCAAGGCCGCCCGGCCTGGATGCGCGGCACCGGCGCGGCGGCGGTGACGGAAGCCGAGGCGGACGCCTACGTGGCCCGCCAGGTGGCGCGCGACCCGGACCTGTGGGTGCTGGAGTTCGAGGCGCCGGACCTGCTGCCGCCCTTCGAGGCGCGGCTCCTCTGAGGTCCGCGTTCCGTTCCGCCGCGACGACCCGGCGCGCGACGGCGTCCCGCGACCCCGGCGGGCATCGGCCGCCATTCTCCTGCCGGGATGGCGGGAACGAACGCCGTCCGAGCACCCGGATGGTGCCCGGTCGCCGTTCCGCGTTCGGTTCGGGACGGCGCACCGATGCGAGGCGCGGCATCCCGGCGCACGATGCCGCGGAGCGACGCGACGGCATTCCGCCGCGGCGTGGCACCGCGCGGGAGAATGGCGTTCCGGCGGGGAATGGCATCGCGCGGCGCGATGGCACCCGGCGGCGGAATAGCACCGGCCCTCGCGGGTGGCATCGGCGCGGCGAAATGCCGTCGCCGGCGCCGTGCTTGACCCCAACGCCCCGGAAATGATAAGAAATTCTTCCTATATCACCCCGGCCGCGATCCCTAGCAAGTAAGATAGTAAGGAAGTAAAGCGGCCGCCGCTTTAGCGGTCGGTCAGCCGCAGCTCGATCCGCCGGTTCCGCGCGAAGGCTTCCGGGGTGTCGCGGTCGTCCAGCGGCTGGTTGTCGCCGAAGGCCGCCGCGGCGACGCGGTTGGCCGGCAGCCCCTCGCCGATCAGCAGCTGCGACACTGCGATGGCGCGGGCCGAGGACAGCTCCCAGTTGGACGCGTAGCGCGCTCCCCCGCGCACCGGGGTGCGGTCGGCGTGGCCGTCCACCCGCAGCAGCCAGTTCACCTCCCCGGGGATGCGCGCGGCGATGTCGCGCAGCACGCGGGCCAGCGCCCGTATCTCGCCCACCCCGCGCTCGGACAGCTCGGCGCCGCCGACGGGAAACAGCACCTCGGACTGGAACACGAAGCGGTCGCCGACGATGCGCACGTCCGGCCGGTCGCCCAGCACCTCGCGCAGCCGCCCGAAGAAGTCGGAACGGTAGCGCTGCAGCTCCTCCACCCGCGCCGCCAGCGCCGCGTTCAGCCGGGTGCCGAGGGAGGCGATCTGGGCGTCCTTGTCGCGCTCGGCGGTGTCGCGCGCGTCCAGCGCGGCGGCCACGCGGCGCAACTCGGCGCGCAAGCCGTCGAGTTGCTGCGACAACAGCGCGGCCTGGGCGCGGGCGCTCTCGGACAGCCGGCCGTACTCGCCCGCCCGCGCTTCGGCGCCCGCCGCCTGCCGGGCGGTCTCGGCGGCCCGGTCCTCGGCCGTGCCGCGACGGCGCTCCTCCTCGCCCGCGCGGGCCACCGCCTGCGCCGTTTCGCGCTCCAGCCGGTCGCGCAGCGCGGCCAGGGCGCGCACCTGCTCGGCGAGGCGGGACAGCTCGCCGGCCGCCGCCTCCGCCTCGGCGCGGGACTGGGCCAGGGCGCGCTCGGCGCCGGCGCGGGCCGCCTGCTCGGCTGCCAGCGCGCGGGCGCCCGCGGCCCGGTCGCGCATCGCCCCCGCCGTTTCTCCTCCCGCCGCCTCGGCGCGGGCCAGCGCCTCGGCCACGCGCCCTTCCAGGGCCGTCACGCGCTCGGCGCCGCCGCGCCCGGCCAGCTCGGCATCGGCCAGTCGGGCGGCGAGGCGGTCGCGCTCGCCGCGCAGGGCGTCACGCTCGCCGCCCTGCTGGCCGAGCGCCTCGCGCGCGGCGGCGAGGTCG
>CAXTEL010000040.1:0-26138 GCA_964243365.1 uncultured Roseomonas sp. | reverse complement strand
GCCAGGCGATCACCCGCTCGATCGCCGACCAGGCGCGCACCATCCGCATCCCGGTGCACATGATCGAGACGATCAACAAGCTGGTCCGCACCTCGCGCCAGATGCTGCATGAGATCGGCCGCGAGCCGCAGCCCGAAGAACTGGCCGAGAAGCTCGGCATGCCGCTGGAGAAGGTCCGCAAGGTCCTCAAGATCGCCAAGGAGCCGATCTCGCTGGAGACCCCGATCGGCGACGAGGAGGACAGCCACCTCGGCGACTTCATCGAGGACAAGCAGGCCATCATCCCGCTCGACGCCGCGATCCAAACCAACCTGCGCGAGGCCACCACGCGGGTGCTGTCCTCGCTCACCCCGCGCGAGGAGCGCGTGCTGCGCATGCGCTTCGGCATCGGCATGAACACCGACCACACGCTGGAGGAGGTCGGGCAGCAGTTCAACGTCACCCGCGAGCGCATCCGCCAGATCGAGGCCAAGGCGCTGCGCAAGCTCAAGCACCCGTCGCGCAGCCGCAAGCTGCGCTCCTTCTTGGACAACTGAGCGGCCATGTCGGCGGTCCGCGCAACGGAGCTGGTCAACCCGGTCGCCGTCGAGGTGACCTTCCTGCGCATGGACCGCCGTCCCGATGGCCCCGCGCCCGTCCTGCCGGCGGACGCGCGGGTGGAGCGGCTGGCGCGCCCCACCGTGCCGTTCTACCGCTTCCTCTACGACACGGTTGGCGGCGAGTACCTCTGGTGGTTCCGCCGCACTGTGCCGGACGCCCAGCTGGGGGCGCTCCTGGCCGGCCCCGGCGTGTCCGTACACGTGCTGTACCGCGGCGGCGAGCCGGGCGGCTTCTTCGAGCTGGAACGGCGCGCCAACGGCACCATCAACCTGTCCTACTTCGGACTGCTGCCGCACGCAGTGGGGCGCGGCGTGGGCGCGGCCTTCCTGCGCCACGCGATCGACCTGTGCTGGGCCGAGGGTTGCGCTGGCCTGACGGTGAACACCTGCACCGCCGACCATCCCCGCGCGCTGCCCAACTACTTGGCCGCGGGCTTCGTGGCCTTTCGGCGGGTGCGCGAGGAATGGCCGGTGCCGGCCCGGCTGGGCCTGCGCCCGCCGCCCTGGCTGCCGGCCTGACCGGACCCGCGCCTCCCCCGGCGCGGCCCAGCTCCCGGGCTCAGTCGCCCGGGTGCGCGGTCCTGCTGGCGGCCGCGATGCCCTGGCTGATCAGCTCGGCCGCCTGCTCCGCCGTGCCCCAGCCCGTCACCTTCACCCACTTGCCGGGCTCGAGGTCCTTGTAGCGCGTGAAGAAGTGCTGGATCACCTGCCGCGTGATGGCGGGCAGGTCGTCGCAGGACCGCACGTCGGAATACATGGTGTGGATCTTGTCGTGCGGCACGCATACCAGCTTCTCGTCGGCGCCCGCCTCGTCCTCCATCAGCAGCACGCCGATCGGCCGGCAGCGGATCACGCACCCCGGCACCACGGGCGCGGGCAGCAGCACCAGCGCGTCGGTCGGGTCGCCGTCGTCGGCCAACGTGCCGGGGATGAAGCCGTAAGCGGCCGGGTACGCCATCGGCGTGAACAGGAAGCGGTCCACCACCACGGCGCCGCTGTCCTTGTCCAGCTCGTACTTCACCTGGCTCCCCTGTGGGATCTCCACGACCACGTTGACGTCGTGTGGTGGAGCCTTGCCGGTGGGGATCAGCGTCGGGTTCATCGGGACCTTCCGGATGGGCCTGGGCCGCGCGAGTGCGGCGAGCACAGCCCGCCATAACAGCAGAACGAGACCGGCGGCAACGCGCGCTCGCGGGCGGTCCTGGCCGGCTACGACGAGCCACACCTTCCTCGCCCCGCGACCGCGCGCTAGATGGAGCGCGATGGGCCGGTAGCTCAACGGTCAGAGCGGGCCGCTCATAACGGCTTGGTTGCGGGTTCGATTCCTGCCCGGCCCATCCCGCCCAGCGACCCGCGGCACCACATCCCGCCCGTGTCCAAGCGTCACGAGAAGCGCCTCGCCCGCCGGGCCGACGAGGCGGCCGGTGCATCACCGCCGGAACCCGGGAGCACCTGCGTCCTGTGCCGCCGCCCGATCCCCCCGGGCGCCAAGTCCAGCCGCCACCACCTCGTGCCCCGGCTGAAGGGCGGCGCCCGCGGCCCCATCGTGCGCCTGCACCAGATCTGTCACAGCGCCGTGCACGCCCGCTTCACCGAGGCCGAACTTGCCCGCCGCCTTTCGGAACCCGACGCCCTGCGCGCCGAGCCGCGAATGGCGGAGTTCCTCGACTGGGTCGCGGGCAAGCCGCCGGACTTCCACGCGCCGACGCGGGCCGCGAAGTCGCGCGCGGCGAAATGGCGGTGACGACCCGAGACGGGACGTCCGCCCCCGCCCGGCCGTGGGAAGCGCGCCGGCCGCATCCGTGCCCATCGCCACGCTCGACGCCCCGAACCCCGGCCGTTAGAACCGGCCGCAACGCTTCCCCCGCTTTCCCGAAGAGACCGCCCCATGGCAGCCCACCAGTACGTCTACGTGATGAAGGATCTCACCAAGTCCTACCAGGGCGGCCGCGAGATCTTCAAAGGCATCACCCTGTCCTTCCTCCCCGACGCCAAGATCGGCGTGCTCGGCCCCAACGGCGCCGGCAAGTCCACGCTGATGCGCATCATGTCCGGCCAGGACAAGGAGTTCGGCGGCGAGGCCTGGGTCGCCGAGGGCGTCAAGGTCGGCTACCTCAGCCAGGAGCCGCACCTCGACCCCGACAAGACCGTGGGCGAGAACGTCCTGGGTGCCTTCGCCGTGCTCAAGGGTCAGATAGACCGCTTCAACGCCATCTCCGAGCTGTTCGCCGAGCCGATGGACGACGACCGCATGAACGCGCTGCTCGCCGAGCAGGCCGAGCTGCAGGAGCACATCGACGCCGCCGACGGTTGGGACCTGGACCGCACCGTCGAGATCGCGCTGGACGCGCTGCGCTGCCCGCCCGCCGACAGCGCCGTGACCACGCTCTCGGGCGGCGAGCGCCGGCGCGTGGCGCTGTGCAAGCTGCTGCTGGAGAAGCCCGGCCTGCTGCTGCTCGACGAGCCCACCAACCACCTCGACGCCGAGAGCGTGTCCTGGCTGGAGAAGACGCTGCGCGAGTACGAGGGCGCCGTGCTGGTCGTCACCCACGACCGCTACTTCCTCGACAACGTCACCAACTGGATCCTCGAAGTCGATCGCGGGCGCGGCATCCCCTACCAGGGCAACTATTCCGACTACCTCGAGCAGAAACGCAAGCGCCTCAAGCAGGAGGAGCGCGAGGAAAGCACTCGCCAGCGCCAGCTCGCCGAGGAGCAGGAATGGATCGGCCGCTCGCCCGCCGCGCGGATGTCCAAGTCCAAGGCGCGCATCTCCGCCTACGAGGACCTGCTGGCCCGCTCGCAGGACAAGGCGCCCGATCCCACCGAGATCCAGATTCCCCCCGCCCCGCGCCTGGGCAACACCGTCATCACCGCCGAGGACGTGCGCAAGGGCTACGGCAACCGGCTGCTGATCGACGAGCTGTCCTTCAAGCTGCCGCCGGGAGGCATCGTCGGCGTGATCGGCCCCAACGGCGCCGGCAAGACCACGCTGTTCCGCATGATCACCGAGCAGGAGAAGCCCGACGCCGGCACGCTGCGCGTGGGCGAGAGCGTCGCGCTGGGCTACGTGGACCAGAGCCGCGACACGCTCGACGACCGCAAGACCGTCTGGCAGGAAATCTCCGAAGGCCAGGACCTGATCACCATGGGCAAGCGCGCGGTGCCCTCGCGCGCCTACTGCGCCGCCTTCAACTTCAAGGGCGGCGACCAGCAGAAGCCGGTCGGCATCCTGTCGGGCGGCGAGCGTAACCGCGTCCACCTCGCCAAGATGCTCAAGACCGCCCACAACGTGCTGCTGCTCGACGAGCCCACCAACGACCTCGACGTCGACACGCTCCGCGCGCTGGAGGAGGCGCTCACCGACTTCGCCGGCTGCGCCGTGATCATCTCGCACGACCGCTGGTTCCTCGATCGGCTGGCCACCCACATCCTGGCCTTCGAGGGCGACAGCCACGTCGAGTGGTTCGAGGGTAACTACCAGGCCTACGAGGCCGACAAGCGACGCCGCATGGGCGCCGCGGCCGACCAGCCGCACCGGATCAAGTACCGACCCCTCACCCGGTGAGGCACCCGGCCGTGGACGACGCGCTGCGCAGCGCCGTGCTGGCGGAGGACGCCGCCTCGGGGCTCGTCGCCGCGCCGCGCGGGATCACCACCGCGCGGCTGTCGCTGCGCCCGGTGGGGCCGGAGCACCTCGCGGACCTGACCCGCCTCAAGGCCGACGAGCGCGTGTTCGGCGCCATGCTGCACGGCGTGCGCACGGCCCAGCGGGCGCGCGAGGAGGCCGAGGACGACGCCGAGTTCTGGCTGGTTCGCGGCTACGGCACCTGGAGCGTGTTCGAGCGCGAGACCGGCGACTTCCTGGGCATCGTCGGCTTCATGGAGCGTCCCGACGGGCGCGGCGTGGCGCTGCGCTACGCCCTGTGGCCGGAATGCCGCGGCAAGGGCTACGCGCGGGAGGCGGCGCGCGCGGCGCTCGTCTTCGGGCACGCCGCGGGGCTGGAGCGGATCATCGCCGTGACGCGGGAGTCCAACCTCGCGTCGCGCGCCGTGCTGGCGAGCATCGGCTTGGCCGAATGCGGCGAGTACCGCCACCTCGGCCATCGCATGCTCGTCTACGAGAGCCCGCGGCGGCGCGCCGTCGCCTAGGCCGCGACCGCCGGACGGGCGGGGGTCAGCATCGCCGGCACCTCCGCCGCCGGGCGCGGTCGGCTGAACAGGTAGCCCTGCACCTCGCCGCATCCCTCGGCGCGCAGGGCCGCGAGTTGCGCCGCGGTTTCCACCCCTTCCGCGTTCACCGCCATGCCCAGGGAGCGGCCGAGGCCGACCACGGCGCGCACGATGGCGGCGCAATCGGCCTGCTCCGACAGTCCCCGCACGAAGGACTGGTCGATCTTGATCTTGTCGAAGGGGAAGCGGCGCAGGTAGCTGAGC
The DNA here is from genome assembly GCA_964243365.1 of uncultured Roseomonas sp. GTDB lineage: Bacteria > Pseudomonadota > Alphaproteobacteria > Acetobacterales > Acetobacteraceae > Roseomonas. The sequence continues at coordinate 21,102 of CAXTEL010000040.1, read as the reverse complement.
GACGAGTAGCCGGTGCCGAAGTCATCCATCGAGATGCGCGCGCCCATCGCGCGCATCTCGTGCAGCATGGCGAGCACGGCCTCATCGTCGCTCAGCAGCAGCGACTCCGTGATCTCCAGCTCCAGCTGCCTCGGCGCCAGTCCCGACGCGGCCAGGGCGTCCGCGACCACGGCCGGCAGCGACCGGTCACGGAACTGCACCGGCGAAAGGTTCACGGCGACCCTGATGCCGGCGGGCCAGGTCGCGGCCTCGGCGCAGGCGGTTCGCAGAACCCACGTGCCGATCGTGTCGATCAGGCCGATCTCCTCGGCGAGGGGGATGAACACCGCCGGCGAAACCATGCCCCGCTCGGGATGCCGCCAGCGCAGCAGCGCCTCGAAGCCGCCGACCGCCCCGGAAGCCGCGTCCACCAGCGGCTGGTAGAACAGCTCGAACTGATCGAGCGCCATCGCCCCGCGCAGGTCCAGCTCCAGGCGCCGCTGTTCCTGCATGCGCGCGTCCATCTCCACCTCGAAGAAGCGGAAGGCGCCGCGCCCTTCCGCCTTGGCGCGGTACAGGGCGAGGTCGGCGCGCTTGAGCAGGGCGTCGGGCTCCTCGAGCCCGTCGGCGGCCAGGGCGATGCCGATGCTGGCACCCACCACGATCTGGTGCCCCTCCACCTGGAACGGCGCGGAGAGCATCCCGACGAGCCTGGCGGCCAGGGCGCTCGCCTCGTCCATCTGCGCGCCCCCTTCCTGCACCACGACGAACTCGTCGCCGCCGACCCGCGCCACGACGTCGGTTTCCCGCAGGCAGTCCCCCAGCCGCGCCGCCACGGCCCGCAGCAGGCCGTCGCCCACGGCGTGACCGAGGGCGTCGTTGACCGGCTTGAAGCGGTCGAGGTCGAGGCACAGCACCGCGGGTCCCGGCCCGCCGCGCCGCGCGCGCCCCAGCATCCGTTCCAGATGCTCCCGGAATACCATCCTGTTGGGCAGGCCGGTCAGCGCGTCGTGGCGGGCCATGTGCACCAGCCGCGCTTCCGCGCGGTGGATCTCCGTCACGTCCTCGAAGGAGGACAGCCAGCCCCCGCCCGGCACCCGCTCGTGCCGGCTCGCCAGGATCTGCCCGCAGCGGCCATCGTCCGTGAAGCGGGCCCCGACGCCGGACGCGATCCGCACGCGACCATTCTCGTGCACGTCGTCCAGCCGGAGTCCCTCGAAATGACCGATCTCCGCCAGCGCCTCGAGCACCTGGCGGAACGTCATTCCCGGTCGGATCCGGTCTGGCGCGAGGCCCATCAGCTCGGCGAACCGGCGGTTGACGACGACGAGGACCTCCTCGCCATCGTACATCGTCAGGCCCTGGACCATGTTCGAGAGTGCCGCGTCGAAGCGGGCGTGCTGGGTGGCGATCTCCCCCGCGTGGCTGGAGGCCTGCGCTTCCATCAGGGCGCGTATGCGTGCCATCGCGGCGGCGATGCTGTTCTGCATGGTGCCCAGGGCGCGCATCAGCAGTGCCGCCTCGCCGCGCCCGCCGCGGATCCGTATCGGGGTGTCCAGCCGTCCCGCCGCGATCGCCTCGGCGATGCCCACGGCTTCGCGCACCGCGGGCACGATGGAGCCGGAAAGCGCCGCGGTGATCAGCAGCGCCACCAGCACCGAGGCGACCATCGCCATCCCGCTGCGCCGCACGGAACGCTCCACCATCGCCCCCGCCTCGGCGCGCTGGGCGAAGGCGTCGGCGGCGTAGAGCTCCACGGCGGTCTCGAACTGCGCGTCGATCCGCCCCAGGGCGCGCAGCAGGGTGGCCCGCTCCTCGGAGCGGGCCAGGTCGCCGAGGGCCGTGAGCGCCCCCGCCAGACCCTCGGTCGTCGAACGGCCCGAGAAGGAGAGTGCGCGCGTCCGCGCCACGCCCAGGTTCTCCGAGACCTCGGGCAGGGCGGCGGCGAGCGCGCCGCGCGCGGCCTCTTCCTGCTCCGCATTGTGCCACGGCCGCTGGTACTCCGCTTCCACGCGCATGAGGCCGTTCTGCGCGGAGCGCAGGTAGCTCATGGCCAGGAACGATTCGTCGTAGAGGCGGGTCGTCACGCCCCCGAGTTCGCGCTGGACGGCGCGCGTGTAGCCGCCCAGCAGCACCGTCACGCTGGTGAGCGCGAGGCAGCCGAGGAGGATTTTTATCCGGATGGACATGCCGGCATCATGGACCGCGGCGATTGCCGCTTCCTGAACGGCGGGTCGTGGATCAGCGGACCTGCACGGTCAGCCGCATCCGCGGGTGCACGCCGCAGCGGACCTCGACGGTGCCGACGTCGGGGAACAGCACGTCCAGCGTTTCGCCGGGTTGCTGCAGGCCGGAGTTCACCGTCACGCCGGGTCCCTGGGCATAGATCTGGTGGGGGAACTCGTCCTCGTTGGTGAAGCGCAGCTTGTCGCCCCGATCGAGCGCGACCTCGCGCACCGAGAACGCCCGGTCGCGCTGGGCGACGGTCCTCACGGCCTCGGCGCACAGCGACGCGACCGGCCCGTGCGCGACGAGCAGGACGAGCGCCAGGGCCGGTGCCTGCGGGAGCGGGCACCTCATCGCAGGGCTCCCCGCCGTTCCGCCGAGATGCGGTAGGCTTGCGTGCGCGCCAGTAGCAGCGGGTCGTCGGACGGTGCCACGCCGCCGACGAGGTTGGTCGGCACGAACAGCAGGTCCGGCGGCTCCGGCACCACGGCGCGCAGCGAGAGCGTGCCCAGCTCCACGGTGGGCCGGTCGGCGGGCCAGGGCACCGTGCCGTCGTTCACGGCGTCGCCCTCGCCCGCGAGCTGGACGAGGATGCGGAAGCGCGCCGGGCCCCGCGACAGCCGATCCGCCAGTTCGCGCCCCAGGAAGTCGGGCGGGCGCGCGGCGGCCTCGGCGGCGCCCAGGTGTCGCAGACCCGCCTCGGGCAGCACGCGGTAGCGGCCGTGCCGCACCGTCCCGGACGCGTCGGCGAAGCGGAACGCGTTGACGCCGAAGTACGCCTCGGTCGCGTAGCTCGCGGGCGCGGGCTTCGGGTGCTCCAGGAAGGCTCGCACCGCCGGGCGCTCGGCCGCCAGCGCAGCGAGCATGGCCGGATCGGGCAGGGCGCGCAGGAAGGTGACGAAGTCCTCGGCCGTGGTGGCCGGGAAGCCGTCGTAGGAGTGGGTGACGAAGTCCCACTCCGCGCCGTCGGGGTGGGAAAGCCTGATCGCCATGCCGCGCGGGCTGGCCGAGGCGTCGCCGTCGCGCAGGTCCGGCACCGCCGCGAAATTGGAGAAGCGCGCCAGGGCCTGCACGGCGCCGCCCGCCAGGAGCGCGGCGCAGGTCAGCCGCGCCGCGCCCGGCGCGGGAAGGAATGTGCCGTCGCACAGGATGCCCGCGGCGTGCACGGCGCGGCGCCCGGGCCGAGGGCCGGCGAACAGGGCGTCGAACGCCGCGACCACGCGCGCGGGGGCGGGGTTCGCGTCCGGCTGGGCGGCGGCCGCGGTCCCCGGCGCCGCGACCCCTGCCAGGAGCGCCGCGAGGAGCGCTCGCCGCCCCGGAATGTCCCGGGCCGGCCCTGCCGAGACGGTCGACCAGTGATCGCACGTCGCCGCCCGAGTTTGTTGCATCCTGAGACCGCCCCGCCGCAGCTCCTGTCGCCGCGGAGTTTGCGGTAGGAATGGTCAACGCATCGTTGTCGTGCCTCAGCGCCCCTCGCGGGCCGCGAGTTGGCTGATCTGGTTGCGCATCGCGTCCAGCAGGGCGCTGACGCGGCCGCCGTTGCGGGTGATCACCGCGGAATACTCGGAGCGCTGGGTCAGCCGCAGCGAGGTGCCCTCCGCGATCACGTCGACGATGCGCGGCTGGCCGGAAACCTCGCCCACGCGCCAGTCCAGGCTGAAGGCGGGGTTGTTGGGCCGCTCGATTACCGTGTTGACCAGCGCGTCGTCCTCGGTGCGCTGCTGCGAGCGGCCCAGCGAGAAGCGCACGCCCTGGTACTCGCCGAAGCGGGCCGACAGGTTGCGGATCAGGGTTTCCTCGAACAGCCGCATGTACTCGGCCTGCTCGGGGCCGGAGGCGGTGCGCCACCAGCGGCCGAGGATGAAGCGCCCCACGCCCTCGACGTCCACCGCGCGCCGCAGGATGGCGGCCACCCGGTCGCGCCGCTGCGGCGCCGAGCCGCCGCCGTTGATGGCGGCCACCAGTTCCTGCCCGGTCGACTGGATGAATGTGGTGGCCCGCCCGGGATCCACCTGCGCCAGCGCCGGCCGCGGCAGCGTCGGAGCGGCGATGGCGATCGGGAGGGCGGCCAGCAGGGTGCGTCGATGCATGCTCATCTCGTTTCGTGTCGCGCGCGGTGCCGGGCTCAACGCTCGCGGCCCAGGCCGGTTCCGGTGCCCAGGCCCGTACCGAGGGCGGCGGGCGGCGATTCCTGCCGCGTCTGCGGCGCGCCGCTGTTGCGCGGGGCGCCGGCGTTGGTGATCTCCCGCGCCCGGAGCTGGCGGTAAGCGGAGCGCAGCGTGGCGTAGGGGTCGAGGCTGGTGCGGTTGACCTCGTCGATCGGGTCGAGGAGCCCCTCGCGCGTGTCCACCGCCGTCGTGACAGGGATGCCGTAGTCGTAGGCGTAGTTGGCGCCGTCGCTGCCGAAGGTCAGGTAGGTGAAGGGGTTCGCGGCGATCCCGGCGCCGAAGCCGGTCAGGTCGCGCGGGTTGGAGGGGCCGAGGACGGGGATGAACAGGAAGGGCCCCTCGCCGACGCCGGCGGTGGCGAAGGTTTGGCCGAAATCCTCCGTGTGACCCGGCAGGCCCATGTCGGCGGCGACGTCGAAGATGCCGGCCAAGCCGACCGTGCTGTTGAGCATGAAGCGCGCCAGGGTGTCGCGCGCCCGGCCCGCTTCGCCCTGGAGGACGTCGTTGATGAAGATCACCGGGCTGCGCAGGTTGCCCAGCGCGTTGCGCACCCCCGTGCGCACGGGCTGCGGCACCGCGGCGCGGTAGCCGCGGGCGACCGGCTGCAGCACGGCCCCGTCGATGGCCTGGTGCACGGAGAACAGGGCGCGGTTGGTGGGCTCGAGCGGGTCGTTGTTCTGCTCGTACTCGGCCAGCGCTTCCGGCTCGCTGGCGGGGGGACGGGTGGCGCAGGCGGCGGTGCCCAGGGCCAGAAGGAGGGCGAGCAGGGAGAGGGGGTGCATTTGGGGGAGCTTTTCCTGGGGTTGGACGCCCCGGGGAAAGGCCGCCCGGTGCTGCGATGCATCAATCCTAGTCTCAAATCGCCGATCGAGACATATCGTCCATCGCGACATAACGTGACCGCCGGGGCGGGTGCGACGACGCCAGTTGGATTATATGAGCCGACATGAACATCCTCGCCACCCCCGGCGCCTCGGGCGTCAACCCGCTGGGCCGCTGGCTGACCGGCCCCCGCTTCGGGGCGCTGCCGGCGCCCGCGGCGCTGCCCGCTCCCGCGCTGTCCTTCGAGTTCTTCCCGCCCCGCACCGACGCGCTGGAAGCCCAGCTCTGGTCCTGCGTCCGCCGCCTGGAGCCGCTCTCGCCGCGCTTCGTGTCCGTTACCTACGGGGCCGGCGGCACGACGCAGGCCCGCACCCACGCCACCGTGGCGCGGCTGGCCGCCGAGACCAGCCTGACGCCGGCCGCCCACCTCACCTGCGTCGGCGCCTCGCGCGGCGAGGTGGACGACGTCGCCCGGCAGTACTGGGACGCCGGGGTGCGGCACATCGTGGCCCTGCGCGGCGATCCGCCGACGGGAGCCGACCGGTACGAGCCGCATGCCCAGGGCTACGCCTACGCCGCAGACCTGGTGGAGGGACTCGGGCGGGTGGCGCCGTTCGAGATCTCGGTGGCCGCCTACCCCGAGGTCCACCCCACGGCCGCCTCGGCCGACGCGGACATCGACAACCTCAAGCGCAAGCTGGATGCCGGGGCGACGCGCGCCATCACCCAGTACTTCTTCGAATCGGAGACCTTCCTGCGCTTCATCGACCGGGCATCCGCGGCCGGCATCACCGTGCCGATCGTGCCGGGCATCATGCCGGTGTCGAACTTCAAGCAGATGCACAGCTTCTCCGCCCGGATCGGCGCCTCCGTGCCGGCCTGGATGGAGCAGCTCTTCGACGGGCTGGAGGACGACGCGGAGACCCGCCGCATGGTGGCCGCCACGATCGCCGCCGAGCAGGTGCGACTGCTGCAGGCCAACGGCGTGGACGAGTTCCACTTCTACACGCTCAACCGCCCCGACCTGACCTACGCCATTGCCCACATCCTCGGCGCCCGACCGCGGCGCCCGGTGGCGCCGGCGAGCGCGTCGGGCGTGGCCGAAGAAGCGAAGGCGACCGCGGCGGAGCGGCAGAACGGGAACTGAGCCGGCCGTCGCCTTACTATCTTAACTTCCTTACCGTCCCTCGCGTCGGGGTGCACTGGCAGCCGTTGACGGCATTCCGCTAGGCTCGTCACACCCCGCGTGGCAAGCAGATCCGGGGCGTTGGACTGCTCGGACGCGGTCGGGCAGGGCGGCAGTTCCGGCATGGGAGGGGCGTGGGACTGGCACTGGCGCCCGCGACGGCACGCTCGTCCGGAACGACACGCGGGCCAGTGGTGCCATGCGCGCCCGGAACGGCACTCGAGCCGGGGATGGCACTGGCGCCCGACGTGGCACGTGGCCGAAGAATGCCATTCGCGCCGCCGACGCCATCCGGTACGGCTGTTGGCCGGGTTCGCTCCTTGTTCTATAGGCCAGTCGTGTTCCGTGTATCCCTGACCCTCCGCTCGTCGCGGGGCGCAGCATGATGTCGGGTGGCCAACCTTGAGCGCATGGTTGCCCGCAGTCCTGGCGTTGGCCGGCGTCGTAGTCGGCGCGTGTCTGCAAGCATCGCTCGCGTTCTTGTTTGGACGGCGCACCGAAGCAATCAAGGTCGCCCTGGCTGCCCGCGTGATGGCATACGGAGATTTCACCAAGGGCGTTTCGGGGATCGCGGAAGCGCAGCAAGCAGGGGACGCGTCAGCCCAGCGGGTCGCCACTGCGGTGCTGATGGACGCCAAGGCTCGGATCGCGCTCTACGGTTCGCCCGGGGTGGTCAACGCACTCGCCGAGTTCTGGCGCGCGGGGGCGAGGCTTTCCACGCCGGCGCAACTCTCAGCGTTCATCAGCCTCGTATCAGCGATGCGGGCCGACAGCACCGCCGTGGGCCAGGGCGCAGATAACGACGACCTGTCGATGATCCTCATCGGAAAGGGACGGAACGATGCCTGACCTCGCCGCCCCCGCCCCCCCCGCTGACGACTACCTCGCCCGCCTCAACCCCGAGCAGCGCGAGGCGGTGGAGACGGTGGACGGGCCGCTGCTGGTGCTGGCCGGCGCCGGCACCGGCAAGACCCGGGTGCTGACCACCCGCTTCGCCCACATCCTGATGACGCGCAGAGCCTGGCCGTCGCAGGTACTGGCGGTGACCTTCACCAACAAGGCGGCGCGCGAGATGCGCGAGCGGGTGGCCGCCATCCTCGGCCGGCCGGCGGAGGGGCTGTGGCTGGGCACCTTCCACGCGCTGTGCGTGCGCATGCTGCGCCGCCACGCCGAGCACGTGCGGCTGACCTCCTCCTTCACCATCCTCGACACCGACGACCAGACGCGCCTGCTCAAGCAGGTGATGGAGGCGGCCAACCTCGACCAGAAGCGCTGGCCGGCGCAGGGGCTGATGGCGGTGATCCAGCGCTGGAAGGACCGCGGCCTGACGCCCTCGCGCGTCACCCCGGCCGAGGACAGCGACTTCGCCAACGGCCGGGCGCGGGCGTTGTACGCCGCCTACCAGGAGCGGCTGGTGGACCTGAACACCGCCGACTTCGGCGACCTGCTGCTGCACGTGGCCGAGATCCTGCGCACGCAGCCCGACGTGCTGGCGCAGTACCACCGCGCCTTCCGTTACATCCTGGTGGACGAGTACCAGGACACCAACACGGTGCAGTACCTGTGGCTGCGGTTGCTGGCGCAGGAACACAGGAACATCTGCTGCGTCGGCGACGACGACCAGTCAATTTATTCCTGGCGCGGCGCTGAGGTGGAAAATATCCTGCGCTTCGAGAAGGATTTTCCGGGCGCCCGGATCGTGCGGCTGGAAGCCAACTATCGCTCCACCCGCCCGATCCTGGCCGCCGCCGCCGGGTTGATCGCGCGCAACGAGGGACGGCTGGGCAAGACGCTCCGTTCCGGCCGGAACGACGCGTCCGGCGAGCCCGTGCGCGTCGCCTCGCTGTGGGATTCCGAGGAGGAAGCCCGCATGGTCGGCGAGCGGATCGAGCAGGGGCAGCGGGAAGGTTTCTCGCTGGCCGAGATAGCGATCTTGGTGCGCGCCGGCTTCCAAACGCGGGCCTTCGAGGAGCGGCTGATCGTGCTCGGCGTGCCTTACCGCGTGGTCGGCGGCCTGAAGTTCTACGAGCGCGCCGAGGTGCGCGACGCCATGGCCTACATGCGCATCCTGCACCAGCCCTCCGACGACCTCGCCTTCGAGCGGCTGGTCAACGTCCCCCGCCGCGGCGTGGGCGACGGCGGCTTGCAGCAGATGCACGTGGCGGCGCGGTCGCAGCGCATCCCGCTGGCGGCGGCGGCGGAGCAGCTGGCGCGCACGGAAGCTTTCCGGCCCAAGCCGCGCGCCGCGCTGCGGGCGCTGTTCGACGGATTCTCGCGCTGGCGGGCGATGCTGGGCCGCGAAGGGCACGTGGTGGCGGTGGCCACCATGCTCGACGAGTGCGGCTACACGGAGATGTGGAAGCTGGACAAGTCGGTGGAAGCGCCGGGGCGGCTGGAGAACCTCAAGGAGCTGGTGCGCGCGATCGGCGAGTTCGAGAGCCTGGCGGGCTTCCTCGACCACGTCGCGCTGGTCACCGAGAACGACCAGGACCCCGACGCCGCCAAGGTGTCGCTGATGACGCTGCACGCCGCCAAGGGGCTGGAATTCGACGTGGTATTCCTGCCCGGCTGGGAGGAAGGGCTGTTCCCGCACCAGCGCGCGCTGGACGAGGGCGGTACCAAGGCCTTGGAGGAGGAGCGCAGGCTCGCCTACGTCGGCATCACGCGGGCGCGCAAGCGGGCGGTGATCAGCCACGCCGCCAACCGCCGGGTGTACGGCACCTGGAGCGCGGCCATCCCGTCGCGCTTCCTCGAGGAGCTGCCGGCCGAGGCGGTGGAGCGGGAAGGCTCGGCGACGATGCAGCGCTCGCGGATGGTGGACGCGCCGTCGGTGTTCGCCGACCAGTTCGGGCGCGGCGCCGCCCCGCTCAACGCCCGCAAGCCGCGGGTGATCGAGGCCGGCTCGTGGGAGGTGCGGGAGCGGCCCGCCCGCGCCGACGCCATGACGGTGGGCACGCGGGTGTTCCACCAGAAGTTCGGCTACGGCCGGGTGACGGGGGTGGACGACAACCGGCTGGACGTGGAGTTCGACAAGACCGGCGCCAAGCGCGTGCTGGACAGCTTCGTGGAGCGCGCGTGACGGGGCCGCGCGGGGAGCGCGCGCGATGACCCTGCCTCGCTGGCCCGTGCCCGGGGCCCGCCGCGCCGTGGAGCTGGAAACGCTGACGCTGGCCGGTCTGCCGGACGCGGCGGTGCCGGCCCACGAGGCCGCGCTCCAGAGCGTGTGTCGCACGGTCGGCTACTTCCGCGAGGAGCCGGGCGAGACCTGGCGGATGGAGGGTGTCTGGGAGCGCGACGGCGACGAGGGCGCGCTGGCGGCGGCGCTGGCGCTGGCCGCGCTGGTCGGCGGCCACGACCCCGGCCCGCCGGCGCGTCACGCCACCGCCGCGGAAGGCTGGCTGGCCCGCACGGTGGAGGCGTTTCCCGAGCAGGCAGTGGGCCGGCGCTTCCTGGTGCGTCCCACCCACCTGCCGGACCCGCGGGAATGGGGGCGGGTGGTGCTGCGGCTGGATGCCGGGCTGGCCTTCGGCTCGGGCGAGCACGCTTCCACGCGCGGCTGCCTAGTGGCGTTCGAGCGGGTGGCGCGCCGGCGGCCGCGGCGGGTGCTGGACCTGGGCTGCGGCTCGGGCATCCTGGCCATGGCGGCGGCCAAGGTGCTGCGGCGGCCGGTGCTGGCCACCGACATCGAGCCGTGGTCGGTGCGCGTGGCCGAGGGCAACGCCGCCACCAATGGGTTGCGGCGGCTGATGCGCGCGCGGCTGGCGGATGGCTGGCGCGACCCGGCGGTACGGCGCGGACGCTACGACTTGGTGTTCGCCAACATACTGGCGCGGCCGCTGTGCGCCATGGCGCGCGACCTCGCCGCCCACCTCCTGCCGGGGGGGACGGCGATCCTGGCGGGGCTGCTCGACACCCAGGCCCGCATGGTTCTGGCGGCGCATCGGCGGCGGGGGCTGGTGCTGGAACGGCGGCTGCCGCAGGGCGCCTGGACGACGCTGGTGCTGCGAAAGCCGTGAGCGCGCGGCGTTGGTGCCCGACCGCCTGTCCCGGAACCGAGGGGGCATGCCCCGGCTCCCGCCGGCGTCCCGGACGCCCGCCGCGAGGCGGTCCGTCCGGACGTTTCGCCGGCGGTCGGGAGGCCGAGGAGCTTCGGGCACCTCGTCGGGTGTCCGGAGGGGCGGTGCCCCGCTGATCCCCGGCCGTGCCGGCGGAAACCGGGGCCGGCGTCGGGCGGCGTTTAGGCCGAGGCGCCGCCCGCGCGCAGGTCGTTGGCCGCCCGCATGCCCCGCGCCGGGCGGGGAGAGACGGCGGTCGCAGGCCGGTCGAAGACGCGACCGATCTCCGAGCGATGCAGGCCGATGTCGGCCAGCTCGCGGTCGGACAGCGCCCGCAGCTCGGTGAGGGTGCGACGGCGATGCCGGGCCTCGGTGAGGCGCATCGCGACCGCCCACAGGCCGCGGCCCAAGGCGGCGAAGGGTCCCGCGTGGGCCTGCCCGTGCAGGGCGCGGGGATCGTGGCCGCGACCGGTCGCGGTCGGTGTCAGCAACGCGCCCTGGGCGCGGGTGAAGGTGGTGCTCATAATAAGGCGTCCCGATGTGTCGGCGCGTCGTGGGCGACGGACCCGGATCCTCCGGGGCCGCGCTTCCGCGCCGTGCAACGGGAGGATAAGGCCGCAACCCGGTTTTCACGGCGCGCCCATAGCGATGCTGAGATACGCGTCCGGCGCATGACACGGAGGGTTCATATGTTCTCAATGAATATCGCGCTCCCGTGATCGAGCGACTCGAGGCTCTTCGCACCGAGCTGGCGCGGGCGGGGGTGGAGGGATTCCTGATCCCCCGGGCCGACGAGCACCTGGGCGAGTACGTCCCAGCCTCGGCCGAGCGGCTGGCTTGGCTGACCGGCTTCACCGGCAGCGCCGGGCTGGCGATCGTGCTGGCCGGGCGCGCGGCGCTGTTCACCGACGGCCGCTACACCACGCAGGCCGCGGCGCAGGCCGACCCGGCAGTGTGGGAGCTGCGGCACCTGACGGAAACGCCGCCGGCGGCGTGGCTGCGCCTGCACGCGGCCGGGCGGCGGGTGGGCTACGACCCGCGGCTGCACGCGATCTCCGCCGTGGCGCGGCTGGAAGGGTCGGGCGCGGTGCTGGTGCCGCTGGACCCCAACCCGCTGGACGCCGCCTGGGCCGACCGGCCGGACCCGCCGGCGGCGGCAGCGGTGCCGCACCCCGCGCGCTTCGCGGGCGAGGGTTCGGCGGACAAGCGCGCGGCGGCGGCGGCGTCGCTGCGCGCGGAAGGCGAGGACGCGGCGGTGCTGGCCGACCCGCACAGCGTCGCCTGGCTGCTGAACATCCGCGGGGCCGACCTGCCGCACACGCCGCTGGCGCTGTCGCGGGCGATCCTGCGGGTGGACGGCGGGGTGTCGCTGTTCATCGCGCCGACCAGGGTGTCCGCGCCGCTGCGGGAGCACCTGGGCAACGGCGTGTCGGTCGAGGCGCCGGAGGCCCTGCCGGCGGCGCTGGCGGCGCTGGGGGGCGGGCGGGTGCGGCTGGACCCGGACGCCACGCCGGCCTGGTTCGCGCACGCGCTGCGCGACGCGGGGGCGACGGTGACGGCGGGCGAGGACCCGTGCCGGTTGCCGCGGGCGCGCAAGAACCCGGTGGAGCAGGCCGGCGCCCGGGCCGCGCACCTTCGCGACGCCGCGGCGCTGGCCCGGTTCCTGTGCTGGTTCGCGGGCGAGGCGCCGGGCGGCGGGCTGACGGAAACGACGGCCTCCGACCACCTGCTGGGGCTGCGGCGGGGCCTGGACCTGTTCGCGGGGGAAAGCTTTCCCGCAATCTCGGGGGCCGGGCCGAACGGGGCGATCGTGCACTACCGCGCCTCGCCCGGCAGCGACCGGCGGATAGGGCCCGACGAGTGTTACCTGATCGACAGCGGCGCGCAGTTCCGCGACGGCACCACCGACGTGACGCGCACGCTGTGGACCGGGCCGGGGGCGCCGCCGGCGGAGCTGGCGGAGCGCTACACGCGGGTGCTGCGCGGGCACGTGGCGCTGGCGACGCTGCGCTTCCCCGCCGGCGTGGCGGGGCCGCACCTGGACGCGGTCGCGCGCCGGCCGTTGTGGGACGCGGGGCTGGACTACGATCACGGCACCGGGCACGGCGTGGGGTCGTTCCTGTCGGTGCACGAGGGGCCGGCGGCGTTCTCGCGCGCCGCGAAGGCGGTGCCGATCGCCGAGGGGATGATCCTGTCCGACGAGCCGGGGTTCTACCTGCCGGGGCAGTACGGCATCCGAATCGAGAACCTGCTGCTGGCGCGGGCGGACGAGGCGGGCGCGGGTAGGCCGTTCCTGCGCTTCGAAACGCTGACGCTGGCACCCTACGCGCGCGCGCTGATCGTGCCGGGGATGCTGACGGCGGCCGAGCGCGACTGGGTGGACGGTTATCACGCCCGGGTGCTGGCGGAGGTCGGGCCGGCGCTGGACGCGGGGACGGCTGCCTGGCTGGGGGAGGCGTGCGCGCCGCTGTGAGGGGGCGGCGTGCCGGCCATCGCTTCCCGCCCGCGGGATCGCTGTCCCCGTCGCCGCGTGCCGGCCTTCGCCGCGTCAGCGGCGGTCCAGCAGCAGCCGCGCACCGATGCCCAGGAAGATGACGCCCGCGATCCCGTTCAGCCAGCGCCCGGCGCGGGTCGAGCGGCCCAGCCGCTCCGCCGCCCGGCCGGCGCCGGCGATCACCAGCGCGAACACCGGCAAGGCGAGCAGCGGCAGCATTGCGCCGAGCAGCAGCATCTGCACCGCGGGCGGGGCGCGGTCGGGCGCCACGAACTGCGGCAGGAAGGCCAGGAAGAACAGGGCGACCTTTGGGTTGAGCAGGTTAGTCAGCATGCCCTGGAGCACGACGTGCCGGGCGGGAGCGGCGGGGCGCGGGGTGGCGCCGTCGCGGCAGGCGTCGCGCAGGGCGCCGATGCCCAGCCAGACGAGGTAGCCGGCGCCGGCGAGCCGGAGGGCCGTGAACAGCGCCGGCTCCGCCGCCACCAGGGCCGCCACGCCGAGTGCGGCGAGCAGGACGTGGCCCAGCGCGCCGCAGCAGATGCCCAGCACCGCCGCCCAGCCGCGCCGGGCGCCGCCGGCGAGCGTCTGGCCCAGCACGAACATCAGGTCCGGGCAGGGGGTGAGGATGAGCACGACGCAGGCGGCGAGGTAGGTCAGCAGCAGGGCGGGGTCGAGCGGCATGGTTGGGCAGGCTGGTGGGTGGCGGGACGCCTGTCGAACGAGAAGTGTTGATCGGCGGCAGCAGGCGGGCTGATGGCGGGGCTCAGGCCATGCCGGAAAGATCCCGCCATTCCGCCTCGGTGAGCGTGCGCAGGCCCAGCTCGGCGGCCTTCCTCGCCTTGGAGCCGGCATCGGCGCCGACCACCACGTAGTCGGTGCGCGCGGACACGCTCTTGACCACGCGGGCGCCCATGGCCTCGGCGCGCGCCTCGGCCTCCTGGCGGGTCACGATCTGGAGGCTGCCGGTGAACACGATCGAGCGCCCGGACAGCGCGCCGGCGGCCACCGGCTCGGCGGGCTCGGGCGTCACCTCGCCCAGCAGGTTGTCCAGGGCGCCGAGGTTGCGCGGTTCGTCGAAGAAGGCGGCCAGCTCGGCGGCAATGGCCGGACCGATGCCCTGGATTCCGCCCAGCGCCTCGCGCGCCTCGGAGCCGATCACGCGCGCTTCGAGCATGGCGGCGCGCCAGGCGGTCGCGGTGCCGTAGTGCCGGGCCAGCAGGCGGGCGTTGGCCTCGCCGATCCGGCGGACGCCGAGCGCGAACAGGAAGCGCTCCAGCGGCGGGGTGCGGCGGGCCTCGATGGCGGCGAGCAGGTTGTCGACCTTGCGCGACGCCTTGCCGCCGGAGCCCCAGCGGTCCCAGCCCCGCATGATCGCCCGGTGCGGGGCGAGGCGGAACAGGTCGGCCGGCGTCGCCACCAGCCCTTCGCGGTGAAGCTGCTCGACGTTCTCGGCGCCCAGCCCCTCGACGTCGAGGGCGTTGCGGGACGCGAAGTGGATCAGCCGCTCGACCTGCTGGGCGGGGCACACCAGCCCACCGGTGCAGCGGCGCACCACCTCGCCGGGCGGGCGGACGGCGTGCGAGCCGCAGGCCGGGCAGGTGTCGGGATACGCGAAGGGCATGCTCTCGGCCGGGCGCTTCTCGGGCAGGGCGCGGATCACCTGCGGGATCACGTCGCCGGCGCGCTGGAGCAGCACGGTGTCGCCGACGCGGACGTCCTTGCGGCCGATCTCGTCCTCGTTGTGCAGGGTGGCGTGGCTCACCATCACGCCGCCGACGCTGACCGGCTGCATCACCGCGCGCGGGGTGAGCGCGCCGGTGCGGCCGACCTGGATCTGGATGTCGAGCAGGGTCGTGGTGGCCTGCTCGGCCGGGAACTTCCAGGCGACGGCCCAGCGCGGGGCGCGGCCGACGAAACCCAGGCGGGACTGCCAGTCCAACCGGTCCAGCTTGTAAACGACGCCGTCGATGTCGTAGGGCAGCGCCGCCCGCGCCTCGGCCATCTCCGCCTGGAAGGCTTCGGCCGCGTGCTCGTCGGGCAGCGCGCGGGAGAGCGGGTTGACCGAGAAGCCCCAAGCGCGCAGCGCGTCGAGGTAGCCCGAGTGGGTGTCGGCCACCGGGCTGCTGGACTTGCCCTGGGCGTAGGCGAACAGCCGCAGCGGGCGCCGGGCGGTGATCCCCGGGTCGAGTTGGCGCAGCGAGCCGGCGGCGGCGTTGCGCGGGTTGACGGGGATGCGCACGGCCTCGCCCGCGCGCATCCCCGCCGCGCGCCGCCCTTCGCGCTCGGCGTGCAGGGCCGACTGCTCCGCGTGGAAGGCGAGGAAGTCGGCCTTGAGCATGAACACCTCGCCGCGCACCTCGATCCGGCCGGGGAAGGGCGGCGGCAGGGTCCGCGGCAGGTCGGCCAGCGTTTCCAGGTTGCGGGTGACGTCCTCGCCCACCGTGCCGTCGCCGCGCGTGGCACCGCGCGCGAGGCGACCGTCCTCGTAGAGCAGGTTCACGGACAGGCCGTCGATCTTGGGCTCGGCGACGAAGCGCAGCACCTCCTCGGGGGCGAGACCCAGGAAACGTCGGATGCGCGCGGCGAACTCGGCGAAGTCGGCCGCGCCGAAGGCGTTGTCCAGGCTCAGCATCGGCGTGCCGTGCCGCGACTTGGCGAAGCCCGCGGCGGGGGCTGCGCCGGGGGCGGCGTCGGTCGGGCTGTCGGGGCGCTTGAGCACGGGGAAACGCGCCTCGATGGCGGCGTTGCGCTGGCGCAGCGCGTCGTACTCCGCATCCGTCAGCACCGGCGCGTCCCGCCCGTGGTAGGCGAGGTCGGCGGCGGCGATAGCGGCGGCCAGGTCGGCCAGCTCGTCGCGCGCGCCCGCCTCGCTCAGCGCGTCGACGGGCAGGGGGGGAGGGGGGGGGATCGGGTCGGACAAGTCGGGGGCAGCGCCTCTCGTTCGCCGCGACGGCCGGCTCGTGCCCCACCGGGGGAGGGCGGATCGGCGCGCGGGGTGAATCGTCGGGCAGTCTCGCATCCGGGCGGAGCGGCAACCAGCCGGGGCTCGGGTCACGACGCGACCGCGGACCGTGCGTTCCGCGACCATGTCCACGGAGCTTTGTCGGGACCGGGCGAGTGACGGAACGCTAACCTGGGTAACATAAGGTTCCCGCAAAAACGGGAGCCGGCGTACTATGTTTCAGACGTTCGGGGCCGAACATCTCTTTAAGGAGACGTCCCGCCGCGAAACCTGCAGATGGGAACCACGATGAGCCGGGAAAACTCGGACGGGCTCGGAACTCCCGCTCCGGGCGGTGCGGGCGCGTTCGCGCGTATCTCGCCCGGCGCGGTGCCCGCGACGTCCCGGCCGGCGGTGCCGGCGCTCCTCGCCGCGCTGGTGGTGGTCGGCCTGGCGCTGCTCGTGGAGGCGCGCGCGCCGCTGCGCGACGACGTCGCCTGGCTGATCTACCTCGCGGAGAACTGGCTCGACGGGGGCCGGCCCTACGGGGATCTGGTCGAGGTCAACCCGCCCACCGCGATCTGGATCTCCATGCTGCCCGTGCTGCTTTCGCGCGGCCTGGGCATCGCGGTGATGACGCTGACGCCCTTCTTCTACGCGACCGCGGTGCTGGCCTGCGCTTGGCTGACCGCCGGCGTGCTGCGTCGGCGCGGCGTCTTCGCGGACCGCGCGGCGACCTTCGCGGCGCTGGCGATCACGCTGACGCTGCTCCCACTCAGCGAGTTCGGCGAACGCGAGCACCTGATCGCGGCATTCGCGCTGCCCTACCTCGCCCTGCACGCGGGCAAGGCGCCCACCGGCGCCGGCGGACGCGGCGCCCCGGGGCGGGGCGACGCGCTCCTGGCCGGCCTGCTGGCGGGGGTCTGCGTCGGCATGAAGCCGCACTACGCCCTCCCCTTCGTGCTGGCGACGGGCTGGGCCATGTTCTCGGGCGGGCGCCCGCCGTGGCGCGCGACGCTCGCCGCGGCCGCGACCGTTCTCGCCCTCGCGCTCGCCACCGTGCTGTTCACGCCCGACTACCTGGACCGGGCGGTGCCGCTCGCCCTGCGGTTCTACGCGCCGGTCCCGAGCACGCCGATGCTCCCCCTGGCCGCGATGCCGGCGGTGGCCGCGCTCGGCGGTGCCGCCGTCCTGTGGTGGGCGCATCGCCGGCGGCCGCAGGACGGCGGCACCACGGGCGTGCTGCTCGCCTTCGCGCTGGGGAGCTGGATCGTCTACCTGATCCAGTACAAGGGCTTCTTCTACCAGCGCATCCCCGGCACCGTGGCAACCTTCCTGGCGCTCCTGGCCTGGACGTTCACGGCGCGCCGGCTCCCCGCCCGGCGCGGGGCGCATCTCGCCGCGGCGGTGCTGCTGCTGCTCGGCGCGGCCGTGCACCCGCTCGTGCGGGTGGGGATGCGCGCCGCCCTCGCGGCCGATCCGGACGCCCGGCCGGAAGCGCGGATGATCGAGTACCTGCGCGACCGCGGCGCCCGAAGCTACGTCGCCTACACCTACTACCTGTCCTGGGGCTTCCCGCTGGTGCAAACCGCGGGCGTGTCCTGGGGGTCGCGCTTCGTGTCCACCTGGGCGCTGCGGGCGGAGCAGGAGCGGCTCGCGCGCGAGCCCGGCCAGCCCGGGGACGAGCCGGCCGCCGACCACCTGGCGCGGCGCTGGATGGTGGAGGACTTCCTGAACACCTGCCCCGAACTCGTGGCGGTGGCCGGGGATGAGGGCATGGACTACCTCGCGCTGCTCGCCGCCGACGGCCCGGCCTTCACCCGGGCCTGGGCGCACTACCGGCCGTTCGCCGAGATCAACCAGTTCCGGGTCTACGCCCGTCCGAGGGGATCGACCGGGCCGTCGGTCTGCGGCCGGGAAGCGGCACCCGTCGGGCGCTGACGGCGGGCTGCGGACGGGTCACCCCCGGGTTGGGCCGATGCGGGCGGCACGCGGCCAGCTCCGGCCTCCGCGAGGCCGGCCCGGGGCCAGGGGCTCTGCCCCTGGACCACGCCTAGGACCCGTGGGGGCTCCCCGACCCCCGCCGGTAGTTTGCTCCGGCGGACAAGGGGACCCCGACGCGGCTACGCCGTTGAATTCCCCCTCCGTCCACCCGGACACCTTTCCCACGGATGGGCGGTCGAGGAAGATCGGATTCCCCGCGGGGCGCCTGGAGGGGCGGGAAGCCTTCCTGGTCTCGCGTCGGACGGGCGGGGACCGGGGCCGGCGATGGGTCGGGCTTCGGAACCGTTCGTGTCAGGCCCCCGGTCGGGGAGTGACGAGGATGGCGCGGAAGTCGTTGACGTTGGTGCGGGTCGGCCCGGTGATGACCAGGTCGCCCAGGGCGCCGAAGAAGCCGTAGCCGTCGTTGTCGCCGAGGCGGTCCCGGGCGCCGATGCCCAGCGCCGCGGCGCGGGCGAGGCTGTCGGGGGAGAGCAGGGCGCCGGCATTGTCCTCGGTGCCGTCGATGCCGTCGGTGTCGCACGCCAGGGCGTCGATCCCGGGATGGGCGTCGAGCGCCACGGCAAGCGCCAGCAGGAACTCGGCGTTGCGCCCGCCGCGGCCGCGGCCGCGCACCGTGACCGTGGTTTCGCCGCCCGAGATGAGCGCGCAGGGCGGCGGTGCCGGCTGGCCGTGGGCGGCGCACTGCCGGGCGATGCCGGCCATGACGCGGGCCACGTCGGCGGCCTCGCCCTCGATCGCGTCGCCCAGGATGACTGGGGTGAAGCCCGCCTCGCGCGCTACGGCCGCCGCGGCCTCCAGCGAGCCCTGGGGGGTCGCGATCACGTCGGCGCGCGTGTCGGCGAAGGCCGGGTCGCCGGGCTTGGGCGTTTCCGCCGCCGGATCCAGCAGCCAGGCCGCGACGGCGGGCGGCGGCTCGATGCCGTAGCGGGCCAGGACGGCGCGGGCGTCGGCCAGGGTGGTGGCGTCGGGCACCGTGGGGCCGGAGCCGATGACGGAAGGGTCGTCGCCGGGCACGTCCGAGATCAGCAGCGTGACCACCCGCGCCGGCGCCGCCGCCGCCGCGAGCCGGCCACCCTTGATGGCGGAGAGATGCTTGCGGACGCAGTTCATCTCGTGAATGCCGGCCCCCGACCGCAGCAGGGCGCGGTTGACCGCCTGCTTGGCCGCGAGATCCACCCCGCGCGCCGGCAGGGCCAGCAGCGAGGACGCGCCGCCCGACATCAAGCACAGCACCAGGTCGTCGGCAAACAGGCCCCGCACGAGCTCCAGGATGCGTGCCGCCGCCGCCTGGCCTGCGGCGTCGGGCACGGGGTGCGCCGCCTCCACCACCTCGATCCGGGGCAGCGGGCCGACGCCGTGCCCGTAGCGCGTCACCACGAGGCCGGACAGCGGGCGGTCCGCGGGCCAGTGGTCCTCGACCGCGCGCGCCATGGCCGCCGCCGCCTTACCGGCGCCGATTACCACGGTTCGGCCGGGCGGCGGGGCCGGCAGGCGCGCGGGCACGCGGCCGTCGGGCGCGGCCGCGGCGACAGCCGCGCGGAACATCTGGAGCAGGAGGTCGCGCGGCGGCACGGCTAGCGGGCCGCGCCGGGCCGTGCCGGCCGGGGTGCGCCGCGCGGCACCCCGGTCCGCGGCCGGGAAGCGGCGGCGCGGTGGGCGCGCGTCCCGGGATGGGGAAGAGGCTCTCGCGCTCGCGTCATGGCAGCTCCGTCCGAGGATTCCCGCGTCATCGCCAGAAACGTCCCTCGCACGGGTGACGGGCCGTCGCTGGCGGTCGCGCCCGCTTCCGGGAGCATCGTTGCGACGCGCCCCGCGTCGAAGATGTGAAGCACCTGGTCCACCTTCTTTCAAGGCCCGGCGCGCCGGCGACGGGTGCCGACGCGCGGCCTCGTCCGCTCCGGGCCGTACCGCGGGACGAGGCCGGGCGGCCACCGGCTTCCGGAGCCGCCGGAGCACCGGGGTCCCGACCTTCCCACGGCGGGAATACCCGGCCCGGGCGGCATCGGACGGGAGGGCGTCGCCGCGGCGAGCTTCGTGGTGGAGGGCATGACCTGCGGCGGCTGCGCCGGGAGCGTCGCCGCGACGGTGCGGCGGGCCGATCCCGCCGCCCGGATCGAGGTGACGCTCGATGGCGGTGAGGTTTCGGTGAGCGGCGGCCACGGCGACGAGAACGCGCTGCTGCGCGCGCCGGTGGCGGATGGCTGGCGGGCCCGAATCGTGACGGCCTGAGCCGGGCGACGCCCGCGCGCTCGAGGCAGGAAGCCCGGGTGCCCGATGATCCTGGTGGCCTCGGCCGCGTCAGCGGGGTACCCGCCGGGGTGACGTGGATGCCCGCGGAAGGCATGACCCGCGCGTCCCGCGTCGGCCGCATCGAGCGGGCCATCGCGGCGGTGCCGGGCGTGCTCGAGCTGCCATGAAGGGCACGCGTCCGGGCTCGTGCGCGGCCCGGGCCCGTCACGGCGGAAGGCCGGGCCCTCGCACCCCGGGGCCGGTCCGGCCGCGCGGGAGGCGCTCGCGGAAGGGGGGCTGCGGAGCGAGCCGGCTCGCGGCGTCGCCGGACATTCCGGCGAGCGGCTGACGGCGCGGTCCCACGACGGGATGCATCTCGGCCGGAAGGGGCGCAGAGACCACCGCCGGTCTCGCCCGCGGCCAGTGCCCGTTCGGCCCGTGCGACTAGCGCCGCACCCGGGCGCACCTGTTCGCGGCGGCGCGGCCCGCCGCGGTCGACGGCTTCGCGCTCGCGCCGCCGCGCGTCCCGGGCCGTGCAGATGTTTCTGGACTGCTCGGCGGCCACGCTCGCCCCCGACGAGCACGCCGCCGTGGTCGTGGACGGGGCCGGCCGGCACGTCGCCCACGACCTGCGCGTCCCGACCAGCGTGTCGCTCGTCCCGCCGCCGCCCCGCAGTCCGGAACTCAACCCTGCCGAACGCGTCCGGCCGTGCCTGCGCGAGCACCACCCCGGCCATCGCCCGCTCGCGGATCGCGACGCCATCGTCGATGCGCCCTGCGCCGCGTGGAACGCGCTCACCCCGGATCGACTGCTCTCCGCGACCCGCTACCCCCACCCGAACCGAGGCAACCCCCGGGCGAGGCCGGCATGACCGGGCTGGCGTTCGGCGACCGCCTAGCCCGGCACCCGCGCGACGCGGTGCCCACCCGGGCTGCGCTCCTGAGTGACCGTTTGAGAATGGGTTGGCGTGGCATGGGCGAGGTGATTCAAGCTCGGG
>CAXTEL010000039.1:0-28064 GCA_964243365.1 uncultured Roseomonas sp. | reverse complement strand
CAGCAGCCGTGCCGCCGCCGCGGGCGGCAGGGCGGCCGGCGCCGCGACGTCCAGCGCCAGGGCCGCGCAGGCGTGCGCCTCCTCGGCGGCGGCCCACACCGGGAAGCCGGGCGCCCGCGCCCCGTCCCCCACCCGGGCGGCCGCGCCGCACACCGCCAAGTCGGCCGAAAGGCGGGCGGCCACCGCGCCGGGCGTCAGGACGGCGGAGCCGTAATCCTCGGCCAGCAGCAGGGTCGCCCCGACCGACGCCGCGTGGCCCTGGAGGGCGAGCAGGGCGCGGCTGACGGCCTCCCACGCTGGCCGGTCCGGCGCCCCGGACAGCAGCGTGCCGCCCACGAAGCGGGTCACCGCGCCCGCCAGCGCCCGCGACTCGGGCAGCGCCATCCGCGCCAGGCCCGACGCGCCGAGCCGGGCCACGGCGTCCGTGGCCGCGCGCCCCGCGCCCTCGTCGAGACGGTCGAGCGGGCCCGTGCCCGACCCGGCCGGCGGAGGTTCCGCGCCGTCGCCGTCCGTCCCGCGCGGCCGCGCCCGCAGCGCCTCGGCCAGCGTGCGGCGCTCCGGCGGCCGGCGCTCGGCCGATCGACGCTCCAGCGACCGGCGCCACGCCGCCACGGCGACGCGGACCTGCGCCACCGCCGCGCCGACGGGGGTCGGCGACCCCGCTTCGGCCGGCAGCGACGCCGCGAGACGGTCGGCGTGGTCGCCGGCGTCGTTGGCGAGCAGCGAGGCTGCGGCCGGCCGCATGCGCGTCAGGGCGAACGGGTCCTGGGCGATCGCGGTGAAGGCGAGGGCGCCGCCCCGCCCGGGCCCCGCCTCGTGCCAGCGCGCCAGGGCATCCGGGCGGCCGTGCCGCAGCCGCCAGCGCGCCAGGGCCGCCGCGCCGCGCTCTGGGTCGAGCGGCGTTTCCGGGACGGTGCTCGCGCCGCGCGGCCGGTCGGCGATCGATTGGCGCATCGGCGGACCCTTCACCCCGGCCCCGCCGTTCCGGCGCCCAACGCCCCCGATCCCGGCCGGGAAGGTTCCGGGGAGGTGGTCGCGTCCCGCCGCCCTCGTCCGCACGCGGCGCGGGGGATGCCATTCGGATGGAACCACCCGCCCCCTAAGGAACCGTGAAGCCCGCCGCCACCGCGTGACCTCCCGCCCCGTCCGGGACAGGCGGCGAGGACGCACCATATGCCCGCCGGTCGCTGTGGCCGCGACCGACAGCGGAACGTGGACGCCGCACAGGAGGAGAACGCCATGCAGGACGAGAACAAGCCCGTCACCGGCGAATGGGGCGAGGCCGGCCGGCAGGCCGAGCGGACCTGGGACCGCGAACCCGACAAGGACCGCCACGCGCCGATGGACCAGAACCACGAATCGATGGAGCGCACCGAGGAAGGCTACGGCACGGGCAAGAACGGCGCCGATCCCGGCGCCGACCACGACGGCACCACCCCCGCCGACCCGCCGGGCTGACGCGGGGCGCGACCCGTCGCGGTCGGCTCCCGTAGTCGCTCTCGGTTTCTGCTGGTCCGACGTGGAACCAGAGGGGCTCGGCTCCTCTGGACACCCACCCAGGAAACTCCGGGCCTGTTCGAGCGCATGATGCGCGACCTGGCCTGATTGCGCCGCCGGGCTGCGGGTCGGAAGCCAGATCCGCGACTGGCGATTATCGACACGCAAATGGCGAAGTGCATCCCCGTCCGCGGGAGGCCGAACTCACGGTGGGGGTCCGGGGCCCTCCCCTGGGTCCCCGACAAGGTCCAGGGGCAGAGTCCCTGACCCCAAGCCCGATCACCGGAAACTCAGGAGCGACCACGGGAGCAACCGTGACCGGCCACGCCCCGCTGCCGCCCGCGCGAGGCGGTCGGGCGGGGCGATCGGGCGCGCCACCGCGGCTTCCCGCGCCGGAACCGCCGCCGAGACCCTTGACCGTGCCCTCGCGCGTGGCATCTCCCATAGGGTATGCCGACCATTGCCCCCGTGTTCCCCGCCGCTCCCGCGACCGGCGCCGCACCGCCCGCGCCCGTCTGCCGCCCGGAGCCGGTGCCCAGGGTCGCGGTGGTGCTGCTCAACCTGGGCGGGCCGGACAGCCCCGCGGCGGTGCGGCCGTTCCTGCGCAATTTGTTCACCGATCCGGCGATCCTGCGCGTGCCAGGCTTCATCCGCGGGCCGCTCGGCCGCCTCATCGCTGACCTGCGGGTCAAGGCGGCGAGCGAGAATTATGCCATTCTGGGCGGCAAGTCGCCGTTGCTGGAGCTGACGCGCGAGCAGGCCGCCGCGCTGGAAACGGCGCTGGCCCACCCCCCGTCCGCCGTCCCCGGCGCGGGCCCCGGGACCAGTGCGGCGAACACTGCCGATGCCCCGGCCGACCCCGCGCCCGCGATGGACGCACGCTGCTTCGTCGCCATGCGCTACTGGCACCCCTTCGCGCACGAGACGGTGCGCGAGGTCGCGGCCTGGGGCGCCGACGAGGTGGTGTTGCTCCCGCTCTACCCGCAGTTCTCCACCACCACCACCGGTTCCTCCTTCGACGACTGGCACGCCGCCGCCGCCGACGAGGGCCTCGACCTGCCCACCGCGGCGCTGTGCTGCTTCCATTCGGACGACGGCTTCGCCGCCGCTACCGCCCGCATCGTCCGCGCGGGGTGGGAGAAGGCACGTGCCGAAACGCCGGCCGACGTGCCGCTGCGCCTGCTGTTCTCCGCCCACGGCCTGCCCGAGAGCATCGTCAAGCGCGGCGACCCCTACCGCTGGCAGGTTGAGCAGACGGTGGACGCGGTGCGCGCCCACCTGGACCTGCCCGAACTCGACTGGATCGTCTGCTTCCAGTCCCGCGCCACGCCGCAGAAATGGATTGGCCCGTCCACCGACGACGAGATCGGCCGCGCCGGCCGCGAGAAGGTCGCCGTGCTGGTGTGTCCCATCGCCTTCGTGTCCGAGCACAGCGAGACGCTGGTGGAGCTGGACGTGGAGTACCGCGAGCTGGCCCACGAGAAGGGCGTCCCCGCCTACCACCGCGTGCCGACGCAGAACGCCGACAGCGGCTTCATCGCCTCGCTGGCCGCCCTGGTGCACCGCGCGCGGGACTCCGGCCGGTCGCTTTGCTCCTGGGCCGGGCCGCGGCAGTGCCCCAGGCAGCACGTCGACTGTCCGCACGCCCGCCACGGCGCCGCCGGCGCACCGGCGAAGGCGCTCGCCGGGGCGACGGTCGCCGCGAAGCGCGCGGCGTGAGCGGGATCTTCCGCCCGGCGGCGGTGCTGTTCGACTGCGACGGCGTGCTGGCCGACAGCGAGTACCTGGTCAACCGTCTGGTGGCTGCCGACCTGACCCCGCGCGGCTGGCCCATGACCGCCGCCCAGGCGCGCGCGACCTTCCTGGGCGGCACCTTCCCGGCCATGGTCCCGGCCATCGAGGCGCGCACCGGCGCCCCCCTGCCGCCCGACTGGGCCGAGGACATCAAGCGCCGCGTCGCCGCGACCATGGCGCGCGAGGTGCCCGCGGTACCCGGCGCGGCCGAGGCCCTGGCGCGGGTCCGGGCGGCGGGACTGCCGATGGCGATGGCGTCGAACTCCTCGCGCGCCGAGCTGGCCGCCAAGCTGGGCCGGCTGGGCTTCGCAGCGTTCTTCGGGGAGCGGGTGTTCTCCTTCGAGGACGTGGCCCGCCCCAAGCCGCACCCGGACATGTACCTCGCCGCCGCGGCCGCCTGCGGCGCGGCGCCCGCTGACTGCGCCGTGGTGGAGGACAGCCCGACCGGGGCCACCGCCGGGGTCGCCGCCGGCTGCCGCGTGCTGGGCTTCTGCCGGGAAACCGACCCGGCGGCGCTGCGCGCGGCCGGCGCGAGCGCGATCTTCACCGACATGCGCGAGCTGGCCGGGCTGCTGGGGCTGGATGCGGGGCCGTGATCCTGGTCCTGGCCGCCTACTATCCCTGGACCAAGGCCTTCCACCTCATCGCCGTCTTCGCCTGGATGGCCGGCATGTTCTACCTGCCGCGCCTGTTCGTGTACCATTCCGTTGTTCCCGCCGGCTCCGAGCGCTCCGAGATGCTCAAGGTGATGGAGCGCCGCCTGCTGCGCGCCATTATGAACCCGGCGATGATCCTGGCCTGGCTCCTCGGCATCACCCTGGTCCTCACCCCCGGCGTGGTGGACTGGTCCGCGGGCTGGTGGCACGGCAAGGCCGCGGGCTTCCTGGGCATGAGCGCCCTGCACGGTTACCTCGCCGGCGCGCGGAAGGGCTTCGAAGCCGACCGCCGCCCGCTGAGCGAGCGGCGCTGGCGCATCGTGAACGAGGTGCCGACGCTGCTGCTGGTGCTGATCGTGGTGATGGTGATCGTCAAGCCGGGCTGAGGCGCGCCCCCGGGCTCACCGCATCGGCGGCGCGTATATCAGCCCACCCTGGTTCCACAGCGCGTTCACCCCCCGCGCCAGCCCGATCTGCGACCCCGACCCGAGGTGCCGCTCGAACATCTCGCCGTAGTTGCCCACCGCGCGAATCGCCTCGAACGCCCATCGCCGGTCCAGCCCCATCGCCGGCCCGTGGTCGCCCGAAACCCCCAGCAGCCGCCGCACCTCCGGGTTGGGGCTTTCCAGCATCGCCGCCACGTTCTCGCGCGTGATCCCCAGCTCCTCCGCCAGCACCAGCGCGAAGAAGGTCCAGCGCACCACGTCGAACCACTGCGCGTCGCCCTTGCGAACCGCCAGCGTCAGCGGTTCCTTGGAGATGATGTCGGACAGGATCGCATGGTCGGCCGGCACCGGCAGCGCCGTGCGGAACCCCGCGAGCTGCGAGGCGTCGGTGCTGTAGCTGTCGCAGCGCCCGGACTCGTAGGCCTTGCGGGTGTCCTCGTTGCTCTCGAACACCACCGGCAGGATGCGCAAGCCGTTGGTGCGCGCCCAGTCCGCCAGGTTCAGTTCGTTGGTGGACGACGCCGTGACGCAGATCGAGGCGCCGTCGAGCTGCGCCGCCCGCGTCACGCCGGCCGCGCGGCGCACGATGAAGCCCTGCCCGTCGAAGAACGTCGTCGGCCCGAACTGCAGCCCGGCGCTGACCTCGCGCGAATGCGTCCAGGTGAAGGTGCGCGCCACCAGGTCCACCGTGCCCGACTGGATCGCCGGGATGCGCGCCTGGGAAGTCAGCACGTGCCAGCGCACCTTCGACGGGTCACCCAGCACGGCCGCCGCCACGGCGCGGCAGATGTCGGGGTCCAGGCCCCGCTGCTCGCCGCGGCTGTCGGGCACCCCGAAGCCCGGCGTGCCCTGGTTGGCCGAGCAGTCGAGCACGCCGCGAGCCCGCACCGCGGCCAGCGTCGGCCCGGGCGAGGCCTGGGACGCGGCGGGAAGGGGGGCCAGCAGCGCCGCCCCCAGCAGCAGGGCCGCGAGGCGATCGCGGAGGTTCGGCATGAGCGCGGCACCCCGGGGCTGTGGCGGCACGACGGCATGCAATCACCGTGCCGGAAACCGTCCGCCTCGCCGCGTAGCCCGCTGGGCACGGACGGTGATGATCGCCATGGGAACCCGACGCGAGCGTGTAGCAGTGTCCGTCTCTGCATCGGTGGTCCTCATTCTCCCCCGTCCGAAGTGGGTTCGTCCGGGAAATTGAGATCGCGTGGCGGGGGCGACAGCGGTCGTCGTGCCTCGCTGCTCGCCGACGAAGCCCCCGTGCTGGTGCCGAACGCGCACGCCGAGTGGAGATTGTCCGGGCCGAGGCCGACGGCGCATGGGAGAGTGCCCTCAGCAGCGGCCCCTGCTGCCCAGGACTCGTCGTCGTCGCGGCACCGCCGCTGCGCTGGTGCAATGTCGTGGCCGAGCCGCTCTGGCCAGCCACGAAGAGGGAGTTCCGTCCCGTGGCGGCCGACGCGTCGTCGCCCTGGTGCGGCCTCATCTGGTTCGCGGGCACATCGTGTTACCGCTCGCAACCGGCCCCTCTCCGGCGTGCGTGCGACCGTAGGCGTCCAAGTTACGCACGTTCGCTTGTGGCGCACCCAGCGCCAGTAACGCGA
Source organism: uncultured Roseomonas sp. (assembly GCA_964243365.1). Lineage (GTDB taxonomy): Bacteria > Pseudomonadota > Alphaproteobacteria > Acetobacterales > Acetobacteraceae > Roseomonas. Next base: position 22,079 of record CAXTEL010000039.1, on the reverse strand, counting down.
GCACCACGAAGCCTGCTGCCGTGGTTCGGATCAGGTTAGCTTCTCCCGTTTGTGGTCGCCCGTCGGTGACTGCGGCGATCAGCAACAGGTGGCGCTCGCGCTTCGCGGCCGCTCGTCCGGCCCACAACGAGATGTTCCGTGCGGCGGCCAGCCGCTCCTCGACGCCGTGCCTTCGATGCCGACGCTTGTCAGGGCAGCGAAGAGCCGCCGTGGGATCTTGACCTTCCCATGATGGGAATCCCCATCTGCGACGGCACGGAACAGGAGAACAGCGCCGTGGCGAACTTCGTTGTCGAGAACATGACTTGCGGCGGCTGTGCCAAGGGCGTGACCGCGACGCTGAAGCATGCCGATCCCGCGGCCCACGTCGAGGTGAGGCTCGACAGCAAGGAGGTTGCGGTCAGCGGTGGTCGAGCTGACAGCGCTGCCCTGCTGCGCGCCCTGGAGGCGGACGGCTGGAAGGCATGCGCAGTCACCTGAGCCGGGACGAATAGCGCAGACGGGAGGGAGTTGAAGTGCCGGACGACCTGGGCGGTCTCGGAGCGGGGACGCTCTCCGTTGCCGTGGAAGGCATGACCTGCGCGTCCTGCGTCGGCCGGGTCGAGCGGGCCATCGCGGCGGTTCCCGGGGTGGCACGAGCATCGGTGAACCTCGCCACCGAACGGGCCGAGGTAGCGTTCGCGCCAGGGGGGAGCGTGGACGCCGCCGCCATCGGTGCCGCCATCGAGCACGCCGGTTACGCCGTGCCGTCCACGACCACGGAGCTGGAGGTGGGTGGCATGACGTGCGCCTCCTGTGTCGGCCGGGTCGAGCGCGCCCTGCTGGCCGTGCCTGGCGTGCTGGAGGCGTCCGTCAACCTTGCCACGGAACGGATGAACGTCCGCCACGTCGCGAGCCTGGGTTCGTCCACCCTGCGGGATGCCGTGACCCGGGCCGGGTACCAGCCACGGGAGATGGCCCGCTCCGGCGTGGCCGAGGACGCCAGGGCCGAGGGCCGCCGGCGGGACGCGAACGGGCTGCGGCGCGATGCGATGGTGGCGGCCCTCCTGACCCTGCCGTTGTTCGTCCTGGAGATGGGCGGGCACCTCGTCCCGGCCCTCCACCACTGGGTGGACGGCGCCATCGGCGCGCGGAACGCGTGGTACGCGCAGGCCGTGCTGGCCACGCTGGTGGTGTTCGGGCCCGGGCTGCGCTTCCACGTCAGGGGCTGGCCGAACCTGCTGCGCGGCACCCCCGACATGAACAGCTTGGTGGCCGTGGGCACCCTGGCCGCCTGGGGCTACTCGATGGTGGCCACCCTAGCCCCGGCGCTGCTGCCCCGGGGCGAGGCCGTCGTCTACTTCGAGGCAGCCGCCCTCATCGTGACCCTGGTGTTGGTCGGCCGGTGGCTGGAGGCGCGCAGCCGGGGCCGGGCCTCCGACGCGATACGCCGGTTGACGGACCTGCAGGCCAAGACCGCCCGGGTGCGGCGGGACGGCACCGACCTCGATGTCCCACTCGACCAGGTGCGGCGAGGCGACGTGGTCCTGGTACGTCCGGGCGAGCGCGTGCCCGTAGACGGGGAGGTGCTGGACGGCGCCTCCTGGGTGGACGAGTCCATGATCACCGGCGAGCCCGCGCCGGTCCGCAAGGAAGCGGGTGCCCGCGTGGTCGGCGGCACGGTGAACAAGAACGGCGCCTTCCAGGCCCGTGCCTCGGCGGTCGGCGCCGACACCGTGCTGGCGCAGATCGCGCGGATGGTGGAAGGCGCGCAGGCAGCCAAGCTGCCCATCCAGGCGCTGGTGGACCGGGTGACCCTCTGGTTCGTCCCCGCCGTCATGACCGCCGCGGCGGCGACCTTTCTCGGCTGGTGGCTGCTCGGCCCCGAGCCCGCGCTCGCGCGTGCCGTGGTCAACGCGGTGGCGGTGCTCATCATCGCCTGTCCCTGCGCCATGGGGCTGGCCACGCCGATCTCGATCATGGTGGGCACCGGGCGCGCGGCCCAGCTCGGCGTGCTGTTCCGCCGCGGTGATGCGTTGCAGGCTCTGCGGGATGTCGGGGTGGTGGCGCTCGACAAGACCGGCACGCTGACGAAGGGTCACCCGGAGCTGACCGACCTCCTTCCCGGTGAAGGCCGCGACGAGGCGGAGGTCCTGCGCCTTGTCGCGGCGGTCGAGCGACGCTCGGAGCATCCGGTCGCGGGAGCCCTGGTACGCGCCGCCGCGGCGCGCGGGCTGGCCCTGGCAGAGGCCGAAGATTTCGCGGCTGAAGCGGGGCACGGCGTCGCCGCCGTCGTCGCGGGCCGCCCGGTCGCGGTGGGCTCGGCGCGGTTCATGGCGCGCCTGGGCGTGGACGTCGCAACCTTCTCGGGCGATGCGGACCGGCTGGCCGTCCAGGGCAGGACGCCGCTCTATGCCGCCGTGGACGGCCACCCGGCCGCCGTCCTGGCCGTCGCTGACGCGGTGAAGGAGGGCACGCCCGCGGCGCTGGCCGCGCTCCGGGCGCTGGGTCTGCGGGTCGCGATGGTGACCGGCGACGACCGGCGCACGGCCGAGGCGGTCGCGGGGCAGCTGGGTATCGAGGAGGTCGCCGCCGAGGTGCTGCCGAGCGGCAAGGTTGCCGAGGTGGAGCGGCTGCGGACCGGCGGGCACCGCGTAGCCTTCGTGGGCGATGGCATCAACGACGCCCCGGCGCTCGCCGCCGCCGATGCCGGGTTGGCGGTGGGAGGCGGGACGGACATCGCCATCGAGAGCGCCGACGTGGTACTAATGTCAGGCGACTTGCGCGCCGTGGCGGACGCGGTCGGCATCAGCCGGGCGACTATGCGCAACATTGGCCAGAACCTGTTCTGGGCCTTTGCCTACAACGTCGTGCTCATCCCGGTCGCAGCCCTGGGCTTGCTCTCGCCGGCCCTGGCGGCAGGTGCGATGGGCCTCTCCAGCGTCTTCGTGCTGACCAACGCGCTGCGGCTCCGCCGCTACGCGACGGCACGCCACGTGGAGGGGGTGGCGGCATGAACGTAGGCGAGGCGGCCCAGGCCTCCGGCGTGTCCGCGAAGAGGATCCGCCACCACGAGGTTATCGGCCCGCTACCATCTGCTCCGAGTAGCGCCAGTGGCTATCGAACCCACGGGGACGTTCACGTGCTTCGCTTCGTGGCACGCGCCCGGAAACTGAGCTTTACCATCGAACGTATTCGCGGGCTGTTCGAACTCCGGGGCGACGAGGACCGCATGAGCATGGGGGTGAAGGATGTTGCCCTGGAGCAAGCGGCGGCGCTCGAGAGAGCCGCCATAGCCTGAAATGCGATGAGGAGGCGTTGTTGCACTTGGCCGCCAATTGCCATGCGGACCGCGGACCGAACTGTCCGATCACCGACGACTTGGCGAGGGAACCCGGTGAAGGCGAGCCGCCGCTGCTCGGCTCGAATCCCCTCACGGGGAACTCACGGCCCGGCCAAGCACCGAGCGTCGCCCGGACTGCTCTCCTGGAAGCCATAAATCGGTGCACATCCACCGCTGCCGTGGTGAGGAGGGCGGCTTCATATTGCCGCGACACCTTGGCCCGCCCCTTTGCCGCGAAACGCCGGAGCACGGGAAACACCGATGCCTTCACCCTACGCTTCGCCGAGGGGCGCCTGTCCTCTAGGACCGCGGTCGTGGTTCCCAGCGACTCCCTGCTGGGCAGAACTCGGCTCGACCCTGCCTTCAACTGGCTGCCCTCCAATCTCCCGCCTTCTGTCGCCCTGGTGCAGGCACGGCACCGTATCGCGCCGCCGTAACGTCCGCCCGCCCCGCCCCGGTCCCGTTCGCGTCGTCGTCCACCAATCCGGGGAGATCGTCCGCACCATTCGTGCAGCGGAGGACGTACGAGTACGCTACATGTTCTCTTTCTGTCCCACTCTCGTCCTGGTCGGAGCGTCTCATCTTGGCCAAGCCCGCTATCTACTACGTCTGCCAGTCCTGCGGCACCACTCACCCGAAGTGGCAGGGCAAGTGTGAGCATTGCGGCGAATGGAACACCCTGATCGAGGAGGTATCGGGAGCCCGTGCAGCGGGTCCGTCCGGCAAGTCCACCGGCGGCGGGCGGCGGGTGGAATTCGTCGGGCTCAAGGGCCGTTCCGCGCCTCCCGAGCGGATGACGATCGGGCTCGCCGAGCTGGATAGGGTACTGGGAGGCGGTTTCGTGCCAGGCTCCGTGGTGCTGGTGGGCGGCGATCCCGGCATCGGCAAGTCCACGCTGCTCCTGCAGGCCGCGGCGCGGGTGGCGTCGTCCGGCAAGCGGACCCTCTACGTGTCGGGTGAGGAATCGGTCGATCAGGTGCGACTGCGCGCCGCGCGCCTGGGCGTGGCGGCGACGCCGATGGGTCTGGCGGCCGCGACCTCGTTGCGCGACATCGTGGCGAGCTTGGAGGACGAGAAGGACGCCGCCCTCGTCGTGATAGACTCCATTCAGACCGTCTGGCTGGACAGCCTGGACAGCGCGCCCGGAACCGTGTCGCAAGTGCGGGCCTGCGCCGCCGAGCTGGGCCGGGTCGCCAAGACCCGGGGCTTCTCACTGGTGCTGGTGGGCCACGTGACCAAGGAAGGCACTCTCGCCGGTCCCCGGGTGCTCGAGCACATGGTGGATGCCACGCTCTACTTCGAGGGCGAGCGCGGCCATCAGTTCCGCATCCTGCGCGCCACCAAAAACCGCTTCGGCGCCACGGACGAGATCGGCGTGTTCGAGATGACCGAACGCGGGCTGATGGAGGTGCCGAACCCTTCCGCCCTGTTCCTGGCCGAGCGGCGCGGCAACGTGTCCGGCTCGGCCGTGTTCGCCGGGCTAGAGGGGACGCGGCCGGTGCTCGTGGAGGTGCAGGCCCTGCTCTCCCCCTCGACCGGCGGCTCGCCGCGCCGGCAGGTGGTGGGCTGGGATGCCGGACGGCTGAACATGCTGCTCGCGGTGCTGGAAACTCGCTGCGGTATGAGCCTGGGCCAGAATGACGTGTACCTGAACGTCGCCGGCGGCTTGCGCGTCACCGAGCCGGCAGCGGACCTGGCGGTGGCAGCGGCGTTGGCGTCGGCTGCTACCGATCGCCCGACCGACCCTGGGGCCGTCTTCTTCGGTGAGGTCGGGCTGTCGGGTGAGGTCCGTCAGGTGGCGCAAACGGAGACCCGTTTACGGGAAGCGGAGAAGCTGGGCTTCACGGCGGCCACCCTGCCGCGCCGCGTAGCACGAGGTGGTCGGGCGTTGAGCGTTCTCGAAGGATTGCGGCTCGGCGAGATAGGCCATCTCGCTGACCTCGTCGCGGAGTTCGCGGCAGCGCCCCGCAAGAAGGCGGCTCCCGTAGCGGCGTGAAAGCGGAGCGTTCATGGTCCCGAACCAACCCGCCGTTCCGGTGTCGCTCGACCGACTTCCCCAATCCCCATTCGCCGTACGGCGTTTCGTGCGCGAGATCGGCCTGACGTTTGCTCGCGTTATTTCTAAAGACGCAGTATCTTGAAAGGTTCCATCCGGTCCGAATGGCAAGAACTTCATGGATTGTGGCGCCTTCTGGGACGCTGCTCCCCGACGATCCATGTGTGCGGGAGTTGCGAAAATCGGTCATCGGTGGCGTCGAAACAACTTCCCAACGCCGGGTTGGTCCGAACAGTCGCTGGCCTGTCCCGACCGCCCCATGTTCCTGCCTTCTCCAGCCAACGTGCGCCTCGGTGCATTCGCCTCCCTTTCCGCCTTTAGCCACCGTCGAGCCCGGGAACTCGCTGATGCTGGAACATGGCCCCGCTGGGCCAGATGTCGTGTTGTTGCCCGGAATCGGCATGGAGCCGCCGTCGGCACTCGCAGCCTCCGCCGGATCACGACGTAAATCGGCCCCTCACCCCCTCATTGGACCCGTGGCTGTTCGCAGCGTGGAAGCGAACGACGGAGATCTCGACGACGGAAGGCCCGGTGAAGGTGCTGCGTGGTTTCTGGCCGCCTACGTGCCGGGCGCGATGTTCTCGACGGGCCACGGCTGCGGCATGGAAGGAGAGGGAGGATACGTGTCAGCGCACTAAGTTTACGCCTGATCAGTTATCTCTGACGCGGTCCGGAGAAGCGCGCACCTCATTCTCGTGAGTCCGTGGGCATGCTTCAAACTCGCCACGAAAAAGTTGTAGCGGGAGATAATTGCTCTCCTCGCGATGCTTCCGGGCCTGTTGCCGGCCGACACCTATCCGCCCTGCTCCCCGATGATTGGTATTCGGGCCACACGAATGGTGAGCGGCTAGCAGGGTGCCTACGGGATGCTTCTCAAAGACTTGGTACTGCTAAGGGCTTCCTATCCTGAGACGATGCCTGGCCAGCGATCCATAGACCGAGCGGTACAGGAAAATATGCGGGCTACATTCTTTGAGACGATGTAGAGGCGAGTTCTCCCCATGTTTCACAATCGATCCACAACTTTAACGTGTCTTCGTCCATTCTGCATGTTGTAGGGTTGGGCGGCTTTCACCTACCGTATGTGGTGGAAGTTGGGGACGGGGGGACCATGAGATGGAGTGGGCTACAGAAGCCGTCGCCACGCTAAGGTTGTTGTGGACGGAAGGATACTCAACCGCCGAGATCGGCAGGCGCATGGGTATCAGCAAGAACGCGGTGGTCGGCAAGGCTCACCGATTGAACTTGTCGGCTCGTCCCAGTCCCATACGGCGTGAGGAGGCCGGCACTGAGGTCCGTGCTGTTACCGCGCCACGTCAGCCAACGTCACCGCGGTCCCCATCCGCGTCGCTCGCCATCTCGGTCGTTCCGGAGCCAGCTTCGCCGAGGGTGGTCCATGCGCCGGTTCAGCGCCCGGTGGCGCCGCCGTCACCTGTGGTGCGTGCCTTCCAGAGGGTCGGGACGCGCGACTGCTGCTGGCCCATCGGCGAGCCCGGAACGGCGGAGTTTCATTTCTGCACGTCGATGGCGTCACCTGGTCGTCCTTATTGTACCGAGCACGCGGCAGTAGCTTACGTGAAGGTGCGTGACCGTCGCGACGACGCGGCTTAGAGCGCCCGACGAGACCATTCGACGGGCTCTGACGTGGGCGCGGCGATTGCGGCGGTGGTGGCCGACCTGCGGACGCGCGAGGTGCGCGCCCTGGTCGGCGGCGCCTGGGGGGCCGAGGCGCGCGCCGTGCGCTCGCCCGGCTCAGCGCTCGAGCCGCTGCTCTACGCCCTGGCCTTCGAGGCGGAGTTGGCCCGCCTCGACACGGTGCTGGACGAGCTGCCAGCGCGCTTCGGCGGCTACGCGCCCGAGAACTTCGACGGCGGCTTCTCGGGGCGCGTCTCGGCGGCAGACGCGCTGCGCCGCTCGCTCAACCTGCCGGCGGTGGCGCTGCTGGACCGGCTCGGGCCGCTGCGCTTCGCCACCCCGCTGAAGGCGGCCGGCGCCGTGCCCCGGCTGCCGCCCGGGGCGGATGCGTCCTTGCCGCTGGCGCTGGGCGGCGCCGGTGTCACCCTACGCGAGGTGGTGGCGGCGACGGCCGCCCTGGGCGACCGTGGCCTTAGTCGCGCCGCTGCGCTGGCGGACGAGGGGCGCGCCGCCGCACCCGGAGATCGACCCCCGGGCGGCGGCGCAGGTGGCGGCCATCCTGACGCGCCCCTTCCCGGCGGGCGGGCCGGCCGGGGTGGCGTGGAAGACCGGCACCTTCTGGGGCGGGCGCGACGCCCTGGCCGTGGGCTTCGACCGCGCGCACGTCGCGGCCGTGTGGGTGGGGCGGCCGGACGGCACGCCGCTGGTGGTGGCGACCGGCGGCGCCACCGGTAGTGCCCTGGTCCTGCCGCTGCTGGCCCGGGTGTTCGCCCTGCTGCCAGAGGCGCCGCGCGAGAGCCCGACCGCCGTTCTTCCCCGGCTCCCCGCCGCCGCGGCGCGGCCGGCAGAGGACGGGCCGCGCTTGATCTTCCCGCCGCCGGGCGCGCGGATCGCCGACGCCGCCGGCGGGGTCACCCTGCGCGCCGCGGGCGGGCGCCAGCCGCTCGCCTTCCTGGTGGACGGCGCACCGATGCCCGGCACCCCTGCCCGCCGCGAGGCGCCGTGGAACCCGCCCGGCCCGGGTTTCTACCGGATCACCGTGCTGGATGCGGAAGGCAGGGCAGCCTCGGCCGCGGTGCGAGTGCTTCCGGCGTTGCCGGGTGCGGACTGATGCCGATGGTGAGGATGAACACGACCTCATACCAGCGGCCCTACGGCACGACCGTTCTGGTCCATTCGTGCGCTGCGATGGAGCGGAGGCGCTCGAGCATGTTCATGAGCTTGCGCCAAGCATCGCAGCAGGCGTCCACGACTGTGTCGTAGCCCTCGAACACGCGGTCGGAGAGCTGGTTCTGCCGCGAGGCTTTGCCAGACGTTCTCGACCGGGTCACCTCGGGCGAGTGGGACGGCAGATGCGGTTGGGCTGACGTTGCTGGGCACGCGCAGGCGCCCGCCCGTCTCGTGCCACCCTGCGCCGTCCGGCACGACGACGGCGCGCGCGCCTGGTGCAACCCGGCGGCTGATCTCGCCCAGGTGCAGGGTCAAGGCATCGGCGTTGACGTGCGGCAGCACGAGCGCGGCGCCGACACCGCGGTCGGCACACACCGCGCCGAAGATGTAGGCCCACTCGTGGCGCAGGTCGCGCGGCACGGCGGACCGGCTGTCCTTCTCGGCCCGGACTTAAGTCAGCGTGCCCTGCTGGCCGACGCGGGCCTCGTCCTGATGCCAGACCTCGATCGGGGTGTCGGCTGCCCGCACGGCTTCGGGCAGCGCCGCGGTCATGAGGGCGGCGAAGTCGGCCCGAAAGACGCTTGTGCCGCTGTGTCCGCCTCGGGATGGCGTGGACGCGCGGAGATGCGGACGAAGCGGAGCCGATGCGGCGGCTTGCCGCGGCTCACGCTCGTGCAAGGCCATGCCGAACAGGCGCGCGATCCGGCCCTGGATGTCCGCGCAGCGCCAGCGCACCACGCCGTCCGCCGCCGGGTCGGGCCCGGTCCGGATCCAGCCCGCAAATTCGGCTTCCTGCTCGGGCGTGAGCCGAGGCCTGCTCCCGCCGCCGTGCCCCCTACCCAGACCTACCACGCCGTCAGCATCGTAGCGGTGTACCCAGTCGCGCAACGTTTGCCGGTCCACCCCGGCCGCCCGTGCTGCATCCTCGCGCTCGTACCCTTCAGGATCAGCGCCAGCGCCAACAACCATCGTACAGCCGCGGCGTCCGCCGTCCGGACCGCATGCCGGCGTAAACTTGCCGCCGTGTGCTCCGTATGCGTGATCGCAACCATCATGCTCGCCTCCACCACCGTGCAGGCAAACCGGATCGCCCAGCCCCGAGCCGGGCCTACTCACGCTCGAGTCAGAGCACGTGGCCGCCGGTATCAGCCACCTCCTGCTGGAACTACGACCCTCGATCGCTCACGAGCACGCGGCAGCCGTGGCCGGAGACCTCGCTCAGCAACTCGGTGTTCAGCGGCCCGGCTATGGGATGCGGTCCCCGCGCTCGGCCACGACGACCTCCAGGATCGCGACTGGACGACGGCGGTCCGGAGGAGGGCGGTGCTTCGAGGAAGGACGATCGGGCGGAACCGCCGAGGATGGGTGTGACGATGCAGCTCGGCATGGCCCGGAGATTTAGTCGGGCGGCGCTGAAGGCGCCATCGAGCATTCGCGGATGAGACGCGGAGGCATGAACGTCACCGTTCCGGTCCGCCTTCCCGCGCGACGGGGTGCGACCTCCTGCTGCCTAGCCTCTCGTCATCTGCCCCGCGCACTCCGTCCGGCTCCCTCCGCGCGCGTCAGCATCCCCCGCCACCGCGCCATGATCGCGCCCGCCGCGAACACTGCCGCCGCCGCCAGCGCCGTGCCGTCGCTTCCCAGAACGCCGTACACCGCTCCTGCAGCCGCGGCCCCGGCCACGTCGCCGCCATTCAAGGCCGCCATGAACACTGCGAAGCGCGTCGCGGCCATCGCGCCGCGGCTGGCGCGCATCACGGTGGGCGCGAGGGCCGAGAAGAACAGCACCGGCATCACCACCGTCAGACCGAGTACCAGCGGCCCGACCGCGGCCGCCGCACCCGCCGCAACCAGCCCGGCAGTCAGCGCGAACAGCCCCGCCACGGCGGCCAGCAGCCAGGACAGCACGCGCGGCGCCCCATGCCGGTCCGCCAACAGCCCCACCGCGAGCGCCCCGCCGGTGCCGCTGACCAACGCCAGGGCTCCCTGGACGCGGGACAGGGCGGCGGGATCCCAGCCCTCGTCGCGTATCAGAGAAACGGCGAAGGGGACCTGAAAAACGGCCACCGCGAAGTTTAGCGCGAAGCACAGTCCCAGCAGACGCAGCGAGCGCGGCCGGGCCAGAAGGCTCGCCAGCCGCCGCGCGGTGCGCGGCCAAGACGGGAGTCGGGCGGGCAGTTCTGCCGGCGATGCGGTGCGGTGCGGTGCGTCGCCGCGCCCCGCGAGCGAGAGCCAGGCGTCGCCGCGCTGCTCCCGCACCAGGAGCGGCATGATGCTCGCGAGCGCGCCGAGGCCGAGCAGCACGGCCACCACCGTGGCGAAACCCGCGCTCGGCAGCAGGGCGGAGAACAGCGCCGCGCCCAGTGCCGTGCCGGAAACGAAGCCGGCGCGGGTGCAAGCGTTGGCCCGGCCGAGCCCCGCGGGCGGCACGCGGTCGATCAGCAGCGCGTCGGTGGCGGTGTCCATCAGCGCGGCGGCGACACTGTGGGCGGCGAACAGCAGCGACACGGCGAGCGTGGCGGCGGCCGGATCCGGCACCAGCAGCAATCCGCACAGCGCGGCGAGCGAGCCTGCCAGGGCGAGGACGATCCAGCCGCGGCGTTGGCCCATGCGGAAGTGCCCGACGCGGTCCACCACCGGACCCCACAACGGCTGCAGCGTCCAGGGCAGGCCGGCCAGCGCGACGTGCCGTCCGATCTCCCCCACCGGCAGACCGAGCTGGGCGTAGTGGTTGGGCAGTGCGGTGAGCGAGAAGCCCGCCACCAAGCCCTGGTAGGCGTACAGTGAGAAGACCAGGGCGTAGCGCCAAGCGGGACGGTGGAGCAGCGTCCCGCCCGTCGGCCCCGACGTGGCGACCACGATGTTGATGTCCGCGTCATTCAAGACGGTGTCCCTCCATTCGGGCACGGTCAGCCATCGCCTTCGGGAGCGCTCCCGCGCGAGCGGCCGGAGCGCAGTGCATCGTTCCGGCTTGGCGTCCGCTTCTAACCGGGACGGGCGTTCCATTCAGGGCGTCGATCGACGCTAACCGGATGTAGCGCGCACCATGTCGATGAATGCGCGTAGAGGTCCCGGAACTTGGCGTCGTCCGGGGTAGTAGAGGAAGAAGTGCGGCAGGACGGGGCACCAGTCCTCGAGCACGCGCACCAAATTCCCGCGCGTGATATAATGGCCACAAAGTTCTCGTAGACGAAGGCCGGCCCGATGCCGTCGAGTGCCGCCCGCACTATGAGGGCGCTGGCGTCCACGACCAGCGGTCCGGAAATCTCCACCTCCATCGCCTCGTCGCCCCGCGCGAACTCCCAGGCGTAACGAGAACCGCTGGGAAAGCAGTGCTCGATGCATGCGTGCGCATGTAGATCCTGTGGGACGCGCGGTATGTCGCGACCGACGAAGTAGGAGGGCGCGCCGGCCGCGGCGAAGCGGCGTCGCGGACCCACCGGCACGGCGATCATGCTCTGAGCCAAGCGCCAGTCGGGACGGATGCCGGCATCGAAGCCTTCGGCCACGATGTCCACTAGGCCGTCGAAGCTCATGACTTCCAGCCTGATCTCCGGGTAGGTCGCGAGGAACCGGCCCATGACCGGCTCGACGACCATCTCGGCCGCGACGCGCGGAACGTTCAGGCGCAGCAGCCCGGTGGACTGGCCGGCGGAACGCGTTGACCCCCTCGATCGCCTCGGCGACGTCGCCCAGGGCGGGGCCGAGCCGTTCGAGCAGGTGCCGGCCCGCCGCCGTGATGCGGATGCTCCGGCTCGTTCGATCAAACAACCGCACGTCGAGGCTCTCCTCCAGGCTTCGGATGACGTGGCTCAGGGCCGACGGGCCGACGCCGCGCTCCGCCGCGGCCCGGCGGAAGCTCTGGTGCCGCGCGACGGCCAGGAAGGCTTCCAGCGCGGCGAGACCCGGTCGCGACATAAATGAGCTGATCCTCATCGTTCCCGGCACTGGCAAGGCGACCCAGATCCACCGCACGCGCAACGGGGTCAGGTCGACGCGCAGCGACCTGGAGCCGCGCACCGCGAACCATTGAGCAGAGAGTTGTGTCATGGGCAGGACGTTGCGGGTCGGGATCATCGGCGCCAGCGCCGGGCGGGGCTGGGCGAAGGTCTCGCACGTTCCCGCCGTGCGGGAACTGGCTGGTATCGAGCTCGGTGCCGTCGTCACGAGCGACCAGGGATCGGCCGATGCCGCCGCGAAGGCATTCGGCGCGGCGGCGGGCTACGGCGACGCGGCGGACCTGTTCCGCGATCCCGCCATCGTCCTCGTGACGATTGCCGTGAAGGTACCCGATCACCGCGCGCTGGTCCTGGCCGCGGTCGCAGCGGGCAAGCACGTCTAATGCGAGTGGCCGCTCGGCCGCGACCTGGCCAAAGCCGAGGAACTCGCGGTGGCGGTCCGCGCGGCGGGCGTTCGCGCGGCGGTCGGCCTGCAGGCGCGGATGAACCCCGCCGCCCGGCGGGCGCGCGAGCTGATCGCGTCCGGCGCCATTGGGCGTTCGCTCAGCGCGCGCGTCATCTCCACCACGGTGGCATTCGGGCCGAAGGTGGAATCTGCGATGGCCTTCGGGGAGGACGCCGCCAATGGCGCGACCGTGGTCACCATCCAGGGCGCGCACACGATCGACCTCGCCGTCGCGATGGTCGGAGAACTGGGCGAGGCCGGCGCGCTGGCCACCACGCAGTATCCCTGGGTGGAAGTCGGCGACGACGCGACCCGGCGGGCGCGCTCGACGCCCGACCACATCCTCCTCCGGGGACGCCTCGCCGGCGGCGCCGCCCTCTCGGTGGAAGTGGCGGGGGGCCGTCCGCCCGAGTCCACGCCGTTCCGCTTCGAGGTCACTGGTGAGGAGGGCAGCCTTGTGCTGGATGGCGGCGCGCCGCGCGGCTTCCAGTTGGGCCGTCTGCGTCTGCTGCTCGACGGCGCGGAGCAGCGGGTCGACGAGGGCGAGTTAGCGGGCTTGCCCGACACGGCCTTCAACGTCGCCGGCATCTACGCCGCGCTTCGCGATGACATCGCCAATGGAACCTCGATCGTTCCCGATTTCGACCACGCGGTCCGTTTGTCGCAGCTCGTCGGTGACATGCTGGCGTCATCGCGATCCGGCATGCGGAAGCTGGCGGAAAACTGGCCCGCGCGACGCTGATCGCGGAATTGTCGGCGACCGCACATCGTCGCTCGCGAATCCGCCGGGTGCCCGCATTCCGCCAGTCAGGGACATCCGGACCGGAACACCGCCCCGCCTCGTGACGCCGCCCCGGTTCCGTGGCACGCCCCGCTGCGTGCTACCCCTAGCCCCGCCCGCCCTCCACGACCTGCCGACCGCCGAACCGCGTCCGCCGCGTCCCAGCCTCGCCGCGCTGCGCCTCCTGCTGCCCTTCCTACGACCTTACCGCCGACAGACCGCCATCGCCGTGCTGGCGCTGCTGGTCGCGGCCGCCGCGCTGCTCGGGCTGGGTCAGGGGGTGCGTTTCCTGATCGACCATGGCTTCGGTGGCGATCCGGCGGGCGCCGCCACCCGACTGGACCGGGCGGCGCTGGGCATGTTCGCCGTGGTGTCCGTGCTGGCCACCGCCACCTGCGCCCGCTTCGCGCTGGTGTCCTGGTTGGGCGAGCGCGTGGCCGCCGACCTGCGCCGCGCCGCCTTCGACCACGCCCTCTCCCTGCCGCCCTCCTTTTTCGAGACCATGCGCACCGGCGACGTGCTGACCCGCCTGACCGGCGACATTACCGTGCTCCAGGGCCTCGCCGGCTCGGCGGTGTCGCAGTGGGTGCGGCAGGCGCTGCTGATGATCGGCGCGCTGGGGATGCTGGTGCTCACCTCACCGCTGCTGGCCGGGTTGGTGGTGGCGGTGGTGCCATTCGTGCTCGGCCCGCTGGTGCTGTTCGGCCGGCGCGAGCGCCGCTTGGCGCGCGAAGCGCAGGACCGCTTGGCCGACCTGTCCTCCCGCGCCGAGGAAACGCTGGGCGCCCTGTCCACCGTGCAGGCTTTCACCCACGAGCCACTGGATCGCCGCGCCTACGCCGCCGCCGCTGCCTGCGTCGTGGCCGCGGCGCAGGCCCGCACCCGCTCGCGCGCCGGGCAGATGGCGGCGGTGATCCTGCTCGGCTTCGGCGCCGTTACGCTGGCGCTGTGGGTCGGCGGGCGCGAGGTGCTGGCCGGGCGCCTCAGCGGCGGCGAGCTGTCGGCCTTCGTGTTCTACGCCGTGGTCGTGGCCAACGCCGGCGCCGGCCTGTCCGAGCTGTGGGGCGAGGTGCAACGCGCCGCCGGTGCCGCCGACCGGGTGGCCGAGCTGCTGGCCGCGGTGCCCGCCATCACCGCCCCCGCGCGCCCGGTGCCGCTGCCCGAGCCGCCGCGCGGCCGGGTGGAGTTCCGCGACGTTTCCTTCCGCTACCCCGCCCGCCCGGACCTACCGGCGCTGGACGGCGTGTCGCTGACCGTGGAGCCCGGCGAGACGGTGGCGCTGGTCGGCCCCTCCGGCGCCGGCAAGACCACGCTGTTCGCCATGCTGCTGCGCTTCCAGGACCCGCAGGGCGGCGCCGTGCTGCTCGACGGCGTGGACGTCCGCGCCGCCGACCCGGCCGCCCTGCGCGCCCGCGTCGGCGTGGTGGCGCAGGACCCGGTGGTATTCGGCGCCGACGCGCGGAGCAACATCCTGTACGGCCGCCCTGACGCCGACGCGGCCGCCCTGCGCGACGCCGTGCGCGCCGCCTCGGCCGAGTTCCTCCTCGCGCTGCCGCGCGGCCTGGACACCTTCCTCGGCGAGAAGGGCGTGCGGCTGTCGGGCGGGCAGCGGCAGCGGGTGGCCATCGCGCGGGCGGTGCTGCGCGACCCGGCGGTGCTGCTGCTGGACGAGGCGACGAGCGCGCTGGATGCCGAGAGCGAGCGGGCGGTGCAGGCGGCGCTGGAGCGGCTCTCGCGCGGGCGCACGACCATCGTGATCGCGCACCGGCTGGCCACGGTACGCCGCGCCGACCGGATCGTGGTGCTCGACGCCGGGCGGGTGGTGGCCACCGGCACGCACGACGCCCTGGTGCGGCAGGGCGGGTTGTACGGCCGGCTGGCGGCGCTGCAGTTCACCGACGTGGGGAGCGCCGCAGCCGAGTGAGCCCGGTGATCCGGATGAGGACGGGCGCGCTGGCGGCCGGCGCAGAGCCGGTGACGGGCGCCGGGGCGAGGGAGCGGGGACGGGAATGACGGGATCATCGGATGCGGCGGGGGACGCGACGGGGAATGCGGCGCGCGGCTTCACGCCGGCCACCGACCATGCCGCGCTGGGCGAGGCGTTCTTCGACGTCGTGGAGCCCGCGCGTTTCCCGGTGCACGTGCTGCGCCACCGCAGCCGGCCGTGGGCGGGGCGCGTCGGGCTGGACGGGCTGACGGACGCGGCGTGGATCGCCCATTTCGGCCGCTTCGAGCCGCTGCCGGGATCGTTCGAGAAGCCGTTGGCGCTGCGCTACCACGGCCACCAGTTCCGCCAGTACAACCCCGACCTCGGCGACGGGAGGGGGTTCCTGTTCGCCCAGGCGCACGACCTGCGCGACGGGCGGCTGCTCGACCTCGGCACCAAGGGATCGGGGTGCACGCCGTGGTCGCGCGGCGGCGACGGGCGGCTGACGCTCAAGGGCGGCGTGCGCGAAGTGCTGGCCACCTCCATGCTGGAAGCCCTGGGGGTAGACACCTCGAAGTCGTTCTCCCTGGTCGAGACCGGCGAGGCGCTGAGCCGCGGCGACGAGCCCTCTCCCACCCGCTCGGCGGTGCTGGTGCGGCTCAACCACTCGCACGTCCGGATCGGTTCCTTCCAGCGGCTGAGTTTCGGCGACGACACCGACAACATCCGCCAGTTGCTGGACCATTGCGTGCGCTTCTACCTGCCCGAAGCGACGCGGAAGGAGGAATCGGAGCGGGCGGCGGCGTTCCTGGCCGCGGTGTGCGGCCGGGTGGCGCGCACGGGGGCGGGGTGGATGGCAGCGGGCTTCGTGCACGGCGTGCTGAACACCGACAACATCAACGTCACCGGCGAGAGCTTCGACTACGGCCCCTGGCGCTTCCTGCCGCGCTACGACCCGGACTTCACCGCCGCCTACTTCGACCAGAACGGCCTCTACAGCTACGGCCGGCAGCCCGACGCGCTGCTGTGGAACCTGACGCGACTGGCCGAGTGCCTGCTGCCGCTGGCCGAGCAACCGGCGCTGGCGGACGTACTGCGGGACTTCGCGCCGACCTTCCGCCGGGAACTGGTCGCGGCGGTGGTGCGACGGCTGGGGCTGGCCTCGCGCGGCGAGGAGGCGGACGCGGCGCTGGCGTGGGGGTGGTGGAACGCGCTGGCCGGGAGCGGGGCACCGTTCGAGCAGGCGTTCTTCGACTGGCACGGCGGCCTCGCGAGCGCGGGACGGGCGGCGCGGAGCCCGTCGGCGGCGCTCTACGCGGGGGAGGCGTTCGCGCCGTTTCGAGCGGCGCTGGAGGGCTACACCCCGGCCGCGACGGCGCGCCCGGATCACCCGTACTTCGCGCTCGAGATCCCCTGCACGATGCTGATCGAGGAGGTGGAGGCGATCTGGGCGCCGATCGTCGCGCGCGACGACTGGGGGGAGCTGGAAGCCAAGCTGGCCGCGATCGCCGAGATGGCGGACGCCTACGGGACCGCGCCGGCGGCGCCCTGACCGCGATCCGCGCGGCCCGGCGTTGCGAAGGGGCCGGATCGGCACGAGAATGGGCGCGAATGGCGGGGCGATCCCCGCCGCAACGAAGGGGGGCGGACCGCATGCGGCAGGATGATCCGACGCGTCGCGGCATGCTGGCGGGGGCCGGAGCGATCACCGGCTTCGCGCTGGCCGCGGGGCCAGTGCAAGGGCAGACGCTGATCCGCACGGACGCGACGGGATTGGACGCCGGCGACTTCGCCTTGCCCACGGCCGATCGCGCGGTGCCGGCGTACTTCGCGCGCCCGGCGGGCGGCGGCGCGGCGCCGGTGACGCTGGTGGTGCCGGAGGTGTTCGGCTTGCACGAGCACATCAAGGACCTGTGCCGCAGGCTGGCCAAGGCCGGGCACATGGCGGTGTCGATCGAGCCCTTCGCGCGGCAGGGCGACCCCGCCCGTTACGAGAATATTCCCGACCTAGTGCGCGAGGTGGTGTCGCGGGCGCCGGACGCGCAGGTGATGGCCGATCTGGACGCGGCCGCAGCCTGGGCCGAGGCACGGGGCGGCGACACCGGACGGCTCGCCATCACCGGCTTCTGCTGGGGCGGGCGGATCGCGTGGCTGTACGCCGCGCACGCGCCGGGTCTGAAGGCAGCCGCGGTTTGGTACGGGAGGCTGGAAGGCGAGCCCACCCCGTTGCAGCCGCGCAACCCGATCGAGCTGGTGCGGGAGCTGAAAGCGCCGACGCTGGGGTTGTACGGCGGCGCGGATACGGGCATCCCGGTGGCCAGCGTGGAGCGGATGCGCGCGGCGCTGGCCGCGGCGGGGCGCAAGGGGGACAACATCGTGGTGTTCGAGGGCGTGCCGCACGCCTTCAACGCGGACTACCGACCCTCATATCGAGCCGAAGCGGCTGCGGAAGGATGGCGGCGGATGCTGGATTGGTTTCGGGAGCACGGGGCAGGGTGAGGAAGGGCCGGGGAAGGAAGTCCCCCCGGACCGCCATCCTTACCTCTCGCCGTGGCGTCGCCTGGGAGCACGGTAAATACCTGAACCGATGGAGGAGAGGCGGGGGAGTCGGGAATTTCTTTTCCCGACCTTCAGGCCGCCACCGTGCGCTGCCCCGCCAGCGCCAGCAGCCTTTCCAGTCCCCCGGCGTCGCCCAGCACCGCCGCCTTCTCCGCCCGGCTCATGCCGGCCAGCGCATCGTCCAGGGTCTCCGCCTCTGCCGCCCGGGCGAGGCCGACCAGCAGTATGGCGTCCACCGGGTCTAGGCGTGGCCGCCGTGGCGGGGGCAGCATCCGGCGATGAGCGTCCAGTAGCGCGGGGTCGCGCAGAAGGCGCCGTACCGCCTCGCCATCCACCCCGGTACCGGGCGCGGTGCCGCGCAGCTCGCGCAGGATCTCGCCCGCGCGGCGCAAGGCGACGGGTGGCGTGCCCTCCTCGGGGATCAGCAGCAGGCCCAAGCGGCGCAGCGCCAGCCCGATGCCGCGCCGCGCAGTCAGCGCCGCCAGCGGCACCGCCAGCGCGAGCCCCAGCGCCACCGGCGACATCCAGGCCGCGAGGTAGGGCGAGACGAGGTAGGCGGCCACGCCGAGGAGCAGACCGAACAGCGTGTGCCGCCAGTACAGCCGCGCCACGGCGCGCAGCGGCAAGCTGCCGTCGTCGCGCTGCTGCGCTACCCAGCCGGAATCGCGCCCGAGCAGGATGGAGACCACGTCCGCCGACTGGGTCAGCATGGTCACCGGCGCCAGCAGGCCGGCGATCAGGGTTTCGACCAGCATGCTGAGGAAGGCGCGGACGGCGCCGCCGCAGCCGCGCCGCTCGGCCGGGCGAACAACCAGCGCGATCCAGGCGAGCAGCTTGGGCACCAGCAGCAGCCCCATCGTACCGATGAACAGCCACTTGGCGCGCACCGGGTCCACCACTGGCCAGTCGGGGAAAAGCGAGCGGCTGTCGGGGAAGTAGTCGGGGCGGATGAAGCGCGACTGCAACGAGCTGAGAATGCCGACCAGGAGGAACAGTAGCCACAGCGGCGCCGTGACGTAGGAGCCGATGCCGGTGAACAGGTGCAGCCGGCTGACCCAGTGCAGCCCGCGCGCCGGCAGCACCGCCATGTGCTGGAGGTTACCCTGGCACCAGCGGCGGTCGCGGATGGCGAGGTCGGTCAGCGCCGGCGGGCTTTCCTCGTAGGAGCCGCGCAGGCTGGGCACCATGTGGATCGCCCAGCCGCCGCGCCGCATCAGCGCCGCCTCCACGAAGTCGTGGCTGAGGATGTGGCCGCCGAACGGCTTGCGCCCGCGCAGGTTTGGCAGCCCGGCCTGCTCGGCGAAGGCGCGCGTGCGGATTACGGCGTTGTGGCCCCAGTAGTTGCCCTCGGCGCCGTGCCACCAAGCGATGCCAGCGGCGATCAGCGGGCCGTATACGCGGCCGGCAAACTGCTGCATGCGCGCGAACAGCGAGGCGCCGTTGACGATCACCGGCAGGGTCTGGATCAGGCCGACGTCCGCGTGGCGCTCCATCGCGGCGACGAGGCGGACCAGCGCCTCGCCCTCCATCACGCTGTCGGCGTCGAGCACCAGCATCTGCGGGTAGGCGGCGCCGAAGCGGCCGACCCACTCGGCGATGTTGCCCGATTTGCGCTCGGAGTTGCGCGGGCGGCGGCGGTAGAAGATGCGCGTCGCGTCCCCGGTGCGCGCGCGCAACGCCAGGAAGGCGGCTTCCTCCGCCACCCAGGCGTCGGCGTCCGTGGTGTCACTGAGGATGAAGACGTCGAAGCGTTCGATCGCGCCCAGCGCGGTGAGGGATTCGTGGATCGCCTGGAGCGCCGCCATCACCCGCTCGGGCTGCTCGTTGTACACGGGCATTAGCAGGGCGGTGCGGCTGGCGAGTTCCGGGAGCGGCGCGTCCGCGTCGATGCCCAGGCGCTTCTCGCCGCCCCGCAGCAGCACCGCGAAGCCGCATAGAGCGGAGGTGAAGGACAAGGCGATCCAGGCAAAGAGCACCACGAACAGCGCCAGGATCATGACCTGGAGCGCGGTGGGGCGGGAGATATCGAGGGCCAGCGCCATCTCGTTGGCCGCGAAGGCGGTCATCAGCAGCGCGCCGCCGATCACCGGGGCGCGGCGGGCGAGCATGCCCGTCGGGGCGGAGGCACGCCCATCGCGGACCGCGGCCGGCGCGGCGCCGAGCGACTGCACCGGCATCGCGAGCGGCGCTTCGTCGGGCAGCGCGCGCCAGGCGGGGGCGTGCGGCGTCACGCCGTCCATCGGTGGACCCAGGTTTCGGTGAGGGGGGCACCGTTGAGCTTGAGCAGGGCGCGCAACTCGGCCAAGCGCGCGTCGCCGGGCACCAACTCGAAAGCGATGCGCCAGCCGCCGCCCTCGGGGTTGGGCTGCGCCACGGCGTTGCGGATCTGGCCCGTGCCCGCCGACACCTCCAACTCGGGCCGCGCGTCGGCGGGCAGGTTGGCCAGGGCGCCGCCGCGCGCACCGAGCACGAACAGACGCGCGCCCCGGTCGCCCCCGTGGCCGCCGACGCCGGAGCGGGTGGCACCGAACTGTGCCAGGCCGGGGTTGCCGGGGGCGGCGGGCAGCCAGTGCAGGCGGTAGACGTAGCCGTACTCGCCGCAGGCCCGCAGCGGCTCCTTCGGGCGCCAGGCGGCGACGACGTTGTCGTGGATCTCGCTCTGGGTGGGGATTTCCACCAGGTGCACCGCGCCCTCGCCCCAATCGCCGATCGGCTCCACCCACAGGCTCGGGCGTTTCTCGTAGCGGGCCTCGAGGTCCTGGTAGTCGCTGAAGGCGCGCGGGCGCTGCATCAACCCGAAGCCGCGCGGGTTGCTGTCGCCGAAGGCGCTGAGCTGGAGGTCGCGCGGGTTGGACAGGGGCCGCCACAGCTGCTCGCCGCGGCCGGTGGCCATCATCAACCCGTCGCTGTCGTGCACCGCCGGGCGCCAGTCGTCGTGGCCCGGACCGCCGGGCCCGAAGAAGTACATGCTGGTCAGCGGCGCGATGCCGGCGGCCTCGACGTCGGCGCGCGGGAAGATCGTCGCCTCCACGTCGAACACCGTGTCCTCGCCGGGGCGGATGGTGAAGCGGAACGAGGCCGCGGCGCTGGGGCTGTCGAGCAGGGCGTGCACGACCAGCGAGTTCACCCCCGCCCGCGGCCGCTCCAGCCAGAAGGCGCGAAACAGCGGGAACTCCTCGCCGGCCGGGTCGGCGGTGCGGATCGCGAGGCCGCGCGCCGACAGGCCGTAGCCCTGGCCCTTGCCGACGGCCCGAAAGTAGGAGGCGCCGAGGAAGGCGCAAATCTCGTCGAAGTAGTCTGCGCGGTTGATCGGGCCGTGGATGCGGAAGCCGGCGAAGCCCAGGTCGGCCGGGGCCGGGCGCTCCACCGCGCCGAAGTCGAACGTGGCGGGATCGTAGGCGACGGGGCGGGCGCGGTCGCCCACGACCTCGTGCAGCAGCACGCGGTCGCGGTACAGGAAGCCGCGATGGAAGAGCTGCGCCTGGAACGGCAGGTCGTCGCCGCGCCACAGGGCGCGCTGCGGGTCGAAGCGCAGCGTTCGGTAGCGATCGTAGTCGAGGTCGGCGAGCGCGCGGGGCAGTTCGGCGTCCGGCGCGCGGAACGGCTTGGCGGCGAGGTCGCGCGCCATGCCGCGCACAGTGTTGCGGTCGAACGGCGCGGCTTCCTCCTGCGCGAATGCGACGACGGGGCGCAGGAGCGCGGCGGCGAGGAGCAGGAAGGCGCTTCGACGGTGCAAGTGCGGTCTCCGGGCGGGGCGGCGCGACGCGGCCGGCGGGCAGGCTGCGGCGTGCCGGTAAACTCGCGATGAATCGCGCCCGATCCTCAGCGGTGGGGCGGGCTCCCGTCGTGCCCGGCCGCAACGTTTCCTGCAACATGCGAGTTGAGGAGGTGCGGGTCCGGATCGGCGCGGGCGGAATGGCGGACGCGTTCCGGGTAATCCCGGGGGCCGGGACCACCGCGCCCGGGGCGCATCGTGCGACGCTGAGTGGGACGTGAACGAGGAGGTTGGCGGTGAGGGTCATCGTGCTGGGCAGCGGCGTCGTCGGCGTCACCACTGCCTACTACCTGGCGCGCGACGGGCACGCGGTGGAGGTGCTCGACCGGCAGCCGGCGGCGGGGATGGAGACCTCCTTCGCCAACGCCGGGCAGGTCTCGCCCGGCTACTCCTCACCCTGGGCCGGGCCGGGCGTGCCGGTCAAGGCGCTGCGCTGGATGCTGATGCGCC
>CAXTEL010000038.1:0-28352 GCA_964243365.1 uncultured Roseomonas sp. | reverse complement strand
TCGCCTACCTCGACGAGAACACGAAGCGGATGATCCGCCGCGCCCTGCTCAAGGCCGTTGCCGTGCCGGGCTGCCAGGTGCCCTTCGGCTCGCGCGAGATGCCGCTGCCCTACGGCTGGGGAACGGGGGGCATCCAGGTCACCGCCGGCGTGCTGGGACCCGACGACGTGCTTAAGGTGATCGACCAGGGCGCCGACGACACCACCAACGCCGTGTCCATCCGCCGCTTCTTCGCCCGCGTCGCGCCGGGCGTGCGCACCACCGAGCGCACCGCCGAGGCCACGGTGATCCAGACCCGCCACCGCATCCCCGAAACGCCGCTGCGCGAAGGGCAGGTCGTGGTGTTCCAGGTGCCGCAGCCCGAGCCGCTGTACCGGCTGGAGCCGCGCCGGGCCGAAACGCGCCGGCTGCACGCGCTGGCGGAATACGGGCTGATGCAGGTCAGGCTGTACGAGGACATCAGCCGCCACGGCCGCGTCGGCTCCTCCTACGATCACCCGGTGATGGTCGGCGGGCGCTACCTGATGTCGCCCTCGCCGATCCCCTCCTTCGACAACCCGAAGCTGAGCCGCTCGCCGGCGCTGATGCTGTTCGGCGCCGGGCGCGAGCGCCGGCTCTACGCCGTGCCGCCCCACACCGACGTGCGCAGCCTGGACTTTGACGACCACCCCTTCGTGCCGCTGCGCGCGAGCGGCACCTGCGCGCTGTGCGGCGACAACGCCAGCTACCTCGACGAGGTGCTGACCGACGACCGCGGCGGCCGCATCTTCGTGTGCTCCGACACCGACCACTGCGCCGGGCGGCGCGGGGCGGTTCTCCCGGGGATGACGGAGGCCGCCGAATGACCGACGACCCGATCCTCTCCGCCCGCGACCTGTCGCTGCGCTTCGGGGCCGTCGCCGCGCTCGACGGCGCCTCGATCGACCTGTGGCCCGGCGAGGTGCTGGCGGTGGTGGGCGAGTCCGGCTCCGGCAAGTCCACCCTGCTACGCGCCCTCGCCGGCGAGCTGCGGCCCGATGCCGGCGAGGTGCGCTACCGCGACCCGTCCGGCGCCGTGCTCGACGTGCACGCGATGGGCGAGCCGGCGCGCCGCCGCCTGACCCGCACCGATTGGGGCTTCGTCCACCAGGACCCGCGCGACGGCCTGCGCATGGCAGTCTCCGCGGGGGGCAACGTCGGCGAGCGGCTGATGGCGCTGGGCGCGCGCCATTACGGGAACATCCGCGCCGAGGCGGCCGCCTGGCTGGAGCGCGTGGAGATCGACCGCGCCCGGCTGGACGACCCGCCGCGGTTGTTCTCGGGGGGGATGCGGCAGCGGCTGCAGATCGCCCGCGCGCTGGTGACCCGCCCGCGGCTGGTGTTTATGGACGAACCCACCGGCGGCCTGGACGTGTCGGTGCAGGCGCGGCTGCTGGACCTGATCCGCGGGCTGGTCGCCGACCTCGGCGTGGCCGCCGTGCTGGTCACGCACGACATCGCCGTAGCTCGGCTGCTGGCGCACCGGCTGGCGGTGATGCGCCGCGGGCAGGTGGTCGAGCAGGGCCTGACCGACCGCGTTCTGGACGACCCGCGCCACCCCTACACGCAGCTGCTCGTGTCCTCGGTGCTGGCGGCGTGAGCGCGTACCGCGCGGGCGTGACCGACGCCGGCTGGGTGCTGCGCGCCGAGGGGCTAGCCAAGAGCTTCACGCTGCACCTGCGCGGCGGCGTTTCCATCCCCGTGCTGCGCGGCGTCGGGCTCACCGTCGCGGCCGGCGAATGCGTGGCGCTGTCGGGACCGTCGGGCGCGGGCAAGTCCACGCTGATGCGGCTGCTGCACGGCAACTACGGCGCCGACGCCGGCTCTATCCTGGTGCGCCGCGCCGACGGCGCGGTCACCGACCTCGCGAGCGCCTCGCCGCGCGAGGTCGTGGCGCTACGCCGCGACACCGTCGGCCACGTCAGCCAGTTCCTGCGCGTCATCCCGCGCGTGCCGGCGGTGGAGGTGGTGGCCGGGCCGCTGCTGGCCCGCGGGGTGGCGCGGGCGAAGGCGCTGGCCCGGGCGGGTACCCTGCTCGCGCGACTCAACCTGCCCGAGCGGCTGCACGCGCTGCCGCCGGCCACCTTCTCGGGCGGCGAGCAGCAGCGGGTGAACGTCGCGCGCGGCTTCGCGGCGGATTACCCGCTGCTGCTGCTCGACGAGCCCACCGCCAGCCTCGACGCCCGCAACGGCGACGTGGTGGTGGCGCTGATCGCCGAGGCGAAGTCGTGCGGCGCCGCGATCGTCGGAATCTTCCACGATGCTGCGGTGCGCGAGCGCGTCGCCGACCGGGCATTCGAGGTGCTGCCGTTCTGCGACGCGGCGTGACGCCCACGGTCCCGGTGCCCGGCATCCTGGTGGCGGTGGTCGGCCCGTCCGACGCCGGCAAGGACACGCTGCTGGCGCTGGCGCGCGCGGCGCTGCGCGGCGACGACCGCTTCCGCTTCGTCCGGCGCGCGATCACCCGCGCTCCCGACCCGGACGGCGAGGACCACCTGCCGATGACGCCCGAGCTCTTCGCGGCCGAGCACAACGCCGGCGGCTTCGCGCTGTGGTGGCAAGCGCACGGCCTGCTCTACGGCCTGCCGCGCGACGCCGTGGAGGGGACGCTGGCGTCGGGCCGCGTCGCCGTCGCCAACCTGTCGCGCGCGGTGCTAGCGGAAGCCTCGGCGCGCTTTCCGCTGCGCGTGCTGGAGGTCACCGCCCCGCCGGAGGTGCTCGCGGCCCGGCTGGCGGCGCGCGGCCGCGAGACGGCAGAGGATGTAGCCCGGCGACTCGCGCGGGAAGCGTCGCTGCCAGTGGGGTTGGCGATGGATACCGTGCTCAACGTCGCATCGGTGGAGGTGGGGTCGCGGCTGGTGCTCGATGTGCTAATGCGCATTCAAGTTCATGCGTATCTACAGTACCACAGTTGTACTACCTCTCGTACCCCGACGGCGCCCCGGCCAGCCCCGCGCGTAGCCGGCTCGACACCGCGTCGATCAGCGCCACCGTCACCAGGATCAGGGCCACGATAAACGACACCACGCCCCATTCCAGCGTGCGGATCATCTCCGACAGCATCAGCCCGATCCCCCCCGCGCCGACGATGCCGATGATGGTCGAGGACCGCGTGTTGCTCTCGAACAGGTAGAGCACGTGCCCGGCCATCACCGGCAGCACCGCCGGCAGCACGCCGAAGCGTATCCCCGCCAGCCGGCCGCCGCCAGCCGCCGCCACGCCCTCCACCGGCCCGCGGTCCGCTGCCTCGATGGCCTCGGAGAACAGCTTGCCGAAGGTGCCGACGTCGCTCGTCATGATGGCCAGCACGCCGGCGAACGGCCCCAACCCGACGACGCCCACCCAGATCAGCGCCCAGATCAGCGCGTCCACGCCGCGCACGCTGTCCAGCGCCCGGCGCGACAGGAAGTGCACGACGCGGCCGAGCGACGTGTTGCGCGCGGCCAGGAATCCCAGCGGCAGCGCGAGGATCGCCGCCCCCAGCGTGCCCAGGAAGGCGATCGCCAGCGTCTCGGCCAAGCCGCGCCCGATCAGCAGGGTCCGCGACCAGGTGCCCGGGTCGGGCGGCAGCATCAGGCCGAGGAAGTGCAGCAGCTGCGCCAAGCCGCCGGCGATGCGGCCGGGCGAGAACTCCAGCCGCCACAGCCCGAAGGCCAGCAGCCCCAGCACCGCCGCGGCCAGCGCCGCCCCGCGCAGCCGGGCGGGCAGGGCGCAGCGGAAGGTCGCGGGATGCCGCGCCCGCAGCCCTTCCATGTCGGCCAGCGCGGCGTCGCGCAGCCCGCGCCCGCCGGTTCCTCCGAAACGCGCCGCGTTGCTCACCGCCCGCCCTCGGTGGCGCCGATCAGCCGGTGCCGCAGCCGCTCGGTGCCGAGGTCGATCAGCATCACGGTCAGGATGATCAGCAGCAGGATGGCGGCGATGTCGTTGTAGTAGAACTTGCGAATCGCCTCGATCAGGTCCTGGCCAATGCCGCCGGCGCCGACGAAGCCCAGCACCGAGGCCTGGCGGACGTTGATCTCGAAGCGCAGCAGCGCGTAGCTCGCGAAGTTGGGCAGCACCTGCGGGATCGCGGCGAAGCGCACGGTGGCCACCCACGACGCGCCCGCCGACTGCGCCCCCTCCACCGGCCCGGGGTCGATGTTCTCCACCACCTCCGAGAACAGCTTGCCCAGGGTGCCCGCGGTGTGGATGGCGATGGCCAGCACGCCCGGCACCGGCCCCAACCCGAAGGCCATCACGAAGATCAGCGCGAACACGATGTCGGGCACCGTGCGGCAGAACTCCAGCAGTCGCCGTGCGGCACCCCGCAGCCAGCGGTTGGCGACCAGGTTGGCCGAGGCCACGAAGCACAGCGCGAAGCCGCAGATCGCGCCGAGCGCCGTGCCGACGTAGGCCACCAGCAGCGTGTCGGCGAGCAGCAGGCCCCACTTGCGCCAGCCCCAGAACCATTCCGCCGGCTCGCTCCACACCCGCCGGTCCGGCGCGCCTTCTAGCGCGGTGATACGGTCGAAGTAGCCGAGGAAGGCGCCGAAGTGCTCGACCAGGCGCGGCAGGTCCACCTCCGCCACCCAGGCGCTGAGCGCCGCCAGCGCGGCCAGCACGATCCCCACCACCGCGGCGCGGCGACGCGGCCCGCGCATCGCGTCGCGATGGGCGCCGAGCAGTTCCGCCAGCCGCGCCTGGGGCAGCGAGGCGAGGTCGGGCGGGTGGGTGACGCGCGCGGTCATCGGGTCCGGTGGCCCCGCCCCCCGGGTATTTCTCCCGGGGCGGGGCGAACCGCTACTGGCGGCGGCGCAGGCCGTCGACGAAGCGGTTCAGTTCGATGATGGGCGCGTAGGCGGCGTTGTCGACCGGCTCCAGCGGGCCCTGCTTGCCCTCGTAGATGCGGTCAAAGGCAGCCTTGTCGTTCTTCGGCAATTCCAGCACTGCCGTGCGAATGGCTCCCCGCAGGTCCTCGGGCAGGTTGTTGAGGTAGGCCACGGGCGAGTTCACGATCTGCTCGGACTTGAAGACGATGCGGAAGTCGGCCGCCTTCACCATCCCCTTGCGCTCCATGCGCAGCAGGTTGGACTCCCCCTCGTCGTTCCACCAGTTCGCCGCCATGTCGATGGTGCCCTGGTTGAGCGCGATCACCGCGTTCTCGTGGGAGCCGGTGTAGACCACGCGGCCGAAGAACTGCTCGGGCACGATGTTCATCGTGTTCAGCGCGAAGCGCGGCACGTTGTTGCCCGAGGTCGAGTTCGGGTCCACCAGCCCGAGGTTCTTGCCGCGCAGGTCCTCGATCTTCCGGTAGGGGCTGTCCGCCTTCACGTAGAACACGGAATAATAGCCCTTGGTGCCGTCGAGGTTGGTTTCAATGGCGAAGGCGGTGACCTGCGCCCCCGTCATCAGCGCGCGGGCGAAGGAGGACGGGCCGTAGGAAGCGACGTGGATGTTGCCGGCGCGCTGCCCCTCGATGATCGCCGCGTAGTCGGAAGCGATGCGCAGCGTCACCCTGGTGCCCAGGCTGCGCGACAGGTAGCTCACGAACGGCCCGTAGCGCTCGGTGACGCCGGACGCGTTCTCGGACGGGATAATGGCGAAGACGAGCTCGGGGTAGCGCGCGGCCCAGGCCGGGTCGGGTGCCGGGGCTCCCTGCGCCCGCAGCACGGCGGGGGCGGCGAGCGCGCCGGCGGCGGCGCCGAGCAGGATGCGGCGTTGCAGGAACATGGGACCTGTCTTTCTCGGAAGGGCGGCTCCACGGGGGGGGCCGCCGGGGAAGGGCCTCAGGCGGCGGCGTGGACCAGGACGGGCGGCGGCGCGGGCACCGGGGGCGCGTCCACCACGTCGGCGGCTTCCAGCCCGTAGAGGTCGCGCACGGTGGCCTCGTCGAGGTCGTCGGGGCTGCCGTCGAACACCACCCGCCCCGCCGACAAGCCCACCAGCCGGCCGCAGTAGGCGCGGGCGGCGTCGAGGGAGTGGAGGTTGCACAGCACGGTGATGCCGTCCTCGCGGTTGATCCGCGCCAGCGCGTCCATCACCAGTCGCGTGTTGCGCGGGTCGAGCGATGCGATCGGCTCGTCGGCCAGGATGATCTCGGGCTCCTGCACCAGGGCGCGGGCGATCGCCACGCGCTGCTGCTGGCCGCCCGACAGGTGGTCGGCCCGCTGCGCCGCCATGCCCGCCATGTCGAAGCGCTCCAGCGCGGCCAGCGCCACCGCGAGGTCGGCGGACGACCACAGCCGCAGCAGCGAGCGGTGCGCGGGGATTTGGTTAAGCCGGCCGACCAGGACGTTGGTGAGCACGTCCAGCCGCCCCGACAGGTTGAACTGCTGGAACACCATGGCGCAGCGCGCCCGCCAGTCGCGCAGCGCCCGGCCGCGCAGGGCGCACACGTCGGCGCCCCGCCACGAGATGCGTCCGGCGGAGGGCTCCACGAGGCGGTTGATCATCCGCAGCATCGTGGACTTCCCGGCGCCCGAGCGACCGATCACGCCGACGAAGGCGCCCGGCTCGACGCGGAGCGAAATGTTGTCCACCGCCGGGCGGCCGCCGTAGCGCCGCGTCAGACCGTCGATCACGAGCATGCGGCGCAAGCTAGGCCGCGCGCCCGACTCGACGATGACCGGAGCGTTACAGATTCGTGAAGACCAGGACCCGCGACCGCGGGGAAGTGGGCGGCGCCGGCGCGGCCGGGCCGGGATTTACCTCCCGTCAACCGTTCGGGCGCGACACTGGGCGGCCGGACGAGGGAGCGGGCCAATGACGACGCGGGCGGAGGGGAGCAACGTACGGACCGGCGCCGTCCGGAGCGCCGTCCCGCAAGCCGGCAAGGCCGCCGCGAAGACGGGGGACTTCAAGGCGGAGCTGAGCCGCGCGCAGGCGCCGTTCCCCGCCGCCAGCGCGCGGGCCGCGCGCGCCAACGTCGCGGCGCTGTCGCTGATGGCCCAGGCCCAGGAAGCGCGGGACGCGGCGCGCCAGGCGGGCCGCGCGCCTGCCCCCCGCGCGCCGGCGTACCCCGCGCCGCGCGCTGCGCCGGGGGACGGGGAGTTCCGCGCCCGGATCGCGCTGCTGGAAAGCGGCCGGGAGCCGGGGATGGGCTACCGGGCGCGCAACGCCGCCTCCGGCGCGCTGGGCCGCTACCAGTTCATGCCGGTGGCGCTGCGCGACGTCGGCTGGCAGGACGCGCGCGGCCAATGGACCGCCGAGGCGGCGCGGCAGGGCGTGTCGAGCGAAGCCGACTTCCTCGCCAACCCCGCCGCCCAGGAGGCCGTCATGGGTGCCTATCTCCGGCGCAAGGCCGAACAGCTCTCGACCAACGGCGCCATGGGCGCGGCCGGGACCACGGTGGCCGGAACCGACGGCGCCGCCGTGCGGGTGACCGAGGCGGGGCTGGTCGCCGCCGCCCACCGGCGCGGCGCTTCCTCCGTCGCGCGCTGGCTGGAGCACCGCACCCGCACCCCCGGCGCGCCGGTCCCCGAAGCCCAGCGCGCCGCCTTCGCCAGCGTGGAGCGGCGCCTGCGCGACTTCGCCGACGTGTCCCTGGCGGCGCCGGCGACCGGCGTGGCCAGCCTGGGTCGCGGCGCGCCCTCGATCTAGGGACCCGGCTGGTCGGCGCCGCTTTGCCCCCGCCGGCCATCGCCGGCTAAGCTGCCTCACCCGATGGGCGAGGACTGCTGACATGCGCAACACCGAGGACGTCTGGCAGCTCGTGGACTCCAGGCGGGACGCCTACGCGGCGCTCAGCGACCGCGTCTGGGGGATGCCGGAGCTGGCCTACGGGGAAACGCGCTCCTGCGCCGAGCACGTCGCGCAGCTGGAGGCCGAAGGGTTCCGCGTGACCACGGAAGTGGCCGGCATCCCCACCGCGGTGATGGGCGAGAGCGGCGAGGGCGGGCCGGTGATCGCCATCCTGGGCGAGTACGACGCGCTGCCCGGTCTCTCCCAGGAGGCGGGCGTCGCCGAGCACCGGCCGGTCCCCGGCGACGGCGTCGGCCACGGCTGCGGCCACAACCTGCTGGGCTCGGCCTCGCTGCTGGCCGCGGCGGCGGTGAAGGACTGGCTGGCGGCCAACGACCTGCCCGGCCGCGTCCGCTACTACGGCTGCCCGGCCGAGGAGGGGGGCGCGGCCAAGGGCTTCATGGTGCGCGACGGGGCGTTCGCCGACGTGGACATCGCCATCTGCTGGCATCCCGCGTCGCTGTCGGGGGTCAACGAGGCAGTGAGCCTGGCCAACACGCGGATTGACTTCGCCTTCGCGGGCCGCGCCGCCCACGCGGCGGCCGCCCCCGACCTCGGCCGCTCGGCGCTGGACGCGGTGGAGCTGATGAGCGTGGGCGTGAACTACCTGCGCGAGCACATGCCCGACAACGCCCGGGTGCACTACGCCTACCTCGACGCCGGGGGGATCGCGCCCAACGTGGTGCAGGCCGCGGCGCGGGTGCGCTACCTCATCCGCGCCGGCGACCTCCTCGAGCTGAACGCGCTGGTGGCCCGCGTGCGCAAGGTCGCCGAGGGCGCCGCGCTGATGACCGAGACCACCGTGAGCAGCAAGGTGGTCAGCGCCGTGTCGAACCTCTTGGGCAACGGGCCGATGGAGCGGGCCATGCAGGACAACTTCGACCGCCTCGGGCCGCCGGAGTTCGACGAGGCGGACCGCGTCTTCGCTCGCGAGATCCAGGGCACGCTCTCGGACGCCGACATCGCCGCCGCCTTTCGGCGGCGCGGCCTGCCGGTGCAGCGGGACAAGGCGCTGTGCGACTTCGTCGTGCCGCTGGACGCCAAGGGTGTGGGCGGCATCGGCTCCACCGACGTCGGCGACGTGTCCTGGGTGGTGCCGACGGTGCAGGCGCGCGGCGCCACCTACGCCATCGGCACCCCCGGCCATTCCTGGCAGCTCACCGCCCAGGGCAAGACCCCTGCCGCGCACAAGGGCATGGTGCACGTGGCCAAGGTGATGGCCGGCACCGCCGTGGACGCGCTGCGCGACCCCTCGCTCATCGCGCGCGCCAAGGCCGACCTCGCCGCCCGCACCGCGGCCAGCCCCTACGCGAGCCCGCTGCCGGCCGACCTGCAGCCGCCCATCGCGCAGATGAGCCGCGGTGCCTGACAACGGGCCCGCGGTGTGACCCGGCGCGCCGGGCCGGTGCCGGCATGACCCCGGCCGCGTACCGCGACCCCCGCAGCGGCCGGCTCTGGCCGCTTGGGGCGCCGCGTTGGTGCGGCGACGCGGGCGAGCCGCTGCTGCTGACCGCCCTGCCGGGTATCGGTCGAAACGAGATCTCGCGCGGCGAGCGCTCCATCTGGCGCTATGCCGCCGCCCTGCCCTTCCGCCCGGCATCGCCGATCACGCTGGGGGAAGGCTGCACGCCGCTGCTGGAGCGCGAGGTGGCGGGTGGGCGGGCGCACCTCAAGTGCGAGTGGTTCATGCCCACCGCCTCCTTCAAGGACCGCGGCGCCTCGGTGATGCTGTCGCTGTTGCGCGAGGAGGGGGTGACGGCGGTGCTGGAGGACTCCTCCGGCAACGGCGGCGCGGCGATCGCGACCTACGCCGCCGCCGGCGGGATGCGCGCCCGCATCCTGGTGCCGGCCGCCACCAGCCCGGCCAAGACGGTGCAGGCCCGGGCGGCGGGGGCGGAGATCGCGCTCGTGCCCGGCTCGCGCGCGGATTGCGCCGAAGCCGCGCTGCGCGAAGGGCGCGACCCGGCGGGGCGGTACTTCTACGCGAGCCACAACTGGCACCCCTACTTCCTCCAGGGCACCAAGACCCTGGCCTACGAGCTGTGGGAGGACCTCGGCTTCCAGGCACCGGACAACGTGGTGATCCCCTGCGGCGCCGGCTCCAACGTGCTGGGGCTGCTGATCGGCTTCGGGGAGCTGCTGCGGGCCGGGCAGGTCGCGCGCCTGCCCCGCCTGTTCGCCGCCCAGCCGGCCAACTGCGCGCCGATCGCGCGCGCAGCACTCGGGCTGCCCGCGCGAGCGGCGCGCCCCACGGTGGCCGAGGGCACCGCCATTGCCGAGCCGATCCGGGTGCCGGAAGTGCTCGACGCGCTCCGCGCCAGCGGCGGCGGCGCCGTGCTGCTGGAGGAGGCGGAGATCGCGGCGGCGACGCTCGACCTCGCGCGGCGCGGCTTCTACGTCGAGCCCACCTGCGCCCAGGCCGCCGCGGCCTTCGGCAAGCTGCGCGCGCGCGGCGAGGTCGGGGCCGCCGAAACCACCGTGCTGCTCCTGACCGGCACGGGGCTGAAGGCCACGCCCCGAATCGCGGAGCTGTGCGGCGCGCCGCTCTGAGCCGCACCGCGGACCGCGGCCGTCCATGATGCCCGCGGTTCACTGAGCCACTTCGCGCGCGCCCGGGCCCGGGGAGCCGTGCGCGGTCCCGATCGGCCCCGGCGACGCCTCCATTCCGGCCTCCTCGCGCTCGCGTGATCCTGGCATGGCGATTGCTCGTCTCATCCCGCCCCACCGCAGCAGGGGCAGGATGGGAATGACCGAGCCGCTCACCACCATCGCCGATTACGCGCGCCGCTACGCCGCGGGGGAGTCCCTGGAGCGTGTGCTCGCCGAAGCGCACGAGCGCATCGCCGCCACCTCCGATCCCGGCATCTTCCTCCACCGCGCCGGGCGGGACGCCGTGCTGGCCGCTGCCGCCGCGCTGGACCCGGCCAACCGGGCGCGCCTGCCGCTGTGGGGCGTGCCGTTCGCGGTGAAGGACAACATCGACGTCGCGGGCTGGCCCACCACCGCCGCCTGCCCCGCCTATGCCTACACGCCCGACCGGCACGCCGGCGCCGTGGCGTGGCTGGTGGCCGCCGGCGCGGTGCCGATGGGCAAGACCAACCTCGACCAGTTCGCCACCGGCCTGGTGGGGACGCGCACCCCCTACCCCGCGCCGCGCAACCCGCGCGCGCCGGGCCGGGTGCCGGGCGGCTCGTCCTCCGGCTCGGCGGTGGCGGTGGCGGCGGGGCTGGTGCCCTTCGCGCTGGGCACGGACACCGCCGGCTCGGGCCGCATCCCCGCCGGGCTGTGCGGCATCGTCGGGCTCAAACCGACGCCGGGGGCGGTGTCCGCGCGCGGCGTGGTGCCAGCCTGCCGCTCGCTCGACTGCGTGTCCGTGCTCGCCCGCACTGTCGACGACGCCTGGGCGGTTCACGCCGCGATGGCGGGGTACGACGCCGACGACCCGTACTCGCGCGACCCGTCGTCCGGCGCGCTGGGCGTGGCCCCGCCCGCGCGCGTGATCGGCGTGCCCAACGCCGCCGGCCGGCAGCATTTCGACCCGCTGGCCGAGGCGGCCTGGGACGCCGCCGTGGGGCGGCTGGAAGGACTCGGCCTGCGCGTCTTGCCGGTGTCCCTCGCGCCCTTCTTCGCGGCGGCCGCGCTGCTCTACGAGGGCCCCTGGGTGGCCGAGCGCCTCGCGGCGCTGGAGGATTTCCTCGGCGCCGCGCCGGCGGACGCGGTGCTGCCCGTCACCCGCGCCATTATCGGCGGCGGCGCCCGCTTCTCCGCCGCGGACGCCTTCCGCGCGATCCACCGCCTCGCCGCGCTGCGCCGGGAAACCGAGCCGGTGTGGGACGCGGTGGACGCGCTGGCCGTGCCCACCGCGCCGCTGTTCCCCACCCTGGCCGAGGTGGCCGCCGACCCGGTCGGGCCGAACGCGCGGCTGGGCACGTACACCAACTTCGTCAACCTGCTCGGCCTCGCGGCGCTCGCCGTGCCCGGCCCGGACCGGCCCGACGGCCTGCCCGCCGGGGCCACCTTCATCGGCCCCGGCGGCACGGACGCGCGCCTCGCCGCGCTGGGCCGGCGCTTCGAGCGCGCGGCGTGAGCGCGGATTTCGAGCTCGTCGTGGTCGGCGCCCACATGACGGGGCTGTCCTTGAACGGCGAGCTGACCTCGCTGGGCGCGCTGTTCCGCCGGGCCACGTCCACGGCGCCGGCCTACCGCCTGTTCGCGCTGCCGGGCGGGCCGCCGCCCCGGCCCGGCCTGCTGCGCGTCCACCCCGACGAGGGCGCGGCGGTGGCGGTGGAGGTCTGGGCCCTGCCCGCCGCGCGGGTCGGCGACTTGCTCGCCCGCGTCCCGCCGCCGCTGTGCCTGGGCACCGTACTGCTGGCGGACGAAACCGCGCCGAAAGGCTTCCTGGTCGAGGCCGTGGCCACCCGCGGCGCCGAGGACATCACCGGCCACGGCGGCTGGCGCAGCTTCCTCGCCGCGCGCCGCGCCGCCGCGCCCGCGACACGATCACCCCCGGAGTGAGCCGATGCACCGCCGCACCCTGCTGACCGCCACGGCCGCCGCGCTGGCCGCGCCCGCCCTTCGTCCCGCGCCCGCGCCCGCGCAGTCGGCCTCGCGCGCCGAAACGCTGCTGCTGGTGCAGGAATACGGGCCCAACAGCCTGGACATGCAGGGCATCGGCTCCTCGCAGCCGGTGAACGGCGTGGCGCTGAACTGCTACGACCGTCTCGTGCGCTTCAAGACCGTGCCGCTGCCCGGCGAGAGCCAGGGCCGGACCTTCACGCTGAACGAGCTGGAACCGGAGCTGGCGGAAAGCTGGCAGGAAGCCAGCGACGGCACCTCCGTCACCTTCAAGCTGCGCGAGGCGCGCTTCCATTCCGGCCGGCCGGTGACGGCCCGCGACGTGAAGTGGTCGCTCGACCGCGCGGTGAGCATCGGCGGCTTCGCCACGACGCAGATGAACGCCGGCTCCATGGAGAAGCCCGAGCAGTTCGTGGCGCTCGACGACCGCACCTTCCGCATCGACTTCCTGCGCCGCGACAAGATGCTGATGCCCAACCTGGGCGTCACCATCCCCTTCGTGTTCGACAGCGAAACGGCGATCCGCAATTCGGGCGGCGATCCCTGGGCCAAGGAGTGGCTGAAGAACAACGTCGCCGGCTCCGGCGCCTACAGGGTCGAGGCGTGGCGCCCGGGCACGGAAACCATCTACGCTCGCAACGACGACTGGTGGGGAGCCCGCCCGCAGCTGCGCCGGATCATCACGCGCGACATCCCCTCGCCGTCGACGCGCCGGGCGCTGATCGAGCGCGGCGACGCCGATGTGTCCACGCTGATGCCACCCAAGGACTTCCGGGACCTCGCCGAGGCGGGCCGGGTCAAGGTGGTGGGCGTGCCGGTCCCCAACGGCATCTGGTACGTGGCGATGAACAGCGCCACCGGCCCCTTCACCGACCCGCGCGTGCGCCAGGCCGTGGCCTGGGCGATCCCCTACGAGAAGATCATGCAGGCGGCGCTGTACGGGCGCGGCGTGCCGATGTGGGGCGCGGGAGGCGAGCCGACCGTGGCGTGGCCGCAACCCTTCCCCTACGGCACGAACGCGGACAAGGCGCGCGCCCTGATGCAGCAGGCCGCGCCGGGCGGGTTCAGCACCTCGGTGCTATTCGACGCGGGGCAGTCCACGGTGGCCGAGCCGATCGCGGTGCTGGTGAAGGAGGCCTTGGCGCCGCTCGGGATCAGCGTCGAGCTGAACAAGGTCCCGGGCGCCAACTTCCGCGGCGAGCTGAACAAGAAGACGGCGCCGATGGTGATCAACCGCTTCGCCGGCTGGCTCGACTGGCCCGACTACTTCTTCTTCTGGAACTACCACGGCAGCAATTCCGTGTTCAATGTCAGCTCCTACCGGAACCCGGCGATGGACCGGCTGATCGACGAGGCGCGCTTCACCGCCGACGCGGCGGCCTACGACGCGGCGGTGAAGGGCTTCGTCGGCTTGGCCGAGGAGCAGGTGCCGGTGGTGCCGCTGGCGCAGCCGCTGCACGACATGGCGATGCAGAAGTCGATCGGCGGCTACCAGTTCTGGCCGTGCCGGGAACCCGACTTCCGCGCCTTCACCAAGGCCTGAGGAGCGGGCGGAGCCGATGCTGCGCACCGTGCTGTCGCGACTGGGGACGGCGGTTCCCAGCCTGGTCGGGGTGGTGATCGTCACCTTCCTGCTCACCCGCGTGCTGCCCGGGGATCCGGCGACCTACTTCGCCGGTCCCGTGGCGTCGCCGGAGGCGATCGCGGCCATCCGCGCCCAGCTCGGCCTCGACCAGCCGCTGCCGACGCAGTTCGCGCGCTACGTCGCCGACCTGTTCCGCGGCGACCTCGGCACCTCGCTGACCACCGGGCAGCCGGTGCTGCGCGAGCTGGCCAACCGTCTGCCCGCCTCGGCCGAGCTGACGTTGCTGGGATTGCTGCTGTCCGTGCTCGTCGCCGTGCCGCTGGGCATCCTGGCCGCGCTGCGCCAGGGCTCGTGGGTGGACCACCTGTGCCGGGTGCTGACCACCGCCGGCGTGTCGCTGCCGGTGTTCTTCACCGGGCTGCTGGCGGTGTACGTGTTCTACTTCGTGCTCGGCTGGGCGCCGGCGCCGCTGGGCCGGCTCGACAGCTTCCTGAGCGAGCCCGCGCGCGTGACCGGCTTCCTGCTCCTCGACGCCGCCATCGCCGGCAACGCGGAGGTCCTCGCCGCGGCGGCCTCCCAGCTCGCGCTGCCGGTGCTGACCCTGGCGCTGTTCGCCCTGGCGCCACTGGCGCGGATCACCCGGGCGTCGATGCTGTCGGTGCTGTCGTCGGACTTCATCCGCACCGCGCGGGCCAGCGGGCTGAACGGGCGCACCGTGGTGCTGGCCTACGCCTTCCGCAACGCCATGCTGCCGGTGGTGACGACGCTGGGCATGGTGTTCTCCTTCCTGCTCGGCGCCAACGTGCTGGTGGAGAAGGTGTTCGCCTGGCCCGGCGTCGGCTCCTACGCGGTGGAAGCGCTGATCGCCTCGGACTTCGCCCCCGTGCAAGGCTTCGTGCTGGCGATGGCGATCCTCTACATCGCGCTCAACCTCGCCATCGACCTGCTCTACGGCCTAATCGACCCGCGCGCGAAGGTGGCGTGATGACCGATCTTTCCGTCCGGACCGCGGCGGGCGCCGAGGTGGTGCCGGAGGTCGCGGCGCGGGCGCGCGGCTCGTCCCTCGGCAACCTCGCGCGGCATTCGCGCCACGTGGTGTCGGGCAACCCGGTTACCGCCCTCGCCTTCGCGCTGTTCTTCCTGCTGCTGCTGCTCGCCGTCCTCGGGCCCTCCCTGGTCCCGCACGACCCGCTGGCCAGCGACACGACGCGGGCGCTGGCACCCCCCTCGGCGCGGCATCCGTTCGGCACCGACCACCTCGGGCGCGACATTCTCTCGCGCGTGGTGGTGGCGACGCGGCTGGACATGGGCATCGCCGTGTTCTCGGTGGCGCTGGTGTTCGCGATGGGCGGGCTGGCCGGCGTCGCGGCTGGCTTCTTCGGCGGCTGGACCGACCGCGTCGTCGGCCGGCTGGCCGACACGGTCATGGCCTTCCCACTGTTCGTGCTGGCGATGGGCATCGTCGCCGCCCTGGGCAACACCGTGACCAACATCGTGCTCGCCACCGCGGCGGTGAACTTCCCGCTCTACGCCCGCATCGCCCGCGCCGAGGCCGCCGTGCGCCGCGACAGCGGCTACGTGCAGGCGGCGCGGCTGTGCGGCAACGGCGAGTGGCGCGTGCTGCTGGGCACCGTGCTGCCCAACATCCTGCCGATCATGGTGGTGCAAGCGTCGCTGACCATGGGCTACGCCATCCTCAACGCCGCCGGCCTGTCCTTCATTGGGCTGGGCGTGCGACCGCCGACGCCGGAATGGGGGATCATGGTGGCCGAGGGCGCGTCCTTCATCGTTTCCGGCGAATGGTGGGTGGCGTTGTTCCCGGGCCTGGCGCTGATGACAGCGGTGTTCTGCTTCAACCTGCTGGGCGACGGCTTGCGCGACATCGTCGACCCGCAGCGGCGGACCTGAGCGCCGTGTCCGACGCACCGGCGCTCGACATCCCGCTGCTGGAGATCCGCGACCTCGCGGTGGAGTTCGCGACCCGGCGCGGCGCGGTGCGCGCCGTGGAGAAGGTGGACCTGCGGCTAGGCAAGGGCCGCACCCTGGGCATCGTGGGCGAGTCCGGCTCGGGCAAGTCGGTCACCTCCTACGC
This sequence comes from uncultured Roseomonas sp., assembly GCA_964243365.1. GTDB lineage: Bacteria > Pseudomonadota > Alphaproteobacteria > Acetobacterales > Acetobacteraceae > Roseomonas. The sequence continues at coordinate 12,363 of CAXTEL010000038.1, read as the reverse complement.
CGTGATGCGCATCCTCGACCGCGCCGGGCGGATCGCGGGCGGCTCGATCACCTTCTCCGGCGTCGCGCTGCGCGACCTCGGCGAGGCGGAGATGCAGGACCTGCGGGGCCGGGAGATGTCCATGATCTTCCAGAACCCGCGCGCCGCGCTCAACCCGATCCGCGAGGTGGGACGGCAGATCGAGGACGTGCTGATCCGCCACGGCCAGGCCACCCGCGCCGACGCGCGCGCGCGCGCCGTCGCGGCCTTGGCGCAGGTCCGCATCGCCCGGCCGGACGAGCGCCACGGCGCCTACCCGTTCGAACTGTCGGGCGGCATGTGCCAGCGCGTCATGATCGCGCTGGCGCTCGCCTGCCGGCCGCAACTGCTGATCGCCGACGAGCCCACCACCGGCTTGGACGTCACCACGCAGAAGGCGGTGATGGAGCTGGTGGTGGAGCTGACGCGGGCGCGGGGGATGTCGACGCTGCTGATCACTCACGATCTCGGCCTCGCGAGCGCCTACTGCGACGAGGTTGTGGTGATGCAGGGGGGCCGCGTGGTGGAAAGTGCGAGCGCGGCGGCGGTGTTCCGCAGCCCCGCCCACGCCTACACGCGCCGGCTGATGCGCGCGACGCCGCGCCCCGGCGCGGGCCTGCGCGATCTGCTGCCCGAGGGCGCGCCCGCGATGCCTGCCGCCCCGGACCGGACCGTCGGCGCCCCACTGCTGGAGGTGGAGGGATTGGTCAAGGAGTACCCCCGCCAGGGCTCATCGGGCACGGGCGGCCTGCTCGGCCCGTTGTTCCGGCGCGCCGGGGCCGCCGAGGCGACGGCGCCGTTCCGCGCCGTGGACGGGCTCAGCTTTGCCGTGCGGCGCGGCGAGAGCGTCGGCCTGGTCGGCGAGTCCGGCTGCGGCAAGTCCACCACCTCGCTGATGCTGATGCGGCTGCTCGACCCCACGGCGGGCAGCATCCGCTTCGACGGCGTCGAGATCGGCGCCGTACCCGCCCGCCGCTTCGCCGCGCAGCCGGCGCGGGCGCGCATCCAGATGGTGTTTCAGGACCCTACCGATAGCCTCAACCCGCGCCTCACCGCCGCGCGCGCCGTGGCCGACCCGATCCTGCGCATGGGCACCCCGCGCGGCGCGGCGCTGCGGGCCCGGGTGGAGGAGCTGGCGACCCTGGTGGGCCTGCCCGCGGCGCTGCTGGACCGCTTCCCGCACCAGCTTTCCGGCGGCCAGAAGGCGCGCGTGGGCATCGCCCGCGCCATCGCCCTGAACCCCGAGCTGGTGATCCTGGACGAGCCGACGGCGGCGCTGGACGTGTCGGTGCAGGCGGTGGTGCTGAACCTGCTGGCCGACCTCAAGGCGCGCCTGGGCATGAGCTACCTGTTCGTCAGCCACGACCTCAACGTGGTGCGGCTGCTGTGCGACCAGGTGATCGTGATGCGGGCGGGCCGCATCGTCGAGGAAGGCCCGGTGGAGCAGGTGCTGGGCGCGCCGCGAGCCGACTACACCCGCGAGCTGCTGGCCGCGATCCCGCGCCCGCCCGCCTGATCCGACCGCTGGAGGAGCCGATCCATGCCCGAAACCCCAACCCCGCCGACCCCCGACGAGGCGGCGCTGCTGGCGGCCGTGGAGAACGCGGTCGCCTTGTTCGGCGTGCCGATGGACCCGGCCTGGCAGCCCGCGGTGCTGGCCAGCTTCGGCACGATCGCGGCCGCCGCGCGCATGGTGGCGGAGTTCCCGCTGGACGACGAGGCCGAGCCCGCGCCGGTTTTCCGCGCGTGAGCGGCACCCGCGACGCCGCACCTCCCGAAACCCTGCCCGCCGACGCCACGGCGGCGGCGATCGCGGCCGCGGTGGCGTCCGGCCGGGCCTCGGCGCGGGCGGTGGTGGATGCCACCCTGACGCGGATCGTGGCCGGAAACGAGCGGGTGGGCGCCTTCACCGACGTGGTGGCGGACCGCGCCCGCGCCGCGGCGGACGCGGTCGACGCGCGCCGCGCCGCGGGCCGCCCTCCCGGCCCACTGGCCGGCGTGCCCTTCGCCGCCAAGAACCTGTTCGACGTCGCCGGCCTGCCCACCCGCGCCGGGTCGCGCATCAACCGCGAGCGCGCCCCGGCCGCGCGCGACGCCTGCCTGGTGCGGCGGCTGGAAGCGGCCGGCGCCGTGCTGGTGGGCGCGCTGAACATGGGCGAGTACGCTTACGACTTCACCGGCGAGAACAGCCACGACGGTCCTTCCCGCAACCCGCACGACCCCGCGCGCATGACCGGCGGCTCCTCCGGCGGCTCGGCGGCGGCGGTGGCGGCGGGGCTGGTGCCGCTGGCCCTGGGGTCGGACACCAACGGTTCCATCCGCGTGCCGGCGGCGCTGTGCGGGCTGTTCGGGCTCAAGCCGACTTTCGGCCGCCTCAGCCGCGCCGGCAGCTTCCCGTTCGTGGCCGCCTTCGACCACCTCGGTCCCTTCGCGCGCTCGGTGGCCGACCTCGCCCTCGCCTTCGATGCCATGCAGGGGCCCGACCCAGAGGACCCGGCCTGCGCCCAGCGCCCGGCCGAGCCGGTGCTGCCGCGACTGGAGGACGGCGCGGGCGGGCTGCGGATCGCGGTCGCCGGCGGCCACTTCGCGCGCAACGGCGACCCGGAAGCCTTCGCCGCCGTGGCCGTCGCCGCGCGGGCCCTGGGCGCCGCCCGCGTCGTGGAGTTCCCCGAGGCCGCCCGGGCGCGCGGCGCCGCCTACGTCATCACCGCCGCCGAGGGCGCCGCCCTGCACGCCGAGCGGCTGCGCGACCGCCCCGGCGACTTCGACCCCGCCACCCGCGACCGGCTGATCTCGGGCCTCGCCATCCCCGCCGCCTGGGTGATCCGCGCCCAGAAATTCCGCCAATGGTACCGGGCGCGGGTGCTGGAACTGTTCGCCGACGTGGACGTCGTGCTGGCGCCCGCCACGCCCTGCCGCGCCCCGCGCCTGGGGCAGACGGAGCTGGTGCTGGACGGGGTGACGCTGCCGCTGCGGCCGAACCTGGGCGTGTTCACCCAGCCCATCTCCTTCGTCGGCCTACCGGTGGTCGCCGCGCCGATATGGCCGGACGCCGGCCTGCCGCTCGGCGTGCAGGTCATCGCGGCGCCGTGGCGGGAGGACCTCGCCCTGCGCGTCGCCCGCGCCCTGGAAGCGTCGGGGGTCGCTCGGGCGCCCGTCGCACCCTGAGCGGGGGACGCCGCGCCCGAGCCGGGTGCGGGGCAGGCGGGGCAGGGAGCGGCGGGGCGGTATTGCGCGCGGGCGCACCGGGCACGATGGTCCCGCGCGATGCCTGACGAAGCCCTGGTCCACCGCGTGCCCATGCGCCATCCCGGCGACACCTCCGGCCTCGAGCGTCTCCTCGACGCGGGCGAGGTCCGGGCGGAGCGCATCCTGGCGGTGCTGGGCAAGACCGAGGGCAACGGCTGCGTCAACGACCACACCCGCGGCTACGCGGTGCTGGCGCTGCAATCGATGCTCGCCGCTCGGCTGGGCATCGCACGCGAGGCGGTGGCCGACCGCGTCGCGATGGTGATGTCGGGCGGCACGGAGGGCGCGCTGTCGCCGCACTTCACCGTGCTCTCGACCCGCGCGGCCAACGCCGCGCCGGCCGGCGCCGGGGCGCTGGCGATCGGCGTCGCCTACACCCGCGACTTCCTGCCCGAGGAGCTGGGCCGCGCCGCCCAGGTGGACGCCACGACGGAGGCGGTGCGGGAAGCGATGCGGCGCGCCCTGATCTTCGACGCGGCGGCGGTTCACTACGTCCAGGTGAAGTGCCCCCTGCTGACCGCCGAGCGGATGGCCGACGCCCTGGGCCGCGGCGCCGCGCCGGTCACCGGCGACAGCTACGCCTCGATGGGGCACTCGCGCGGCGCGTCGGCGCTGGGCGTGGCGGTGGCGCTCGGGGAAGTCGAGCGGGCGGCAATCACGGATGCCGCGGTGCTGCGCGACCTTTCGCTCTGGTCGGGCCGGGCCAGCGCCTCGGCCGGCGTCGAGCTGATGCGAAACGAGGTCCTCGTGCTCGGCAACAGTTCGCATTGGGTCGGGCGGGCGCGCATCGCCCACGGCGTGATGGCCGACGCCCTGGACCTGGACGCGGCGCTCGCCGTCCTGCGGACCCTGGGCCTGCCCCATGCCGGGCAGCTCCCCCCCGGGCACCGCGACCGCGTCCTGGCCGTGCTGAGCAAGGCCGACCCCGGCAGCACCGGCCGGGTGCGCGGGCTGCGCCACACGATGCTGGACGACAGCGACATCAACGCCACCCGCCACGCCCGCGCGACCGTCGGCGGCGTGCTCGGCGGCGCCATCGGCCGGGCGGACCTGTTCGTGTCCGGGGGCGCCGAGCACCAGGGGCCGGACGGCGGCGGCCCCGTCGCCGTCATCGCCGAGGTGGGCTGACGCGGGTAGCCGCGGCGCGACCCCGTCGCGCCGGACCCGCCATCGCGGCCGGGTCCCCGGTCCCGGCATGGCACATGGCTTGCACGCTTCCGCCCCGACAGCCGCCGCGCCGGCGCGGGCGGCGGCGCCGGGGGAACGTCATGGCCATCAACACGGGTACGTCGCGTCGCGGGCTCCTGCTGGGAGTAGGCGGCGTCGGGATCGCGGCGGCGCTCGGCGCGGGGGCTCGCCCCGCCCGCGCCGCCGGGCCGGTCACCGTCGGCTTCATCTACGTCGGGCCGAAGGACGACTACGGCTACAACCAGGCCCACGCCGAGGGCGCAGCGGCCATCCGGAGCATGCCGGGCGTGAAGCTGATCGAGGAGGAGAAGGTCGCCGAAACGCTGGACGTGCAGAAGACCATGCAGAGCATGATAGAGCTCGACGGCGCCCAGCTCCTGTTCCCCACCAGCTTCGGGTACTTCGACCCGCACGTGCTGCGGATGGCCGAGCGCTACCGCGACGTCCAGTTCCGCCACTGCGGCGGCCTGTGGACGCAGGGCAAGCACCCCGACAACGCCGGCTCCTACTTCGGCTACATCGGCATGGGGCAGTACCTCAACGGCATCGTCGCGGCCCACGTCACGCGGACCAAGAAGCTCGGCTTCGTGGCGGCCAAGCCGATCCCGCAGGTGCTCAACAACGTCAACAGCTTCGCGCTGGGCGCCCGCTCCGTGGACCCCTCGATCACCACGCAGGTGGTGTTCACCGGCGACTGGTCCCTGCCGGTCAAGGAGGCGGAGGCGACCAACGGCTTGGCCGACAGCGGCGCCGACGTCGTCACCTGCCACGTGGACGGGCCCAAGGTGGTGATCGAGAGCGCCGAGCGCCGGGGCCTGTTCACCTGCGGCTACCACGCCGACCAGAGCAAGCTCGCTCCGCGCGGCTACCTGACGGGCGCCGAGTGGAACTGGGCCACCGTCTACCGGATGTTCGTCGAGAAGGCGCTGGCCGGCGAGAAGCTGCCCAACTTCGTGCGCGGCGGGCTGGCCGAGGGCTTCATCAAAATGTCCCCCTACGGCTCGGCGGTGCCCGAGGCCGGCCGCGCCCGGGCCGACGCGGTGAAGGCGGAGATCATGAAGGGCGGCTACGCGATCTACCGGGGCCCGCTGCGCGACAACAAGGGCAACACGGTCGTCGCCGCCGGCCAGGCCTATCCAGAAACGGCGCTGGAGCTGGAATCCATGAACTACCTCGTCGAGGGCGTGACCGGCGCGATCGCCTGAGCCGGCCTTGGAACAGGTCGCCCTCCTCGCCGGGGACGGCGCCGGCGCGCGATCGGAGCCCGCGGCGCCCCCGCCCCGCACCGCAGCACCGCCGTCCGCCGACCACTCCTATCCCGCGCGCCGCGCGCTGGAGGCGGTCGCGGTGCCGCTCGGGGCGCTGCTGCTGGCCGCGGCTGCCTTCTCGCTGTTCCTGCTGCTGCTCGGCAAGGCGCCGGCGGAGTTCTTCGCGCTGGTCTGGCGCGGCGCCTTCGGCACCTGGTTCTCGCTCCAGAACACCTTCCAGCGGGCTGCGCCGCTGATGCTAACCGCGCTGTGCGTCGCCCTGCCGGCGCAGCTCGGGCTGGTGGTGATCGGCGGCGAGGGGGCGGTGGTGCTGGGCGGGCTGGCGGCGGCCGTGGCGGGGGCCTCGCTCGCCGGCGCGGCGCCGCTCGCCGTGCAGGGGCTGATGGGGCTGGCGGCGGCGCTGGTCGGCGCTGCCTGGATCGGCCTGAGCGGCGCGTTGCGGGCCCGGCGCGGCGTCAACGAGACCATCGCGAGCCTGTTGCTCGCCTACGTCGCGCTGGCGGCGTTCAACCACCTCGTGGAAGGGCCGCTGCGCGATCCCGCCAGCCTCAACAAGCCGTCCACGGCCGCGATCGCGGATGTCGCCATGCTGGGCCCGCTGCCCGGCACCGAGGTGCACCCCGGGCTGCTGCTCGGCGTTCTCGCCTGCTTGTTCTCCTGGGTGCTGGTCGAGCGGACCACCTTCGGCTTCGCCGGCCGCGTGGCGGGGGGCAACCTGCGCGCGGCGCAGCTCCAGGGCTTGCCGGTCGCCGGGCTGACGATCGCCGCCTGCGCCCTGGGCGGCGCCTTCGCCGGGCTGGCCGGCATGGTGGAGGTGGCGGCGGTGCACGGGCGGGCCAACGCTTCGCTCGCGGCGGGCTACGGCTACAGCGGCGTGCTGGTCGCCTTCCTGGCCCGGCACAACCCGCTGGCCATCGTGCCGATGGCGTTGCTGCTGGGCGGCCTGGCCGCGAGCGGCGGCCTCGTGCAGCGCCGCATGGGCCTTCCGGACGCCACGGTGCTGGTGTGCCAGGGCACCATCTTCGTCGCCGTCCTGGCCAGCGAAACCTTCTACGGACGCCTGCGCTGGTTCCGGCCCCGGGCGGCGGCGCGTTGACCGCGGCCGACGTCGCTACCGTGGCGCTGGCGATGCTCGCCGGCGCGCTGCGCGTCTCGACGCCGTTCCTGTTCGTCAGCCTCGGCGAGTGCCTGACCGAGAAGGCCGGTCGCATCAACCTGGGCAACGAGGGCGCCCTCGTGCTCGGCGCCATGACCGCTTACGCCGCCTCCTTCCACAGCGGCTCGCCGTGGCTGGGCGTGCTGGCCGCGGCGCTGGCCGGCGCGGCGCTGGGCGCCGTCCACGCGCTCGCCTGCGCCCTCGCGCGGGTCAACGACATCGCCATGGGCATCGCCATCATGCTGGCCGGCACCGGCCTCGCCTTCTTCCTCGGTAAGCCCTACGTGCAGCCTAGCGCGCCGCTGCTGCCGCCCGTGCCCCTGGGCGCCTGGTCCGCCTCGCCGCAGGTGCGCAGCGCCCTGGAGGTGAGCCCGCTGTTCTTCGGCGGCCTGCTCGTCGCCGCCGTGATGGCCTGGGCGTTCCGCAACACGCGGGCCGGGCTGACCGTGCGCGTCGTCGGCGACAGCGTCGACGCGGCGCGGGCGATGGGCCTGCCGGTCAACGGCGTGCGCCTCCTCGCCACGGCGGCCGGCAGCGCGCTCGCGGGGATCGGCGGCGCCTTCCTGTCGCTCTCCTACCCCGGCAGCTGGAACGAGGGGCTGTCCTCCGGCCAGGGGCTGGTGGCGGTGGCGCTGGTGGTGTTCGCCCGCTGGGAGCCGATGGCGTGCGCGGCGGCGTCGCTGCTGTTCGGCGCCGCCGGGGCGCTCGGCCCGTCGCTGCAGACGGTGGGGGTGACGGGCGGGTACCACCTGTTCAACGCCGCCCCATACGTGCTCACGCTGCTCGTCATGGTGCTCACCGTCGCGCCCGGAAGCGCGCCGAAGGGCATGCCGGGCGAACTATCCTTGAAACGATGACCGTACGGGGAGACCGGCCTTGAGCGGACTAGGCGGATTGAACAAGTCGCCCAACGGCGTGGTGATCGGCGTGGTGCAGCTGCAGCTGCCCGTGGTCGCCACCCCCGCCGACCTGGCGCGGCAAACCGAGCGCGTCGTCGCCATGGTGGGCAAGGCACGGCGCAACCTAGCCACCATGGACCTCGTGGTGTTCCCCGAATACGCGTTGCACGGGCTGTCCATGGACACCAACCCGGCCATCATGTGCCGGCTCGACGGGCCGGAGGTCGCGGCCCTGGCGCGGGCCTGCGCCGAGCACCGCATCTGGGGCTGCTTCTCCATCATGGAGCACAACCCCGACGGCAATCCGTGGAACAGCGGCCTGATCATCGACGACCGGGGCGAGCTGCGCTTGTACTACCGCAAGATGCACCCCTGGGTTCCCGTGGAGCCCTGGCAGCCCGGCGACCTCGGCATCCCCGTGATCGAGGGGCCGCGCGGCGCCAAGCTGGCGCTGATCATCTGCCACGACGGCATGTTCCCCGAGATGGCGCGCGAATGCGCCTACAAGGGCGCCGAGATCATGCTGCGCACCGCCGGCTACACCGCCCCGATCCGCGACTCCTGGCGTTTCACCAACCAGTCCAACAGCTTCTGCAACCTGATGGTGACCGCCAGCGTGTGCATGTGCGGCTCCGACGGCTCGTTCGACTCCATGGGCGAGGGCATGATCGTGGATTTCAACGGCCGCGTGATCGCCCACGGCACCGGCGGCCGGGCGGACGAGATCATCACCGCCGAGGTCCGCCCCGACCTGGTGCGCGAGGCGCGCATCCACTGGGGCGTGGAGAACAACATCTACCAGCTCGGCCATCGCGGCTACACGGCGGTCGCCGGCGGGGCGCGCGACTGCCCCTACACCTACATGCGCGACCTCGTGGCCGGCCGCTACCGCCTGCCGTGGGAAGCGGAGGTGCGCGAAACCGACGGCACCTCCTGCGGCTTCGCCCGCCCGACGCGCGAGTATGGCGCGGCGCAGACCCACGACGCGGGCGAAGCGCCGGGCCGCGACGCCGAGGCCGCGGAATGAGCGCCGCCACCGTCGCGTCGGCCGGCCGCACCGTCGCCGCCGATCCCTACCCGTGGCCCTACGACGGCGACCTGCGGCCCGCCAACACCGCGCTCGTGGTCATCGACATGCAGACCGACTTCTGCGGCCCGGGCGGCTACGTTGACGCGATGGGCTACGACCTCGCCCTCACCCGCGCCCCGATCGCGCCGATCCGCCGCGTGCTCGCCGCGATGCGCGCCGGCGGCTTCGCGGTGATCCACACCCGCGAGGGCCACCGGCCCGACCTGTCCGACCTGCCGGAGAACAAGCGCTGGCGTTCGGCGCGGGTCGGCGCCGCGATCGGCGAGGCCGGCCCCTGCGGCCGCGTGCTGGTGCGCGGCGAGCCGGGCTGGGAGATCATCCCCGAGCTCGCCCCCGCGCCCGGCGAGGTGGTGCTGGACAAGCCGGGCAAGGGCGCCTTCCACGCCACCGACCTGGAACTGATCCTGCGCACCCGCGGCATCCGCAACCTCGTGCTGACGGGGATCACCACCGACGTGTGCGTGCACACCACCATGCGCGAGGCCAACGACCGCGGCTTCGAGTGCCTGCTGCTGGAGGATTGCTGCGCCGCCACCGACGCCGGCAACCACCGCGCCGCGATTCGCATGGTGACCATGCAGGGCGGCGTCTTCGGCGCGGCCGGCGCCAGCGGCGCCCTGCTCGACGCGCTGCCGCCGTGAGCGCCGCGCCGGCGGGTGCGGGTGCCCCGCCCGCGGCGACCGCCGGGGGCGCGATCGGCGTCGAGGCCGTCGGCATCACCAAGGCTTTTGGCGGCGTCGCGGCGCTGGAGGACGTTTCTTTCCGGGTGCGGGCGGGCACCGTGCACGCGCTGCTCGGCGAGAACGGTGCCGGCAAGTCCACCCTGGTCAAGTGCCTCCTGGGCTACCACCGCGCCGACGGCGGCAGCTTCCTGGTGGACGGCCGCGAGCAGGTGCCCGGCACCCCGCGCGAGGCGGGACGGCTCGGCCTGGGCATGGTCTACCAGCACTTCACCCTGGTCCCCGCCATGACCGCCGCCGAGAACCTGGTGATGGCCCGGGCCGACGTGCCCGGGGTGATCGACTGGGCCGCCGAGCACCGCCGCCTCGCCGCCTTCATAGCCGGCATGCCGTTCCGCATCCCGCTCGACGTGCCGGTGTCCGCGCTGGCGGCGGGGCAGCGGCAGAAGGCCGAGATCCTCAAGCAACTCTACCTCGGGCGGCGGCTGCTGGTGCTCGACGAGCCCACCTCGACCCTGACGCCGCAGGAAGCTGACGAGGTGCTCGGGCTGGTGCGGGGCCGCGTCGGGCGCGGTGAGCTCACGGTGATCGTCATCACCCACAAGCTGCGCGAGGTGGCGGCCTTCGCCGACGCGGTGACCGTGCTGCGCCGTGGCCGCGTGGCGGGCAGCGGCCCGGTCCCGACGCTCGGCCCGGCGGCGCTCACGGCGCTGATGATCGGCGAGAGCCGGACCGCCGGCCCCACGGCCCGGCTCGGCGCGCCTGCCGCGGAGCCGCGCCTCGTGGTGGAAGGGCTGCGCACGCCGGGCGAGAACGGCCGCGCCGGCCTCGACGTCGCCCGGCTGGCCGTCCACCCCGGCGAGATCGTCGGCATCGCCGGCGTGTCGGGCAACGGCCAGCGCGAGCTGGTCGAGGTGTTGAGCGGCCAGCGCCGCCCGGCCGCCGGCCGCGTGCTGGTTTCCGGCGCCGCCTACCGCGCCACGCGCGCGGAGGCCGAGCGGCTGGGCGTGCGCGTGCTGCCGGAGGAGCCGCTGCGAAACGGCTGCGTGGCCGACATGTCGGTGAACGAGAATCTGAACCTGCGCGGCTTCGACCGCGACGACGCCGGCCGGCCGCGCACCTGGCTCGACCGCCGCCGCATGGCGCGGCGGGCGGGCGCGATGATCCGCGACTTCGGCATCCGCGCGCCGTCCCCCGACGCCCCGATCGGCGCGCTGTCGGGCGGCAACGTCCAGCGCGCGGTGCTGGCGCGCGAGCTCGGCGGCGGCCCGAGGCTGCTGGTGGTGGCCAATCCGTGCTTCGGGCTGGACGTCCGCGCCATCGTCGAGGTCCGCGCCCGCATTGTGGCCGCCCGCAACGCCGGCGCCGCCGTGCTGCTCGTGTCCGAGGATCTCGACGAAATCCTCGAACTGTCCGACCGCATCGTGGTGATGCGCGACGGCCGGGTAGCGCACGAGGCGCCGGGCCCGGGCGCCGACGCGCGCGCCGTCGGCGCGCACATGGTCGGGCATGGCTGACGCGTCGCGCACCCGCGGCGGGGCGATCCGACCGAGCGACGAGGAGGCTGCATGCGCATCAACGATCCCGAGGTCCTGGCCGAGGTCACCGCGGCCTTCCGACGCTACGAGGCGGCGCTGGTGGGCAACGACGTTCCCGTGCTGGACGAGCTGTTCTGGCGCAGCCCGCACACGCTGCGCTACGGCGTCAACGAGAGCCTGCACGGCTTCCACGAGATCACCGCCTTCCGCGCGGGCCGCCCGGCGTCGGGGCTGGCGCGCGAGCTGGCGCACACGGTGATCACCACCTACGGCCGCGACTTCGCCACCGCCAACACGGAGTTCCGCCGCCCCGGCGTCGAACGGCTCGGGCGGCAGAGCCAAGCGTGGGCACGGATGCCCGAGGGCTGGCGCGTGGTCGCGGCGCACGTCTCGCTCGCGGCGGGCTGAGCCTTCCGGGCTACCGCGACGACCGCGCCCGGCGACCCGCCAACCGCCCGGTTCCGACCCGTGGTTGATCCGGAGCCGGACCTCGCGCCGGCTCGCGCCGGGGTCCGGGACGCGGGTGTTCCACCGCCGACGAAGCTCCTGCCGCCCGTCTCGAGACGCGCGCCCTCACCCCGCGTCCAGCGTCCGCCGCAGCAGCAGCAGATCCTGCCACGCTTCGCGCTTGGCCGAGGGCTGCCGCAGCAGGTAGGCCGGATGCAGCGTCGCCAGCGCCGGCACCGTGCCCAACCCCTCGACCTCCAGGGAATGCCAGCGCCCGCGCAGCCGGGTGATGCCTTCGCGGGCCGCCAGCAGCGCCTTGGCCGCGGTGCCGCCGAGCAGCACGACGTGCCTGGGCCGGGCGAGCGCGACGTGGCGGCGGACGAAGGGCAGGAACAGCGACACCTCGCTGTCGGTCGGCGTGCGGTTGCCCGGCGGGCGCCAGCACAGGATGTTGGTCAGGTAGAAGTCGCGTTCCCGGTCCAGGCCGATGCTGGCCACCATGCGGTCCAGCAGCCGCCCCGACACGCCGACGAAGGGCTTGCCGATGCGGTCCTCGTCCGCCCCCGGCGCCTCGCCGATCATCATCAGCCCGGACTCCGGCGCGCCGTCGGCGAACACGATGTTGGTGGCGGTGTCGCGCAGCGTGGCGTCGAAGCGCTCCATGGCCGCCTTCAGCTCGGCCAGGCTCCCGGCCGACGCGGCGAGGTCGGCGGCGCGCAGCGCGGCCGGGGTCGGCGGCACGGCGACCGGGGCGGCGGCGCGGCGGCGCAGCGGCGCGGGCCCGCCGTCGAGGAGGAGCGGCGGCGGGGCCGTCGGGCCACCCCCCGTGG
>CAXTEL010000037.1:0-29414 GCA_964243365.1 uncultured Roseomonas sp. | reverse complement strand
CCGCCCAGCCGTCGCGCGCCGCCACCGGCGCGGCGGGCGCCGGACCGTCCGCCGCCACCGCCCCGGCGAGCACGCGGCCGACCGCCCTCGCCGCCGGCAGGGTGCGCGGCACGACCGGGCCGTCCAGCAGCGCCAGCAGCAGCGCCAGCGCTTCCCCGGGCGCGGTCAGGCGCGGCGGCGCGGTCATGCGCGCGGCGTCGCGGCGCGGCCGTCCCCGAGCGCCCCGCGGCCGGGAGCGGCCATGCCTGCCGCCGCCCGCGTCAGTCCACCCCGACCATCACGTCCGACGCCTTGATCACCGCGTAGGCCTGCTCGCCCACCCGCAGGCCGAGGTCGTTCACGGCCTCGTTGGTGACCGATGCGGTGATCGTCGCGCCGCCGGTCAACTCCAGCCGCACGTGCGCCGTGGTGGCGCCCTTGCGCACTTTGAGCACCTTGCCGCTGAGAACGTTTCGGGCGGACAGCTTCATGGTGGTTTCCTGCGGATCGCGGGCGGGTGCTTAGCAGCCGGACGGGTCCGCGGCGATGCCGACCGGGGCGTCCGTCCCCGGCCCGGCCGGCGGCCCCGCGCCCGCGTGGTCGAACGCCACCGACTTCACCAGCGCCCACAGCGCCATCCCCGGCGCCAGGCCCAGCCCGGCCACCGCGTCGCGCGTGACGCGCGCCAGCAGCACCGAGGGCCCGAGCCCCAGGCGCAGGAAAACCTCGTGCGGCGCCCCCGGCGCGTCCTCCACCGCCGCGAGCACGCAGGGCAGGACGTTGTGCACGGACAAGCCGCGCGGCGGCTCGGTGGCCACCGACACGTCGCGCGCCCGCAGCCGCAGCCGCAGCCGCGCGCCGGGCGGGTCGGCCCCCCGCAGCGGCACCAGCAGCTCGCCCCCCGCGAAGCCCAGCCGCGTCAGCCCGCGCGCCGGGTCGTGCGCCAGCACCGCGCAGCCCAGCACCGCCCCCGCGTCGCGCCGCCCGCCCAGCGCCGGCAGGTCGGTGCGCGCCGCCAGCGCTTCCACCGGCCCGGACGCCACCACGCGGCCGGCGTCGAGCAGCACCAACGTGTCGGCCAGCGCGTCCACCTCGTCCAGCGCGTGCGTGACGTAGAGGATCGGTGGACCCGAGGCCTCGCGCAGCCGCGCCAGGAACGGCAGCACTTCGGCCCGACGGGGGCCGTCCAGCGCCGCCAAGGGCTCGTCCATCAACAGCAGGCGCGGCCGGCTGAGCAGGGCGCGGCCGAGCGCCACCCGCTGCCGCTCGCCCCCCGACAGCGCCAACGGCCGACGCCCGAGCAGGTCCCCGATCCCGAGCAGCGCCACCACCGCGTCGAACCCCGGCCCTTCCGCCCCGCGCGGGGCGCGGCGCATCCCGTAGCGCAGGTTGGACTCGACGCTGAGGTGCGGGAACAGCCGCGCGTCCTGGAACACCACGCCGCAGCGTCGCCGCTCGGGCGCCACGAACACGCCGCGCGCGGTGTCCAGCAGCACCGCCCCGTCCACCGCCACCCGGCCCTCGCGCGGCCGCAGCAGCCCCGCCACCGCGGCCAGGATCGTGCTCTTACCGCACCCCGAGGGACCGAACAGCGCCGTCACCCCCGGCGCGCCCGCGCCGAACGCGGCATCCAGCGCGAAGCCCCCCGCCCCGGAGTCCCCCGTCCCGAAGCGGTGCCGCACCGCGACCTCCAGCGTCACCCCGGCCCGCCCCGGCCGAGCAGCCGGTGCATCCGCCGCGCGATCACCTCCGCCCCCAGCAGCCCGCCGATCGCCAGGGCGAAGGACACCGCCGCCAGCCGCGCCGCCGTCGCCTCGCCGCCCGGCGTCTGGGTCGCGGCGTAGATCGCCAGCGGCAACGTCTGCGTTTCGCCGGGGATGTTGGACGCGAAGGTGATCACCGCGCCGAACTCGCCCAGGCCGGCGGCGAAGGCCGTCACCGCCCCGGCCAGCACGCCGGGCGCCATCAACGGCAGCGTCACCGTCAGGAAGCGGTCGAGCGGCCCGGCCCCCAGCGTGCGCGCCGCCGCTTCCAGCCCCGGGTCCACCGCTTCCAGCGACAGCCGCACGGCGCGCACGATCAGCGGGAACGACATCACCGCGGTGGCCAGCGACGCGCCGGCGGTGCTGAACACCAGCCGCACGCCGAACCACGCCTCGAGGGGCTCGCCGACCGGCCCGCGCACGCCGAAGGTCAGCAGCAGCAGCCAGCCCACCACCACCGGCGGCAGCACCAGCGGCGAGTGCGCGAAGGCGTCCAGCAGCCACCGGCCGGGAAAGCGCCCGCGCGCCAGCAGCCAGGCCACCGCCACCGCCAACGGTAGGCCCAGCGCCACGGAACGGCCGGCGACCTCCAGGCTGAGCCGCACGGCGACCCACTCCTCCGGCGTCAACCAGCCCAACCGCGGCGCCCGCCCGGCCCGGCCCGGCCCGTCGGCTCCCGGCTCAGCGGCTCACCGTGAAGCCGAAGCGCCGCCAGGTCGGCTCGGCTTCCTCGCCGGTCAGGAAGCCCAGGAACGCCCGCGCCCGCCCGTCGCCGGCCGCCCGGCGGGTCGCAGCGAAGGGATAGGAAACCGGCGGGTGGCTCCCGGCCGGGAAGGTGCCGACCACCCGCACCGCCGGGCTCGCCGCCGCGTCGGTGCCGTAGACGATGCCCAGCGGCGCTTCGCCGCGCTCCACCAGCAGCAGGGCGGAGCGGACGTCGCCGGCCCGCGCCAGCCGCGGCGACAGCGCCCCCCACTGCCCCATCCACTCCAGCGCGGCCTGGGCGTAGCGGCCCACCGGCACGTGCGCCGGGTCGCCGATGGCGATGCGCCCGTCCGCGCCGAGCAGGGCGGCGAGGTCGGTGGAGCGGGTCAGCTCCACCGGCCGGGCGCGGTCGGCGGGGGCGATCAGCACCAGGTTGTTGCCCAGCGGGCTCGAGCGCGTTTCCCGCACGACCAGCCCGCGCTCCTGGAGGTAGTCCATCCACGCCTCGTCGGCGCTCATGAACAGGTCGGCCGGCGCGCCCTGCTCGATCTGCCGCGCCAGCGCCGAGGACGCGGCGAAGGACAGCCGCGGCGCCGGCCCGCCCCGCGCCCGCCACGCCTCGGCCTGAGCGCGCAGCGCGTCGGTCAGGCTGGCCGCGGCGAAGACGGTCAGCGGCTCGGGGCCGCCCTGCGCCCGCGCGATGCGGGGCGCCAGCGCCGCGAGGAGGGGGGCGGCCAGCGGCGCGAGGACGAGACGGCGTCGGCGCATGAGACTGAGCTCCGGCGTTACGGCCGGCCGTACATAAGGAAAGGGCGATGGGCCGTCCATCGCGAGCCGAGACTGCTCCGACCCCGCGACGAGGGAACGACGTTCCCGGCTGCCGCGTGACGGCCGAAGCGTTCGCGTCCAGATTCAGGTGGCGGAGGGGATGGGATTCGAACCCACGATAGGACTTGACATCCTATAACGGTTTAGCAAACCGCCGCCTTCGGCCACTCGGCCACCCCTCCGCAGGAGTGCAAAGTTCACGGCGTTGCAGGCCGCGCTTCTACCCGCCGTCCCGGCCCTCGTCAAACGGCCCGCCCAGCCGCGTCAGGTGGCGTCCAGCGCCACCTCCAACCCGCGCGCCACCCCCGGCCGCGCCAGCAGCCGCGCGTACCAAGCCCCCACGTTCGGCAGCGCTTCGAACCCCACCCCGTGCCGCTCGTGCCGCCACGCCCAGCCCAGGGCCGCGAAGTCCGCCACGCTCGGCTCGCCTTCCGTCGCCACCCATTCCCGCCCCGCCAGCCGCGCCTCCAGCACGCCGTACAGCCGCCGCGTCTCCGCCCCGTAGCGGGCCAGCCCGTAATCCTTCGCCGGCCCTTCGGCCAAGCCGCCGAAGTGGTGCACCTGCCCCGGCATCGGCCCGAAGCCGCCCACCTGCCACATCAACCATTCCAGCACCGGCACCTGTTCGCGCGCCCCTTCCGGCAGGAAGCGCCCTGTCTTGCGCCCGAGGTAGAGCAGGATCGCCCCCGACTCGAACACGCTGATCGGCCGCCCGTCCGGCCCGTCGCGGTCCACGATGGCGGGTATCTTGTTGTTGGGGCTGATCGCCAGGAAGCCGGGCTCGTGCTGCGCCCCCGCCGTGATGTCCACGGCCACCACGCGGTAGGGCAGCCCCATCTCCTCCAGCGTGATGCTGACCTTGCGGCCGTTGGGCGTGTTCCAGGTGTGCAGCTCGATCATCTTGCGCCCCCGCGGGAAAGGTGGAATGGCCCGGCGCGTCACCGCCGGGGAAGTCACCACCACCATGTCGCACGCGCCCGGCCCGCCGCCATCCCCGTTCGGCAACCCGCCCTCCCGGAACCTCGGGCCGAACGACGCCGCGGCGATGATGCGCTACGACGCCGGCCGGAAGTCCACCGGCGTCGCCTACCTGCTGTGGTTCTTCCTCGGCGTCTTCGGCGCCCACCGCTTCTACCTCGGCCGCATCGGCTCCGGCCTCGCCCTGCTCGCGCTCACGGCGCTGTCGTGGGTGCTGTCCTTCGTGCTGGTGGGCTACCTGCTGGCGCCGCTGCCCTTCCTGTGGGTGATCGTGGACCTGTTCCTGATCCCCGGCATGGCGCGCAGCCACAACGAGCGGTTGATCGCCTCGCTGGGCCACTGAAGCCGCGCCGCGGCCCCTCAGTCCGCGCCAAGCTTCCGCTTCAGCACCTCGTTCACCACCCCCGGGCTCCCCTGCCCGCGCATCGCCTTCATGGTCTGCCCCACGAAGAACCCGAACAGCGTCGCCTTGCCCGCGTGGTACTGCGCCACCTTGTCGGCGTTGGCCGCCAGCACCCCGTCCACCGCCGCCTCGATCGCCCCGGCGTCCGTCACCTGCCGCAGGCCCCGCTTTTCCACGACGGCCCCCGGCGCCTCGCCGGTTTCCACCATCGCCTCGAACACCTCCTTGGCCAGCTTCCCCGACAGCGTCCCGTCCCGCATCAGGTCCAGCAGCGCGCCCAGTTCCGCCGCCCCCACCGGCGAGTCCGCGATGCCCCGCCCGGTGCGGTTCAGCGCCGCGAACAGCTCCCCCGTCACCCAGTTCGCCGCCTGCTTGGCGTCCCGCCCCCGCGCCACCGCCTCGTAGTAGGCCGCCGTTTCCCGCTCCAGCGTCAGCACGTGCGCGTCGTAGGCGCTCAGTCCCAGCTCACCCACGTAGCGCGCCCGCCGCGCGTCCGGCAGCTCCGGCAGCCCTGCCTTGAGTTCCGCGATCCAGGCGGGGTCGAGCACCAGCGGCGGCAGGTCGGGGTCGGGGAAGTAGCGGTAGTCGTGCGCGTCCTCCTTGGACCGCATCGAGCGCGTCACCCCGCGGCCGGTATCGAACAGCCGCGTTTCCTGCACCACCTCGCCGCCCGATTCCCACACCTCCACCTGCCGCCGCGCCTCCGCCTCCACCGCCGCCATCACGTAGCGGATGGAATTCACGTTCTTGACCTCGCAGCGCGTGCGGAATCCCTCGCCGGGCCGGCGCACGGACACGTTCACGTCCGCCCGCAGCGAGCCCTCCTCCATGTTGCCGTCGCAGGTCCCGAGGTAGCGCAGGATCTGCCGCAGCTTGGCCACGTAGGCCCCCGCCTCCTCCGGCGAGCGCATGTCCGGTTCGGACACGACCTCCATCAGCGCCACGCCCGAGCGGTTGAGGTCCACGAAGGTCCGCGACGGGTCCTGGTCGTGCAGCGACTTGCCCGCGTCCTGCTCCAGGTGCAGCCGGGTGATGCCGACCTCCTTGGTGGCCCCCCCTTCCAGCTCGATGCGCAGCCGCCCCGCCCCCACCACCGGGTGCGCGAACTGGCTGATCTGGTAGCCCTGCGGCAGGTCGGCGTAGAAGTAGTTCTTGCGGTCGAAGCGCGACCACGGATGGATCTCGGCTTCCAGCCCCAGCCCGGTCCGCACCGCCTGCGCCACGCACTCGCCGTTCACCGTGGGCAGCATGCCCGGGAACCCCGCGTCCACGAAGCTCACCTGGCTGTTCGGCGCCGCCCCGAACTCGGTCGCCGCCCCCGAGAACAGCTTGGCGCGCGAGAGCACCTGCGCGTGCACCTCCAGCCCGACCACGATCTCCCACGGCCCGCTGTCGCCCTCGATGGTGTAGCCCACGCCCCGGCCCCTTCCCGCTCCGACCCGTCCGCCCGCGACGGCCCCCGACCCGGCGATGCGCCCGGCCCGGCCCCGGATACGACGATCCGCCCCGCGCTCCTAGCATCCGGCCCTGGTCCTCGCCGGTTCGACGCGGGCCAGGGGCTCCGCCGGGGACCATGGGGGCCCCGAGGACCCCCGCCGTCGGATTGCTCCCGCGGACAGGCCGTGGGTGAAGACATCTCCCCCGGGGATGGGAGGCCGAGGAACCCCGGGTTCCCCGCGGGATCTCCAGGGGGGGCCGGAGCCCCTCCGGTCCCGGGCCGGCAGCGGAAAGCCGAGCCGGCGCCCTCAGGCCGGCACCAGCCCGTGCCGCAGCATGATCTCGCGCACCTCGGCCGGGTCCGCCCGCCCGCCCGCGACCACCGCCGCCAGCTCCCGGAAGTACTCGGGGCCGAGCACCCCCGGCGTCAGCACGGACAGGCTGGTGCACGGGGCGTCGGTGCGGTTGCTGAACCCGTGCGCCTCGCCACGCCGTATGAACAGCGCCCCGCCCGGCCCGACGTCGTGCGCGACCCCCTCCACGGTGAAGGTGACGGTGCCCGCCAGTCCGTACACCGTCTCCTCCCAGCCCTCGTGGCGGTGCGCCGCCGGCATCCGCCCGCCGGGCGAGAGCGTCATCTCGAACATGTCGAGACTGCCCCCGGTGTCGTGCTTGTCGCGCAGGAAGCGCAGCTCGAACGAACCGAAATCGATGGTCTCAGGCATCCCGCTCCCCCTGGTGCTCGCGGGAGGCGCGCGCCGGACTGGGCACCCGCGTCCGTCCACCGTCGCGCGCGACGCCGGTGCCGCCGCGTCCGGTCGTGGCGACCCGCGCCGGGTCGAGGCGTCCGCGACCGCGCACCGCGGTCGGTCGCGCGGGGCGCCGCAACCCCGCCGGGAACGCTACCCCCCCGCCCGCGCCCGCACCCGCCAGATCGTCCCGCCGGTGTCGTCCACCACGTACAGCGCCCCGTCGGGGGCCTGCGCTACGTCGGCCGGCCGGCCCCAAACCTCGGCCTTCTCCTCGCCGCCGACCCAGAAGCCGGTCACGAGGTTATCGTACCAGCCCACCGGCTGCCCCGCCTCGAACTTCACCCGCACCACCTTGTAGCCCGTGGGCTCCAGCCGGTTCCACGAGCCCTTCAGCGCCACGACCGCGTCGCCCGAGTAACCCGCCGGCACCCGCGCGCCGCTCCAGAACACGAAGTCCATCGCCGCCGAGTGCGGCTCGAACAGCAGGTCCGGCATCCGCGCCGCCGCCACCCGCTCGGGCGCCATCTGCGCAAAGCCCGGCTGCGGGTTGCCACCGGTGTAGCTGTACGGCCAGCCGTGGAAGCTGCCTTCCTCCATCCGCGCCAGGAAGTCGGGCACTTGGCGGTCGCCGACCCCGTCGCGCTCCTGCACCGCCGCCCACAGCTCGCCGGTCTGGGGGTGGAAGGCCAGCCCCACCGGGTTGCGCACCCCGGCCGCGAAGGTCCGCTGCTCCCGCCCGTCGGCCCCGAACACCTGGATCGTCGCCTTGGGCTCAGGCTCCACCCCGATGTTGCCCGACGAGCCGACGCCCACGTACAGCCGCCCATCCGGCCCGATCTCGATGTCGCGGTTGGCGTGGCCCACCGGCATCCCGAAGGCGCCGCGGGCCGAAACCAGCGTTTGACCGTCCATCACCTGCACCCGCCGCTGCTCGGCGCTCGCCTCGGCCGCCCGGCGCGGCCCGGTGGAGGTCGGCCGCACCGCCGCCCCCGGCTGGTGGGCGATGCTCCAGATGCCCTGCTGGTCCGCCACCAGCACCTCGCCCGCGCGGTAGGCCAGCCCGTTGGGCCGGTCGAAGCCGCCGGCCCAGCGCTCGATCCACTCGGCGCGGCCGTCGCCGTCGCTGTCGCGCAGCAGCATCAGCGCCCCGGACGCCTGCATCGCCACCAGCAGATCGCCGTTGGGCAGCACCAGCAGCTGGCGCGGCCCTTCCAGGTTCTCCGCCACCAGCGCCACCTCGAAGCCCTCGGGCACCACCGGCACCCGGCCCTCGCGCGGCACGATCAGCGGCGGGTTGCGCACCGCCTTGCCCTGGTAGGGCGCCGGGAGGGCGTCGGCCCGCACCTCGAAGCGCTGGCCGACCCCCTGGTCGGTGGGGCGCGGCGACGCCGCGGCGGGCGCCGTCGTCGCCGAGCCGGGAGCCTGGGCCCAGGCGACGCCGGACAGCAGGCCTAGCACGGTGGCGGAAAGCAGGATTCGTCGAAACGTCATCGGGCTGCCTCGATCGTTGCGGCCGCACCGGAGCGCGCGCCGGGGCTCGCCGCCCCGCCCCGGGACATGGCCCGCCCCGCCGCGCCGGCAACCGCGCGTCACCCCCCCGCTCGCACCTCCGGCAGCCCGCCGAACCCCGCCGCCCGCTCCACCGCCGCCGCCACCGCGAACACCGTCTCCTCGTCGAACGCCCGCCCGATCACCTGCAAGCCCAGCGGCAGCCCGCGCGCGTCCAGCCCGGCCGGCACCGACATCGCGGGCAAGCCCGCCAGGTTCGCCGTCACCGTGAACACGTCGTTGAGGTACATCGCCACCGGGTCGTCCTGCCGCTCGTTCGCCGCGAACGCCGCGCTCGGCGTCGCCGGCGTCAGCATCGCGTCCACCCGCTCCCACGCCCGCTCGAAGTCGCGCCGGATCAGCGCCCGGACCTTCTGCGCCTTGAGATAGTAGGCGTCGTAGTACCCGGCCGACAGCACGTAGGTGCCGATCATGATCCGCCGCCGCACCTCCGCCCCGAAGCCGACCGCCCGGGTCCGCTCGTACATCTCCCGCAGGTCGCCGCCGCCGGTCTCGGCGCGCGCGCCGTACCGCACCCCGTCGTAGCGCGCCAGGTTGGACGACGCTTCCGCCGGCGCCACCACGTAGTACGCCGGCAGCGCGTGCCGCGTGTGCGGCAGCGACACGTCCACCACCTCGGCCCCCGCTTCCCGCAGCCAGCCCAGTCCCCGCTGCCACAGCGCCTCGATCTCGGGGGGCATCCCGTCCAGCCGGTATTCCCGCGGCACGCCGATCCGCAGGCCCCGCACCCCCCGCGCGCAGGCGGCGGCGAAGTCCGGCACCGCCACCTCCGCGCTGGTCGCGTCCCGGGGGTCGTGCCCCGCCATCGACCGCAGCAGGATCGCGCAATCCTCGGCCGTGCGGGCGATCGGCCCCGCCTGGTCCAGCGAGGAGGCGAACGCCACCACCCCCCACCGCGAGCACCGCCCGTAGGTCGGCTTGATCCCCGCCACGCCGCAGAACGCCGCCGGCTGGCGGATCGAGCCTCCCGTGTCGGTGGCCGTCGCCCCCAGCGCCAGCCGCGCCGCCACCGCCGCCGCGGAGCCGCCCGACGACCCCCCCGGCACCAGCGCGGTGTCCGGGTCATTGGCCCGCGACCAGGGATTCTCCACTCCCCCGAAGGCCGAGGTCCGGTTCGACGATCCCATCGCGAACTCGTCCAGGTTCGCCTTGCCCAGGAACACCGCGCCGTCGCGCAGCAGGTTGGCCGTCACCGCACTCTCGTAGGGCGGCACGAAGCCTTTCAGCATCCGGCTGCCCGCCGTGGTCCGCACGCCGGCGGTGCAGAACAGGTCCTTGATCGCCAGCGGCACGCCTTCCAGCGGCCCCGCCGCGCCCCGCGCCCGACGCGCGTCCGACGCCCGCGCCGCCGCCAGCGCCGCTTCCGCCGTGACGGTGACGTAGGCGTTCAGCCGCGGGTTCAGCGCCTCGATCGCTTCCAGGTGCGCCCGCGTCAGCGCTTCCGAGGTCAGCGCGCCTTCGGCCATCGCGTCCAGCGCGCCGCGCAGCGTCAGGTCGGTCGGTCGGGTCATGGCGCGGCTCCGCGAGGGGGCCGGGGGATGATGCTCCCCCGAACCCCCGTCTTCTCGACCGTTCGCGCCGCGCCGAAGGCGCCGCGCGTGATCCGGGGAAAGAAGGATGGGATTTCGGGGGAATTCCTTCCCCCGACCTTCTTCCCGGAGCTCGCCGCGCGAAACCCCGGCATCACTCCACCACCTTGGGCACCGCGAAGAAGTCGCCCTCGCGATCCGGCGCGTTGCCGAGCACGGCTTCCGCCATGCCGCCGTCGGTCACGACGTCCGCGCGCAGCCGCAGCACCGCGTCGCCGCCGCCCGACATCGGCTCCACCCCCTCCGTGTCCACGGCCCGGAGCTGCTCGACCCAGGACAGGATGCCCTGCATCTCGCCGCGCAGCCGCTCGACCTCGGCCTCGTCGAGGTGGAGGCGGGCCAGGGCGGCGACGCGCCGGACGGTGGCGGTGTCGAGGGAGGACATGGTGCGAGGCAACCCAGGTGCGGAGCGGGCCAGGAAGCGGGCCGGGCACGCGAAGTCAAGGCCGCCCCGAGGCCGCGTCCGGTCCCGACGTCCGATCCCCGACCCCGGCCGATCTCCGGAAGCTCGCCTTCCGAACCCGCTATCCGCCGACGGCGCGCACGTCGCCGTCGCCGAAATGCCAGACGACATCCTGCGGCACCGGCAGGCGCAGCGCTTCCGCCCGGGGAAGGCCGAGATACGCGCCCCTGATCAGCCGCCCCAGCAAGCCGTGCGACACGGCGACGACGGTGCCCTCGATCCGTCCGAGCCAGGCGTCGACGCGGGCGAGCGCGGTCTCGTAGCCCTCGCCGTCGGGGGCGCGGAAATACCAGTCGTGGCGCGTGCTCCCGTCCAGCAGGCCCGGCCATCCGGCCTCGATGTCGACCTGCGTCAGGCCGTCCCACGAACCCATCGTCACCTCCCTCAGGCGCGGCTCGAGAACCGGCTCGGGGTAGCGCCCGAACCACTGGATGATCTCGGCCGTCCGACGCGTCCTGCCGAGCGGGCTGACGTGCATCCGGACCGGCGCGCCCGGCGGGATCGCCGCGGAGATGAGCCGGCCGACCCGCCGCGCTTGCTCGCGGCCGGTCGGCGTGAGCGGGGAGTCCAGCCGACCCTGGAAACGGCCCTGGGCGTTCCATTCCGTTTCGCCGTGCCGAACCAGGTAGATGCTCCCACGGACCGTCATCGACTCGCTCCACCTCCCCTTCCCGGACCGGACGCATCGAGGGTTCCCATCCCGCGACCGCAGTCGGCCCGGGCGCCGTTCGCCATCCAACCGAGACACCGCCCGCCCCGCGCGCCGGCATCCTCCCCGTCCCTCGCCGCGCCGCGCCGGGGGCGCTAATGCCCCCCCCGGCCGCCGCAGGACCCACCCCGCCATGTTCCCCGACCCCAACGACGCCCTCGCCCCGTGCCTCGCCGGCCAGATCTCCCCCGAGGTCGCCCTGTGCCGCCTCCTCCTCGGCGGCGCCACCCCCGAAACCATCGCCGCGCTGCTGGAGCGGCATCGCCCCGAACCCCCGACCCCGCCCTGGCGAACCCTGGACCGCCTGCTGCGCGAGCGCGCCGAACCGCTGCGCGCGCTGGCCGCCGAGATCGCGCGCGGCGGCGGCGACCACGCCGCCCTGGCCGCCACCCCCGCCCGCATCGCCGCCTTCTTCGACCGCGCCGTGGCCCATTCCCCCGAGGCCAGCGTCGCCCTCTACTCCCTGGGCGACCCCGCCATCCTGGCCGCCGCCACCGCCGAGATCGTGGACTGGCTCGCCGCCGAGGCCCTGCTCCCGCCCGACGCCGACGTGCTGGACCTGGGCTGCGGCATCGGCCGCCTCGCGAGCGCATTGGCCCCGCGCTGCCGCTCCGTGCTCGGCCTGGACGTGTCCGCCGGCATGGTGGCCGAGAGCCGCCGCCGCCTCGCCCGCTTCCCCAACGTGCGCGTCGAGCCCACGGGCGGCGCCGACCTCGACGCCCTGGACGCCGGCTCCCTCGACCTCGCCCTGGCCGTCGACAGCTTCCCCTACGTGGTCCAGCTCGGCGCCGCGGCCGCCGACCGCCACGTCGCCGGCATGAGCCGCGCCCTGCGCCCCGGCGGCGCCCTGGTGATCCTGAACCTGTCCTACGGCCGCACCCCGGAAGCCGACCGGCTGGACGCCGCCCGCTGGGCGGTCCGCCACGGCCTGGACCTGCTCCACGCCGGCACCCGGCCGTTCCGGCTGTGGGACGGCGCCGCCTTCGCGCTGCGCCGCCCGGCGTGAAGCGCGACCGGCCCGCGGGCCGACGCCCGGCAACCCGCCCCGCGCCGCCGGGTTAGGCACGCGACACGAGCGCGAGGACACCGGCGTGAGCGGCCACGGAAAGACCGAACAGCCCCTGGTCAAGGGCAACCACCTGGGATCCAGCGACGACGTCGCCGAGGGCGGCCCCGCACCGGTGCCGATCGAGGGCCACGGCGCCCCCAAAGCGTCCGCGTCCAAGGCGGCGGCCGAGGAACGCCCCGACGGCGGCACCAGCGACGCCACCGCCGGCAAGGCGGAGCGCGACCACGCCGCCGGGATCGGCGCCGGCAAGACCCAGTCCGGCCGCGGCCACCGCTAGCCCGACCGCTCCGCCCCGGTTCCCGCTGGCCGAGGGTCCGCCCCCGGACCCCGCCGGGGTCCGGCGCGCCGCGTCGGACCGGGGGCCCCCGGACCCGCGCCGTCAGTCCACTCGGGCGCGCGCGGGCGTCGCGACCCGCCCGGCCGCCCCGGCGATCCGGCATCCCCGCGCGGCGCGGCCCTCAGCGGCCGTCCGCTGCCAGCGCCTTCTCCATCACGACCAGCTCCAGCGGCGGGTCGAGCGGGATCGGGAACGGCCGTTTCTCGCCGGTCACCCGGTATCCCCGTCGCCCGTAGTAGGCGATCAACTCGGCCCGCTGCGCCACCACCGACAGCTCCATCCGCGTCGCGCCGAAGCGCCCCGTCGCCGCCGCCTCGGCCGCGCCGATGAGCCGCCGGCCGAGCCCGCCGGCCTGGCGCCGCGGATCGACGGTGAGCAGGCCGAGGTAGCCGAGCCCTTCCGCGCGCCGGGTGACCTGCACGCACCCGACGATCGCTTCCCCGTCGAGCGCCGCGAGCAGCACCTCGTCCGGCGCCCGGATCAGCGCTTCCAGCGCCGCGGCGCTGGTGCGCGGCCCGTCGAGGAGATCAGCCTCGTGGGTCCACCCGGCCCTCGCGCCCTCGCCGCGGTAGGCGCCCTCCACGAGCGCGTGCAGCTCCGGCACCTCCTCGCTCCGCGCGGGTCGAATGATCGGCGCGCTGTCCTGCACGCCGCGCGTCTAGCCGGATCCGACCGCGCCGTCAGCAGGCCGCCCGCACCGCCGCGAGCGTTCCGTCGCCGGCCCACGCCCCAGCATCGGGAAACCCGGGCCGGTCGCGGGGCCGCCCCGAAGCGCCGCGGAGCACCGGCGCGGCGCCGTCCTGTCCCCCCCCGCGCCCTCACCCCGTCGCCGCCCGCCGCCGCCGCCCGAACACCCCCGCGAGCGCCGACACCACCGCCTGCGCCAGCCCCAGCCCCGCCACCAGCCCCACCAGCCCCCAGGTCGCCGCAGCACTCCCCAGCGCCACCTGCGGCTCGTGGCCGTCCAGCGCGGTCCGCAGCACCGCCCGCTCGCCGGCGCCGCCCTCGGCCAGCACCCCGCGCAGCGCCGCCACCGGCCGCAGCAGCGGCGCCGTCGCCAGCAGCCCGGCGTGCGCCTCGCGCAGCGCCCGCTCGCGCGCCACCGACAGCGCCAACCCTTCGGCGTTGGACGGCTCGCGCGCCCGCAGCGCCGCGATCACCGCCTCGTCCGTGGCCGCGCCTTCCAGCCGGTAGAACCGCCGCGCCACCTCCTCGCGCCGGTCGATGTCGCGCCGTGCCTCGCCGGCGATCTGCCCCAGCGCCGCGACGTAGGCGCCGGTCACCGCCGGCACCTGCATGAACAGCAGCGCCGACGACAGCCCCAGCCCGAGCCGCACCGAGTCCCCCAGCCAGCGCCCGACGAATCCCACCCGGCCGCGCTCCCCAGTCCCGCCCGGAACCCTACCACGCCGCCCGGCGCCCGGTTGCGCGCTCCGCCCGTCGGGCGTGGGGCCAAGGGCGCCGCTCCCGGACCCCGCCGGGGGACCTGTGGCCCCCCCCGCCGCCGGTCTACCCGGGCGGCGAGCGGGCTGCGCGCCGGCGCGGTTTCACCACCGTCCGCCCCGGCCCGCCCTTCAGCCCGCCCCGTCCACCCGCAGCAGCGCGTCGCCCAGCCGCACCTCGCCTGCCGCCACCACCCGCGCCGTGATCCCGCCGTGCCCGCGCACCGCGTTGTACCCGCCCACCCCCAGGATCACCTCCATCCGCGAGCACGGCTGGCATTCCCCCGTCAGCTCCAGCACGGCGCTCCCCAGCCGGAACCGCGCCCCCTTCAGCGCCAGCAGGTTCACCCCGCGCACCACCACGTTTCGCCGCAGCTCCCCCGGCGACACCGCCGCGCGCCCGAGGTACGACGCCACCGCCTCCAGGTGCTCCGCCGCGATCACCGTCACCTGCCGCGCCCGGTCCGTCCGCCCGGCGTAGTGGTCCCCCGCCAGCCCCGTCCCCGGATCCATCCGCGCCGCCGCCACCGCCACCAGCGGCGCCCGCCGCGCAGGGCGCAGCCCGATCCACTCCACCGCGCCGGGGCGCAGCGGCGCGGCGAACAGGCGACCCAGCGGCGAGGACGGGGGAAACGGCATCGGCCGCACGGCATACAGCGAAGGCCCCGCCGCGCCAGGGGTTGGTCGCGCCGACCCGCCCGCGCCCCGCCGCGCGAGGCCGGCCAGCCCGAAGCCGCCCTCACCCCGATGGCGCCCGACGCGCCCACCGGGACCCTGGTGGCCGGGATCATCCGGGCGATGGCCGCCGCGGTCGGCTTCCGGGTCGAGGTCGAGGCGCCGGAAGCCTCCGCCACGGTGGCCCGCTACGAGCGCGGCGGGAACCCACGACGCCACCGTCGGCGCGCCCGGCCTCGGGCGGGTCCGGTCGGCGACCGTGCCGCCGCCGGTCCGGCACCGGTCCCGTCGATGGTCGCGACGCGGAGCGCGACCGCGATGTGCGTTACGCTTCGCCACGGCGCTGGACGTCGTCCAGGCCGTCGAAGTAGCGCACCACCTCCGCGGACGTGCCGCCCAGGTGCAGGTAGTCCTTGTTGAATCCCGCTATCGCCCGCAGTCCCTCGACGTCGAGCAGGTGCAGCATCTTGTGCTCCATCGCGATCAGCCGGCGCTGGCGGAACTCCTTGAGCACGCGGTTCACGTGCACCGGGGTCAGGCCCAGCGTGTCGCCCAGCTCGGTCTGCGTCAGCGGCAGCCGGAAACTTTCCCCGCTCGTCAGGCCCACCGCCGCGTGGCGCCACAGCAGCTCGCACAGCAGGTAGGCGATCCGCCCCCGCGCGTCGCGGCGTCCGAGCGAGACGATGCGCTCGCGCAGCATCGCCTCCTCCTGCAGAGCGCTCCACCACAGCGCCGCGCTGATGCGGGGGTGGCGGCCGAACAGATCCATGATGCTCTCGCGCGCGATCGGCGCCAGGCGCACCGGCGTGATCGTGGCGATGGAGTGGTCCATCTCCCTGAGCAGGAACGAGTGCATGTCGCAAAGATCGCCGGGGATGAGGAACGTCATGATCTGGCGCCCGCCGTCCGGCAGGGCACGGTAGCGGACGGCCATGCCTTCCTTCAGCAGGAAGACCGATCGCGGCACCATGCCTTCGCAGATGATGTCCACGTCCCCGGAAAGGCGCTCCTCCGGCGCGGCGAGGCGGTCCAGGACCTCCCTGTCGGACGCGGAGAGCGGCGCGAAGTGCGACAGCTTGCGCGTCAGGGGATTGTCGCCGCTCGGCGGGGTCGTTGCGGAGCGTTCGCCGCCTTCTGTTGTTCGGACCAGGTGACGCCTCCGCCGACTCACGTCATCCGCGTACCAAAAACGGCTCCGATGAGTAAGACGATCGAACATCCGCCGGAACGTCGATGGGCCGCCCGGGTCGCGAGCCCGGAACACCGCCCGCTCCCGGCAGCCGTCAGGAAGCGGCCAGGGACCCCGGCTCCGCAGCGACGGCGAGACTGCGCGCCACGTCCTGCAGGAGCCTGATCGAGGCCACGCTCACCACGACGCTCTCCCTCGTCCCGGCAATCTCCTGCTTCACCTCGATGACATTGCCTATGGCCTCGGCAGCTTCGTGCTTGTCGATGACGCCGTCCTCGATCAGGAGGAGCATGAGACTCTCGCAGAGCATCAGGGCGGCTTGGCCGTGCGGGTCGGGGTCTAGTGTCATCGGCCAGTATAGCGCCGCCGGGCCACCGATGTCGCGAACCTAGTTTCGTCCACCAGCAGAATGAGCCACCATCGCGTCGCGTTCTGGGGACGCGAACGAAAAAGGGCGGCACCCGAAGGTGCCGCCAGTTCGGGTTGTAGGAGGAAATCAGGTTGCGCCGGAGACCGCAGTAGTCTCCGAGGCGGCCGGAGCATGGGGACTCGAGCTGCGATCGCCCGCTAAACTGGATTGCTGTTCGCGCCACCGTGAGGCGAGCGCCGCGCGGGAACGGTCGCGGCCGAACATCGGCCCATCCGTCTCGGACCGTGTTCCATGTGACCAAGAGGCGAAGATTAGTGGAAAGTTAACGTGGTTTGTCGAACCCTGTCCCGAGTACGCGCCAACGTAGCGCCATGAAGAACACTCATGCCGTCCACGAAGCTTACGAGCACGTTCTGCACTGCCACCTGGGTGTCTGGCAGCTCGTGGCTCGCGATTCCTTCGAGGGTGCGACCGCGAGCCTCCCCGCGCCGCGCCAGCAACGGACGGGGAAACGCATCGCCGCCCTGGAGGTGGAGAACCAGGCGCTGCGTGCCGCGACGCACGTTGCCGCCGAGCAAACGGAGTTCTGGCTGGCCGAGGTGGAGCACCGGCTGAAGAACACCTTCACCACCGTGCAGGCTCTCGCGGCGCAGACCGCGCGGCACGGCAGGACCGGCGAATCCTTCAGCGAGGCTTTCGGCGCGCGCCTGCGGGCCCTCGCCCGCTCGCACGACCTGCTGGGTCCCAACTGCCGGGAGGGTGCGCTGCTGGCCGAGGTGGTCGGGCGATGCCTGGAGCCCTACGATGCCGCGCCGAGCCGAGCCATCCTCGTGGGCCCTCCGGTTCACCTGCCCGCGCGGGACGTGGCGGCGGTCGGACTCACGTTTCACGAGCTCGCCACCAACGCGGCCAAGTACGGCGCCCTCTCGGTCCGGGAAGGTCGGGTGGGAGTGTCTTGGGACTTCGAGCCGATGGGGCAGAGCCAGCGAAGATCGGTGAGGATCTCCTGGCGCGAGCGCGGCGGTCCGCCGGTGCGGCCGCCCGAGCGTCTCGGCTTCGGCTCGCGGCTGCTGGAGCGGGGTCTGGCGCAGGTGTGCGGCGGAACCGCGCAGCTCGACTTCGCCCCACACGGGGTTGATTGCCACCTCTGGCTGCCGCTGGCGGCGGACTCCGGTGAACCTGTCCCGCGAGCTTAGATGGAGCGACGACGCCGATGATCGAGACCTGGAACGGAACGCCTCCGGCGCCCGAGCGGAGCGGCTGGCACTGGCTGGAGGACGGCGACGGCTTGCGGCCGTTGCTCTGGCGGGGCGGCGACTGGTCCGAGCCGATGGACCGCGACAGCTGGAAGGACGGCTTCGCCCTGCTCGCACCTCGCGACCTGCGGGGCGCGAGCTACCACGGCCCCGTCCTGATGCATCCCGATGTCGCCGCGCACTTCCGGCTGGCCGTGCTCTTCCAGACCGCATGACCAGCAGCGGGCGAAGCTTGCCGGCACGACGCGCACGCACCCGCGACCACCGCCTTCCCGGATCGGGTCGCGCGGCGCCGCGCCCCGCCTCGACCCGTGCGACCCATCCCCCCGGCAAGTCTCGGCCTCCCGTCGTCGGGAACGCACCGCGCGCGACTCCCACGACGAGCGGACCGGCCACGGCCCCTCCAAGACTCCTTCCGGATCACCAGCACCCATGACCTCCGGGCCGACCCCGTGCCTCATTCCGAGTTCCGGGGGCACGCGTGTCTGAGATCGACCAACATGCCGGGCAGCAACGCTTCCTGCGCAAGCTGAAGAGCATCGCCGAGATCTCGCCGCAGGACGAACAAGCCCTGCTCGGCCTTCCCATGTCCGTCAGGAGCTACCCCGCGCGCCACGACTTGGTGCGCGACAAGGAGCGCCCGCCGGCGTGCCACCTCATCCTGGACGGCTTCGCCTGCTGCCACAAATCCCTCGCCGACGGGCGCCGGCAGATCCTGTCGTTCCACACGCCCGGCGACGTCCCCGACCTCCAGGGCCTGCACCTCGAGACCATGGACTACGGCGTCAGCACCCTCGCCCCAACCGTGGTGGGACACGTCTCCCTCGCCAGCCTGCACGACCTCACGCGCCGCCATCTCGGCATCGCCCACGCCTTCTGGCGCGACACCGTGATCGACGGTGCCATCTTCCGCGAATGGATGCTGGGGCTGGGTCGGCGGACCGTGCGCGAGCGCATCTCCCACATGCTGTGCGAGATGGCGCTGCGGTTCGAGGCCGTGGGCCTGGCCGGCGACGACCGTGCCTACGAGATGCCGACGACCCACACTGACCTCGGGGACGCGCTCGGGCTGACGGTCGTGCACGTCGGACGGGTGCTCCAAGAGCTGCGGCAGGAGGGATTGATCATGTTCGAGGCTGCCACGTTGCGCGTGCTCGACTTCGACGGGCTGGCCCGGATCTGCGACTTCGATCCCGCCTACCTGCATCAGGACCGTCGCGCGTGAGCGCCCTCACGCTGCGGCAGGTCCACGTGGACACGGGAGGACCCGACGAGGACGGACGCCTGGTGTTCGCCGCCGAGCACCTGGTGGCCGTGCTGGTGCGCCTGTCGGACCAGCACGACGGCATCACGGGGCAGTGGTTCCTGGAGCACGGCTTCGGACGGCTGGGCGGCCCCATGCAGCCCATCTTCCTCGATCTCGCGGCGGCGGAAACCTGGATAGAGGACCGCCTCGCCCGGTAGGGAGGTGTCCCCGCCGACCGCCGAACGGCTGCCCCGCGACGGCACCGGGCGCGGGGAGCGCGACCTCGACGAGGCCCTCCGGCAGTCGGGGCCGGAGCACGTCGCCGGCACGCGGCCGATCGTGCCGGAGCCCACCGGCGGGATCACCGTCCCGAGAAAGGCGCAGGGCCGATGACCGACGCCATCAAGCAGCTCACCCTGTGGCTCGCCACCGGAACCGAGGCCATCGCCGGCGCCATCATCGCGGTCGCGGTGATCGAGGCGGCGTTCCGCACCCTGGCCGTGATGCTGCACCATTCCGCCGCCGCCGATCCCGACCGCTCGCACGAGGCCAAGGAGGAGGTGCGGCTGCGCCTGGGCCGCTGGCTCGCCCTCGCCCTGGAATTCGAGCTGGGGGCCGACATCCTGCGCACGGCGATCGCGCCCACCTGGTCGGAGATCGGCCAGCTCGCCGCCATCGCCGCCGTGCGCACCGCGCTCAACTACTTCCTGCAGCAGGAGATCGACCAGGCGGCGGTCCGGCGCGCCGGCCCCACCCCGCCCGCCTGCTAGCCCGGCGTCAGAGCGCCGCCAGCGCCCGCGCCACCGCGAGCAGCGACTCCGCCTCCACGTCCGGCGACCGCATCGCCGGCGAGAACGGCCGCTCCGCCGACACGTAGGCCGTGGTCAGCCCCGCCGCCTTGGCCCCGTTGACGTCCCAGGCGTGCACGGCCACCAGCGCCACGCGCGACGCCTTCGCCCCCGCTACGCGCACCGCCTCGTCGTAGACCTCGCGCCGCGGCTTGAAGAGCTTCACGTCCTCCACCGACACGATTTCCGCCACGAGGTCGTCGAGCCCGCCGCCTTCCAGCAGCCCCCGCGTGGCCGAGCGCGCCCCGTTGCTCACCGCCAGTATCCGCATCCCCGCCGCCGCGATCGCCTCAAAGGCCGCTCGCGCGTCCGGCCGCGGCGGCAGTCGCTTCATCCCCTCCAGCAGCGCGGCGCGGCCCTCGGCGGTCCCGGCCACGCCCTGCTCGGCCAGCACCTGGTCGAGCGCGCCTTCCAGCACCTCGGGCAGCGGCGCGAAGTCCCCCGCCGCCGACAGCGCGAAGGCGTCGCGCAGGCCGGTGGCGAACCACCCCTCCAGCGCCCCCGGCGGCAGGCCGAGCGCCAGGATGGCGGGCCGCAGCGGCTCCAGGGGGAAGACCGTGCCGATGATGTCGAAGGCCACGACCTCGGGGCGGTGCGGCTTGCCTAGTCCGAACATGCGTGATCCCTTCGGTGCGCCTCTCTCACCAGAACGAGCTGGCGGTGAAGTCGTTTGCGGGCACCAGAAGCCCCTTTCGCGATGATCAAGCGGTTCTAGTGCCATCATTCGGCATTCGGTCCGGCCGCCCCGCTCCAGACAGCAACGTGGCGGTGGTGTTGGCGTCGGACGGGTTCCTCAACCGCATAGGCTACAACGAGCCGGCCGTGGACGCGGCCTTACCGCCGCCCCACCGGCCTCGCGGCGCAGCGAATGTCCTACCGCACGGCGGCGGAACGCTGACCGACCGGTGCTGATGCTGGTTCGCTTGAGGCTTGAATATAAATAATCTCCGACATACTATTAGCACAACTGGCAAAGTATTTTTTAGGGGGACGATAAATGGTCATGTACCCGCCCACTCCGCGCCTTTCGGAAGCTGACAAGAAGCTGTTAGAGCTTCTGGAGAAGGTCATGTGCGAACGTCTTGGAAAACAATCAGTTAATTCTAACCTGAGAGAGAATCACGTAGCTCTATCGGACAACGACGCCGAAGATCTCGAAAGGCGCCTTAATGAATTCGTAAACTCGAAAGAGTTTCTTGAAGCATCTTACTTTGTAGAGATCGCCAATTCTGCCGATGACACTGACGAGAAACGAGCCAAAGAGATTTACTTGGCAGCCCGGGCTCGGCAGGACCGATCTCGTGCAATGGCAAGTGCACATTGGGAGAACTTCAAGCGCAGGTTAGGAGTCGGTAGGCAGAAATATCGTGGCGAGCCCTCACCCATGAGTCATTCGTATTTTCGTAGAATGGAAATGCGTCTTTTTTCTTCAGCAGGTCTCAATGAAGATGTTGTGAACGAAGTCATGAAAACGATTGACGATCAAAAAAAAGAGATCGAAAGTTTGAGAATGCAGCACAAAACACTTCGGCATGGCATTATCAAGGAGGCACTTACAAAATTACTTTCATCTTCGGTAAGTCGATTTACAAAGCTTCAAGACCGACAGATTTCCGTTACAAGAGTTGCGGCAGCGATTACTGTTATTGGAAATACCTCTGTTCTTTTTACAACTCGAGACTGGAGTATAACGGGAACGTTGTCGACAATGGCGGGCGCGCTGGCGGCAGCAAGTGCGGACTAAAATGTCCAGCATACAAACCTTCCCTACCCCCGACCTTGGCACCGCCGCTGCCACACTCGGCGCCCAAGCCATCTGCGCGGCCTTCGCCCCTCGCTCCACCGGGACGGGCATCGTGGCCACCGGCGCCTGCTAGTTCGCCACCCTCGCCGCCCTCACCGCAGCCCCGGACATCGACTGGTCCCGCATCCCCGCTTCCTGCCTCGACGAGTACGTGGGCCTCCCCGAATCTCAAGCTTGCCTCCTTCCGCCGCCACCTACGCAAACGCTTCCTCACGCCCCTGAACGACACCTCTACCTTCATCCTCGTGAACGGCGACGCGCCCGACCCCGCCGCCGAGGCCCAGCGCCTGGGCGCCCTCCTCGTCGGCCGCACCGTGGACGTCTGCTTCGCCGGCATCGGCGAGAACGGGCACCTCGCCTTCAACGACCCGCCCACCGATTTCACCACAGGGGAGCCCTTTCTTGTCGTCCCGCTCGACGACCGGTTGCTGCCACCATCGGTCCCCACCGGTGCCTGCCGAGGATCACTCCGCGACTCCACACCCACAAAAACCTGAGGCTCGCCCACGTGCCATCGCGTAGTCCTGATGGCACCGCGCCGCGAAATGCCATCGCTGGGAAAAATGCCATTCCGCCCGGTTCTGCCATCGCTCCCCGGAAATGCCATTTCCTCCCCCACCTAACACGCCCCTTGCCCTCGCAAGCCCTTGATGCTATGGGAGTTCCTTCCAAAACCCCCGCACCACTGAACCCGCGGTAAGGAAGTAAGATAGTAAGGAAGTAAGGCGCCCACCCCTTCCGCGCCCCCTCCCATGCCCCTCACCCCCCTCCCCGCCCTCCGCGCCGCCCTCCCCCGCTTCGCCCGGCTCATCGGCTTGGACTTCGGCCGCCGCACCGTCGGCG
Organism: uncultured Roseomonas sp.; assembly: GCA_964243365.1. Taxonomy (GTDB): domain Bacteria; phylum Pseudomonadota; class Alphaproteobacteria; order Acetobacterales; family Acetobacteraceae; genus Roseomonas. The sequence continues at coordinate 7,160 of CAXTEL010000037.1, read as the reverse complement.
TCGCCCTGTCCGACGTGTCCCTCCTCCTCGCCTCCCCCTACGCCGCGATGCCGCGCGCCAAGCTCCTGGCCAACGCCGCCGTCATCTCCGACATCGCCGCGCGCGAGGGCGCCGCCGGCCTGGTGGTCGGCCTCCCCCTCGGCCTGGACGGCTCCTTCGGCCCGGCCGCCCAGGCCGCCAAGGACTGGGCCATGGCCATGGCCGCTGCCACCGCCCTCCCCGCCGCCCTGTGGGACGAGCGCCTGTCCTCGGCCGCCGTGAACCGCATGCTGGTGTCCGAGGCCGACCTCAGCCGCGCCAAGCGCGCCCGCGCGGTGGACGCCGCCGCCGCCGCCTACATGCTGCAGGCCGCCCTGGACGCCACCCGCCCCGCGTCCTGACGCCCGCCGCCCGGCCGGCCACACCCCCACTCCGCGACCCCCCGCCGCGCCGCCCCGCCAACCCCCGGACTTCCGCCCCCCCGCCCCGCCGCCTATGGTCCGCCGCCTCACCCCCGGGACTCCGACGCGCGCAGCATGGTCGCCTTTCCGTCCCGCCACCTCCTCGCCATCGAGGGGCTCTACCCCCCCCACATCGCGGCCCTGCTCGACCTCGCCGAGAGCTACGCGCTGCTCAACCGCGGTGGAAAGACCGGGCGCGACCTGCTGCGCGGCCGCACCCTCATCAACCTGTTCTTCGAGGATTCCACCCGCACCCGCACCTCCTTCGAGATCGCGGGCAAGCGCCTGGGCGCCGACGTCATCAACATGGGCGTCTCGTCCTCCTCGGTGAACAAGGGCGAAACGCTGCTCGACACCGCCGCCACCCTCAACGCCATGCGGACCGACCTCCTGGTGGTCCGCCACGATCAGTCCGGCGCCCCCGCCCTGCTCAGCCAGAAGGTCGAGGCCGCCGTCATCAACGCCGGCGACGGCACCCACGAGCACCCCACCCAGGCCCTGCTCGATGCCCTGACCATCCGCAGGCGCAAGGGCACCCTGGAGAACCTCACCGTCGCCATCTGCGGCGACATCGCCCATTCCCGCGTCGCGCGGTCAAACATCCACCTCCTCTCCGCCATGAACTGCCGCGTCCGCGTTGTCGGCCCCCCCACCCTGATCCCGCCCGAGACCGAGCGCCTGGGCGTCACGGTCCACCACGACATGCGCTCGGGCCTAGCGGACGCCGACGTGGTGATGATGCTGCGCCTGCAGCGCGAGCGCATGACCGGCGGCCTGGTGCCCTCGGCGCGCGAGTTCTTCCGCTTCTACGGCCTCGACGCCGCCAAGCTGGCCCACGCCAAGCCCGACGCCATCGTGATGCACCCCGGGCCGATGAACCGCGGCGTGGAGATCGACAGCGCCGTAGCCGACGACCCCGCCCGCTCCGTCATCGGCGAGCAGGTCGAGATGGGCGTCGCCGTGCGCATGGCCGTCCTCGACGTCCTCTCGCGCGGCGCCGGGAACGGCGGCTGGTGACCGCCCCATCCCCCGCAGCCCGCGTCCTGCTCAACGCCCGCCTGCTCGATCCCGCCGCCGGCCTGGACGCCCCCGGCGCCCTGCTGCTGCGCGACGGCCTGATCGCCGAGGTCGCCACCGGTGCCGCCCCCGGCATTCCCGACGACGCCGAGATCCTCGACTGCGCCGGCGCCTGCCTCGCCCCCGGCCTGGTGGACCTGCGCGCCGCCCTGGGCGAGCCCGGCGCCGAGTACCGCGAAACCATCGGCTCCGCCGCCCAGGCCGCGAGCGCCGGCGGCATCACCACGCTGTGCGCCCTGCCCGACAGCGAGCCGGCCCTGGACGACCCGGCCCTGCTCCAGTTCGTGCTGCGCCGGGGCGCTGCCACCGGCTCGCTCGACGTGCTGCCCTACGGCGCCGCCACGCGCGGTTGCCTGGGCGCCGAGATGACCGAGTTCGGCCTGCTGCGCGAGGCCGGCGCCGTGGCCTTCACCGACGGCACCCGCACGGTCGCCGACGCCCGCACCATGCGCGTCGCGCTCTCCTACGCCCGCGCCTTCGGCACATTCGTCGCCCAGCACGCCCTGGAGCCCGCCCTTTCCCGCGGCGCCGCCGCCACCGAGGGCGAGCTCGCCACCCGCCTCGGCCTGCCCGCCGCCCCCGCCGCGGCGGAAGCCATGCAGGTCGCCCGCGACGTCGCCCTGGCCCGGCTCACCGGCGGCCACGTTCACTTCGCCCACCTGTCCACCGCCGGCGCCCTGGAGCTGGTGCGCCGCGCCAAGCACGACGGCCTGCGCGTGACCTGCGACACCGCGCCGCCCTACTTCGACCTCAACGAGACCGCGTTGGGCGACTACCGTACCTACGCCAAGCTGCTCCCGCCCCTGCGCGCAGAGAGCGACCGGCTGGCCGTGGTCGCCGCACTCGCCGACGGCACGATCGACGCCGTCGCCTCCGACCACCAGCCGCGCGACGCCGACGACAAGCGCCTGCCCTTCGCCCAGGCCGAGGCGGGCGGCGCCGGCCTGGCCACCCTGCTGGCCGTCACCCTGGCCCGCGTGCACGGCGCCGACCTGCCGCTGCTGCGGGCGCTGGACCTGCTCTCGGCCGCGCCCGCCCGGCTGCTCGGCCTCGCCTCCGGCCGCCTCGCCGCCGGCGCCCCGGCCGACCTCGTGCTGTTCGACCTCGAGCGCGGCTGGCGCGTGGAAGCCGGCCGCCTGCCCGGCAAGGCGCAGAACTCCCCCTTCGACGGCCGCGCGCTGGAAGGGCGCGTGCTCGGCACCTGGAAGGCGGGTCGGCGGGTGTTCGGGTGAGTGCCCCCTGGCTGCCGGCGATCCTGGCGATGGGCGAGGGCCTGCTCCTCGGCTCGATCCCCTTCGGCCTGCTGCTCACCCGCGCCGCCGGCCTGGGCGACGTACGCGCCATCGGCTCGGGCAACATCGGCGCCACCAACGTCCTGCGCACCGGCAACAAGGCGCTCGCCCTCGCCACCCTGCTGCTCGACGGCCTCAAGGGCGCCGCGGCCGTGTGGGTCGCGCTGTGGTTCCTCGGCCCGCTGTGGGCGCCCGTGGCGGCGGTCGCCGCGGTGGTCGGGCACTGCCACCCGCCCTGGCTGGGCGGTCGCGGCGGCAAGGGCGTGGCCACCGCCCTGGGCAGCTTCCTGGCGTTGTTCTGGCCGGTGTTCGCCCTCGCCGCCACCGCCTGGCTGCTGACGGTCCGCGTCACCCGCATCTCCTCGGCCGGGGCGCTGGCGGGAATGGCGACGGCGGCGGTGTCGGCGGCGCTGCTGCTGCCCCCCGCGCCCGCGCTGGCGATCGGCGCGGTGGCGATCTACGTCGCGTCCCGGCACCGGGCCAACATCGAGCGCCTGCTCGCCGGCACCGAGCCGCGCGTCGGCCGTCGGGACCCGCCCGCGGACGACCCCTCGTGAGGCAGCGCCAGCTCGCGAGGGGTACCAGGTGACGGAGCCGGAGTCGCTCGCCCGCCTGCGCCTGGCTCGCACCGACGGCGTCGGCCCCCTCACCTTCCGCCGGCTGCTGGAACGCTTCGGCGACGCCCGGGCCGCGCTCGACGGCCTGCCGGCCTGGAGCGCGCGCGGCGGCACCCCCCTGCGCCCGCCCGAGCCCGGCGACGCGCGGCGCGAGCACGACGCCGTGCGCGCCGTCGGCGGCGGCTTCGCGCACTGGGGCGAGCCGGGCTACCCGGACCTGCTGGCGCTGCTCGATGACGCGCCGCCGATGCTGACCCTGCTGGGCGACCCGGCGCTGCTCGACGCCCGCCAGGTGGCGGTGGTCGGCGCCCGGAACGCTTCCGCCGGCGGCCGGCGCGTCGCCGAGGAGCTGGCCGAGGGGCTGGCCGCCGCGGGCATCGCCGTGTGCTCGGGCATGGCGCGCGGCGTGGACGCGGCGGCGCACGTCGGCGCGCTGCTGGCGAAGGGAGGCGCCCGCACCGTGGCGGTGCTGCCGGGCGGGCTCGACGTCGCCTACCCCCCCGAGAACGCCGCCCTGCAATCGCGCGTGGCGTCCGAAGGGCTGCTGGTGGCCGAGGCGCCCTTCGGCACGGCGCCGCTGGCCCGCCATTTCCCCCGCCGCAACCGGGTCGTGGCCGGGCTGTCGCTGGGGGTGGCGGTGGTGGAGGCGGCGCTGCGCTCGGGCACGCTGATCACCGCGCGGCTGGCGATCGAGGCGGGGCGCGAGGTGTGGGCGGTGCCGGGCTCGCCGCTGGACCCGCGCTGCGCCGGTTCCAACGACCTGCTCCGCCAGGGCGCGATCCTGTGCGAGCGGGCCGAGGACGTGCTCGACACCCTGCCCGCCGCGCCGCACGCCCTGCCGCCCCGCCGCGCTTCCTCGGGGCCGCGCCCGGCGCCGGCACCCCGACCGCCGGCGTCCCGGGACGCGGACGGGCCGTCGCCGGCGGTGGACGACGCGATGCAAGTCCTTGCGTTGGTTGGCTTCTCACCCGTTCCGGTTGACGAAGTGATCCGCCGCTGCCACCTGTCCGCCTCCGCCGCGCAGGCCGCCCTCTTCGACCTCGAACTCTCGGGGCGGGTCGAGATGCTGCCCGGCAACCGCATCATCCGCTCCGTCGTTGCGGGGCGCGAGGGGTTCTCGGAAGCATGACCGACGTCGTCGTGGTGGAGTCGCCGGCCAAGGCGAAGACCATCAACAAGTATCTCGGCAACGGTTACCGGGTGATCGCCTCCTTCGGCCACGTCCGCGACCTCCCCGCCAAGGACGGCTCGGTGCGGCCCGACGAGGACTTCGCGATGGACTGGTCCTCCGAGGACCGCGGCGAGAAGCAGGTTCGCGAGATCGCCGCCGCGCTGAAGGGCGCCAAGCGCCTGTACCTCGCCACCGACCCGGACCGCGAAGGCGAGGCGATCTCGTGGCACGTGCGCGAGATGCTGGCGAACAAGCGACTGCTGAAGGGCGTCGAGGTCCACCGCATCACCTTCAACGAGATCACCAAGGGCGCGGTGCAGCACGCCATCGCCCACCCGCGCCAGCTCGACGTGCCGCTGATCGACGCCTACCTGGCGCGCCGCGCGCTGGACTACCTCGTGGGCTTCACGCTGTCGCCGGTGCTGTGGCGCAAGCTGCCGGGATCGCGCTCGGCGGGGCGCGTGCAGTCGGTGGCGCTGCGGCTGATCTGCGAGCGCGAGGCGGAGATCGAGGTCTTCAAGGCGCGCGAATACTGGACCGTGGACGGGCGCTTCACCACGCCGGTCGGCGCGCCGTTCACCGCCCGGCTGACGCACCTCGGGGGCAAGCGCCTCGACCAGTTCGACCTGCCCGACGAGGCGTCCGCCGGGCGCGCCGTGGCGGCGGTGGAGGCGGGAACCTTCGCCGTGGCCTCGGTCGAGAAGAAGCGCGTGCGGCGCAACCCGCCGGCGCCGTTCACCACCTCCACGTTGCAGCAGGAAGCTTCGCGCAAGCTGGGCTTCGGCGCGCAGGCGACGATGCGCCTAGCGCAGCAGCTCTACGAGGGCGTGGAGATCGGCGGCGATACGGTGGGGCTGATCACCTACATGCGCACCGACGGCGTGTCGATGGCGCGCGAGGCGATCGAGGCGATCCGCGGCCACGTGCGCCACGAGATCGGCCACGACTACATCCCCGCCCAGCCGCGCGAGTATACCGCCCGCGCCAAGAACGCCCAGGAAGCGCACGAGGCGGTCCGTCCCACCGACGTGGACCGCAGGCCCGGCGACGTGGCGCGCTACCTCAACCCCGACCAGCGCAAGCTGTACGAGCTGGTGTGGAAGCGCGCCGTGGCGTCGCAGATGGCCTCCGCCGAGCTGGACCAGACGGCGGTGGAGCTGAGCGAGCCCACCGGGCGGACCAAGCTGCGCGCCAACGGCTCGGTGATTGCCTTCGACGGGTACCTGAAGCTGTACCGCGAGGACGTGGACGACGCCCCCGCCAACTCGCCGCTGGGCGAGGGCGACGACGCGCGCGTGCTGCCGCCGATGCACGAGGGCGACCCGGCCAAGCGCGGCGAGGTCAAGGCGGACCAGCACTTCACGCAGCCGCCGCCGCGCTTCTCGGAAGCGTCGCTGGTCAAGAAGATGGAGGAGCTGGGCATCGGCCGCCCGTCCACCTACGCCTCGATCCTGCAAACGCTGCAGGACCGCGAGTACGTCAAGCTGGACAAGCGGCGCTTCCAGCCCGAGGACCGCGGCCGGCTGGTGACGGCGTTCCTGGTGAGCTTCTTCGAGCGCTACGTGGACAGCCACTTCACCGCCGGGCTGGAGGAGCGGCTCGACGACATTTCCGGCGGCAGGGCCGAATGGCGGGACGTGATGCGCGAGTTCTGGAACCACTTCTCGGTGGCGGTGTCGGCCACCAGGGACCTCAAGATCAGCGACGTCATCGACGCGCTCGACGAGGACCTCGGGCCGCACTTCTTCCCCGCCGCCGACGACGGCACCGACCCGCGCCTGTGCCCCAACTGCCACGCGGGACGGCTGGGGCTGCGGCTGGGGCGAACGGGCGCCTTCATCGGCTGCTCCAACTACCCGGAATGCCGCTACACCCGCGCCCTGGTGGCGCCGGGGGCGGAAGGCGCCGAGGAGGCCGGCGGGCTGGCCGAGGGCATCCGCGAGCTGGGCGCCGACCCTGCCTCCGGCCAGCAGGTGACCATGCGGCGCGGCCCCTACGGCATCTACGTCCAGCTCGGCGAGGGCGGCACGGACGCCAAGGGCAAGCCGACCAAGCCGCGCCGCGCCAGCCTGACGCGGGGCATGGAGCCCGAAGGCGTGACGGTGGAGCGGGCGCTGGCGCTGCTGTCCATGCCGCGCATCGTCGGCCCGCACCCCGAGACCGGCGAGGAGATCACCGCCAACCTCGGGCGGTTCGGGCCATACCTGAAGATGGGCGCGATCTCGAAGTCGCTGGACCGCGACGACGACGTGCTGACGCTAGGGCTTAACCGCGCCGTGGCGCTGCTGGCCGACGCCAAGCCGCGCTCGGTGAGCCTGGGCGAGCACCCCAAGGACGCGGCGCCGGTGGAGATCCGGCGCGGCCGCTTCGGCCCCTACGCCCAGCACGGGCTGGTGGTGGCGAGCCTGCCGCGCAACGTCGAGGCGGAAGCGTTCACGCTGGAGCAGGCAGTGGCGCTGCTGGCGGAGAAGGGCAAGGTGCTGCCGGCCCGCGGCGGGGCCAAGCGGCCGGCGCCCAAGCGCGGCGCGGCGCGGGGCGCGGCCCCGGACGCGGCGCCCCGCGG
>CAXTEL010000036.1:0-29660 GCA_964243365.1 uncultured Roseomonas sp. | reverse complement strand
GGCGCGGCGGAGATGCGGGCGGAGGCGCGGGCGCAGGCGGCGCGGCAGGCCCTGGCGCGGGCGCGGGCCGACGAGCGGGCGGTGGAGACGCTGCGCGAAGCGCGGGAAGCGGAGCGGGAGAAGCGCCGGGCGCGGGCGGAGCAGGCGGCGCTGGACGAGGCCGGGGCGCGCGGCGCCGGGGGCGACCGCGGGGCGGGGACGCCGGAAGGGGACGCGCCGGGCTGAGCGGCGGGGGCGACGCGGTCGCCGCGGTTGACGCGGGGCGGAGCCAGAAAGTATAAAATACATCATCTTGGACACCCCCGGCAACCCGACTCTGGCCGAGAGCGCCGCGCGGCGGCTGCGGCGGGACATCGTCGCCAGCACCTTTCCGCCGTCCTCGCGGTTGCAGCTGCGCGACCTGACCACCCGGTACGGCGTGGGGGCGACGCCGCTGCGCGAGGCCCTGGCGCGGCTGGCGGCCGAGGGCTTCGTGACGCTGGAAGGACAGAAGGGCTTCTCGGTGCCGCCGGCGACGCGGGCGCACCTGCTCGACGTCACGCTCTCTCGCCAGGTGGCCGAGCCGGAAGCGCTGCGCTCGGCGATGAGCGAGGGCGACGCCGCTTGGGAGGACGAGATCGTGGCCAGCCTGGCGCTGCTGCGGCGCGAGCTGGAACGGCGGGCCCCCGAGAGCGAAGCTTGGCTGGACGGGTACGAGGCGCGCCACCACCGCTTCCACCGGGCGCTGGTGGCCGGCTGCCCGCTGCCGTCGCTGAAGCGTTTCTGCGACGACCTATACATGCAGAAGACCCGCTACCGCCGGCTGATGGGCACCGCGCAGACCGACTGGAGCCGCGTGCTGCCGGTGCACGAGGGGCTGGCGGAGCTGACCCTGGAGCGCGCCCCGGAGGCCGCCGACGCCCTGCGCGCCCACATCGGTACCACGGCGGAGCAGGTGCTGGCGCTGCTGGGCGAGGCGCCGCCGGCGTCGCCGGACTGACGCGAGTCGACGCGCCGCGGCCGGCCCAGGCTTCCGCTGGTTCGGGTGTGGGACCAGAGGGGCGCCGCCCTTCCGGACACCCCGCGAGGAACCCGAGGTTCCTCGTTCCTCCCATCCGTATGTAGAAACATCCCGGCGGACAGGGGGGGCGCTCTCGACGGTGGAGCCGCGTCGAGAGCGCCTCTCTGTCCGCCGAGGCAAACCATCGGCGGGGTTCCAGGGGCGGAGCCCCTGGCCCCACGCCCGAATCAGCGGGAACCGGGGTCGGTGACAGACCCGGCCGGCGCCCGTTCAGGCCGCGGCGGTCGTCAGCCCGGCGAGCGGCACAGGGGCGGCGTGCGGGCGGGTGGCGAGCATGGCGTCGATCAGGGCCAGGGCTTCGGCGCGGCCGCTGTTGGCGGCCTGCTCGAAGGGGGTCCAGGTCTGGGTGAAGTCGAGGGCGGCGAACACGGCGCGGTAGCGGCGCAGCTCGGCGGGGGTGAGGGGCACGCCGCGCACGAAGGCCTTGTGGGCGGAGATGGCCAGGGCGCGGCGCGGGTCGGCCGGGTCGGGCTCGAACTTCAGCGCGTCGCCGCAGAACAGGATGCGTCTGTGCCGGTCGTGCAGGACGCAGTGGCCGTCGAAGTGGCCGGCGGTGAGGTGCAGGGTGAGGCCGGGCAGGGGCGTCAGGGCGTCGTCGAAGGGCCAAGTGACGCGCAGCGCCGCGGACCAGGCGAGGTCGCCGGGGTGCAGCGCGAGCTCGGGGTCGAAGCGGTCCTGGAGCTGCCACAGCCCGCCGTAGCTGTGCGGGTGGGAAGCGGAAAGGACCTGGAGGCCGCCCAGGGACTCGACGTGGTCGAGGGCGGCTTCGGAGAAGATCGAGCAGCCCTCGAAGCCCATGTTGCCGCCGGCGGTGCGGATCACGTAGGCGGACGGGCCGATGCCGCCGACGGGGTGGTTCCAGTAGCGCCACACGCCCGGCTCCAGCTCGGCCCAGTGGCAGGGGAAGCGGGCCTGGGCCTCGGCGCGGGTCCAGAAGCGCCAGCCGTCCTGGGGCACCACGTGGCGCGCGTCGAGGCACATCGGGCAGGCGGGCGGGGGGCCGAAGTGGCGCTGCCAGTAGCCGCAGTTGTCGCACAGGAAGGCGGGCAGGTTCAGCGCGCCGGCGAAGGGCAGGTAGCCCGGGCTCACGGGCGGGGGGACCGGGGGCTGGGCGGGCGAGCCGGGCCGCGGGGCGCCGCGCGCGGCGCGGCGGCGGGGTGCGCGGGGCGGGTGCGGTGCGGGCGGCGCAGCGTCGGGCCGGGCAGGCCGGGGCGGGGTCGGGCGGGGGTGTCGGGCATCGGTGCTGTTCCTCGCCTCGCGGGCGCCGGGCGGCAAGGGGGTGGGGGGGCTGGCCACCATCTTGCAGGGTGCGCCGCGACAACGATACGGGAGCAGGGCATGCGGCGACGCGGTTTCCTCGGTCTGGGCGCGGCGGCGCTGCCCGCGCTGGCCACGCCGTCGCCGGTACGGGCAGCGAGTGCCACGACGCTGAAGTTCATGCCCTACGCCGACCTAGCGCTGCTCGACCCCATCATCACCACCAACTACGTCACCCGCACGCACGCGCTGATGGTGTTCGACACGCTGTACGGCATGGACGAGCAGTTCCGGGCGCAACCGCAGATGGTGGCCGGGCACGTGGTCGAGGACGACGGCCTGCTGTGGCGGCTGACGCTGCGGGAAGGCTTGCGCTTCCACGACGGCGAGCCGGTGCTGGCGCGCGACGTGGTGGCGAGCTTGCGGCGGTGGGCGGTGCGCGACGCCTTCGGGGGGGCGCTGTTCGCGCAAGTGGCGGAGCTGTCGGCGCCGTCGGACGCGGAGGTTCGGTTCCGGCTGCGGCGGCCGTTCCCGATGCTGCCCGACGCGCTGGCCAAGCCGACCTCCTTCGTGCCGGTGATCATGCCCGCGCGGCTGGCGGCGACGGCCCCGACGACGGCGGTGGCGGAGATGGTGGGCAGCGGGCCGTACCGCTTCGCGGCCGACGAGCGGGTGCCCGGCGCGCTGGCGGCGTACCGGCGCTTCGAGGGCTACCGGCCGCGCGACGAGGGCGAGGCGAGCTTCACCGCCGGGCCCAGGGTGGCGCGCTTCGAGCGGGTGGAATGGCACACCATCCCCGACGGCGCGGCCGCCGCGGGCGCGCTGCGGGCCGGCGAGATGGACTGGTGGGAGCAGCCCAACGTGGACCTGGTACCGCTGCTGGCGCGGGACCGGAGCCTGCGGGTGGAGGTGGTCGAGACGCGCGGGCTGATCGGGCAGGTGCGGCTGAACCACCTGCTGCCGCCGTTCGACAACCCGGCGGTGTCGCGGGCGCTGCTGGGTGCGGTGGACCAGGGCGAGATGATGGACGCGGTGGCCGGCACTGACCGCGCGATTCGGCGGGGGCCGGCGGGCATCTTCACGCCCGGCGGGCCGATGGCGTCGGACGCGGGAATGGGGGTGTTCGACGGGCCGCGCGACCTGGCGCGGTCGCGGCGCGAGCTGGAGGCGGCGGGGTACGCGGGCGAGCGGGTGGTGCTGCTGGCCGGCACCGACGTGCCGCGCATCAACGCGGTGTGCGAGGTGATGGCCGACCTGTGCGGCCGGCTGGGGATGAACCTGGACCACGTGTCCACGGACTGGGGCACGGTGAACCAGCGCATCCTCAGCCCCAAGCCGATCAGCGAGGGCGGGTGGAGCATGTTCGGCATCTTCTCCGGCGGGCTGGACCACCTGACGCCGGCCTACCACCTCGCCAGCCGCGGCAACGGCCGGGCCGGGGTGCCGAGTTGGCTGACCGACGCGCCCCTGGAGGCGATGCGCGCGGCGTGGTTCGCGACGCCCGAGGAGGCGGAGCAGCGGGCGGTGGCGGCGCGAATTCAGGAGCGGGCGCTGGCGGTGGGGGCTTACATCCCGTGCGGGCAGTACTTCCAGCCCACGGCCTTCCGGCGCGACCTGCGCGACGTGGCTTCCGGCCTGCCGCTGTTCACGGGCGTACGGCGGGGCTGAGCCGGACGGCGCCGGGGTCGCGACCGATCCCCGGCGGCCGGCTCCGGTCCACGATGGCATTCCGGCGCGGAGCCGGCAGGGCTCGGCTCCTCCGGATGCTTCGCGACGACCCGGGGATGTTTCGGCCCCGCACGCGTCGGCAGCGGCGCGTGCGGGGCGCGGCGCCGGCGAGCGCGGCGGTTGTGGTCGCGGGGCGGAAGGGGGCAGTATGTCGGCGAGCTTCGCGTGACCCGCGGCGCTCCCGCGTTCGATGGTCGCGCGCCGCCGGCGACGACCCGGGGCGCGGGTCGTCGCCGGCGGCGCGGTGGAGACCGAGCCCGTGCGAGTGACCGCGACGCTTCCCTGGTTCGAGTGGCTGAGGTCGCTGTCGATGGCGCCGCGCTTCGCTGCCGCCGCGGCGCTGCCGCTGGCCGCTTTCGCCCTCGCGAGCTTCCTGGCCGGCGGCCTGTCGGTGACGCACCTGCACCTGCTGCTGTTCGCCACGGTGCTGCTCGGCGCCCTGCTCTTCGGCCTCGCGGCCGGGCTGGTCGGCGCCACGCTGGGCTTCGCGCTGCTGCTCTGGCGCGGCGTCGGGCCGGCCGCGGACGGCGGCTGGTCGCTCGATTGGAGGGCGGTGGTCGACTCGTTCCTGTGGTTCGCCGTCGCCAAGCTGGCGGCCGCGCTGATCGCCGCGCCGCGCGCCGGCAACCGGACGCTCGCCGCCGCCAAGCACCGGGCCGAGGAGGAGGCGCGGCGGAGCGGGTTGCTGCTGGAGGAATGGTCGCACCGCGTCAGCAACGACCTGTACCTGCAGGTGAGCATGCTGCGGGCCCAGGCGGGCGCGGAGCCGGAAGCGGCGCCGGCGCTGCGGGCGGCGGCAGGGCGGGTGCAGGTGCTGGGACGGGTGCACGGGCGGCTGTCGCGCGGCGCGGCCGCGGGCGCCGTCGTGGACAGCAGGGACTTCCTGGAAGGCCTGATGGCGGACCTGCGCACCAGCGCGGGCGGGGCGCGGCCGGTGGCGCTCGCGGTGGCGGCGGAAGCCCACGTGCTGCCGCTGACCGCCGCCGGGGATGTCGGCCTGGTGCTGAACGAGCTGGTCACGAACGCGCTGAAGCACGCGTTTCCCGGGAACCGCGCGGGCGTGGTGCGCGCGACGTTCCGCCGCGACGGCGACCTGTTGGAGCTGGCGGTCGCCGACAACGGCGTCGGCATGGCGGCGGGGCCGCTGGGGCGCACCGGGGACGGGGTCGGCGGCCAGCTGCTGCGCGGGCTGGCGACGCAGCTCGGCGGCCGGCTGGAAACCGCGGCCGGCGAGGTCGGTGGCACCGTGCGCACGCTGCGCTTCCCGGTGTCGGCGCCCGACCGCGGCGGGGCGCCCGGGATGGACGCGGCGGGGGAGGGCTTCGTCGCGTCGGCCGCGTCCGTTCCCGCCGCCCGGCTCCGCGGACGCCCGGAGGCGGGCAGCCAGGGCTGACGCGAACCGCGCGGGAGCGCGACCGGCCGCCGGTCGCGCCGCGATGTCGGTCGCGCCGGGGGTGCGGGTCGGGGCGCACGGCCGCGAACAATCGGCGCGTGGGCTCAGCGCCAGCGGCGGTGCATCCACAGCCACTGGCCCGGGTGCTCGCGCACCCAGGCGGCGACCACGTCGTTGATCGCCTGGGTGGCGCCAGCGACGTCCACGCGACCTTCGGCGTCGCGCGGCAGCGGGATGGGGTCGGTCAGCTCCAGCCGGAAGCGGCCGCCGGGGAGGCGGATGGCGCGGGCGCCGCGCACCGGGCAGTCCAGGCGGCGGGCCAGCTCGGGCAGCAGTGGGTTGGCGCTGGCGGGGCGGCCGAGGAAGTCCACCAGGGGGCCGCGGCCGAAGCGCTGGTCGATCAGCATTCCCACCGCCGCGCCCTCGCGCAGCACGGCCATCAGCCGGGCGGGAGCGGCGAGGCCAGCCGGCACCAGCTCGCCCATCAGGTCGCGGCGCAGGTCGAGGATCAGCCGCGCCACCGCCCGGTTGTTGGGGGTGCGGTAGAGCACCGCGGCGCGCAGGCCGTGGCTGTGGGCGGCCACCGCCGGCAGCTCCCAGTTGGCGAGGTGGGCGGCGAACAGCAGCACCGGGCCGCCGTCCGCGCGCAGCTGGGCGAAGCGGGCGGCGGTGGCGTCGTCGGTGGTGATGCGGGCGTCCGCGCGGCGCTCGGGGGCGAGGTCCCAGATCGCGGGGATGTGGACGTACTCGCAGGCGGTGCGGCCGAGGTTGTCCCAAGCGTCGCGCAGCACCGCCGCGCGCCAGGGCGCGTCGCGTTCGGGGAAGGCGGCGGCGATGTTGTCGCGGGCGATGCGGTGGGCCGGGATGAGCGGGCCGAGGGCGCGGGCGACGGCCGAGCCCAATGCGGGCGCGAGGCGCGGACCGAGGACGCGCAGGAAGGCGAAGGCGGCGCGCACGGCCAGGGCGGCGAGGCGGTTGCCCAGGCGCGCGAGGCGGAGCCTGAAGCGCAGGCGGGCTTCGCGGGGGGTCATGGCGGCGGTGGGCCGGAGGTCGCGGGCCGGTCGGGGCGGTGCCCCGGTTCCCGCTCGCCGGTGTTCCCGCTCCGGGAGTCGCCGCGCAGCGACGCGGAACGGCGACGCGCCGACCGGCGGGGGATGGCGGCTCGGGGGAAGCGCGTCCCCCGGCCCCGGGCCGCCCCGCGCGTCACGGCGTCAAAGGGTGACGACGATCTTGCCGAAGACGCGGCGGCCTTCCAGCCGGTCCAGCCCTTCGGCGAAGCGCTCCAGCGGCACCACGGTGTCGAGCACAGGCAGCAGGCCGCCGGCCATCCTGGCGAGGCCGTCGGCGACGTTGCGCATCGCCGCGCCGAAGGAGCCGGTGATGCGGAGCTGGCGCTGGAAGATCATCATGAGGTTGGTTTCGGCCGAGATGCCGGAGGTGGAGCCGCAGGTGACGAGGCGGCCGCCCATCCGCAGGGAAAGCAGCGAGCCGGCCCAGGTGGCGGCGCCGACGTGCTCGAACACCACGTCCACGCCGCGCTTGGCGGTGAGGCGGCGGGCGATGGTGGGGAAGTTCTGGGTGGCGTAGTTGATGGCGTGGTCGGCGCCCAGGGTCAGCGCCCGGGCGCACTTGTCATCCGAACCGGCGGTGGCGATCACGGTGCAGCCGAGCGCCTTGGCCAGGCGCACCGCTACCGTGCCGATGCCCGAGCCGGCGGCGTGGACCAGGATGGTCTCGCCCGGTTCCAGGCGGGCGTTGTCGCGCAGCATGTGCTCGACGGTGGAGAAGGTGACGGCGGCGCAGGCGGCGTCGGTGGTGGCGACGGCGTCAGGGACGCGCACCAGCAGGCGGGCGGGCATGTTGAGGCGCTCGCGGGCGAAGCCGTCGCGGTGGAAGCCCATCACGCCCGCGACGTTCTCGCACAGGTTGTCGCGGCCCTCGCGGCAGGCGCGGCAGTGACCGCAGGTCAGGGCCCCGTAGGGGGCGACGCGCTCGCCGGGGCGCCAGTCGCCGGCATCCGCGCCGACGGCCACGACCTCGCACACCGCCTCGGCGCCGGTGACGATGGGGAGGGCGCGCTTGGCGAAGGCCATGCCGCGCCAGCCCCACACGTCGATGTGGTTCAGGGCGACGGCGAGGGTGCGGAGCTGCACCTCGCCGGGGCCGGGGGTGGGCGGCTCGGGCAGGTCGTCCAGCCGCAGGTCGCGATCGCTGTGCAGGCGCAGGGCACGCATCAGCGGGTGGCCCGCGGAAGCCGGTACCGGTGGGGGGTCGTTGGCAGGGGCCTCAACGCGGCGGCTCCGCCGACAGCACGAGGCAGGTGTTCTGGCCGCCGAAGCCGAAGGAGTTGGACAGGACGTGGGCGACGCGGGCGTCGCGGGCGCGGTTGGGCACCACGTCGAGGGTGATCGCGGGGTCGGGGACGTCGTGGTTGACCGTGGGCGGCAGGCGGCCGTCGCGCAGGGTGAGGAGGGAGAACAAGGCTTCCAGGGCGCCGGCGGCGGACAGGGTGTGGCCGATCATCGACTTGTTGGAGGAGATCGGCGGCGCGTCGTCGCCGAACACGGCGCGCATGCCGAAGTTCTCCATCTTGTCGTTCTCAGGCGTGCCGGTGCCATGGGCGTTGACGTAGCCGATGGCGGCGGGCGGCAGGCCTGCGTCGGCCAGGGCGGCGCGCATGGCGCCGATGATGGCGCGGCCGTCGGGATTGGAGCGGGTGCGGTGGAAGCCGTCGGCGCGCTCGCCGCAGCCCGACACGATGCCCAGGATGGCGGCGCCGCGGGCGCGGGCGGCGTCGAGGTCCTCCAGCACCAGGGCGGCGGCGCCCTCGGCCATGACGAAGCCGGCGCGGTCGCGCTCGAAGGGGCGGGACGCGCGGGTCGGCTCGTCGTTGCGGGTGGACAGGGCGGAAAGGAGGGAGAAGCGGATCAGCGCCTCGGGCTGCACGGTGGCGTCGGCGCCGACCGCGAGGGCCGCGGCAGCCTCGCCGCGCTGGATGGCCTCGGCGGCGGTCTGGATCGCGGTGGCGCCGGTGGCGCAGGCGGTGGTGAGGGTGATCGGCGCGCCGCGGGTGCCGAAGCGGGCGGCCAGGCGCTCGGCCACGCCGCCCATCAGGGCGGCGTCGTGGATGTCGCGGCGGCCGGCGGCGGCCTCGACCATGTCGGGGTAGCGTGAGCCACCGCCGGCGGCGAGCGAGAAGCGCCAGGGCCACTCGACCTCGACGGGGGGCATGCCGAGCATCAGCGGGCCGGGGAAGCTGCCGGGGGCGCCGAGGCCGGACTGCGACAGGGCCTCGGTGACGGCGAAGCCGGCGAGGCGCTCCACCCGCTCGGCAGCGCCGAGGTAGTCCAGCCCCGGGCGCTCGCCGGGGAGATCCACGGTGCCGGCGATGGCGGTGCGCAGGTGCTCGGTGGGGAAACGGGCGATGCGGCGGATGCCCGAGCGGCCGGCCAGCAGCGCCGCCCAGTTCGGCTCGACGCCGTAGCCCAGGGGGGTGACGGCGCCCAGGCCGGTGACGGCGACGAAGGGACGGCCGAGATGGTCGCGCATCGGCTCAGCTCTCCGCGGGCGCGACGCGCGACAGGCTGGCCAGGGCTTCGCCGCGCCATTGGCCGAAGCCGGACACCAGGATGCGGTCGGGGGCGTCGGCCTCGCCGCCGTCGGCGGGGTCGAGCGGCGGGTAGTGGCCGCCCCGCGACAAGGCCAGGGCGGCCAGGGCGACGTGGGCGGGGAAGGCGGCCTCGACGCCGTGCCCGAGCAGGGAGCCGGGGCGGCGGATAGTGCAGGGGCCGAGGGCCGCGAGGAAGTTCTGCTCCTCGGCCCAGGCGTCGGGGGCGCCGGAAGCGGCGGACAGCACCAGCGGCGCCGGGCCGCCGACGCGGAGCAGCAGCGCCAGGGCGGCGTCGCGCGACTGGCCGGAGCGGTCGCGGCGCGCGGCGTCGGTGGCCACGGCGTCCAGGCGGGCCAGGGCGGTGGCGCCGCGGGCGCGGGCGTGGGCGGCGGTTTCCAGCACGAGGAAGGCCGCCATGCCGCCTAGCACTACGCCCCCGGGGGGGCCGCCCGGGGGGGCGCCGTCCGGGCCGTCGTTGCCGCCGGCGCGGACGGACAAGGGCGCGAAGGGGCCGCGCCACAGGGCGCCGCCGCCGCGGTGCAGTAGCAGTGTGTCCCAGCGCGCGGCCACGAAGTTGCCGCCCACGAGGGCGATCTCGCCGCGGCCCTCGCTCAGCCGGGCGGCAGCGATGCGCAGGGCGTCGGCGGCGGCGGATTCCTCGCCCATGAAGGTGCGCGACGAGCCGGTGACGCCGTGCACCACCGAAATGTTGCCGGCAACGAGGTTGGACAGCTGCGCCAGGAACAGGGTGGGGCGCAGGCCCTCGGCCAGCATGGCGTTCAGTCGGGCGCCGCGGTCGGACGCTTCCGCGCCGGGCGCGTCCGCCGTGCCGGCCAGGGCGGCGACCACGCGCTCGTCCAGCGCCACGTCGCGCTCGCCGCCGCCGGCCGCCACGATCAGGTGCATGTCGGCCACGAGCGCGCGGGCGTTGGCGTCGTCGAGCGCGAGGCCGGCGGTGTAGGTGCCCAGGCGCTGCCAGGGCTCCATCTGGCGCTGGTCGCCGCGCCTGGGGATCTGCCGGTCGAGGTCGAGCGCGGGCAGGGAGTGGACGGGCCAGGGGGCGAAGGTGGTCTCGTCCACCACCGCGCGCCGGCCGGGGGCGCGCAGGGCGTTCCAGTGGGCGTCGCGGCCCTCGCCGAGCGAGGTGACCAAGCCGATGCCGGTGATCACGACGTCGCTCCCGCCCGTCGACGGCACGCCGGTCGCTGCGGCGTCGGTTCGCGCGGCGCCCGCCGGGCCATTCGTCCGCGCGGCGCCCGCCGTGACGCCGCTCACGCGGGAACGCCCGGCAGGCCGATGCGGCGGGCGCGGTCGCGCATGGCGTCGGCCAGCGCCGGCGCGGGAAAGGGCATCAGGCGCAGCACCAGGGTGGCGTCGCACACGCGCTTGCCGTCGCTGGCGACGTGGGCCCGGGTGACGGCGTAGCCCGAGCCGTCGTGGTCGAGGCGCGCGGCGACGTCGAGCCTGGCGCCGGGGCCGACGAAGGAGCGGAACTTGGCTTCCTTGACGCTGGCCAGGAAGGGCATCCGCGCGAAGCCGTCCCGCGCCAGCAGCAGCCAGCCGGAAGCCTGCGCCATGGTCTCGACCAGCAGGACGCCGGGGACCAGCGGGTGGCCGGGGAAGTGGCCCTCGAACACGGGGGATCTGTCGGGGACGGTGCTGCCGGCGGCGATGGCGTCGTCGTCGAGGGCGGCCACGCGGTCGATCATCAGGAAGTGTTCGAGCTGCAAGGCGGTGCTCAGGCCGGCTTGGCGGCGGCCAGCTCCTCGACGCGGGCGGCGAGGTTGCGCATCACGAAGTACTGCTCGGCCGGCGCGGTGCCGGCGTTGACCTCCTGCGTCCACTGTTCCACCGGCACCTTGACGCCGAACTCCTTGTCGATGGCGAAGACGATGTCGAGGAAGTCGAGGCTGTCGATGCCGAGGTCCTCGGTGACGTGGCTGTCGGGGGTGATGGACTCGCGCGGCACTTCCGAGTTGGCGGCGATGATGTCGGCGATGCGCTCGAAGGCCGAGGCCATGGCGATGGCTCCTGGGAACAAGGCGAGGGGCGCCGCCCGGACGCGAAACCGGGGTGCGGAACAGGGCCGGGGTGATGGACCGGAACGGCGGCGTCTGTCCAGGGCCGGGGACGCGCGCGGAGATCGGGCAGGCGGGGGCGCGACGCGTCGCGCGGGAGCGCGAAAGGGTGCCGCCCGGAGTTCGGTGGCCGGGCCTCCCCGGGGTTCGGCGGCCCCATCCCGCGCGCGATCAGGGGGGATCGGCCCCCAGCCACCCGATCGCGTCCTCGGCGCTCCGCCCGGGCTGCCGGACCGGGTAGAACGCGGCCTCGACGCGGCGCGGCCAGGTCGGCCACGCCGCCGGACGCGCCGGGGAGCAGGATGCGGGGCAGGGCAACGCCCGAGAACCGTGCGCGGGGTTCCAAGCCAGTGGCGCGACGCGCGGGATGGCTCCTCGTCCGGGACCGCCGGATCACGGATCGACGGCGCGTCGAAGGTGCGCTGTCGGCCGTGATCGGCGGTTCGGACCGCGACGCCGCGCGTCGGCGGCTTTCCCTTGCGTCCGTTCGCGCACGGGTCGCAATGTGTGAATTCGGCGCAGGTCGGCGCTCGTTCCGTTCCCGGCGTTGGGGGCGGACTGGCGACCGCCGCGCGACGGAAAGGGAGGTTCGCGTGAACATCGAGGGCATCCTGCGCGGCAAGGGGGACCAGGTGATCTCGGTCACCCCCGACGTGGACGCGCGCGGCATCGCGCGCACCTTGGCGCAGCACCGCATCGGCGCCGTGCTGGTGCGCGACGCGCACGGTGGCGTGCTGGGCATCGTCAGCGAGCGCGACATCGTCCGCGCCATGGCGCGGCCCAGCGAGGACGCCGGCCTGTTGCCGGCCGAGAGCCTGATGACCCGGGCGCTGCTGACGGTGACGCCGTCCATGACGGTGGAGGAAGCGTTGGGGCTGATGACCGACCGACGGGTGCGGCACCTGCCGGTGATGGCGGACGGGCGGCTGGCGGGGATGGTATCCATCGGTGACCTAGTCAAGGCGCGGATGGGGCAGGTGGAGCACGAGGCGGCGGAGCTGCGCTCCTACGTCGCTTCCGCCGGCTGAGGCGGCGGGGCCGCGGGAAAGGTCACCCCCGGCGGTCCTACCCGGCCCACCTTCCGTCGCCGCCGCGGGGCTGTTCGGCGGCCGTCGCGGCTTTGGACGCGGTGTTCCGCGACACCCGGACGCGCCGGGGTCCCAGCGGTCTAGGCTTCGGTTCCAGACCAGGGCGCGCGGACGCGTTCACGTCATTCCACGCGGCCCGTCGTCACGGCGGTCACCTCGACCTCGACCCTGGCCCTTGGCGGCGTGAGGCCGGCCACCTGCACCACCGTGCTCGCCGGTCGGACGGCGCCGAACGCTTCCCGATGCGCGCGAGCGACGCCTTCGAGGTCGGCCATGTCGACGACGTACACGGTTGTGCGAACGACATCCGGCAGGGCGGCGCCCACTTGGCCGAGAGCGTCGGCCACGATGGCGAACGACGCCCTGGTCTGCTCGTAGGCGTTGCCCCGCAGCGCCTCGTCCCGCGCGGTGGTGCCGGAAACGAACACCATATCGCCGGCTCGAACGGCCCGAGAATAACCGTAGGTGTCCTCGAAAGCGTAGCCTGAGCGTACCGTCGTCCTGTCCATGGCACTTCCCGTTCTTCCGTCCGCGCGTTGCTGGAGCTGATGCGAGCCGGAGAACGCCGGCGACATCGCGCCCTTCGCACCCGGCTCGTCAGTTGCCGATGTCCGCGGCACGTGCCCGGTTCCGCAACGCTCGACTACGTCGTCGGAGCCTTCGCGGCTTCAATCGAACGGCACGGTCCGGACTGCCTCGTTGGCGGGCTGCAAGTCGGGGTGCTCCGGCTCCACCCCAGGCCGGGGAACGCGGGCAGTCAGGTCGAGGCGCGTCTCCTTGGCCGCGCTGAAGCCGAGGTCCTGGTACGTCCTCAACCCCGCTTCGGAGGCGTGCAGCACGGCGGTGGTGCAGTTCAGCGAGCGCAGGTGGTCGAGCGCCCGCGACACCAGGGCCCGGGCGACGCCGCGCCGGCGGTGCGCCGGCTCGACGAAGACACTCCACACGTAGCCGAAGCGGCGCCGTTCGGGCCTGATGACGACCGGGTACGGGGCCCGGTGGAGGTTGCAGGCGACCGATCCCGCGATCGCGCCGCCGCTGGTCGCGAGGAAGACGCCCAGGCCGCTCCCTGTCCGCGCTTCGCCGATGAACCGCAGAACGGCGGCGCGCGCGTCGTCGGCGTAGTCGCCCGGCGGCGTGCCGTAGCTGTCCCACAGCGCGAGGTAGTGGTCGGCGAGGATCGCGTCGTCCCCGGGGGTGCCTGCCCTGATCTCCACCCCGCTCATCGCGTTCTCCCGACGGTGATCGCGGTCACCCTCGCCCACCGGCCGTCGGGCGGGCGCACGGTGCGTCGCGGCGAATGGTGCGGGCGGTCGGAATCGAACCGACACTCCTTTCGGAACCGGATTTTGAGTCCGGCGCGTCTACCAGTTCCACCACGCCCGCATCTCGCCGAAGGAGGCCCCGGGGGTCCCGGGAGGCTTCTATCCCATCTCCGGGCTCCTGTGGAGCCGTCGACGCCGCTGTTCCGGAACGTGCGTCCGACCTGCCCCTACCCCGTGGCGACGCGCGGTGGTCGGATGGGCGGACCTTTCCCGGGATCCTCCGCCGGGTGAGGGGCTTGCCGGCCCCGACCGGCCGGCGCATCTCGCGCGCATGCTCCGCCGCACCGCCCAGGCCCCGGCCGCCACGGTTCCGGCCGTATCGGACCCGAGCGTCCCGTCCTCGTTCGTCGCGGCCCTGGCGGTGGCAGCCTTCGCCGCCGCTGCGCCGCTGCTGGCCCTGGCCACCGAGCGCTTTGGCGGGCTGGCCCCCTGCGCGCTGTGCTTGTGGCAGCGGTGGCCGTACTGGGCCGCCGCCGTCCTCGCGCTCGCCGCGGCGGGGCTGCGCTCGCGGGCGCTGCTGGCCTCGGCGGGGATGGCGGCGTTGGCCTCGGCCGGGTTGGGGGGGCTGCACGTCGGCGTGGAGCAGGGCTGGTGGCCGTCGCCGCTGCCGGGCTGCGCCGCGCCGGCCGCGCTGGGCGGCGGCAGCGTGGAGGAGATGCTGCGCGGGCTGGCGGCGCGGCCGGCCAAGCCGTGCGACGCGCCGGCCTACTTGGTGGCGGGGCTGCCTGTGTCGATGGCGGCGATGAACGTGGTGTACGGGTTGGCACTGGGAGCGCTGGCGCTGGGGTGGGCGCGGCGGCGACCGGGGTGAGGGCGGGCGGCCGTTCCGGGCGTCGGGGACCGGACCCGCCTCAGCTTTCCAGTTCGCTGTCCCAGTACAGGTAGTCGCGCCAGGACTGGTGCAGGTGGTTGGGCGGGAAGCCGCGGCCGTTGTCCTGCAGCTCCCACGAGGTCGGCTGACGCGGCTTGACGCGCGGGTTCATCTGGCATTCGCGCGGCAGCTTGGAGCCTTTGCGCAGGTTGCACGGGCCGCAGGCGGTGACGACGTTCTCCCAGGTGGTGCGGCCGCCGCGCGAGCGCGGGGTGACGTGGTCGAAGGTCAGGTCCGGCGCCGGTAGGCTGGCCGCGCAGTACTGGCAGGAGAAGTGGTCGCGCAGGAACACGTTGAAGCGCGTGAAGGCCGGCTTGCGGGCCGAGGGGATGTATTCGCGCAGCGCGATCACGGAAGGCAGGCGCATGGTGCAGGTGGGCGAATGCACCTCGTGCTCGTACTCGTTGAGCACCGAAACACGGTCGAGGAAGACGGCCTTCACGGCGTCCTGCCAGCACCACAGCGACAGGGGGTAGTAGGATAGCGGACGGAAATCCGCGTTCAGGACCAGGGCCGGAAACGTTTGACCGCCGTCGAGCAAGCGAGGCTCCATCCCTTCGTCCGGGACGGGCACCAGCGCTGGGGCCTTCGCGGGCAGTCCGGCCCCAGATGCAGTGGCGCCGCCCGATACGCTTCCTGTGTGCCACGGCGCGAGAAGCGCGGCAACGGGTGGGCCGGCGCGTCACGGGTCCTTCACGGGTAGGCCGCCGGGGCGGCCTACGTCGCGGCGGCGACCTCGCGCAGGAAGGCCGCGCCCGCCGCCAGGGCGGCCTCATCCAAACCGTGGCCCAGGCCGGGCAGCAGCACCAGCCGGGTCGGGGCACCCAGGGATTCGAGGGCGCGGGCGGCGAGATTGGAGGCGACCGGCGGCACCACCTCGTCCATGGCGCCGTGCACCAGCAGCACCGGCGGCGGCGGCCGGGTGGCCTCGGCGGCCAGGGTGGAGGGGTCGAGCAGGGCGCCGGCGTAAGCCATGATCCCGGCGGGGGGCGTTTCGAGGCGCGGGCCGACGTGCAGCGCCATCATCGCGCCCTGCGAGAAGCCCATCAGCACCAGGCGCTCGGGGGGGATCGCCTCGCGCGCCAGGATGTCGGCGATCATCCGTCGCAGGGCCGGGGCGCCGGCGCGGACCGCGGCGGCGAGCACGGCGGGGCGGCGGTCGGCGAGGGCGAACCATTGCCGGCCCGTGGGGCCATCGGCGTAGGGCTCGGGCGCGTCGGGGGCGAGGAACAGCGCGTCGGGCGCGGCCGGGGCCCAGTCGCCGGCCAGGTCGATCAGGTCGGCCCCGTCGGCGCCGACGCCGTGCAGCAGCAGCACGAGGCGGCCGGGCCTGCCGCCCGCGAGTGGTTCCCGGCGCCGTTCGCCCATGTCGGCTTCCCCCGCGGTTCAACCCCGGCTAACCGGGCCGGGAGATGGAGTCCACCGTCGTCACGCGCTTCGCGCCCAGCCCGACCGGGTGGCTGCACCTGGGCCACGCGCACGCGGCGCTGCGGGCGCGCGACGCGGCGGGGCCGGCGGGACGGTTCCTGCTGCGGATCGAGGACATCGACCCGGCGCGCTGCCGGCCGGAGTTCGCGGGCGCGATCGGCGACGACCTCGGCTGGCTGGGCCTGCGATGGGATGGGCCGGTGCGCGTGCAGTCGGCGTGCCCGGGGGAGTACCGGGCGGCGCTGGACGCGCTGGACGGGTTCGGGCTGCTCTACCCTTGCTTCTGCACCCGCGCCGCGATCGCCCGCGAGGTGGCGCGCAGCGGGCACGCGCCGCACGGGCCGGAAGGGGCGATCTACCCGGGGACCTGCCGCCGGCTGGCGCCCGCGGAGCGCTCCGCGCGGCTGGCGGCGGGGGAGGCGCACGCGCTGCGGTTGGACGTGGCGGCGGCGTTGCGGCGGCTGCGCGGGCCGCTGTTCTACCGCGAGGAGGGCATGGTTCGCGGGGACGGGTCGGGGCGCGGGGAAAGCGGGGGGCGCGGCGCCGGCGCGGCGCTGCCGGTGCGGTGCGACCCGGCGCGCTTCGGCGACGTGGTGCTGGCGCGCAAGGACGCGCCGGCGTCCTACCATCTGTGCGCGACGCACGACGACGCGCGGCAGGGCGTGACGCTGGTGACGCGCGGCGAGGACCTGCGCGATGCCACCGACCTGCACCGGCTGCTGCAGGAAGTGATGGGCTGGCCCGAGCCGCGCTACAATCACCACCCGCTGCTGCACGGCCCCGACGGGAGGCGGCTGAGCAAGCGTGACGGCGCACTCCCGATCCGGGCGCTGCGGGAGGCGGGGCTGTTGCCGGCGGCGGTGCGGGCGATGGCCGGGGTGCCGGACGGCGCGGGGGAGGGTTCGGCGGGGCCGGGCGCGGCGGGCGGTGCTCCCGGTCGCGCCGGCTCGCGCGGCGCCGCCGCGCCGGGCGCCGAGCCGGGTCGCGCCGACCTCGACCGCACCGCCCCGATCCGGCCCGACCCGGGCCGCGCCGAAGGAGTTCCGAGATGATGCCCACCGCCTACCTGGCCGGGCCGGACGTGTTCCTGCCCGACGCCGCCGCGCACGCCGCCTGCAAGGTGGCGATCTGCGCCCGCCACGGGATCGACGGCCGGCCGCCGCTGGACGAGGACGCCGGCTCGTTCGCGGCGATGCCGGAAGCGGAAGCGTGGCGGGTGATCTTCCGCAAGGACCTGGCGATGATGGAAGGGTGCGGGATGGTGATCGCCAACCTCACGCCGTTCCGGGGCGCCTCGGCCGATGCCGGGACGCTGGTGGAGCTGGGCTGGTTCCTCGGGCGCGGGCGGCCGTGCTTCGGGTATTCGAACAGCGCCGCGCCGTTCGCCGCGCGCAGCCGGGCGCAGGTGGCCGCCGCGCCGGACCCGCTGGCGGGGCTGACGGTGGATGGGTTCGGGCTGCCGGACAACCTGATGGTGTGCGGGGCGGTGGAGCTGCTGGGGTTGCCGGTGGTGCTGCCGCCGCCGGACGGAGCGGGGCGGGCCTTCGACGCGCTGGACGTGTTCGAGCGGTGCGTGGCGGCGGCGGCGGCGCGGCTGGGGCTGCGGCCGGCAGCGGGCTGAGGGCGGGCAGCCGGCGCGGCCGGGGACCGGGCCGTCGCGGTCGCCGGGGGATTGGATAGTCGGCCCCGGGGCGTGCGCGCCGGGTTTGGGCCGCGCGACGCGGCGGCGTCTTCGGGAGGGTCGGCGGTGGGCGGGCCCGCCCGGCTTGACGCGCCGGGGCGACCGTGCACCCCCTCCCGGCCATGCACGCGCACACCACGCCGCCGACCGCCGAGGATGTCGTCGAGCTGGCCGAGGCTGCGCTGGGAGCGCTGCCGGCCGAGCTGCGGGTATCGGTGCGCGGGACCGCGATCCTTGTGGAAGAGGTGCCCGACGCCGGAACGCTCGCCGAGCTGGGGCTGGAGCACCCGTGGGAGCTGACCGGGCTGTACCGCGGCGTGCCGCTAAGCGAGCGCTCGGTGGGCGACCCGCCGCGCGAGCCGGACACCATCGTGCTGTTCCGCGAGCCGATCTTGGTGGAGTGGGTGGAGAGCGGCGAGGACCTGTTCCGGCTCGTCCGCAACGTGCTGATCCACGAGATCGGCCATCACTTCGGGTTCTCGGACAGCGAGATCGCGCGGCTGGAGGGCGAGGGCGAGGCGGAGTGAGGGTGGCGAGGGAAGGTCGGGGGCCGGGCGAGGCAGTACCTCGGCCCCCACTCACTCCCTATCTTCGCTTCGTCAGTTCACGTGCGGTGCCGGAGGTGCGGCGCTCAGGGTCGAGAATAGACTGGGACCGGAGGAATGCCTTCCTCCGGCCTTGCTTTCTCAGCCCAGCAGCCCGCGCACCTCGGCCCGCAGAGCCGGGATCACCTCCGCCTCGAACCAGGGGTTGCGCGACGCCCAGACCAGCGTGCGCCAGGACGGGTGCGGCAGCGGGAAGTGGGCGGGCAGGTGGTCGCGGAAGCGGCGCACGCGGTCCACCAGGGTCGGGCCGGGGCCGAGCACCGAGCGGATGGCGTAGGAGCCGACCAGCAGCCGGCAGCGCACGCCGGCGAGCAGCGGCACGAGCCGCGGGTGCCAGGTGGGGGCGCATTCGGGGCGGGGCGGGCAGTCGCCGCCGCGCGGCAGGCGGCCGGGGTAGCACATGCCGGTGGGCAGGATGGCGACGTTGTCGGGGTCGTAGAAGGCGGGGCGGTCCAGGCCGAGCCAGGAGCGCAGGCGATCGCCGGACGCGTCGTCGAAGGGGATGCCGGACAGGTGTGCCTTGGTGCCCGGCGCCTGCGAGGTGATGAGCAGGCGGGCGCGCGGGCTGACCTGGAGGATGGGGCGTGGCCCGAGCGGCAGGTGCGGGACGCAGAGGGTGCAGGCGCGGGCGCGGGCCTCGGCGGCGCCGAGGCCGGGGGCGCCGCCGGGGTCGCCGGGGCCGACCGGGGCGTCGGGGTCGAAACGGGAAGCAGGTATTTTTAGGGCCATGCGGCCAGTAGCTCTCGTACCAGTTCCGGCACCAGCATCGTGGCGGGGCCTCGCCGGGCTTCGTCGAACAGGTCGGCGCCGGCGGAGGGTTCCGGATTCAGCTCCACGGTGCGGGCGCGGCCGCGCGCGGCGGCCACGAAATTGGCGGCCGGGTAGACCACGCCCGAGGTGCCGACGGATACGAACAGGTCGCAGGTGTCCAG
Organism: uncultured Roseomonas sp.; assembly: GCA_964243365.1. Lineage (GTDB taxonomy): Bacteria > Pseudomonadota > Alphaproteobacteria > Acetobacterales > Acetobacteraceae > Roseomonas. Next base: position 10,607 of record CAXTEL010000036.1, on the reverse strand, counting down.
GGCCGCCTCGATCTCGGCCACCCCGCGCGGCATCTCGTTGAACCACACGACGTTGGGGCGCATTCCTCCGACGGCGCGGCAGGTGGGACAGGGTGTCTCGGTCGAGAGATCCTCCTCCCAGCGGCGGACGTCGCCGCAGCGCCCGCACAGGCTCTCCCGCAGCTCGCCATGCATGTGCAGGAGGCGGCGGGCGCCGGCGCGCCCGTGCAGGTCGTCCACGTTCTGCGTCACCAGCAGGAACCCCGCGGGCCAGCGGGCGTCCAGCTCGGCCAGCGCGCGGTGGGCGCCGTTGGGCTCCGCGTCCCGCAGCTGCGCCCGGCGGCCGTTGTAGAAGGCGTGCACCCGGGCGGTGTCGCGGCGAAAGGCGTCGGGGGTGGCCACGTCCTCGATCCGCACGCGGTCCCACAGCCCGCCCGGGCCGCGAAAGGTGCCCAGGCCGGACTCCCGGCTGATGCCGGCGCCGGTGAGAACCACGATGTTCGGTGGGCGCGCCATGTGCGGCGTGTCGGCCACGGCGCGCCCGGTGCGGTCAACGGCGTTCGGCTTCACGGCCCCGTGCGCGGGATGCTTCAGTGCCGGTGCGCGGTTTCGGCGGCGGGCTCGCCGGCGCCGGGGGCGCGCACCGTCAGCTCCGCCGCCACCTCGCCGGCCCGCTCGAAGCGCAGGAGCAGCGGCACGCGGTCGCCGGCGCGCAGGGGCTGCCGCAGGTCGAGGAGCATCAGGTGCGTGCCGCCGGGACGCAGGGTCGCCTCGCCGCCGGCGGGAACGGGGACGTTGTCCAGTGGGCGCATGCGCATCACGCCATCTTCGGTGCTGGAGCTGTGCAACTCGACGCGGTTGGCCAGGGGCGAGGAAGCGCCCAGGAGGCGGTCGGGCGCGGCGCCGTCGTTGCGCAGGGTGAGGAAACCGGCGCCGGTGCCGCCGGCGAGGGCGGGGCGGCTCCAGGCGCGCTCGGCCCGGACTGGGGCGGCGGCGCCGGGCGCGGCGGCTAGGCGCAGGGCGGCGGCCGGGCGGCGCAGGGTACGCGCGTCAGCGCCGTCAGCGGGTATCTCGGTCCAGGCGACGGAGCGGCCGCCCTCGCACAGCTGGGTGGCGGGGAGCCAGACGGTTTCGCCGGGGCGGTCGGGGGTGCGGAAGCGCACGACGAACTCGTCGAACTGGTCGCCGGGCAGCGGGCCGCCTTCCCAGAGCACCTCGCCGACGGCGTCCGCGACGGTGCCGCCGTGGCCGTCGGGAACGGGCGCCGGCAGGGGACGGCGGGTGGTGGAGATGCGCCAGCCGGGCTTGGCCATCGGCCGGGCGTCGCGCGCGCCCTCGGGCAGCACGACGCGCAGGGTGGTGGTGGCGCTGTCACCCTCGCAGCCGTGGCTGACCCGGAGCGCGGCCCGGTACGGGCTTCCGGCGGTGCCTTCGGGGCTGTCCAGCGAAACGTGGGCTCGCGACGGATCGGCGGCCAACAGGGTGGGCACGACCGCGAGGGTCGCGCGAAGAACTTTCTTGAACACGTTGATCTTCCAAAATACTGACGGTACGGGAGCCGGGTGTCGGCCCGGCGGGAAAAGCTCGTTCGGTCAGGTCGGGAAGGGTGGTCCGCGCGGTCCGCGGGTGGGGTCGCGCGCCCGCGGCCGCGGCCGCGGCACCTCGGCGGCGAATGGGGCGCGTTCCGAGGGGGCAGAGGCCCAGGCCGGGGTGGGCAGGGCCGGCGCCTCGGGCAGCAGCACCGTCGGCAGGGCGTGGCAGGCGGGGCAGAAGCCGTCCACGGCGGGCGCGGCCGGTTCGCCGTGGTCAGCGGGCAGGGCGACGCTGCGCAGGCCGGAAGGGGTGCAGATGACGACCGCGCGGTCGGCCGGGGCGCCGGCGCGGCCGAGGCAGTGCGCCGCCGCCAGCCCCGATTGCAGGGACAGCAGCAGCGCGAGCAGCCAGGACAGGCGACGGCGGGTCATCGGCGATGCTTGGCTAGCCCTGGGCGAGGGCGTAGTCCACCTCGGCGGTGTAGACTGGGCTCTCCTTGCTCAGCTGCGAGGAAAACAGGGTGAACTCCTCCACCGGCACCGGGGGGGCGCGGAACAGGTTGTGCGCCTGCACCCATTCCACCAGCTTGCGCGGCTCGGCGCGGTCGGTGCGGGCCAGGGTGACGTGGGGCGCGAAGCGGCGGCGCTCGGGCAGCAGGCCGATCCGTTGCAGGGCGGTCTCGATCTTGTTCTGCAGGTGGGCGAGGGCATCGGCGCGCTCGGCCCCGACCCAGAGCGACTGGATGCGGCCGGCCTTCTCGAACAGGCCGACGCCGCGCAGGCTGAGCTCGAAAGGCCGGGCGCGGATGTTGAGCAGGGCTTCGTCCACGTCGTCGGCGCGCCAGTTCTCGACCTCGCCTACGAAGCGCAGGGTCAGGTGGAAGTTCTCGGGGGGTATCCAGCGGGCGCCGGGGATGCCGCCCGTCAGGCCGGCGATGTCCTCGCGCAGGCCGGCCGGCAGCGACAGGGCCACGAACAGCCGCGGCATGGCGACCTACGCCCGGACCTTGGCGAGGAGCCGCCCCACCGCCGGCAGCATCCGGCGCACCATCTCGTCCACGCCGCGCGCGTTGGGATGGATTCGGTCGGGCTGGTTGAGCGCGGGGTCGCCGGCCACGCCGTCCAGGAGGAAGGGGTAGAACACCACCTCCGGGTGGGCGCCAGCGAGGTCGCTGAAGGTGGCAGCGAACTCGCGGCCGTAGTCGGCTCCGAGGTTGGGGGGCGCCTGCATGCCGGCGAGCAGGGTGGGGACGCTCCTGGCGGCGAGGCCGTCGAGGATGGCAGCGACGTTGGCGCGGGTGTCGCGCGGCTCGACCCCGCGCAAGCCGTCATTGCCGCCCAGCGCCACGATCGCGGCGTCCGGGGCGTCGGCCAGGGCCCAGTCGAGGCGGGCACGGCCGCCGGCGGTGGTGTCGCCCGAGACGCCGGCGTCGATCATCGACACCGGGTGGCCGGCTTCGCGCAGGGCGGCTTCCAGCCGCGCGGGCAGGCCCTGCTCGCGGGGCAGGCCGTAGGCGGCGGTGATGGAGTCGCCCAGCATCAGCAGCTTGGGTGGGCGCGTCGCCCCCTGCGCCCGGGCGGCGGAGCGCCAGGCCAGATACGCAGCGATACCGGACAGGCCCCTGTGCAGCGCAGCGCGCCGGGCCAATCTGCGGGCGATGCCGGATGCCACGATGCTCTCCTCGCCCCAGCTCTCGTCGTCCCCGTCGCCGGGGGTGGCCGCCGGCGCCGCGCCGCTGGTGGAGGCGCGCAGGCTGCGCTTCAGGGTGGGGGCCGCGGGGGGGCAGGTCAACATCCTCAAGGGCGTGGATCTTTCCATTCGCGCCGGCGAGGCGGTGGGCATCGTCGGGCCGTCAGGGTCGGGCAAAACCACGCTGCTGATGCTGCTGGCCGGGCTGGAGCGGGCCACCGAGGGCACGCTGCGGGTGGCGGGGGCGGACATGTCGGCGCTGGACGAGGATTCGCTGGCGCGGCTGCGGCGCGACCGGGTGGGCATCGTGTTCCAGGCCTTTCACCTGATCCCTACGATGACGGCGCGCGAGAACGTGGCGGTGCCGCTGGAGTTCGCCGGCCGGGCGGATGCCTTTCCGCGCGCCGAGGCGGCGCTGCGCCAGGTCGGGCTGGGGCACCGGCTGGAGCACTACCCCGGCCAGCTGTCGGGCGGCGAGCAGCAGCGGGTGGCACTGGCCCGCGCCTTCGTGGCGGAGCCGGCGCTGCTGCTGGCCGACGAGCCCACCGGCAACCTCGACCGGGCGACGGGCGGGGCGGTGATGGACCTGCTGTTCGGGCTGCGGGAGCGGTTCGGCACCACGCTGGTGCTGATCACCCACGATCCGGCGCTGGCCGAGCGGTGCGGGCGGCAGGTGCGGATCGAGGACGGGCTGATCGTGAGCGACGCGACCGTGGACGCGGCGCCGGTGATGGCGTGAGCGCGCCGCCGCTGGACGCGTCGCGGCCGGGTGTCGGCGGACGGGTCGAGGCGGGGGCGCTCGCCAACGGCTGGCGGTTCGCGCGGCGGGAGCTGCGCGGCGGGGCGAAGGGGCTGCGGCTGGTGCTGGCCTGCCTGGCGCTGGGGGTGGCCGCGATTGCAGCGGTGGGAACGCTGCGGGCGGCCACGGAGGCCGGGCTGGCGGCGGACGGGGCGCGTATCCTCGGCGGCGACCTCGAGGTGCAGATGTCCTACCGGCCGATGCCGGAGGAGGCGCGCGCCTGGATCACGGAGCGGGGGGCACGGCTGAGCGCGGTGGTGGCGATGCGCGCCATGGCGGTGGCCGCGTCGGGCGAGCGGACGCTGGTGGAGCTCAAGGCGGTGGACGGGGCCTACCCGCTGTACGGGGAGCTGGTGCTCGACCCGGCCGCGCCGCTGGGGGACGCGCCGGACGACGCCGGGCGCTGGCCGCTGGCGCTGGACCGGGCGGTGCTGGCGCGCCTGTCGCTGCGCCCCGGCGACGAGGTGCGCGTGGGCGAGGCGCGCTTCCTGGTGCGCGGCGCCGTGGCCGCCGAGCCCGACAAGGTGGCCAGCCCCATCATATTGGGGCCGCGCGCGATGATCCCGTTGGCGGCGGTGCCGGTGACCGGGCTGGTCCAGCCGGGCTCGCTGGTGACCTACGAGTACCGGCTGCGGCTGCCGCCGGGGGCCGATGCCGCGGCCTTCGGCGCCGAGCTGCGCGCCCAGCCGTTCAGCGACGGCGGCTGGCGGGTGCGCGACGCGTCCCAAGCCTCGCCGGGGGTGGGGCGCTTCCTGGATCGGGCCGCCTCCTTCCTGACGCTGGCCGGGCTGACGGCGCTGCTGGTGGGCGGCATCGGCGTGGCGACGGGGGTGCGGACCTGGCTGGACGGGCGGGCGCGCACCATCGCCACGCTGCGCTGCCTCGGCGCGTCGCGGTCCACGGTGTTCGCGACCTACCTGATCCAGGTGCTGGTGTTGTCGGCCCTGGGGATCGCGGTGGGGCTGCTGGCGGGCTACGGGCTGACCTGGGTGGGGGCGCGGGCGCTGGCGGGGGCGCTGCCGGTGCCGCCGCGCCTGGGGCTGTACCCGGTGCCGCTGCTCCTCGCCGCCACCTACGGACTGCTGACGGCGCTGGCCTTCTCGCTGCCGCCGCTGATGCGGGCGGGCGAGATCCCCGGCGCGGCGCTGTTCCGCGACGTGGTCGCGCCGGCCGGGCTGCGGGCCTGGGCGGCGCGCTCGCCGGGGTGGCTGGCGGTCAACGCGCTCGCGGTGGCGGCGCTGGTGGCGCTGGTGGTGGGCACCGCCGAGCAGCCGCTGTTCGCGCTGTGGTTCTGCGGCGGCGCGGCGGCGACGCTGGCGCTGTTCCGCGCCGGGGCGTGGGCGTTGCAGGGGGGGGCGCGGCGGTTCCGGGGCGTGCGGCGGCCGAGCCTGCGGCTGGGGCTGGCCAACCTGCACCGGCCCGGGGCGCCGACCGCGCTGATGCTGGTGTCCCTGGGCATCGGGCTGACCACGCTGGTCACGGTGGCGCTGATCGAGGGCAACCTGCGCCGCCAGATCGCCGACGAGCTGCCCGAGGCGGCGCCGTCCTTCTACTTCATCGACATCCAGAACGACCAGGCGGCGCGCTTCGACGCCGTGGCGCGCGGCGTGCCGGGTGTGGGCGAGGTGCTGCGCGTGCCGTCGCTGCGGGCCCGGGTGGTGGCGCTGGGCGGCGTGCCGGTGGAGCAGGTGCGGGTGAGCGAGGACACCGCCTGGGCGCTGCGCGGGGATCGTGGGCTGACCTACGCGGCCAGCCCGCCCGCGGATACGCGGGTGGTGGCGGGGGAATGGTGGCCGGCCGACTACCGCGGGCCACCGCTGGTGTCGCTGGACGCCAACCTCGCCGCCGGCTGGGGGCTGGGGGTGGGCGACACCGTGACGGTCAACGTGCTGGGGCGCGACGTGGCGCTGCGGATCAGCTCGCTGCGCGACGTGCAGTGGCGGGGCTTGGGGCTGAACTTCACGCTGATCGCCTCGCCGGGGCTGCTGGAATCCGCGCCGCACACGCACATCGCCACCGTGCGGGCGGCGCCGGAAGCGGAGAACGCGGTGCTGCGGGCGGTGACCGACGCGCTGCCCAACGTGTCGGGCATCCGGGTGCGCGACGCGCTGGAGGCGGTGGCGGCGCTGCTGGGTCGGCTGGGCACGGCGCTGTCGTCCACGGCGGCGCTGACGCTGGTCTCGGGACTTCTGGTGCTGATGGGCGCGGTGGCGGCGGGGCAGGCGCGGCGGACCCGCGACGCGGTGGTGCTCAAGACCGTGGGCGCGACGCGGGCGCAGATACGCGCGGCCTGGCTGGTGGAGTTCGGGCTGCTCGGCGCCACCGCGGGGGTGATCGCCGCCGCCGCCGGCACCGCGGCGTCGTGGGGCGTGGTGCGCTTCGTGATGCGGGCGGAGTGGGTGTTCCTGCCGGAAACGTTGCTCGCGACCGTTCTGGGCTGCACGCTGCTGACGCTGGCGATGGGCTGGGTGGGCACGGCGCTGGCCCTGCGCGCCCGACCGGCGCCGCTGCTGCGCAACGAGTGAGGCCGCGGGCCGCCGGCGCGGTGCCGATGGCGGGCATCGGTTCCCGGCGCGTCGCCGCGCCGCGGGGGAGATCGGACGGGATGAGCGACGCGACGACGATACGGGTGCTGGCACTGTCGGGGAGCCTGCGGCGGGCCTCGCTGAACACGGCGCTGCTGCGGGCGGTGGCGGAGCTGGCGCCGGCGGGGATGAAGGTGGTGATCCACAACCTCGGGCCGGTGCCGATGTACAACGAGGACCTGCACGCGGACGGCGATCCCCCCGACGTGGCGGCGCTGCGCGAGGCGGCGCGGACGGCGGACGCCTTCCTGCTCGCCACGCCCTGCTACAGTCGTTCCTTCTCGGGGGCGATGAAGAACGCGCTGGACTGGCTGTCGCGGCCGCCGGCGCCGCCGATGGCGGGCAAGGCGGCCGTCGTGACGGGGGCCAGCCCCGGCGCGCTCGGCACCGGGCCGGCGAACTACCACCTGCGGCACGTGCTGTCGGCGATGAACGTGTTCGTGGTGCCGGGACCGGAGGTGCTGGTCGGCCAGGCCGGCGGCAAGTTCGACGCTGGGGGGCGGCTCACGGACGCGGCGACCCGCGACTTCCTGGCGGCGCACTTGGTTCGGCTCGGCGACCTGGCGCGGCGCCTGCGCTGAGCGCGCGCTTGATAAACATTACGGAATCTCCATATAGCTTGCTGATCGCGCGGCTGACCCCAACCCTCATCCGCGCAGAAGGAGACTCGCAGGTCATGGCATTGCGCCCCGACAACCGCTTCACGACGGGCGGTACGGCCTGGAGCCAGCCGCTCGGCCGGGCGTCCGTCGACACCGCCGCGCTGGATGCCGGGCTCCGCGCCTACATGCTGCGCGTCTACAACTGGATGGCGTCGGGCCTCACGCTCACCGCCATCGTGTCCTACGTGATCGCCAACACTTCGGCGCGGGAGCTGTTCTTCAGCACCGGCCGTACCGCGTCGGGCTACGTGGCGACGCAGCCGACGATCCTGGGCTGGGCCGCGTTGCTGGCACCGCTAGGTTTCGTGCTGGCGCTGAGCTTCGGCATCAACCGGATGTCCAAGACCGCGGTGCAGGCGCTGTTCTGGGCCTTCGCCGCGGCGATGGGCGCCTCGATGGCGAACCTGTTCGCGATCTACGTGGGCACCTCGATCGCCTCCACCTTCCTGGTGACGGCGGGCATGTTCGCGGCGGTGAGCGTGTACGGCTACACCACGAAGTCCGACCTGACGCGGATGGGGTCGTTCCTGATGATGGGCCTGTTCGGCATCATCATCGCCGGCCTGGTGAACATGTTCATCGGCTCGACGGTGCTGCAGCTGGCAATCAGCGTGATCGGCGTGGTGGTGTTCGTGGGCCTGACTGCCTACGACACGCAGCGGATCAAGAACGACTACGTCGAGTACGCCTACGCGGAAGGGTCCGACGAGGCGGCTAAGCGCTCGGTGTTCGACGCGCTGGGCCTGTACCTGAACTTCGTGAACCTGTTCCAGCTGCTGTTGCAGTTCATGGGCGTCCGCCAGTCCTCGGACTGATCGGGTAACCGCCGGCGAAACGAGGAAGGGCCCCGGGGAGCGATCCCCGGGGCCCTTTCCATGTCCGGCCCGGGGGAACCCGAGGCTCAGCCCTGGCTGAGGTGCTCCATGAGCTTCTGCGTGGCGCCGGGCTTGTCGGTGCCGTCGCGCGCCGCGACCTCCATCGCCAGCCGGTCGAGCGCTAGCTCGTAGATCTGGCGCTCGGAGAAGGACTGGTCGGGCTGGCCGGCGTTGCGATGCAGGTCGCGCACCACCTCGGCGATCGCCACCGGATCGCCGCTGTTGATCTTCTGCTCGTATTCCTGGGCGCGGCGCGACCACATGGTGCGCTTGATGCGCGCCTTGCCGCGCAGCGTGTCCATCGCCTCCTCCATCATCTTGGGCGAGGCGAGCTTGCGCAGGCCGGAGGAAGGCGCCTTGCTCATCGGCACCTTCAAGGTCATGCGGTTCTCCTCGAAGGTGATGATGATCACCTTGAGGGTCATGCCGGCGATCGGGACCTCCTCGATCCCCTGCACCTGGCCGACGCCGTGGGTGGGGTACACGACGTGGTCGCCCGGCCGGAAATCCTTGCCCTGGTTGCCCAGCGGCTTGGGCGGCGGGGCGGGGCGGATCGGGCCGGTGGGCGTGGGCGCGACGGGCGCGGCCGCCTGCATCTCGGCCATGCCGGCCGGCTTGGTGGCCGGGCCGCCTTCCGGCGCGTCGGGGTAGTCGTCGCCGTCCGGCACGGCGTCGGCGGTCGCCGCGAGGGCGGGCCCGGGTCGCGCGTCGTCCTCGGGCGGGTCGTCCGCGACCGCGACTGCCGCCTCGTCGGCTCCCGTGCCCGCGTCCTCCTCTGAAGGCTCGGTGCCGGCTTCCGCCGCCCGCGACTTCGCCTTGGGCCTGGAGGCGGTCGCCTTGGCCGTCGGCGCGGACTGCTTCACCTTGGCTGGAGCCTTCAATTCGAACACCTCCGCTGCGCGCTGGCGGGCCGGCCCGGTCGGGGCGCGGTGCGTTCCCCGCGGGAACGCGTCGAGCTCGGCCCGCGCAGTGCGGCACCGGTCCAACGGGCCTCGTTCACCCCGCCACCGGCGGGGACCCTTCCCTTGAGAAGGATCGTTAGCACGAATTCGCGCCGAAGTCACCGACGCAGGCGCCCTCAGGGCGTGCCCGGTTCGGCGGAGAAGAGGGCCTTCTTGTCGGGGCGGTCCTTCCAGGCGTCGGCGTCGGCCGGGGGCTCGCCCTTGCGGGCGATGTTGGGCCAGCTGGACGCGTACTGCCGGTTCAGCTCCGCCCACTCGCCGACCTTGCCGTCGCTGTCGGGCAGGATCGCCTCGGCCGGGCACTCGGGCTCGCACACCCCGCAGTCGATGCACTCGTCGGGGTGGATCACCAGCATGTTCTCGCCGACGTAGAAGCAGTCCACCGGGCACACCTCCACGCAGTCCATGTACTTGCAGCGTATGCAGTTCTCGGTGACGACGTAGGTCACGGGAAAGGCTCTCCTAGGAACGCGCGCCGCGGCGAAGGCCGGCGCGTCGGCGGCACAGGGGGCGTGCTCGGCTTGCCCGTGCCCGGTGGCTCGGGGGCGTGACATGGCGCCGTCCGTGGCCGGCGGCAACCCGCGCCGGGCCGCACGCGCCCACGCGAACGGCGCCGGGCCATGATCGAGCACCGGTTGACCTGCGGTCGGCTGCGCTCTCCGGGGATCCGGCACTGGCCAGGGGCGCCGCTCCCGCACCCCGCCGGGGACCTGGAAGGATCCCTGCCGCGGAGTTTGCCCGAGCGGGCGGGGGGGGTAGGGCCTTTCTGGTCCCGCACCGGACCAGCGGAGACCGGAGCTGGCAGCGGGACACTCGGCGGCCGGTCGCGCTCCGGGCGCCATCCGCGTCAGCCCGGCGGCAGCTCGTCGTAGAGCGCGCGGGCTTCGGGGGCCGGGCCGCGCCGGGCGGCCAGGGCCAGCACCCGCCAGACCCGGACGGCACCGCGCTCGGGGCTCCCCAGCGCCAGGGTGAGCACGTCGCCGGGGCGCAGCCTCGCGTGCCCCTTGCCGGTGGGCTGGCGGTTGAGCCGCACCGCGCCGCCTTCCACCAGCCGGGTGCAGGCAGCCTTGGTCTTGGCCACGCGGGCGCACCACAGCCAGGCGTCGAGGCGCTGCCAGTCGCGCCCTTCGCTCTCGCTCAAACGCTCACTTGCCGAGCTTCAGCCCTGCCAGCACGGCGAAGGGGCTATCCGGGTCAGGCTGCTTCTCGCGCCGGGGCGGGACCTGCTGCGGGAAGGGGCGGGATGGGCCGCGGTCGCTGCCGCGGCGGTCGTCGCCGTGCCGTTCGCCGCGCGGCGGGATCGTGGACCGCTCGGACGCGGCGCGGTCGGCGCCGCTGCCGCCCGGCCCGGACCGGCCCGGGTTGCGGTCGACGCCCTGCCTGCCCTCGCCGGCCGGGCGCTGGCCGTCCCGGCGAGGCCGGTCGCCCCGGCGGAACTCGTCGCGGCGGCCGTCCTCGCGGGCCCGGCGCTCCGGGGCGGGCGCGTCCGTCGGCGCGATGGCCAGGACCGGTGCGACGAGCGC
>CAXTEL010000035.1:0-30068 GCA_964243365.1 uncultured Roseomonas sp. | reverse complement strand
TAGCTCGTCAGGCTCATAACCTGAAGGTCACAGGTTCAAATCCTGTCCCCGCATCTTTTCTTGCTTTCAACAACGCGATACCCGGATGAGTTGCGGTACCCACCGCATCACGTTCTCCACGCTTATTCGGTCGTCGGGAGAATTTGCGATGGTGTCGCCGGTCGCTACGATGCGGCTAGCGACAACGTCCGGGCGTGTGGTCGTCTCACCCGCATGAAGTAGGTTCTGGCGATGGCCTCGAGCGCGTGGCATTCGTGCATGTTGGTGACTTCGACGCACGCGCAGCCACACGACGCTGTTACCCATCCACCCCGACGTCAGCAAGGTGTGTGCCGCGCCGGATCCCTCAGGTACGCTCGGTCGCGGCTCCAGCCCTGCGGCCCCGCAGGCGGGAGAACTGCTCCCGCATCCGTTTCAGGCGCACCTGCCGCCGCGGGCGCATGGCGAGTCTCGCTCCCTCCGGCCCACGCTGCAGCGTCAGCGTCCGGCTATGGAACGCGTCCAGCCCCGGTCGGTGCCCGATCGAGATCAGCGCGGACCCGGCCATCTCCTCGACCACCAGCCGCATCATGGCGTCCTGGTTCTCCTCGTCGAGCGCGGCCGTGGCCTCGTCCATGAAGATCCATCGCGGCTTCTGGATCAACAGCCGGGCGAAGGCCAGCCGTTGCTGCTCGCCCAGACTCAGCACCTGATCCCACCGGTCCTCGTCGTCCAGCTTCTCGGCGAGCGGCCCCAGCCCAACCCGTTCGAGCACCCTCGCTGCCACCTTGTCCGGCACGCTAGCCGGCTCCCGCGGGTAGGCAAGGGCGCTCCGCAGCGACCCGAGCGGCAGGTAGGGCCGCTGCGGCATGAACATCGTGGACTCCCGAGGCGGCATGGCGATCTCCCCGCTGCCCCAGGGCCAGACGCCGGCGAAGGCACGGAACAGGGTGCTTTTGCCCGTGCCGGACTCCCCTTTGATCAGCACCCGTTCGCCAGCGCGCACCTCGGCGGATGCCTCGGCGATCACCACCGACCCGTCGGCGAAGGCCACCTGCAGGTCCCGGAACGAGAGCGTTTCCCGTCCGCCACCGGCCTCGGCCACGGTGCGCTGGATGACGGGCTGCGCCGGGTCGTCCGTCATCGCCCGGATCTGGTTCAACGCTTCCCGGAACGTGAGCAGCCGCTCCACGCTGGCGCGCCATTCCGCCAACCTGGGGAAATTGTCCACGAACCAGTTCAGCGATGACTGCACCGAACCGAAGGCGGAGCCGATCTGCATCAGCCCGCCCAGGGTGATGGCGCCGGAGAAGTAGGACGGCGCCGCCACCACGGTCGGGAACACGTAGGTCAGCATGCCGTAGGCGCTGGTGAGCCACATTAACCGGCGCTGGCTGTCCATGAGGTCGCGCACCGAATCCGCGGCCCGGCTGAGCAGCGCTGTCAGGCCCCGCCGCTCGTCCGTCTCGCCGCCGATCAGCGCGATCCCTTCGCTGCTCTCCCGCGCGCGCACCAGGCCGAAGCGGAAGTCGGCCTCGCGCGAGGCGCGCCGGAAGTTCAGCAGCACCATCGGCCGGCCCACCAGGTAGGTCAGGCCCGAGCCCACCACCGCGTAGAACAGCGCTGCCCAGACCATGTAGCCCGGTATCTCCACCGCCCGTCCGGCGAGGTCGAAACGCAACGCTCCGGAGATGGTCCACAGGATGCCGATGAAGGCGCACAGCATCACCGCGGCGTTGAACAGGCCGGTGGCGAAATCCACCGCCATCTCGGTGCTCAATCTCGCGTCCTCGGCGATGCGCTGGTCCGGATTGTCGGCGTCGCCCGCCTTCTCCATCTGGTAATGGCGGGCGTCGGCCATCCACTCGCCCAGCAGCTCACCGGTCAGCCACTGCCGCCACCGCAGCTGGGTGAGCTGCTTGACGTAGAGCTGGTACACGGCCGTCACCATCGACGCGACGGCGAAGCCCAGGAACAGCACCATCTGCCACAGGAAGCCGTCGCGATCGCGGTTCTCCAGCGCGTTGAAGAAGTCGCGGTTCCATAGGTTGAACCGCACCTGGATGCCGATCTGGAACAGCGTCAGCGCCAGCAGCCCGAGCCCCAACCAGCGCGCCGACTTTTCCCGCCAGAAGAACGCCCCCGCCAATCGCAGGAAGCCGCGCAGCGCGGTCGTCTGGACCGGTTGCCCGGCCGAGCCCTCACTCAACGCGCCGGCCCCGGAACTCCGGGCAGGGGTCCAAGGCTGCCCGGGTTCTCCCCGATGCGCTCCGCATCCACCGCGCGGCCCATCGGGCCGACTACCCCTAGTCCCGTCGCAGCCAGCGAACGGCCGACCTCCAGCCGATCCCCCAGCGCCGCCGCCGCGGCCGGTGGAACGCGCACCACCATGCCGTCCTGCAGGATCGCCCCGATCACCTCCCCCTGAGAGGTGTAGAGCGGCGCCACCACCTCGCCCGCGACGTCCACCGGGTGCGATCCCGCCACGAATCTCGGCGGGCCCCAGGCCGGGCGCTCCACGAATCTCGGCGCCGGATCGCCCTCCCTGGCACCCCAGGCCAGCATGGTGATCACCGGCGCGCGCCGGGCGCGCACGCCCCAGACCACGATCCCGTGCCCCGGCGGAACGGCCCCGCGCAACTCTTCGAAGACGCCCTCCGGCAGGATGACCTGCGGCCCTTCCCGCAACAGCAGTCGATCCACCCGGCCGCTCGGGCTCACGAGGTAGCGATCCACCACGCCCGTGAAGGACGGCAATTGGGTCGGATCGAACCAGAGCCGGTTCTCGGTCCCGCTGGGTGTCGGCATCTGGATCAGGATGGGGGACGAGGACTGAACCCGGAGTGAAGACCGGGCGAAAGCGTGCGGCGCCGCGAGCAGGCCCGCGACGCCGACGAACCAGCCGCGGCGGCGCATGGGCGCCTCAGATCCAGCCCTGGCCGACGGCCAGCGACATGGCGAACATGACCAGGAACAGCACGAACAGGAGCTTGGCCACCCCGCTGGCGGTGGACGCCACGCTGCCGAAGCCGAGCACCGCGGCAACCAGGGCTATGATGAGGAAGAAGACCGTCCAGTACAACACGGACCGAACCCTGGAGAGTTGCCGGCGGTCAACGCCGTCCGGGCTGGCGCGGTTGCCCCGACCGGGGTCGGGCAGGGATGCCGGGTTTCCCGGGGGGAAGCGGAGAAGGAAGGCTGTCCCGGCAACCCGCGCCGGACGCCCCGCGTCCCGGCTCAGTCCAGCGACACGCCGCCCGACACCGCTTGGTAGGTCGCGATGGCCAGCGCCACCGGCTCGAAGGGCTTGGAGATGACGAAAGCCGGCTCCAACCGCTCGGCCGTCAGCAGCCGCTCGGGATAGGCGGTGACGAAGATCACCGGCACCGCGCGCTCGCGCAGGATCGCCGCCACTGCGGCGATGCCGTCGCCGCCAGGCCCGAGATTCACGTCGGCAAGGATGAGACCCGGCTCCAGCGCGCGGGCCATCTCCACCGCCTCATCCTCGCTCTGCGCCATCCCCACCACGCGGTGGCCGCAGCCTTCCACGAGCTGGCGGACGTCCATGGCGATGATCGGCTCGTCCTCGATCACCAGCACCGATGTCGCGGCGGTGGTCCGCAGCACCGCGCGCGCCACCTCCAGCTCCTCGCGCGCCAGCGACGGCGGCAGGCCCACCACCGTGGCCGCGTCGTCCACCGGCAGATCCTCCAGGGCAGTCAGCAGCAGGAGCTGGCGCTGCAGCACGGACAATCCCCCAGGCGCTTCCGCGGATGCCACCGCCACCCGCGCCGACACTCCCGCGTACAATGCGAGGTGGCCGGGAACCTCGGGCAGCCCGGCGCGCAGAGCCTCGGCCACCAGGGCGTCGCCGCGCGCCTGCCCACCGGCCAGCGCGCGGGCGTAACGCCGCGCGTAGGGAAGGGCGCGGAGAAGCTCCCCCTGCGTGACTGCGTTCATCGTGCTACTCCCTTGAGCGGCGCCGAACGGACGCCCACGACCCCCTCCAGGATGAACCAGCACCAGAGCGATTTCAGGGCGGGCCTGACGGGTCTGCTGCCGGACATGCGCGCCTTCGGTCGTTTCCTCGCCCGCGACCCTTCGGCCGCCGACGACTTGGTTCAGGAAACCGTTGTTCGGGCATTGCGTGCCGAGGGGCAATGGCAGCCCGGAACAAGCTTGCGTGCGTGGATCTTCTCCATCCTGCGCAACACTTTCTACGAGGGCCGCCGCCGCGGCGCCGTGGAACGGCGGGTGCTGGAAAGCGTCCGGCCGGCCGCCAGCGTGGCCGCCCCACAGCACGACCGCCTGGAAGTCGCGGGCCTCGGCGCCGCCCTCGCCACCCTGCAGCCGGAGCAGCGGGAGGCCCTGGTGCTCGTGGGCGCCCTCGGCTTCTCCTACGAGGAAGGGGCCTGCGTGGCCGGCGTGGCGGTCGGCACCCTCAAGGCGCGCGTTTCACGCGCCCGCAAGATCCTGGCCATCCGGTTCGCGCCGGAAGGCGGTGCGAAGTAGTTCGATGCGCCGAACGCATGGCAAATATGTTTATTTCGAATAGGACGTCGGCAACCGAATTCCGTGCCCGTTCATTGGTGCCCCCGAGAGCCGGACCTGTTCGGCGCGAAATCGGGGACCAGACCATGAACCACATCGCCGGCATCCAGCACGACCAGCCCGACGCCAGCCCGGTGCCCTACGACTTCCACGGCCTGCTCACCACCACGCTCCCCCGCCTGCGCGTCCAGGCCTTGGCGCTCACCCGCAACCGCGCCGACGCCGACGACCTCGTGCAGTCCGCCGTGACCTCGGCCCTGGCCGCCCAGAATTCCTTCACCCCTGGCACCAACTTCGGCGCCTGGATGTTCCGCATCTTGCGCAACCGCTTCATCTCCGACATCCGCCGGCGCCGCGAAACCACCGACATCGACGACGTCCCCTCCAGCGCTTTCGCCCGCCCCGGTGCCCAGGAGGATAGCTTGGTAATGCGCGAGCTGCGCCTGCACATGGCCCGCCTGCCGGTCGAGCAGCGCACCGCTTTGGTAATGGTGACCGTGCAGGGCATGTCCTACGAGGAGGTGGCGCAGGCCATGGACTGCGCCGTCGGCACCGCTAAGTGCCGGGTGTTCCGCGCCCGCCAAACCCTGCAGCGCTGGCTGACCGGCGAGGAGCGTTCCGGCGCCCAGAAGGCCGCCCGCGCCCGCAAGGTGGCTTCGGCCGCTGTGAAGGCCGCACGCACCGCGGTGGCGGCCGGAGGCGAGCGCCTCTCCATCCCTGGTTGATGTCCGGCAAGCCTGAGAAGGGGAGGCGTCCCGTGCCCGTCGCACGAAAACCCGCCGGAGGTGGCCGAAAGCCGGGCAACCCGGCGGATGCCGCCTTCAACGAGTGGCTGCATCGCGGACTGCACCAGATGTACGACGACGTCACGAGCGAGCCCATGCCGGATGAGCTGATCCGGCTGATCGAGCAGGATCGCCGAAAGTGAACCCTGCTCCCGCGCCGGGCACGGGGCGGGTGGCGAACTTCCTGGGCGGCATACGCGGCCGGATGACCGTACTACTCATGGCCGCCGGCATCCCCGTCATCGTAATCGCCACCGGCAACGCCCTCCAGGGCCGCGACGATGCGCTCGAGGACGGGCGCCGGCAGTTGTTGGCGGAACGCGAGGTCGCGCTCGCGCAAGGAAGCCTGACCCTGGAGGCGCTCGGCGGCCTGCTGCGTGCCCTCGCCCGGACCGGTGAGGTACGCGGTGGCGACGGCGCGGCTTGCGGAGAACTCCTGCGCCGCATCCTCGACCTTCATCCAGCCCTCTACGGCGACCTTTGGGTCGCCGACGCCGGCGGTGGCCGAGGCTGCGCCACCCTTCCCGACACCGTGCCGGATCGGCCGACGGAACCCTCGCGCCCGCCCGACGACGCCGCCGACGGTTCCCTTCTCCTGGGGAATTTCGCGCTGGTCCCGCGCGGCGAGTCGACAGTGCTACCTTTCCTCCTGCCGATCCGGGACGCTGCCGGACCCGCCATCACGCTCGGCGGCACGCTCCTGCCCGGCGGCCTCGCCCCCCCCAGGATGCGTCGCTCGGCCGGCCAGCAGGCCTGGCTGGTGGACGGCGGCGGCACGGCTCTGCCGCTGGGGGGCACCCCCGGCGGCTTCGCGCCCACGGCCGCCACGCTGCGCGCCCTGCGCGGCACGGACGGCGTCCTGGTCGCCGCGGCGGTGAACGGGGAGAGCGTGGCGTACGCGGGCTCCGCCCTGGCGCAGGACCTTCGGCTGGTGGTGGGACGACCTTACGGGCCCCTGCGCGAGGCCGCCTGGTCCACCCTGTTGCAGCGCCTGGCGGAGCTGGCCGCCTTCCTGGTGGTGTGCCTCGCCGCCATCGTGATCGGCGCCGACCTCGCCATGGTGCGGCCGCTGCACTCGCTCGCCCAGCGCGTGAAATCCTGGCGACCCGGCGTACCTTTCGAGCGGCCGCCCTTCACCACTGAGCCACGCGAGGTCATCGAGCTGGAGGAGGCCTTCGACGAGACAGTGCACACCCTGGCCCGGCGTGAAGCCGACCTGGAAGCGGCGCTGGAGCAGCGCGACGCGCTGATGGCCGAGATCCACCACCGCGTGAAGAACAACCTCCAGATCGTTTCCTCGCTGCTCAACCTCCAGGCCAACCGCATCGCCGACCCGGAAGCGCAGGCCGAGTTCCGCGCCGCCCGCAACCGCGTCCGCGCCCTGACCACGCTGCACCGCCACCTCTACCTCCAGCAATCCTTCGAGGCGATCGCGCTGCGTCCCTTCCTGGAGGAGCTGTCGGCCCAGCAGTTCGCCGCCCAAGACGAGGTGCCGGGCGAGCGGATCGCACTGCGCGTGGACGCGGTGGACCTGTCCATCTCCACGGACCAAGCGGTGTCCCTGGCGCTCCTGGTCACGGAGGCCATCACCAACGCCGTGCTCCACGCCTTTCCGGGCGAGGAAAGCGGCACCGTCACGCTCCTCGTCACCCGCGAGGGCGACGACGTGCTGGTGAGCGTGGGCGACGACGGCGTCGGCCTGCCGCCCGTCGGCGCCGACGGCGGCGGGCTCGGCCTGCAACTGCTCGATGGCTTCGCGCGCCAGCTCGGTGGCCGCCTGTCGCGCCGGCCTGGGCCGGGCACCGGCTGGACCGTGCGCTTCCCGCTGCGCGAGCGCGCCGCGCCGCCGCGCCGGCCGGAAGCCCCGCGCGCCGCCGCCTGAGCGCCCGTGCGCCCGTCCTGGGCGCGCGAAACCGTCGCTGCCACGCGGCGTTGCGGGAGGCGACCCAGCCAGGAGCGACGCCCGATGTCCGGCACCAGCCAGAACGCCGACCAAGCCGTCCACGAGACCGCCACCGACGCGCGCGAACAGATCGCCGAGCTGCGGCGCAAGGTGGAGGACTTGCTGGCGGAGCGCGCGAACGGCATGACGCGCGCGGTGGACCGGGCCGAGATCTACGCCGGCGACGTGGCCGAGTCCGCCCAGCGCCGCTACGACGAGTTCCAGGAGCGCGTGCGCGGCCGGCCGGCCACATCGCTGCTCATCGCCGCCACCGCTGGCTACGTCCTCGCCCGAATCTTGGGGCGCTGAGCGTGCTGCGGGCGGTCCGCCTCGT
Source organism: uncultured Roseomonas sp. (assembly GCA_964243365.1). GTDB lineage: Bacteria > Pseudomonadota > Alphaproteobacteria > Acetobacterales > Acetobacteraceae > Roseomonas. The sequence continues at coordinate 22,477 of CAXTEL010000035.1, read as the reverse complement.
CGGCATCGCCGCGCAGGCGGAAAGCCGGCGCTTGAAAGTCCAGGCGGGTGGCTACGCCAACCGCCTCGTCTACTACGCTGCGGCCGGGGTGTTCGGCGTCGCCGCCTTCGCCATGCTGCACGTCCTGGCCTACCAGGCCCTGCTCGGCATCGCCAACCCGACCGGCGCCGCCCTGCTGGTGCTGTTGGCAGACCTCCTGGTCGGCGGCCTCCTGGTCTTCCTGGCCCTGCGCGGCGGCCGCAGCATGGCCGAGGTCGAGGCCCGCGCGGTGCGCGACACCGCCTTGTCCGCTGCCGCCGAGGAGGTGCTGTTCGGCGTCGCGCGCCGTTCCGCGCCGCTCGCGGCGGCCGGCGGCATCGCTTTGTCGCTCCTGCGCCGCCGCCGCTGAGGTCGTGGCGCCGCGCGCGGTCCTGACCCGGACGGCGTGCGGTGACGCCCCGGCCGGCACCGACTGACATCCCGCCGTGCCCGGGCGCCGCGTGCTCTCTCACAACCCAGCCGCGTCCGGCGTGCAGTCGCCAGCATCCTCATGCCCTCCCGCTCCCACCGGGAGTGCCTCACCCCGCACGCGCCCGTCGAACGCTGCCCGGGCCCGCTCGGCCTCCGACGGGTGCTCGACGGTCCAGTCGTTCAGCGCCGGGAATACCGGCCTTAAAAGTCCGGCTGAGCGGGGTGATCCGGTACTCCACCGCCACAGGCGAAACGGGGAACACCTGCTGCGCGACGATGCTGTTCCGCTCCAGGCGGCGCGGGCTCGAGGCAGGGCCTTCTGCGTGACACCGTCCAGGCAGCGCCGGATCGCGTCGAAGCGCAATAGTTCCTCGCGCAAAGTGGCAAGGATCAGCGCGGACCACTCGTCCGCGATCTGATCGAGCAGCAGGCGGCATGGACAGTCCGCCGCGAAGATCCGGTTCCTAGCTCGGGACGCCGATCTCCTCCCGGCTAGCCTAGGCACCCCGGGGTGCACCCCGGCATCCCGTTCTTCCACGGCGAAGCCGCGCTGGCGGGCTGGAAACGGGTGATCGACGCCGTCCACGCCGCCGGCAGCCGCATGGGCCCGCAGCTCTGGCACACTGGCTCGGTGGCCAGCTTTCAAACCGAGTGGACCCCTTCCGTCCCCGTGGAAAGCCCGTCCGGCCTGATCGCCCCGGGCCAGCCGCGCGGCGAGGCAATGACTGGCGAGGTCATCGCCGACACCGTCGCTGCTTTCGCCCGCGCCGCGGCGGACGCGAAACGACTGGGCTTCGACGTGGTCGAGCTCCACGGCGCCCACGGCTACCTCATCGACCAGTTCTTCTGGAGCGGCACCAACGAGCGCGCGGACCGCTATGGCGGCGCCACGCTGCGGGAGCGCGCCCGCTTCGCCGCCGAGGTGGTGCGCGCCGCGCGCGAGGCGGTCGGCCCCGGCTACCCCATCATCCTGCGCCTCAGCCAATGGAAGCAGCAGGATTTCGCCGTCCGCTTCGCCGACACGCCCGACGCTATGGCCGACTGGCTCGTGCCCCTGGTGGAAGCGGGCGCCGACGTCCTGCACTGCTCGCAGCGTCGCTTCTGGGAGCCGGAATTCCCGGAGATCGACAGCGAAACTGGGCTGAACTTCGCCGGCTGGGCCAAGGAGCTGACCGGTGCGGCCACGATCAGCGTCGGCTCCGTTGGCTTGTCCGGCAAATTCATGGGCGCCTTTCAAGGAGAAGGCTCGAAGCCCGCCAGCCTGGACCATCTCGTTCACCGGATGGAGCGCGGGGAGTTCGACCTGATCGCCGTCGGCCGGGCGATCCTGAGCGACCCCGCCTGGGTGACGAAAGTGCGCGCGGGCGACACGGTGAGCCTGAAGGATTTCAGCCCCGCCGCACTCGGCAAACTGGTCTGACGCGGACGCCAGCGCGGGCGACCAGTGGCGGCGGCCAGTTCCAGCCTTCGCCAGTCCCGCCCGGGGTAGGGGGCGCCGCCGGTGCGGCCCACGCCCGTCCGGCAGGGGTCGGAACCCGCCCCACCCCGGACAACGCCATCCGCATCCCTTGACGGCGCGCGGCCCGACGCCTAGGAACCTTCCCCCTCGGGACCCGTCCCGCATCCCCGGTCGGCCGCCACAGCGCGGCCGGCTACGCCGCCCCGCGAAGGCTCGCGCAGCGGCGCGCACCGCGTTGGAGCAACCGTTCCCCTGATGTTCGAGGCGCTCTCAGGCAGGCTGAACGGGGTCTTCGACCGGCTGCGCCGCCGCGGCGCGCTGGGGGAGGCCGACGTCACCGAGGCGCTGCGCGAGGTGCGCGTCGCCCTGCTGGAGGCCGACGTCGCCCTGCCGGTGGCGCGCGACCTGATCGCCAAGGTTCGCGAACGCGCCGTGGGCGCCGAGGTGGTGCGCTCCGTCAGCCCCGCCCAGCAGGTCGTCAAGATCGTCAACGACGCCCTGGTCGAGGCGCTCGGCGGCGGCGTGGCCGACGACGGCGAGCGCGGCCTGAACCTCAACGCGCCGTCCCCGGTGGCGATCCTGATGGTCGGCCTCCAGGGCTCGGGCAAGACCACCACCTCGGGCAAGATCGCCCTGCGCCTGCGCACGCGCGAGCGGAAGAAGGTCCTGCTCGCCTCGCTCGACGTGCAGCGCCCCGCCGCCCAGCTCCAGCTCCAAACGCTGGCCGGGCAGGCCGAGGTCGGCAGCCTGTCGATCGTGCCGGGCGAGACCCCGCTGGCCATCGCCGCGCGCGCCATGGATGTGGCGCGACGCGAGCTGTACGACGTGGTGATCCTCGACACCGCCGGCCGGCTGGCCATCGACGACGCGCTGATGGACGAGGTCGCCGCCGTCAAGGCCGCTTCCCGCCCGCACCAGACGCTGCTGGTGGTGGATGCCATGACCGGCCAGGACGCGGTGAACACCGCCAAGTCCTTCCAGGATCGCGTCGGCGTTTCGGGAATCGTGATGACGCGGGTGGACGGCGACGCCCGCGGCGGCGCGGCATTGTCCATGCGCGCGGTCACCGGCGCGCCGATCCGCCTGCTCGGCGCCGGCGAGAAGCTGGACGCGCTGGAGGACTTCCACCCCGACCGCATCGCCAACCGCATCCTGGGCATGGGGGACGTCGTCTCGCTCGTCGAGCGGGCGGCCGAGACCATTGATCGCGGTGAGGCCGAGAAGCTGGCCGCGAAGATGCGGAAGGGCCAGTTCGACCTGGAGGACTACGCGAGCCAGCTCCGCCAGATCGGCAAGATGGGCTCGCTGTCTGGCATCCTCGGCATGCTGCCGGGCGTGGGCAAGATGAAGGCGCAGATCGAGAACGCCAACCTCGATCAGACCGTGCTCAAGCGGCAAGCCGCCATCATAGGCTCCATGACGGTGGGCGAGCGGCGCAAGCCCGACCTCATCAAGGCGTCGCGCAAGAAGCGCATCGCCGCGGGCTCGGGAACCTCCGTCCAGGAGGTCAACCGCCTGCTCAAGCAGTTCGACGACATGTCCGCGATGATGAAGCGGATGAGCAAGCTCGGCCAGAAGGGGATGATGCGCGGCGGCCTCGCCGCCCTGCTCCCCGGCGGCGGCAACAGACGACCGTACTAGCTTCCAACCAACGGGAACCCGACGATATGGCCTTGAAGATCCGCCTCGCGCGCGCCGGCGCCAAGAAGCGCCCCTACTACCACATCGTGGTGGCCGACAGCCGCTCGCCCCGCGACGGCCGCTTCATCGAGAAGCTGGGCCACTACAACCCGATGCTACCCTCCGACCACGCCGAGCGCATCCGCCTCGAGGGCGAGCGCATCAGCCACTGGCTGAGCCAGGGCGCGCTGGCCACCGAGCGCGTCGCCAAGTTCCTCGGCCACGCCGGCCTCGCGCCGATGCCGACCTACCCCGAGCAGCCCAAGCAGTCCGCGCCCAAGAAGAAGGCGCAGGAACGTGCCGCCGCGGCCGCCGCCAACAGCTGAAGGACGCCGCGATCCCGCCATGACCGCCGGCTTGATCCTGGTGGGCGAGTTCGGCCGGCCCCACGGCGTGCGGGGGCTGGTGAAGCTGCGTGCCTACACCGCCGACCCCGACGCGGTGGCCGCCTACGGACCGCTGACCGACGAGGCCGGCGCCCGGCGCTTCCGCCTGGAGCTGCTGCCGGGCGGCATCGCGCGCGTGGACGGCGTGGCCGACCGCGACGGCGCGGCCCGCCTGACCGGCTTGCGCTTGTACGTCAGCCGCGACGCGCTGCCGCCGACCGAGCCCGACGAGTTCTACCTCGCCGACCTCGTGGGCCTGCGCGCGGTCGCGGCCGACGGCGCCGCGCTGGGCCGGGTGGCGGCGGTGGACGATTTCGGCGCCGGCGCTTTCCTGACCCTGCGCGACGACCGGGGCGGCGAGGCCGAGGTGCCCTTCACCCGCGCCTGCGTGCCCGCCGTGGACGTCGCCGGCGGCACCTTGACCATCTCCCCGCCCGACGAGGTGCTGGTGGTCGATGCGGCCGAAGATGCCGGGCACCCGGCTGACCGTCCCGACCGGGAGCATCGCGGGTCCGAACGACGCGGGGACGCCGCGTGACTTGGCGCGCCACCATCCTGACCCTGTTCCCCGAAATGTTCCCGGGTCCGCTGGGGCATTCCCTCGCCGGCCGCGCCCTGTCGCGCGGCGCATGGTCGGTCGAGGCGCGGCAGATACGCGACTTCGCTGCCGACCGGCACCGCAGCGTGGACGACACGCCCTTCGGCGGCGGCGCCGGCATGGTGATGCGCGCCGACGTCGTGGACGCTGCCTGCGCCTGGGCGCTCGGCGGGGCGGGGGAGGCGACCCGCCCGCTGGTCTTCCTCACCCCGCGCGGCCGGCCCCTGGACCAACCGCTCGTGCGCGAGCTGGCCGCCGGCGCCGGCGCGGTGCTGCTGTGCGGCCGCTACGAGGGCGTCGACCAGCGCGTGGTCGAGGCGCGCGGCATGCTGGAGGTTTCGGCGGGCGACTACGTCCTGTCCGGCGGCGAGGTGGCGGCGATGGCGCTGCTCGATGCCTGCGTGCGCCTGCTGCCCGGCGTCATGGGTGCGGCGGAAAGCGCCGAGGAGGAGTCCTTCTCGAACGGGTTGCTGGAATACCCGCACTACACCCGCCCCGCCGAGTGGCAGGGGCGGCGCGTGCCCGAGGTGCTGCTGTCCGGCCACCACGCCGCCGTGGCCCGCTGGCGCGCGGCGGAGTCGGAGGCGGCGACGCGCGCCCGGCGCCCGGACCTGCTGCGCCGGCGCGCGGCCTCCGGGGAAGCCCGGCGGGACGCGCCGCGCGAACCATTGCCGGCGGCCGAGCGGGCCGCCTACACGAACGGATAAAGAAGGACGTCATCATGAACCTGCTGCAGCAGTTCGAGGCCGACCAGCTGTCGCGCCTCTCGGCCACCCGCACCACGCCCGATTTCGCCGCCGGTGACACGCTGCGCGTGATGGTCAAGGTGGTGGAAGGCGAGCGCGTCCGCACCCAGGCCTACGAGGGCGTGGTGATCGCCCGCTCCAATCGCGGCCTGAACAGCAACTTCACGGTGCGCAAGCTGTCCTACGGCGAGGGCGTGGAGCGCGTCTTCCCGTTGTACTCGCCCAACGTCACCGAGCTGGTGGTGGTCCGCCGCGGCAAGGTGCGCCGCGCCAAGCTGTACTACCTGCGCGGCCGCACCGGTAAGTCCGCCCGCATTGTCGAGCGCACGGCACCCCGTGCGCAGCCGGCTGCTCCCGCTCCCGCGCCCGCCGCAGAGCCGGCGCCCGAGGCCTGAGGCAGCCGGGCATGAACCGGGGCTCGCGGCCCGACGGGCCGGAGCCCCGCGCTCCATTCACAGGGGAAACAGACGCCATGTCGGCGACCAGGCCGCGCACGCTGTTCGACAAGATCTGGGACGCCCACGTCGTCGAGGCGCTCGGCGACGGCACGGCGCTCCTCTACATCGACCGCCACCTCGTCCACGAGGTGACTAGCCCGCAGGCCTTCGAGGGCCTGCGCGCGGCCGGCCGCCCGGTGCGCCGCCCCGACGCCACGGTGGCGGTGGCCGACCACAACGTTCCCACCGACGCCACCCGCTTCACCGGCATCGCCGAGCCCGACAGCGCGCTCCAGGTCGCGACCCTGGAGCGCAACGTCGCCGAGTTCGGCGTGCCCTACGTCACGCTCGACGGCGGCCGCCAGGGCATCGTCCACATCATCGGCCCCGAGCTGGGCCTAAGCCTGCCGGGCATGACCATCGTTTGCGGCGACAGCCACACCTCCACCCACGGCGCGCTGGGCGCCCTGGCCTTCGGCATCGGCACCTCCGAGGTCGAGCACGTTCTGGCCACGCAAACGATCCTGCAGAAGCCCGCGCGCAACATGCGCGTCACCGTGGACGGGCACCTGGGCTTCGGCGTCACCGCCAAGGACGTCGTGCTGGCGATCATCGGCCGCATCGGCACCGCCGGCGGCACCGGCCACGTCATCGAGTTCAGCGGCGAGGCGATCCGCAGCCTCGACATGGCCGGGCGCATGACGGTGTGCAACATGTCCATCGAGGCCGGCGCCCGCGCCGGCATGGTGGCCCCCGACGAGACTACCTTCCGCTACGTCGCCGGGCGCCCGCACGGCCCCAAGGGGGAAGCCTTCGATCGCGCGGTCGAGCACTGGCGCACCCTGCCCACCGACCCCAGCGCCCGCTTCGACCGCGAGGTCCGCCTCGACGCGGCGCTAATCCAGCCGATGGTCTCCTGGGGCACCTCGCCCGAGGACGTCGTGCCGATCACCGGCCGCGTGCCCGATCCGGAGGCCGAAACGGACCCGGCCAAGCGCGCGCAGATGCGGCGCATGCTCGACTACATGGGCCTGAGCGCGGGCCAGCCCCTGCGCGAGGTCGCCGTGGACGCGGTGTTCATCGGTTCCTGCACCAACGGCCGCATCGAGGACCTGCGCGCCGCGGCGGACGTAGCGCGCGGCCGCCGCGTGGCGCCGGGGGTGCGGGCGATGGTGGTGCCGGGCTCGGGCTCGGTGAAGTCGCAGGCCGAGGCGGAAGGGATCGACCGCGTGCTGATCGAGGCCGGCTTCGACTGGCGCGAGGCGGGCTGCTCCATGTGCCTGGGCATGAACCCCGACAAGCTCCGCCCCGGCGAGCGCTGCGCTTCCACCTCCAACCGCAACTTCGAGGGCCGTCAGGGCCCGGGCGGGCGCACGCACCTGCTCTCGCCCGCCATGGCCGCGGCGGCCGCGGTGACCGGCCGCCTGACCGACGTGCGCGATCTGACGACGCGAGGAGCCGCCGCTTGACGCCCTTCACCACGCTCACGGGCATCGCCGCCCCCCTGCCGCTGGCCAACGTGGACACCGACAAGATCATCCCCGCGCGGTTCCTCAAGACCATCGCGCGCACCGGCCTGGGCGCGCACGCCTTCTCCGAGCTGCGATACCGCGCTGACGGCTCCGAGGAGCCCGGCTTCGTGCTCAACCGCGAGCCCTACCGTCGCGCCGAAATCCTGATCGCCCACGAGAACTTCGGCTGCGGCTCCTCGCGCGAGCACGCGCCCTGGGCGCTGCTGGATTTCGGCATACGCTGCGTCATCGCCCCCGACTTCGCCGACATCTTCGACAACAACTGTTCCAAGAACGGCATCCTGCCCGTCCGCCTGCCCCGCGAGATCTGCGACGCCCTGATGGCCGACGCCGCGATGGGCCCCAACGCCCGCATCACCGTGGACCTCGCGCGCCAGGTCGTGGTGCGGCCCAACGGCGAGGAGATCCCCTTCGACGTGGATCCCTTCCGCAAGCGCCGCTTGCTGAACGGCCTGGACGACATCGGCGAGACCATGCGGCGCGGCGAGGCCATCGGCGGCTACGAGGCGCGGACCCGCGCCGCCCAGCCCTGGGTGGGCGGCACCGGCGCGGCGACGGCGCCCGCCGCGCCCGGCCTCGGGACCGCGGGGGGCGCCGCCCCGTGACCGCCAACCGCAAGCTGCTGATCCTGCCTGGCGACGGCATTGGGCCGGAGGTGATGCGCGAGGTCCGCCACGCCGTCGACTGGATGGGCCGCCGCCGTTCCGTGGTCTTCGACGTCCAGGAGGGGCTGGTCGGCGGCGCCGCGCTGGACGCGCACGGCACCCCTTGCCCGGACGAGACCGTGGCCGCCGCCCGCGCAGCGGACGCGGTGCTGTTCGGCGCGGTGGGCGGGCCGAAATGGGCGTCCCGGCCGTTCGAGGAGCGCCCCGAGCTGGGCATCCTGCGCCTACGCCAGGAGCTCGGGCTGTTCGCCAACCTGCGCCCCGCCACCGTGCTCGACCCGCTGGTCAACGCGTCCTCGCTCAAGCCCGAGGTGGTGCGCGGCCTGGACCTGATGATCGTGCGCGAGAGCACCGGCGGCATCTACTTCGGCGAGCCGCGCGGCATCGCCACCGCCGCCGACGGCAAGCGCCGCGGCGTGGACACCGAGGTCTACACCGAGGACGAGATCGCCCGCGTCGCCCGCGTCGCCTTCGAGCTGGCGCGATCGCGCACCGGGCGCCTGACCAGCATCGACAAGAGCAACGTCATGCAGACCGGCCGCCTGTGGCGCGCCGTGGTGGGCGAGGTGGGGGCGGCCGAGTTCCCTGAGGTCGCGCTGTCGAACATGTACGCCGACAACTGCGCCATGCAGCTCGCCTCCAACCCCAGGCAGTTCGACGTCATCCTGGCCTCCAACCTGTTCGGCGACGTGCTGTCCGACCTCGCCGCCGCGCTCACCGGCTCGCTGGGAATGCTGCCCTCGGCCACGCTGGGCGCGCCGGACGCTTCCGGCCGCCGCCACGCGCTCTACGAGCCCATCCACGGCTCCGCCCCCGACATCGCCGGCAAGGGCATCGCCAATCCCTGCGCGCAGTTCCTGTCCTTCGCCATGCTGCTGCGCTGGAGCTTCGGGCTGGAGGAGGATGCGGGGCTGATCGAGGCGGCGGTGGCCAAGGTGCTCGCCGGCGGCCTGCGCACCGCCGACATCATGGGCCCCGGCACCGCGCGCGTGGGCACCTCCGTGATGGGCGAGGCTATCGTGCGCGAGCTGGATAAGATCGCCGCCTGACCTAGCACCGCGGTCGTCCGCGGGGGCTTGCGCGCCCGCGACCCCTCAGCTATCCCGCGCTCCTGGCCAGCGCCCGTAGCTCAACTGGATAGAGCGCTAGACTACGGATCTGGAGGTTAGGGGTTCGAATCCTCTCGGGCGCGCCAGTTCCTCATTGTCCATTCCGTGCCGGCCGGACGCTCCGACATCCGCCGCGCCCGGCCCCGGGCCACCCGCGACGGGTCGCGCGTCGGTGCGCTCCGTCGCCCGCGGCGGTCAGGCCGTCGCCGCCTCGGCCTTTTGCCGCCTCTGCAACGCGGCGCGCACCGGCTTCTCGAAGCCGTAGTAGGACGCGGCGGCGATGCCGATCACCACCGGAACCTCGATCAGGAAGGCCACCACCGCCATCGCCGCCCCGCGCCCCTCGCCGCCGGTGAGGGTGAACAGGATGTTGTTCACCGGCCGGTGCCACAGGTACATGCCGTAGGAGATCAGCCCCACCCAGGCCAGCGGCCCCCAGCCCAGCACCCGCGCCAGCACCCCACGGCCCGAGAGTGCGTGGGCCAGCACGCAGGCCGTGAGCACGTAGACCACCGGGTACGCCCAGATCGCCGCGCCGGCGCCGTAGGGATCGGCGGAGAACAGCGGCCGGAGCGTGTCCATGGTGCCGCCGCCGCCCAGCGCCCGCCGCGCCAGCACCTGCTGCACCGCCAGCGCGGCGACGCCGGCCAGCATTGCCGCCGCGAGCAGGTCCAGCCGCCGCACCTCCCCGGGCGACATCCGCCACGCCGGCACGTAGGCGAGGTAGGCGCCCAGCAGGAAGGCGTCGAACTGCACCGGCGTGACTGAGTACACGACCGTTCCCGCGAACGGCGCGCCGCCCGCGTCCCGCACCGCCAGGAACAGGACCGCCCGCAGCGCCACGGTGACCGCCATCGCCCCCAGCAGCACCCTGGCCGGCCCGTACCGGTTGGCGAGCACAAACAGGAACGGGAACAGCAGGTAGAACTGCTGCTCGCCGCTGATCGTCCACAGGTGGTAGGTGTAGTCCACCACCGGCGCGAAGGGCTGGTACAGGTTCTGGGTGAAGGTGAGCGACGACAGCAGCCCGGGCGCCGGGACCCCCAGGCCGGCGGCGAGCGCGTAGGCCGAGGCGCAGGCGAGGTACAGGAAGTACACCGGCCAGATCCGCCCGGCGCGGCGCCGGAAGAAGCCGACGTAGCTCGCCGCGCTCAGCTCCCATCCTGCCCGGATCATCATCCGGGTGATGACGAAGCCCGAGATGACGAAGAAAACCCACACTCCCGCCCAGCCGATCGGCAACAAGCCTTGGTGGTAGGCCATGACGCCGAGCGCGGCGACGGCGCGTAGCCCGTCCACCTGGGGGATTGCCCTCGATGTGTCGAGCATTCGGCCTCCAGCTCGCTGCGCCGCGATTGGCGGCACCTTAGGTGACGAAACCGCGGCGGGCGCAAGCGCGGATGCGCGATTTCCGCGTCCGGCCGCATCCATCCGGGCCGGTGCGGCGTAATCACGCCCCCACGCTCCCGCGTCGTCGGCATTGGGGAAGAACAGACGAACCTTTCCTCCGCCTCGCGGTCGTGGACGAAGGCCACGTCGCCGCGCCGCGTCCGGCGCCTGCCCCGTGCCCGGCGCCACCATCCGCACGGCGATGCCGGTGTCGCGCGCGAGGATCGGCAGCAGGTACCCCAACAGCCCGGACTGCTCGGTCGAGGTGGTGGAGGCGACCGTGATGATGTTGTCCCGCGCCGGCGCGCGGACCGGCGCCCCGAGCGGCGCGGCGGCCCCGAACAGCGCCAGGGCGAGGAGCCGGCGCCGGGGCGCGCCGCGACGGCCGCGCCGGTCGGGGCCCGGGGATCGCTGTCGCGCATCCCTCGATTTCCGGAAGGGGTGGTCAGTCCAGCAGGTCGCCGCGCAGGAAGGCCGCGGCTTCCGGCGTGGCGGGACCCGTGAAGAAGCGCGCCGCGGGCGCGTGCTCCAGCACCAGGCCGGCATGGAGGAACACCACGTCGCCGGCGAGGCGCCGCGCCTGCCCGAGGTCGTGGGTAGTCATCACCACCTTGGTGCCGGCGGCCGCGATCCCGGCCACCAGCGCTTCCACCGCCCGCGTCGCCCCGGGGTCCAGGCTGGCCGTGGGCTCGTCGAGGAACAGCACCTCCGGCTCCAGCGCCCAGGCCCGTGCCAGCGCCAGCCGCTGCTGCTCGCCGCCCGACAACCGCCGCGCCGGTCGCTCGGCCAGCCCCGACAGCCCCGCCCGCGCCAGCGCCGCCGTCGCCGCCGCCCGCGCCCCCGACCGTCCCAGCCCGGCCAGCCGCAGGGGATAGGCGGCGTTGGCCAGCACCGAGCGGCGCAGCATCACCGGCCGCTGGAACACCATCGCCTGCCGTCGCTGCGCGTCGCGCTCCGGCAGCGCCCACTCCACCGCGCCGCCGGTGGGCCGCAGCAGCCCATGCAGCAGCCGCAGCAGCACGCTCTTGCCGGCGCCGTTCGGCCCGATCACCGCCGTGGGCGGCCCCGCTTCCAGCACGAGGTCCACCCCGCGCAGGATCGGCAGGCCCCCGGCCTCGAAGCGCAGCCCTTGGGCGCGCAGTGGCAGCGCCGCCGCACCAGCCCCGACGCTCGCCGCGGTCGGGGCGCGGCGCGGCCGCGCGCCCACCAGGGCCGCCATCGCACAGGCCATCCCACCGGCCGGCGGCGCGGGCCCGCGGCCCACCCGGATCATACGGCGGTGTAGCCCCCGTCCACGGTCAGCACCGACCCGGTGACGTAGCTCGCGGCAGGCGAGGCGAGGAACAGCACCGCCGCCGCCACCTCCTCCGGACGGCCTACCCGCCGCATCGGGGTCATGCCGAGCCAGATCCTCGACCACTCGGGATCGTCCAGGCCGCCGGCGGTCATGTCGGTCCCGATGTAGCCGGGCGCCACGGCGTTCACCCGGATGCCGCACTCGGCGAACTCGTTGGCCAGGCTCCGGGTCATCATGTGAACCCCGGCCTTGCTGGCGTTGTAGGCCACCTGGTGCTGCGGGACGTTGGTGACGATCCCCGAGATCGAGCCGATGTTCACGATCGATCCGCCGTCGGGGTTCGCCACCATGCGGCGCAGCGCCTCGACCGAGCACCGGAAAACGCCGGTCAGGTTGGTGTCGAGCACCTCCCCCCACGCCGCCGCCCCGTCGCCCAGGCTGGAGCCGTGCCGCGCCACCCCGGCGTTGTTCACCAGCACGTCGATCCTCCCGTGTCCGGTCATCACCTCGTCGAAGGCGCGGCCCACGGACTCCGTCGCCGTCACGTCCAGGACGCGCGCCTCGCACGAGATACCCTCGCGCGCGAGGAGGGACGCGGCGGCCGCGCCGTCGGCCTCAGCGCGCGCCGCCAGAACGACGTGCGAGCCTGCCTCGCCCAGCGCCCGGGCGCAGGCGAGCCCGATCCCGCGCGAAGCCCCAGTGACGACGGACACCCTGCCGTCGAGGCGAAAGGACGTCGGAAACATGGCCTCGATCCTCCTCCCGACGCGGCACGGTGCCACCGGACCGGTCGTGCTGCCAAGCCGGGCGCGCCGCGGGTCGCCGGGTGCGTCAGCCGCCCCGCAGCAGCGCCGCGTCCCGCGCCAGTTGCGCGAAGCCGTTCACCGCCACCACGATCGCCATCAGCACCGCGCCCAGGGCGAGCGCCAGCGGCAGGTCGCCCTTGGAGGTTTCCAGCGCGATGGCGGTGGTCATCACCCGCGTGTGGCCGGCGATGTTGCCGCCCACGATCATCACCGCCCCCACCTCGGCGCTGGCCCGCCCGAAGCCCGCCAGCAGCACGGTCAGCAGTGCCAGCCGCCCGTCCCACAGCAGCGTCGGCACCGCCCGCCACGGCCCGGCGCCGAAGGAGCGCAGCTGCTCGGCGTACTCCTCCCACAGCCCTTCCAGCACCTGCCGCGACAGCGCTGCCAGGATCGGCGCGATCAGCGCCGCCTGCGCGATGGTCATGGCGGCCGGGGTGAACAGCAGCCCCCAGGCGCCGAGCGGCCCGGAGCGGCTGAGCAGCAGGTAGATCACTAGCCCCACCACCACCGGCGGCAGCCCCATCAGCGCGTTCAGCAACGCCACCACCCCCTGCCGCCCAGGGAACCGCGACACCGCGAGCAGCGCCCCCAGCGGCAGCCCGACCAGCCCCGCCGCCAGCACGGCCGTGGCGCTGACCCGCAGCGACAGCCCGACGATCCGCGCCAGCTCGGGATCACCGGCGGCCACCAGCCGCCAGGCGATGCCGAGGGCGGCGGCGAAGTCGTCCATGGCGTCGCGCGCCTCTCCTCCCGCCCGTCGTCGGTCGGCGGAACCTGACGGCAGCGGGCTGCCCGGTCAACGCGGCCGCGCCGCCGCGAGCATGGCCGCCGCGCGTCCCGTGCCGTCGGCGCCGCGAGATTTCGTCGGGCGGGCGGCATCCGACCCGGCTCGCGAGGCGTAGGTCGGTCGGGTGCCCGACGAGCGTGCGCAGGGGCGGCGTGCCACCACCGGGTGGTCACGACGGCATCGAAATCACTCAACCCGTGTCGCCGTGCTGCCCATCCCCGGCGAAGAAGTCTCTTTCTTCAAGACTCGCGCCGCACCGCGATCCGAAGTAGTTCGATAACGACATCCCGATTTGACCCGCGAGTTCGGTTCCAAATTGACCCGCGAGTTCGGTTTTAAATCAATTCAGACAGTTGATCGGAAAACCTCATGCGATCTCTGGGCGACGAGCTGGACAGCCACAAGGGGATCGGCCCGGGATTCGACCTGTTGCGTGTGGTCCTCGCCGTGGGCGTCGTGATCTGGCACATCGATCCCGTGGTGACGGGGGAGGGCGGCCGCCTCGATCACCTCGCGCCCACCTGGTTCGCGGGCTACGCGATCCTCGCCATGTTCTTCGCGGTGAGTGGCTTCCTGGTCGCCGGCAGCGCCGGCCGTCTCGGGATGGGCGACTTCCTGCTCAACCGCGGGCTGCGCATGTTTCCCGCGCTCGCCGTGGAGGTCGTCCTGTCGGCCTTCGTCCTGGGACCGTTGCTCACCGGCCTGGCCCTGTCGGAGTACTTCTCCAGCGGCACCACCTGGCGCTACCTGACCAACGTGGCGGGGGTCATCAACTACCGGCTGCCGGGGGTCTTCCTCGACAACCCGACCATCGGCATCGTCAACGTGTCGCTCTGGACCATCCCCTACGAGTTCGTCTGCTACCTCCTCCTGGCCGCCATCATGGTCCTCGGCCTGCTGAGGCGGCCCGGCGTGATCTTGCTGGGCGCGATCCTCATCGCCGCCGTCGGGCTGGCGGCGATGGCCCTGGACATTCCCGCCGACGGCCCCGGCCTGGGCCACAGGCTCTTGGAGCGGCTCTTCTCCAGCCACCAGGCCCGGCTGATCCTGAGCTTCCTGCTCGGCGTGCTGACGTTCGTTTGGCGCCGCCACATCCCCTACAGCAGACTCCTTCTGGCCGCCTCGCTGGCCGTCTGCGCCGCCGTCGCGCTGCTGGGTCCGGGCGGCGACCTGGGCTATCCCCTGGTCAACCTCCTCACCGTGGCGCCGCTGGTGTACCTGACCGCCTACCTCGGCGTGTCCAAGCTTCCCACCCCGCGGCTGCTGCGCCGGGGCGACTATTCCTACGGCATCTACCTCTACGGCTTCCCCATCCAGCAGGTCGCGATGGCGCTGTTCCCGTCCGTGCAGAACCAGTTCGGGCAGTTCGCGCTGGCCATCCCCCCCATCATCCTCTTCGCCGCGTTCTCCTGGCACTGCGTCGAGAAGCCCGTCCTGCGACTGCGGAAACGCTTCTCCTTCGTGAGCCGCGTTCGTCTCGCGGAGCAGGCGACCCCCGCGCGGGCGGGGAACGACGCTCCCGCGCTGTCCGACGCTCGCCCGACACGCCCGTAGAACCTTCCGCGGTGCCCCAACCACCCCCGACCCGCGCCCGGCGGGGACGTGATGCCGCCGGCGTCGACCGGCGACCGGTCATTGGGCGGCCGCCGGCTTCCTTTTCCGGTGGTCGGGCGTGCGGCCCGGGGCTCCGCCCCCGGACCACGCCGGGGTCCGACGCACCGAGGCGGACGGGGGACCCGGACCCCCGCCGTCGGTTCGCCCCGGAGGACGCGGAAGCAGCCTCGACGCGACTGCCCCGCCGAGGTCACTCCGATCCGTTCGCCGGGGTGCTCCTTCTCGGATGCGGGATCGGGAATCCCCGGCTTCACGGCGAGGTGTCCGGAAAGCCGGCGCCCCACCGGACACCCCGCCCGACCAGCGAAGGCCGGTGCCGCACCGCGTCGCGCGCGGCGGCGGGCTGGCAAGGCCGCGCGAACCGCAGCAACATGCGTCCGACGCCGCGGCCCGAATGCCCGCGGTCCACCCGACGTGCCCCTCTCGCGAGACCCGACCCATGCTCCCCTCCCGCGCCCTCCCGCGCCTGCTTCTCGCCCTGCCGATGCTGCCGGCCATCCTTCTGGCGGCGCCCGCGCCCGCCGCGGCGCAGGACGGCTCCTTCGCCGTGGTGAACCGGTCCGGCCGCACGGTGCGCGAGCTGTACGCCAGCCCGGCGACGCAGCAGAGCTGGGGTCGCGACCGGCTGGGCGAGGACGTGCTGCCCGACGGCCGCACCTTCGCCGTGCGGATGCCGTCGGGCTCGGGCTGCCGCACCGACCTGCGCGTCGTGTTCGAGGGCGGCGGCAACGACGAGCGCCGCGACCTCGACACCTGCGCCACCAGGGAGGTCGTACTGGGCCAGGGCGGCGGACGCGCGCAGGGCGCTGCCCGCGGAAAGCCCGGCTCGGGCGCCGCCCAGACCACGGGGAACCCGTCCTTCAACCTGCGCAACGCAGGGGGGCGCACGGTGCGCGAGCTGTATGCCTCGCCCACCACGCAGTCGGACTGGGGCCGCGACCGCCTCGGCGAACAGGTGGTCGCGCCCGGCGCCAGCTTCGCCATCCGCCTGCCGGAAGGCCCGTGCCGCTACGACGTGCGCGTGGTGTGGGAGGACGACCAGGACGAGGAGCGCCGCGACCTCGACCTGTGCGGCGTGGCCGACCTCAGCTTCCGCTGAGGCGCCGGCGCCAGCGCACCCCGGTAAAGGAACGTCCCCCACCCCCCAGCCGCTCGCGCCGCGCCGAAGGCGCCGCGCGTGAACCGAGGAAAGGAAGATGGGGGTTCGGGAGAATCCCTTCCCCCGACCTCATCCTTCCCCGCCCGCGCGACCCCTCAGCCCGCCCGCGCCGCCTCCAGCGCCCGCCACACCACTTCCGGCGTCGCCGGCATGTCCAGGTGCCGCACGCCCGCGCCCGACAGCGCGTCCACCAGCGCGTTCATCACCGCCGGCGGCGAGCCCACGGCGCCGGCCTCGCCGATCCCCTTCACCCCGAGCGGGTTGGTGGGGCAGGGCACCGACAGCAGCTCCACCGTGATCTCGGGCAGGTCCTCCGCCCGCGGCAGCGCGTAGTCCATGAACGAGGCCGACAGCAGCTGCCCGTTCTCGTCGTAGGCGACGCGCTCGTGGAACGCCTGGCCCACGCCCTGCGCCACGCCGCCGTGCACCTGCCCGCGCACGATCAGCGGGTTCAGCGCGTGGCCGACGTCGTCCACCACGGTGTAGCGAACCACCTCGATGATGCCGGTGTCGGGGTCCACCTCCAGCTCGGCGACGTGGCAGCCGTTGGGGAAGGTATGGAACGGGATCTCGGCCACCTCCGCCGCGTCCAGCGTGGTGGCGTCCTCGCCGCGCGCGCGGGCCTCGCGCTGCCCGCGCGCGAGGTCGAGGATGGCGATGCCGCGGTCGGTGCCGGCCACCGTGAAGCGCCCGGCCTCGAACTCGATGTCGGCCGCCGCCGCTTCCAGCGCCTCGCCGGCCGCCCGCCGCCCGCGCTCCAGCACGGTGACCGTGGTCGCCAGCAGCGCCGTGCCCTCGGAATACAGCGACCGCGCCCCCCCGGTGCCGCCGCCGCTCGGGATCTCGTCGGAATCGCCCTGCAGGATGCGGACGCCGGAGACCGGCACCCCCAGCGCGTCGGCGGTGATCATGGCGTAGGCGGTCTCGTGCCCCTGGCCCGTGGACTGCGTGCCCACCAGCACCTCCACGGCGCCGTCGGCCGCGAAGCGCACCTCGGCCCGCTCGGAAGGCTGCCCGCCGGTGGCCTCCAGGTAGTACGCGAGCCCGATGCCGCGCTTCCTGCCGCGCGCCTCGGATTCCGCCTGCCGCGCGGCGAAGCCGTGCCAGCCCGTCATCTCCAGCGCCCGGTCGAGCACCTGCCGGAAGTCGCCGCTGTCGTAGGTCTGGCCGACCGCGGTGGTGTAGGGCATCGCCTCGGGCGTCACCATGTTGCGCCGTCGCAGCTCGGCCCGGTCGATGCCGGTTTCGGCGGCGGCCGCGTCGATCAATCGCTCCACGAGGTAGTTGCTTTCCGGCCGCCCGGCGCCGCGGTAGGCGTCCACCGGCACCGTGTTGGTCAGCACGCCGAGCACGTGGGCGTGTATGGCCCCGAAATCGTACACGCTGGCCAGCACCTTGGTGCCCGCCCCCGTGGGGATGAACGGCGCGAAGTTGGACAGGTAGGCGCCCATGTTGGCCAAGTTGCGCGTGCGCAGCGCCAGGAACCGCCCGTCGGCGTCCAGCGCCAGCTCGCCGGCCGTGACGTTGTCGCGCCCGTGCGTGTCGGACAGGAACGCTTCCGTCCGTTCCGAGGTCCACTTCACCGGCCGGCCCAGCGCGCGCGCGGCGTAGCAAACCAGCCCGTACTCCGCGTAGCAGAACAGCTTCATGCCGAAGCCGCCGCCCACGTCGGGCGTCACCACCCGGAACTTCTCGGGCGCCACCTTGAACACGCTGCCGCTCAGCACGCCCTTGACGTGCCACGACCCCTGCGTGCCGGCGTGCAGCGTCCAGCGCCCCGATCCCGCGTCGTAGGACGCCCGCGCCGCGCGTCCCTCCAGCGACGCCACCACCACGCGGTTGTTCACCACCGTCAGCCGCGTGACGTGCGCGGCGCGGGCGAACAACGCGTCGGTCCTGGCCTCGTCCCCGACCTCCCAGTCGAAGCAGGTGTTGCGGGGCACGTCGTCCCACACCAGCGGCTGCCCGGGCTCGGTGGCGGCGGCGAGGTCGGTGCAGGCGGGCAGTACGTCGTACTCGACCTCCACCGCCTCGGCCGCGTCCTTGGCTGCCCCCGGCGTTTCGGCCACCACGAAGGCCACCGGATCGCCAACGTGGCGCACCATCCCCTCGGCCAGCAGGCCGCGCGGCGCTTCGGCGCGGGCGGTGCCGTCGCGGTTGCTCAGCGGGATCGTGCACGGCACTGCGCCGATGCCATCGCGCGCGAGGTCGGCCGCGGTGTAGACCGCCAGCACCCTCGGCATTGCCCGCGCCGCTCCCGCGTCCACGGACGCGATCCGCGCCGCCGCATGCGGCGAGCGCACCAGCACCCCCACCGCCGCCCCGTCCGCCGCGATGTCGTCGGTGTAGCGGCCCCCGCCGATCAGCAGCCGGGGGTCCTCGATCCGCCGCAGCGACTGGCTCAGCCCGAATTTGGCCATAGTGCCGCACCTCCCCCGAACGATCCCTCCGGGCATCATCCACGATGCCCGGGGTCGAAGGGAAGGGCGTGCCCGGCGGCCGGGGGCGCGTGGCCGCCCGGCCCGCAACTCCCTCCCCACGGGCTTCAGCTCACGCCGCGGGCTGCGCCGGCCTCGGCCCGGTCTCGCCCCGCCCCAACCGCCCCTTCACCCACTCGCGCGTGCCCTGGAACACTACGTAGAGCATCGGGATCACGAAAATACCCACCGCCGAGGCCGCCAGCATTCCCCAGAACACCGGCGTGCCCACGGCGCGCCGGGAGCTTGCCGCCGCCCCGGTGGCGATCACCAGTGGCACCAGCCCCAGCACGAAGGCGATCGAGGTCATCATCACCGCGCGAAACCGCATCCGCGCGCCTTCCACCGCCGCTTCGCGCAGCGGCCGGCCGCCCTCGCGCAGGTCCTTGGCGAACTCCACGATCAGGATGCCGTTCTTGGCGGCCAGCGCGATCAGCACCACCAGCCCGATCTGGGCGTAGATGTCGAGCGAAAGACCCGACAGCAGCACCCCCCCGAATGCCCCGGCCACCGCCACGGTGACGGACAGCAGCACCGGGAAGGGGATGGTCCAGCTCTCGTACAGCGCCACCAGGAACAGGAAGGCGAATAGCAGGGCGAGGGCCAGGATGGTGCCGGTCTGCCCTGAGGCCAGCTTCTCCTGGTAGGCGGTGCCGGTCCACTCGAAGCCGTACCCTTGGGGCAGCACGTTGCGCGACAGCGCCTCCATCGCTCCCAGCGCCACGCCCGAGGATACGCCGGGCTTGGGCGAGCCCTGGATCGAGATGGCACGGTAGTTGTTGTACCGCGTGATGGTCTGCGGCCCCAATACTACGCGCGCATCCGCCAGCGCGCGCAGCGGCACCATCGCCCCCGACGTGGAGCGGACGTAGATCCGCCACAGGTCGTCGAGGTCGTTGCGATCCGCCGCCTCGGCCTGCAGGTTGACCTGCCAGGTCCGCCCGAACAGGTTGAAGTCGTTGACGTAGAACCCGCCCAGCGTGGTCTGCAGCGCGGTGAAGATGGAGCCCACCGGCACGCCCAGCGCCTGCGCCTTGTCGCGGTCCACGTCGAGGAACAGCGACGGCGTGTTGGCCGCGAAGGTGGTGAACACCGCCGCGAGGTTGGGGTCCTGGTTGGCCGCGGCGATCAGCCCCAGCGACGCCGAGCCCAGGTCAGCGGGCGAGCGGCCCTCGTAGTCCTGCAGGATGTACTCGAAGCCTCCCCCCGTCCCCAGGCCCTGGATGGGGGGCAGGTTGAAGGCGAAGGCGTTGGCCGTTCGAATGCCCTGCACCGCCCCGAACACCCGCCCGATCGCCGCGGCCACGCTGTTCATCGCCCCCTCGCGGTCGGCGAAGGGCTTCATGCGGATCACCACGAAGGCCGAGTTGGGCTGCGCGCCGCCGTCGATCAGCGAGAAGCCCACGATCCCCAGCGTGTTCAGCACCGCCGGGTTCTGCTTGGCGATCTCCTCGATCTGCCGCGTCACCTCGCGTGAGCGCGACACCGAGGCCGAGGGCGGCAGCTGCGCCTGCACGAAGAACGCCCCCTGGTCCTCCTGCGGCAGGAAGCCCGTCGGCGTGATCCGCGCCAGCTGCCAGATGCCCAACCCGAAGCCCGCCACCAGCAGCAGCGACAGCGCCGAGATCCGCACCAGTCGCGCCACGCCGCCGGCGTAGCGGTCGCGCGTCCAGTCGATGCCGCGCAGCAGCCGCGCCGTGATCCCCTTCCGCGGCCCCTGGTGCGGCCGCAGCAGCAGCGCGCACAGCGCCGGCGACAGCGACAGCGCATTGACCGCCGAGATCAGCATCGCCGCCGAGATCGTCACCGCGAACTGTCGGAACAGCTCGCCAGACAGGCCGGGGATGAAGGCGATGGGGACGAACACCGACAGCAGCACCAGCGTGATGGCGATGATCGGCGCGGTGATCTCGCCCATCGCCTTCTTGGTGGCGTCGGCGGGCGAAAGGTGCGGCTCCTCCTCCATCACCCGCTCGACGTTCTCCACCACCACGATGGCGTCGTCCACGACGATGCCGATCGCCAGCACCATCGCCAGCAGCGACACCGTGTTGGCCGAGTACCCCAGCGCGAGGAGCACGATGAAGGCGCCGATCAGGCTCACCGGCACCGCGATGGTCGGCACGATGGTGGCGCGCCAGGACCCCAGGAACAGGAACACCACCACGACCACCAGCGCGAAGGCCTCGCCCAGCGTCTTGAGGACCTCGTGGATGGTGTCGTTGACGAAGTCGGTGGTGTCGTAGAACACCTGCGCCCGCATCCCCTCGGGAAAGCGCTCGCCCAGGCTCGCCAGCCGCGCCTTGAAGGCGGTGGCCACGTTCACCGCGTTGGCGCCGGGCGCCAGATACACCGCGAAAGCGATGGCGGGCTGGCCGTTGTAGCGGTTCTCGGTGTCCATGGACTGCGCGCCCAGCTCGACGCGGGCGATGTCGCGCACCCGCAGCACCGAGCCGTCGGGGTTGGCGCGCACCACGATGGCGCCGAACTCCTCCGGCGAGGACAGCCGCCCCTTGGTCTCGAGGTTGATCTGGAACTGCTGCTCGTCGGTGGTGGGCCGCCCGCCGAGCCGGCCCACCGCCGCCTGGATGTTCTGCCCCTGGATCGCCGTCACCACGTCGGCGGGGGTGAGGTTGAGCGAGATCAGACGGTCCACCTCGAACCACACGCGCATCGAGTAGTCCTGCGCACCGAAGATGTTCACCTGTCCCACCCCGGGGATGCGGGCCAGCACGTCGAGCATGTTGATGGTGAAGTAGTTGGACAGGAACAGCGGGTCCTGCGCCCCGCTTTCCGACGACAGGTTGCCGAACAGCAGCACCGAGGAGGACTGCTTGCGCACCGTCACCCCCGCCCGCTGCACCTCCTGCGGCAGCCGGGCGAGGGCCGCCTGCACCCGATTGTTGACGTTCACCGCCGCGATGTCGCCGTTGGTGCCGAGCGCGAAGGACACGTTCAGCGAGTAGGAACCGTCGTTGGCCGAGCGCGAGTTCATGTAGATCATGTTCTCGACGCCGTTGATCTGCGCTTCCAGCACCTGCCCGATCGTGGTCTCGATGACCTGCGCGTTGGCGCCGGGGTAGCGGGTCGCCACCGCCACCTGCGGCGGCACGATGTTGGGGAACTGCGCCACCGGGATCGCGCGCAACGAGATGGCGCCGGCGATGGTGATGATGATCGCGATGACGATCGCCAGCCGGGGCCGGTCGACGAAGACGGCGGACAGCATCGCCCTCTCAGCCCCGACCCGCCGGGCCCCGGCCCGGATTCGCCGGCGGTTGCGTAATCACCCCGGGCGCCTGGCCGCCCGGGGCGGGCCCTTCCGGCGCGCTGCCCGGCACCCGGCCCTCGACCGGCGCGGCCGGCGGGGTCGCCCCGCCCGGCGCCGGGCTCCCCGCCTGGCCCCCGGGCGAGCCGCCGCCCGGCACCACCGGCCCGGGCCGCGGCGCGGTGGGCGTGTTCACGGGGGCGGCGTTGACCTCCTGGCCCGGCCGCACCCGCTGGATGCCCTCGGCCACCAGCGTCTGCCCCACCTCCAGCCCTCGCTCCACCACCGACATGTCGCCCAGCGAGCGGCCCAGCGTGACGTTTCGCCGCTGCGCGCGGCGCTCGCCGTCCACCACGAAGACGTAGGAGCCCTGCTGGTCCTGCAGCACGCTGGCGCGCGGGATCACGATCGCCTGCACCGGCTCCACCCCCTCCACGAAGGCGCTCACGAACTGCCCGTCGATCAGCTCGCGGTCGTTCTGGCCGGCGCGGACCGGGTTGGGCAGCAGGGCGCGGATCAGGATGGTGTCGGTGTTGCGGTCGATCTGGTTGTCGATGAACTCAATGCGCCCGGCCTGCCCGTAGGTCCGCCCGTCGGTCAGCCGCACCCGCACCCGCA
>CAXTEL010000034.1:0-32292 GCA_964243365.1 uncultured Roseomonas sp. | reverse complement strand
GCTGCATCGAGTGCAACGCCTGCGTCACCGCCTGCAAGAACGAGCACGAGGTGCCCTGGGGCATCAACCGCCGGCGCGTCGTCACCATCAACGACGGCAAGCCCGGCGAGCGCTCGATCTCCATGGCCTGCATGCACTGCACCGACGCGCCCTGCGCCGCCGTGTGCCCGGTGAACTGCTTCTACACCACGGCCGACGCCATCGTGCTGCACGACAAGGACCTGTGCATCGGCTGCGGCTACTGCTTCTACGCCTGCCCGTTCGGGGCGCCGCAGTTCCCGCGCATCGGCAACTTCGCCGGCCGCGGCAAGATGGACAAGTGCACCTACTGCGCCGGCGGTCCGCAGGCCGACAACAGCCAGGCCGAGTACATTCAATACGGCTCCAACCGCATCGCCGAGGGCAAGCTGCCGCTGTGCGCCGAGATGTGCTCCACCAAGTCGCTGCTCGCCGGCGACGGCGACATTATCGCCAGCATCTACCGGGAACGCGTGCAGACGCGCGGCTACGGCTCCGGCGCCTGGGGCTGGCGCACCGCCTACCGCGAGGAGGTCGGCGTATGATCGGCCGGCCGGGGCTCCTCCTCGCGCTGCTCCTCGCTGGCCCGGCCCTGGCTCAGGCGCCACAGCCTTCGGCCGGCGCCGGCTCGCCGGAGCGCCAGGCCGCCGCGCCAGAAACCGGCCCCAGCCGCGGCAGTAACGACGGCGGCGCCCAGCCTTCCCAGGCCCAGTCTCCCCAGGCCCCGGCCACGCCGCCGGGCGCGCCCGCCGCCGGCGCGCCCGAGCGCCAAGCCCCGGTGCCTGAAGTCGGTGCCGGCCGCGGCGCCCCCGGCAACGCCGGCACCGGCAACGCCCCTGTGCCTGAGAGCACGCTGCCCGGCGCCAGCACGCCGTCGCAGCGGCCGGTTGCGCCGATGCCCGAGCGCGCGCCGACGCCCGTGGCGCCCCCGGGCCCCGCGCCGGCGCCCTTCACCGACCGCGGCCAGCTCGACGCGTCCGAGCTGGAGCTGCGCGCGGCCCTGCGCGGCGAGCACATCGCCGGCCGCATCACCATCCCCGACGGCAAGGCGGCGAGCCTGATCCAGCCCGAAGGCCGCGACTGGCGCCACACCCACAACGTCACCGTGCCCTGGATCGGCGGCGTCGCCGTGGTCGGCATGTTCGCGCTGCTGGCGCTGTTCCTCCTGGTGCGCGGCCGGCTGCGCCCCGAGCACGGCATGTCGGGGCGCAAGATGAACCGCTTCAACTGGTTCGAGCGCTTCGTGCACTGGATGACCTCTGGCTCCTTCGTGGTGCTGGCGTTGACCGGGCTGAACTACGTTTTCGGGCGCTACCTCGTCGCGCCGCTGGTGGAGCCGCAAACCTTCACGGACTTCACCATGGCCACCAAGGCCGTGCACAACTTCGTCGGTTTCCCCTTCACCGTGGGCATCGCGCTGATGTTCCTGGTATGGGTGCGCGACAACATCCCCGACCGCCTCGACCTCGACTGGATCCGCAAGGGCGGCGGCTTCATCGGCCGCGGCCACCCGCCGGCCAAGCGGTTCAACTTCGGCCAGAAGATGGTGTTCTGGATCACGGTCGGCGGCGGCGGGCTGGTGGCGATCTCCGGCTACTTCCTGCTGTTCCCGTTCTGGGTGCTCGACATGCAGGGCCAGCAATGGTCGCAGGTCATCCACGGCGCGCTGTCGCTGCTAATGACCGCCGCCATGCTGGCGCACATCTACATCGGCTCCGTCGGCATGGAGGGCGCCGTCGAGGCGATGACCCAGGGCGTGGTGGACACCAACTGGGCGCGCGAGCACCACAGCCTGTGGGTCGAGGAGGAGATGGAGAAGGCGCGCGCCATGGTGGCCCCGCCCGGCGCCTCCAGGGGCGCCCGCCCGGCCGGCGCGGACTGAGGAGCGGCGGCGCGGGTCGCGGCGTGCGGGTCGTCGGGCTCGCCGGCTGGAGCGGGGCTGGCAAGACCACGCTCCTGGTGCGTCTGATCCCCCGCCTCGCCCGCCGGGGGATCGCCGTATCCACCCTCAAGCACGCCCACCACGAATTCGACGTCGACCGGCCGGGCAAGGACAGCCACGCCCACCGCGAGGCCGGCGCCCGGCAGGTGCTGGTGGCGTCCAGCAACCGCTGGGCGCTGATGACCGAGCTGCGCGGCGCCCCCGAGCCCGACCTTGCCCAGCTGCTGGGCCGGCTGTCGCCCGTGGACCTGGTGATCGTGGAAGGCTTCAAGCGATCCGCCCTGCCCAAGATCGAGATCCACCGCGCCGCCAACGGCAAGCCCTGGCTGCACCCCGAAGACCCCGCCATCCGCGCCGTGGCTTCCGACGTGCCGCCGCCCGGCGACCTGCCGCGCGCGCCGCTGGACGACCCCGACGCCGTGGCCGACCTGCTGCTGGAGCACGCCGCCGCATGGCCCAGCTGAGCGACGACTGCTTCGCCTTCGGAGGCGCGCTGCTCGGGGCGGACGAGGCCACGGCGCTGGTGGCCGAGCGCATCGCGCCGCTCGGGGGTGAGGAATCCGTGGCACTGTCCGCGGCGCGCGGCCGCGTGTTGCGCCGCGACCTGCTGGCGCCCGGCGACCTGCCGCCGTTCTTCAACAGCGCCGTGGACGGCTTCGCTTTCTCCCACGCCGAACTCGGCCCGGACGGTGCCCGCCTGCGCTTCGCCGGACGCGCCGCCGCTGGGCACGCCGCTCCCGCGTTGCCTCCGGGCGGCGCGGTGCGCGTGCTAACCGGCGCGCCGATGCCGGCCGGCGCCGACACGGTGATGATGCAGGAGGACGCGCGCGAGAGCGACGGGATGCTGCTGCTGCCCCCCGGCCTTAGGCGCGGCGCCAACTGCCGCCCCGCCGGCGAGGACCTGGCGCGGGGCGCGCTGGCGCTGCCGGCCGGGCGGCGCCTCGGCCCGGCGGAGATCGGCCTCGCCGCGGCACTGGGCCACGCCGTGCTGGCCGTGGCGCCACTGCCGCGGGTGGGGGTGTTCTCCACCGGCGACGAGCTGGTCGCGCCCGGCGGCGCGCTGGCCGGGGCGCAAACCTACGACAGCAACCGTTTCACCCTGCTGGCGCTGCTCGCGGGATTGCCGGCGCTGGCCACCGACCTCGGCATCCTGCCCGACCGCGCCGCCGAGACCGCCCGCGCGCTGGACGCGGCCGCCGCCGGCCACGACCTGCTGCTGACCTCGGGCGGCGTCAGCACCGGCGACGAGGACCACGTCCGCCGCGCCATCGAGGCGTCCGGGCGGCTGGTGTTCTGGCGCCTGGCGATCAAGCCGGGCCGGCCGGCGGCGATGGGGATGGTGCGCGGCACCCCCGTGCTCGGCCTGCCCGGCAACCCGGTGGCGGCGGTGGTCACGTTCCTGCACCTCGCCCGCCCGGTGGTGCTGCGGCTGGCCGGCGCCACCCCCGCGCCGCTGCCGCGCTTCCCGGCGGTGGCGGATTTCAGCTACCGCAAGAAGGTGGGCCGGCGGGAGTACGTGCGCGTGACGCTGCGCGAGGCGGGGGCCACGCTGCGGGCAGACAAGTTCGCCCGCGAAGGGGCGGGGCTGCTGACCTCGCTGACGCAGTCCGACGCCTTCGCCGAGCTGGACGAGGCGACCACGACGCTCTCGCCCGGCGACCCGATCCGGGTGCTGCCCTTCGCGGCGGTGTTCTGACGGTTCGACCGGCCCCCGCCCGAGTCGCGGTGGGGAAGGCGCCGTTACCGGCCGGACCGCCGTCCACGACCCGAAGCGGTCCTGGCAATCGGCCGGCGCAACGTGGGAGTCGATGTCGCCCTTGGTTCGCGGACACTGTCCGGGCCGGCATCACGGGGCGACGCACCCGCACTTCACGGCTTCTTCACCCTGGGTCCTCACCATCCCGATCGTCCGGCCGATGCTGCAAGTGGAAGTCACCCGATGAACGGTTCGCTCCTCCCACCGCTCCGGAAGGCGCCCCTGCACGCGGCAACGGCCACGCGCGACCAGGGCGGGGCAACCCCGGAGCGCGTCGTGGCACTGGCCCGGCAGGCGGCGGAGGTGGCCAGGCGCAAGGCTCACGCCATCCAGGACATCACCGGGCAGACCCGCATCCTGGCACTGAACGCGACCATCGAGGCGGCGCGGGCCGGCGACGCCGGCAAGGGCTTCTCGGTGGTGGCCGCCGAGGTCAAGGCGGTGAGCGCGGAGATCGGGCGCCTCGCCGCCGACATGGAAAGCGAGCTGCGCGCGGCCCTCGACGAACTCGCCGCCGTGGGCACGCGCATGGCGGCGGAAACCCGTGGGGAACGCCTGATCGGACTGTGCCTCAACGCCGTCGAGATCATCGACCGCAACCTGTACGAGCGCACCTGCGACGTGCGCTGGTGGGCGACCGACGCGGCGGTGGTCGCCGCCGCCGCCGAACCTTCCCCCGCTTTCACCGACGAGGCGGAGCGGCGGCTGGGCGTGATCCTGCAGGCCTACACCGTGTACCTCGACCTCTGGATCTGCTCGCCCGAAGGGCGGGTGATCGCCCACGGCCGACCGGAGCGCTACCCGGACGTGCGCGGATCGGACGTGTCCCGCGAAAGGTGGTTCCGCGAAGCGCTGCACTCCCGGAGCGGCGACGACTACGCGGTGGCCGACATCGCCCCGGTCGCGACCCTGGGCGGTGCTCCGGTGGCTGTCTACTCCGCCGCAATCCGCGAAGGCGGCGAGGCCCACGGCCGGCCGATCGGCGTGATGGGCGTGCACTTCGACTGGCGGCCCCAGGCCCGCAGCGTGGTGGAAGGAGTGAGGCTGTCGCCCGGGGAAGCGGAACGCTCCCGGGTGTTGATCCTCGACGCGCAGGGACAGGTGCTCGCCTCCTCCGACGGCAAGGGGGAGCTGAGCGAGAAGATCGAGCTGACCGAGGGGAAGAGCGGAAGCCGGCTCGACCCGCACGGGCGCGTCATCGCCTTCCATCGCACCCCCGGGTACGAGACCTACCGCGGCCTCGGCTGGGCCGGCGCGATCCTGCAAACGCCCTGAAGCCGCTTCCGTACCGAAGCCCGGATCCGCGCCGCGTTCCGCCGGCACGAGGCCGGCATCGCGCGGCCGACGGCCGTGTCCGGGGGTGCCCCGATGGAGACGGCACCCTCGCGGACGGCGGCGCGGCCGGCACCGGCCTGCTCGGCCGACGCGGGCGACATCTCCCCCGCACGCCGGCAGCGTCGAGCGGTGAGGCCACGGCACAGGGCACCGCGTCGGCCCGCCGCTCACTCCCCAGCCCGTGGTCCGCTCGCCACCCGAACCGGCGCCCCGGTGCCCGCGCGAGCAAGAACGCCGCCCGACCCGCGTCGTGTTCCGCGGCGCCGCGCTTCCGCTCGGCCGCGAAGCCGCTACGCTGCGCCGCAACCAGGACCGGGTACCACCATGACCGTGCTCCGACGCGACGCCCTCCTCGCCGCCTCCGCCCTCGCCGCCGGCGGGCTCATGCCGCGCGGCGCCGGCGCCCAGGCGGCGGCCGAGCCCCGCCGCGACGGCGTGCTCACCGCCCACCTGTCGGGCGAGCAGCGCATCCTCAACCCCGCGCTGCGCGCCTCGACGGGCGTCTACGCCATCACGTCGAAGATGATGGAAGCGCTGGTGGACCTCGACGCGGACGGTAGGCCCGTAGGTGTGCTGGCCACCGGCTGGGACGCGGCGCCGGACGGGCTGACGATCACCTTTCGGCTGCGGCAGGGGGTGCGCTGGCACGACGGCGGGCCGTTCACGAGCGCCGACGTGCAGTACACCGCGACCGAGCTGTGGAAGAAGCACCTCAACTACGGCACCCAGCTGCAGCAGTACCTCGCGGCGGTGGACGCGCCCGACCCGCACACGGCGGTGTTCCGCTACGACCGCCCGATGCCGCTGGACCTGCTGCTGCGCGCGCTGTGCGACCTCGGCTACGTCGCGCCCCGGCACGTGTTCGAGGGCACCAATGTCCTGGAGAACCCGGCCAACACCGCGCCGGTCGGCACCGGTCCGTTCAGGTTCGTGGAATACCGGCGCGGCCAGTACGTGATCGCCGAGCGCAACCCCGACCACTGGCGCGAGGGCTTTCCCTACCTGGACCGCATGGTGTGGCGCTTCATCGCCGACCGCTCCGCGGCGGCGGCGGCGGTGGAGACCGGACAGGTGCAGGTGTCCACCTACAACGGCCTGTCGATGTCCGACATGGACCGGCTGCGCTCCGACCCGCGCTTCACCGTCTCATCCAAGGGGCTGGAGGCGAACGCCTTCAACAACACGCTGGAGTTCAACCACCGGCGCCGCGAGCTGGCCGACGTTCGCGTGCGCCGCGCCATCGCGCACGGCATCGACGTGCCGTTCTTCATCGAGAACTTCCTGTACGGGCAGGGCAGGCCGGCCACGGGGCCGATCCCGTCCTCCTCGACCGCGTTCTATCCCGGCGGTGCGCCGCCCTACCCCTTCGACCGCGCCCGCGCCAACGCCTTGCTCGATGAGGCGGGGTTCCGTCGCGGCGCCGGCGGCGTGCGCTTCTCGCTGCGCCTGGTGCCGATCCAGAACGGCGAGGACGTGCCGCTGCTGGCCACTTTCATCCAGCAGTCGCTGGCGGCCATCGGCATACGCGTGGAGGTGGTCAACCTCGATATCGCCGGGGCGCTGAGCACGGTCTACCGCGACTGGAACTTCGACCTCGCCACCGGCTGGCACCAGTACCGCGGCGACCCGGCGGTCTCGACGGCGGTGTGGTACCGTTCCGGCTCGCCGAAGGGCGCGCCGTGGACCAACCAGTGGGGCTGGCAGTCCGACCGCGTCGATCATCTCACCGACGCCGCCGCCACCGAGCTGGACCCCGCGCGCCGCAAGCAGCTCTACGCCGAGTGGACGGCGGCGGTGAACGAGGAGCTGCCGGTCTGGATGCTCACCGAGCGCGAGTTCCAGTCCGTGGTCAGCCGGCGCGTCGGCAATGCCGGCAACACGCCGCGCTGGGGCTCGGGCGACTGGCACGACACCTTCCTCGCGCCCGCCTGAGCGCCTCCAGGAGCGATCATCATGCGCGTCCTCGGCCTCGCGCTGCGGCGGCTGGCCGCGAGCGTCCCCACGTTGCTGATCATCCTGGCCGGGCTGTTCCTGCTGCTCCAGCTCGCGCCGGGGGACACGGTGGACGCGCTGGCCGCGCAGATGGGCGGCGGCGACCCGGCGATGCTGGCCGAGCTGCGCGCCTTCTACGGGCTGGACGCCACCGTGCCGGTGCAACTCGGCCGCTACATGTGGCGGCTGGTGCGGCTCGACCTCGGCTACTCCGCCATCTACGGCAAGCCGGTGCTGAGCGTGATCGCCGAGCGGCTGCCGGCGACGCTGCTGTTGATGGGCGCCTCGCTGAGTCTCGCCTTCAGTGGCGGCACGGTGCTCGGCGTGCTCGCGGCGCGGCGGGTGAACCGCTGGCCGGACACGCTGATCTCGACGCTGGGGCTGGTGTTCTACGCCACCCCGGCCTTCTGGTTCGGGCTGATGAGCATCGTGCTGTTCGCCGTCCGCCTGGGCTGGCTGCCGCCGGGCGGCTTCGAGGAGGTCGGCGCCGGCCACACCGGCCCGCGGCGCGCGCTGGACGTGGCGACCCACCTGCTGCTGCCGACGCTGACGCTGGCGCTGATCTTCCTGGCGACCTACCTGCGGATCATGCGCGCCTCCATGCTGGAAGTGATGACGCAGGATTTCGTGCGCACCGCCCGCGCCAAGGGCCTGGGCGAGACCGCGGTGCTGGTGCGCCACGCCCTGCGCAACGCGCTGCTGCCGACGGTGACGCTGATCGGGCTGCAGGCCGGCACCATGCTCGGCGGCTCGGTGGTGGTGGAAAGCGTGTTCGCGCTGCCCGGCCTGGGGCGGCTGGCCTACGAGAGCGTGGTGCAGCGCGACCTCAACACGCTGCTGGGCGTGGTGTTCGTCTCAGCGCTGCTGGTGATCGCGGTGAACTTCGCGGTGGACATGCTCTACGCGCGGCTCGACCCGCGCATCGTCGGCGGTGGCTGAGGACCGGGCGGCGGGTGCCCGGCGCAGCGCCCCGGCCAGCGGGGATGAGGGCGCGCTGATGGGCGCCCTGCGCCGCTACGCGCGCAACCCCGCCGCCCTGCTGGGATTGGCCCTGCTGCTGCTCGTGCTCGGCGCGGCGCTGAGCGCGCCGCTGCTGTTCCCGGCCGATCCGCTCGGGCTCGCGGGCCGGCCGCTGCAATGGCCCGGGGCCGACCCGCGCTTCCCGCTCGGCACCGACAACAGCGGCCGCGACATCGCCGCCCAGGTGTTCCACGGCTCCCGCGTGTCGCTGCTTATCGGGCTGGTGGCCACGGTGGTCTCGGTGACGGTCGGCGTCGTGGTCGGCGCCTTCGCGGGCTACCACGGGGCTTGGGTGGACGACGTGCTGATGCGGGTGACGGAAGCGTTCCAGACGCTGCCCAGCTTCCTGCTGCTGCTGGTGCTGGTGGCGGTGTTCGGCTCCGACATCGGCACTGTGACGCTGGCCATCGGCGCGGTGTCGTGGCCGGCCACCGCGCGGCTGACGCGGGCGGAGTTCCTCACCCTGCGCGCGCGGGAGTTCGTCCAGGCGGCCCGCACGCTGGGCATGGGCGACGCGCGGATCATCTTCCGCGAGATCCTGCCCAACGCGCTGCCGCCGGTGATCGTCTACGCGTCGGTGGTGATGGCGGTCGCCATCCTGCTGGAAAGCGCGCTGGCGTTCCTCAACCTGTCCGATCCCAACGTGGCGTCGTGGGGCAACCTGATCGGCGCCGGGCGCGGCGTGCTGCGGGTGCAGTGGTATGTCTCGGCCATCCCCGGCGTGGCGATCCTGCTGACCGTGCTGGCGGTGTCGCTGGCCGGCCAGGGGCTGAACGACGCGCTGAACCCGCGCCTGGGCGAGCGGCGCTGAGCGCGGCGCCCGCCGGCGGGCTGGCCGTGGAGGGGCTGAGCGTGCGGCTGCCGCCCGGCGCCGACCGCTCGCACGCGGTGTGCGGCGTCTCGCTGGCGGTGGCGCCGGGCGAGATCCTGTGCGTGGTGGGCGAGAGCGGGTCGGGCAAGTCGGTGCTGGCCAACACGGCGATGCGGCTGCTGCCGGACACCCTGCGCGTGGAGGCCGGCCGCGTGCTGCTGGACGGGGCGGACCTGCTGGCGCTGGGGGAGGCGGAGATGCGCCGGGTGCGCGGCGCGCGGGTGGCGATGATCTTCCAGGAGCCGATGACGGCGCTCAACCCGCTGCGCACGGTGGGCGACCAGGTCGGCGAGATGTTCACCACGCACACCGCGCTGGGCCGGGCCGCCATCGAGCGCCGCGTGCTGGCGCTGCTGGAGGAAGTGCGCATCCCCGACCCGCCGGCGGCGATGCGCGCCTACCCGCACGAGCTGTCGGGCGGGCAGCGGCAGCGCGCGATGATCGCCATGGCCTTGGCGCTGGAGCCGGCGGTGCTGATCGCCGACGAGCCCACCACGGCGCTGGACGTGACCACGCAGGCGCAGATCCTGGCGCTGGTGCGCGACCTGCAGCGGCGGCGCGGCACGGCGGTGCTGTTCATCACCCACGATTTCGGCGTGGTGGCCGAGATCGCCGACCGGGTCGCGGTGATGCGCGGCGGCGAGGTGATGGAGCAGGGCGCGGCGGGAGCGGTGCTGAACCGGCCGCAGCACCCCTACACCAGGGCGCTGATCGCCGCGGTACCGCCGCTGCGGGCCGGCCCGCGCGCGGCGGCTCCGGCCGGGGCGGCGCCGATCCTGACGTTGGCGGGGGTGAGCAAGTCCTACCGCTCGGGCGGGCTGCTCGGACGGCGCCGGCGCGTCGTGCGGGCAGTGTCCGACGTGTCGCTGATCCTGCCGCGCGGTGGCACGCTGGGGATCGTGGGCGAGAGCGGGTCGGGCAAATCCACCCTGGCGCGCTGCGTGCTGCGGCTGCTGGACCCGGATTCCGGCTGCATCCGGCTGCAAGGGCGCGACGGCGCGCTCGACCTCGCCGCGCTGTCGCGTCGGCGGCTGCGGCGCGAGGCGCACCGGGTGC
Source organism: uncultured Roseomonas sp. (assembly GCA_964243365.1). Lineage (GTDB taxonomy): Bacteria > Pseudomonadota > Alphaproteobacteria > Acetobacterales > Acetobacteraceae > Roseomonas. Next base: position 22,302 of record CAXTEL010000034.1, on the reverse strand, counting down.
AGATGGTGTTCCAGGACCCCTACGCCTCGCTCAACCCGCGGCGCCGCGCCGGCGAGCTGGTGGCGCAGGGGCCGATGCTGCACGGCATCTCGCGCGCCGAGGCCTTCGAGCGGGCGCGCGAGCTGTTCGGGCTGGTCGGGCTGCGCGCAGATTCCATGCACCGCTTCCCGCACGAGTTCTCCGGCGGCCAGCGCCAGCGCATCGGCCTGGCCCGGGCGCTGGCGCTGCGGCCGGAGGTGCTGGTGGCCGACGAGGCGGTGTCCGCCCTGGACGTGTCCGTGCAGGCGCAGGTGCTGCGGCTGCTGGCGGAGCTGCGCGGCAGGCTCGGCCTGTCCATGCTGTTCATCACCCACGACCTGCGGGTGGCGGCACAAATCTGCGACCGGGTGGCGGTGATGCGCGACGGCGTGGTGGTGGAGGAGGGTCCGGCGGAAGCGGTGTTCGGCGACCCGCGCGACCCCTACACCCGCGCCCTGCTCGCCGCCGTGCCGGGGCGCGGCTGGACCCCGCCGGTGTTCCCCGACGCGGGGTGAGCGCCTTAATTCTTTACTCCCTTACTATCTTACTTCCTTACCGGGATCGCGCGGCGGGCGCGATCCGGGCGGCTGATCCGGACAACGTACTGTTTTCCGCAGGCTTTCCGCAAGGGATTCCGCCGGACCGCCCATGGCATTCTCCCGGATCGTGCCGTCCGGGCGGGCAATGCTATTCCCGCGCGCGGTGCCATCCGGGCCGGGGGTGGCGTTCCCCGTTTCGCGGCCCTCGGCCGGTCCGCCGCCTGGCGCGCGCGTGCGCCGCGTCAGCCGGGGTAGCCGCCCCGGGACAGCGGGCGGGCCCAGGCCTGCGCCCAGGCGCGCGACCAGGCCGGCAGCAGCGAGGCCATCACCGGCCGGCCGACCGCGAAGCCCTGTGCCAGGTGCGCGCCCGCCGCGGCCACCGCCCGCCACGAGGCCCGGCCGGACACGCCCTCGGCGGTGACGGTCATGCCGCGCCGCTCCGCCAGCCGCACCAGCCGCGCGACCTCGCGCCGGGCGCGGTGGCTGCGCGGCATGGCGGCGACCACGCTGCGGTCCAGCTTGAAACCCGCGAAGGGCAGGTCCAGCAGCGCGTCGCGGCCGTCGTCCAGGCACAGGTCGTCCAGGGTCACGGGCAGGCCGGCATCGCGCAGGCGGTGCAGGGCGCGGCGCAGCAGGGCGCGGTCGCGCACGGGCGTGGTCTCGGTCAGCTCCAGGGTGAGCGCGCCCGGGCGCAAGCCGGCGTCGCGCGCCGCCCGGGACAGCCAGTCGCGCGAGGCGGGGTCCAGCAGGGTTCGCAGCGGCAGGTTGACCGCCAGCCGGCAGGCGAGGGTGCCGAAGAGGGGGGCTAACTCGGCCGTCGCGCGCCGCGCCACGGCGGCCGAGAGCGCCGAGCCCATGCCGGCGCGCTCGGCCAGCGGCACGAAGTCGTCGGGGCCGAGGGGGGCGTGCGGCGCGTCCCAGCGGGCCAGCGCTTCCACCGCCACGGGCAGGCGGTCGGCGATCCGCACGATCGGCTGGAAGCGCACGGCGATCTCGCCCAGCGCCAGTCCCCGCCGCAGCGACGCCGCGTCGCGCGCCGGCGCGAGGGGGGGCGGCGGTTCGGGGGAAAGCGCTGCCAGCACGGCCGCCAGGTCGGGCGCACCGCGCGGCCAGTCCGGCGGCAGCGGCACGAGGCGGGTCGCCGCGAAGGGGTCGGAGGCAGCCCGGCGCAGCGCGTGCAGGTCGCGACCACTGGCGCCGGCGTCCAGGATCAGCAGCCGCGGCGGCGTGCCGGGCGCCAGCACCGCGGCCAGCGCCTCTCGCGCGGAGGACACGCTGCGCGCGCCGTCACCCGCCCCGGCCGCCGCGAGCGCGTCCAGCAGCACGGTTCCCGTCGCCGCGTCACGCGCGAGCACGAGGATCGAGCCCACGACGACGTGACTGGCCGGTGGGGGAACGGGAAGCTCCTCGGTGCGTGGATCGCGTGCATCTCCTACCGGCGAACCCGCGCGGATGCAAACGTTCGTCCTGAAAGACGGGATTCCTCTCCAGAACCGAGGCAATCGTGCTCGAAAACTGCGTGCGCGGCGTCGGAACTCGGTCGGTCGCCGGATGGCCCGTGGCCGACTCGGGTTCTCACTAGTTCGACGTGGGCAAGGGGCTCCGCCCCTGACACCCCGCCGGGGACCCGCGGGGACCCCCGGACCCTCGCCATGCAGTTTGCCCGGACGGACAGGGGGTGACCTCCCGTCCGCACGGGCACCTTTGTACGGATGGGAGGTCGAGGAGCCTCGGGGTCCTCGCGGGGTGTCCGGAGGGGCAAGGGCCCCCTGGTCCCGCGCCGGAACCAGCGGAGACCAGAGTCGGTCACGGGTCATCGGACGATCGGCGCCGGTTCGGCGTGTTCTCAGCGGGCGGCGGTCAGCCAGGGTTCGGCGCGCCAGCGCTGGCCGAGGACGGCGAGGTCGCGGCGCACGCGGGCGGTCCAGTCCGCCTCGTCGCCGAAGCGCGGCAGGGTGCCGAGCGCCTCGGCCTGGGCGACGTACTCGGGGTCGGCCACGGCGGCGCGCAGGGCGTCGGCCAGGGTGCGGGCCTCGGCGGCGGGGGTGGACGCCGGCAGCACGAAGCCGCGCCGGGCGGAGGCGACCAGGGCGATCCCCAGCTCGGCCAGGGTGGGCACCTCCGGGAACAGCGGGCAGCGGCCGGACGCGGCGATGCCCAGCGCCAGCAGTCGGCCGTCGCGCAACGACGCCGCCGCGTCGCAGGTCCGCACCAGCGCCGCGGCGACGTTGCCGGCCAGGGCGGCCTGCCGGGCGGCGGCGGCCGAAGGGAAGTGCAGCGGCACGAGGTTCAGCGCGCCGAGAAGCGCCGGGGCGGCCAGCGCGGCGGCGGAGCCGGCCGGCGGCAGCGCCAGCACGCCGGCGGGGCCGGGGCGGCGCAGCGCCGCCAGGTCGGTGTCCGGCGGGATGGCGAGCACCAGCGGCTCCTCCGACACCGCGGCCAGGAAGCGCAGGCGGCCGAGCAGCGCGGCGGCGTCCCGCTCGACGATCCGGGCCAGCAGGTCGGGCGTCAGCGCATGGCCGAGGGCGGTGCCGCCGGCATTGCTCGCGCCGCCGGTGCGGATGGTGCCACCGGCGAGGTCGCCCAGCGCCGCGAGGCCGTCCAGGCCGGGGCGGTTGGCCACGGCGACCGGGCGGCGCGGCAGGTGGCGCTCCAGGAACGGGGCGAAGGCGCGCACCCACTGGTCGGCTGGGCTGCCCTCGGCGGCGCCGGTGACCAGGGTCACCGGGCCCGCGCCGGTTCCCGGACCGGTCGCGGCCAGCGCCGGCGTGGCCGGCACGGACGGCGCGGCGGCCAGGGCGATGCCCGGGAGCGCCCCGGCGGCGAGGCCGGCGAGGAGGGTGCGGCGCGTCGTTGCGACGCGGCGAGACCCGTCGGCTGGCGGGGGCCGCTCATCGGCGGACCGGGTCATCGGCCGACCGGGGCGCCGGGCGGCGCGACCAGCGGCGGGGTGCGGGGTGCGCCGGCCGAGAGCGCGCGGGGTGCGGGCGCACCGGGTTCCGCCGGGATGGCGCCGGCGGGGGCCGGGCCGCCGGGCTGCGCCACGGGGCCGGCGCGCAGGCGTTTATCCCCCAGGAACAGAAGGATGGGAGCCGCGATGAAGATGGAGGACGAGGCGGAGATGATGATGCCGAACAGCATGGTCCAGGCGAAGCCGGCCAGGGTGTCGCCGCCGAAGATCGCCAGCGGCAACGCTGCCAGCAGCAGCGTCATGGAGGTGCCCAGCGTGCGGTTCAGGGTCTCGTTGATCGAGCGGTCGATCAGAGCCCGCAGCGGCATCGCCTTGAACTTGCGCAAGTTCTCGCGCATCCGGTCGTACACCACGACCTTGTCGTTGGCGGAAAAGCCGATGATGGTCAGGATCGCCGCCGTGGTGGTGAGGTTGAACTCCAGCCGCGTCACCGCGAGGAAGCCGACCACCTTGGTGACGTCGAGGATCAGGGTGACCACGGCGCCGACGGCGAACTGCCATTCGAAGCGGAACCAGATGTAGAGCAGCATCGCGCCGAGCGAGATGGCCAGGGCGATCAGGCCGCCGCGGAACAGCTCGTCGGACACGCGCTCTCCCACCGCCTCGGTGCGCAGGATGCGGGTGCCCGGGGCGAGCTGGTCGAGGGCGGCGCGGACGCGGTTGACGGCGGCCTGGGTGCCGCTCTCCTCGCCCTGCACGGGCAGGCGGATGAGCACGGTGTCGGCGTCGCCGAACTGCTGCACGCCGGCGTCGCCGAGGTTCAGGCCGGACACCGCCGCGCGCACGGCGCCGAGGTCGGCCGGGCCGGGGGTGCGGGCTTCCATGACGATGCCGCCGCGGAAGTCGATGCCGCGCTCCAGCCCGGGGGTGACGGCGAGGATCACCGACAGGGTGGACAGCACGGCCGAGACCAGCAGGCCGAGGTGGCGGCCGCGCATGAAGGGGATGGCGGTGTCGTCGGGGACCAGGCGGAACAGCGGTCGGCCGAGCAGACGGAGCATGGCGGGTGCGTCTCCTTTCGCGCTCAGACGGGCAGGGCGCGCGGACGGCGGGCGCGGAACCACCACGACACCATCAGCCGCACCAGCGTGGTGGCGGTCCACATCTGCGCCACGGTGCCGATCGCCACGGTAACCGCGAAGCCCTTAACCGGGCCCGAACCGAAGGCGAACAGGCAGGCCATGGCGATCAGGTTGGTCAGGTTGGAGTCCATGATGGTGCCCGACGCCTTGGTGAAGCCGGCCTCCAACGCGGAGGCGGGCGGGCGGCCGGCGCGGGTTTCCTCGCGGATGCGCTCGTTGATCAGGATGTTGGCGTCCAGCGCGGTGCCCAGGGTGAGCACCACGCCGGCGATGCCGGGCAGGGTGAGGGTGGCCTGGAGCAGCGACAAGGCGGCCAGCATCAGCACCAAGTTGACCAGCAGGGCGACCACGGCGAACCAGCCGAGCAGGCCGTAGGCGAGGCCCATGTAGAGGAACACGAAGATGGCGCCGGCCAGCAGCGACAGCAGGCCGGCGCGTATGGCGTCGGCGCCGAGCTCGGGGCCGACGGTGCGCTCCTCCACGACCGTCAGCGGCGCGGGCAGGGCGCCGGCGCGCAGCAGCACGGCGAGGTCGTTGGCGGACTGGGCGGTGAAGGAGCCCGAGATCTGGCCGCGCCCGCCGGTGATGGGCTCGCGGATGTTGGGGGCGGTGATGACGCGGTCGTCGAGCACCACGGCGAAGGGGCGGCCGACGTTGGCGCGCGTGATGTCGGCGAAGCGGCGGCTGCCGACGCCGTCGAAGGTGAAGTTCACCACCCACTCGCGGGTCTGGGAGTCCTGGCCGGCGCGCGCGTCGGTGAGCGCGGCGCCGTCCACCTCGACGCGGCGGCGCACGGCGTAGCGGGGCGCGGGCTGGCCGCCCGCCGGCTCGCCGGACAGGAACTGCACGCCCGGGGGGGGCACGGCGGCGAGCGGGTTGGCGTTCTCGTCGAGGAGGTGGAAGGTCATCTTGGCGGTGCGGCCGAGCAGCTGCTTGATGCGGGCGGGGTCCTCGACGCCGGGGAGCTGGACCAGGACGCGGCGCTCGCCCTGGCGGGCCACCAGGGCCTCGGCCACGCCGGTCTCGTCGACGCGGCGGCGCACGATCTCGACGGACTGGTCCACGGCGGCCGAGGCGCGGGCGCGCAGGCCGGCCTCGGTGACGGTGGCGGCGATGGCGCCGTCGGGGGTGGCGGCGACCTCGATGTCGGGGGCGGTGGCGCCGGCGCCGAGGGGGACGGGGTTGGCGAGGTCGCGCAGGGCGGCGGTGACGGCGGCGGCCTGGGCGGGGTCGCGCGGGCGCAGGGTCAGGCGGCGGGCGGGCCCGTCCGTGGCGAGCGCGGTGTAGCCGAGGTTGGCGTCCCGCAGGCGGGTGCGGGCGGCGTCGGCGAGCCCTTCGAGGCGGTCGCGGGCGACGGTGGCGACGTCGACCTCGAGCAGCAGGTAGGAACCGCCGCGCAGGTCCAGGCCGAGCGAAACGCGCCGCGCCAAGCCGTCGGGGAGGACGGAGCGGGGCAGGACGGAGGGCAGCGCGAGGAGGACGCCCAGCGCGATGACGCCCAGGATCGCGGCGACCTTCCACCGCGCGAAGTAGAGCATGGCCCGGAGGGACCCCTTGTCTGCCGCCGCCGCGTCCCCGCGGGGCGGGGAGGCGGAGGGGGGTGGTGCGTGAGGCGGCGGACCATGCGTTCCGCGCGCCCGTGATGCAAGCGAGCGGGGATTGCTGCTAGGCAGGTGCCGCTCGGGGATGAGTGTGGGGGCGGGATGCGGCTGAAGTTGGGCGTGCTCGGGGTCGGGCATTTCGGGCGGTTCCACGCGCTCAAGGCGGCGGGCGGCGGGCGGACGGCGCTGGCGGGGGTGCACGACGCCGACCCGGCGCGGGCGGCCGCGGTGGCGGCGGAATGCGGCGCGCCCGCGATGGGGGCGGAGGCGCTGATCGCGGCGTCGGACGCGGTGATCGTGGCGGCGCCGACGGCGCACCACCGGGCGCTGGCGGGAGCGGCGCTGGAAGCCGGGCGGCACGTTCTGGTGGAGAAGCCGGTGTGCGCGACGCTGGCCGAGGCGGACGAACTGATCGCCCTGGCGGGGCGGGCGGGGCGGGTGCTGCAGGTCGGGCAGCTCGAACGGTTCTCGGCCGGGATGGCGGCGTTGCGGGAAGAGGGCGGCGTGACGGCGCGGATCGGGCGGCCGGTGTACGGGGAAGCGGTGCGGATCGCCCCGTACCGGGCGCGGTCGCTGGACGTGAGCGCGGTGCTGGACCTGATGATTCACGACCTCGACCTGATGCTGACCGTGTTCGGGGCGCCGCTGGTGGGGGTGGACGCGGTGGGCAGCGCGGTGCTGAGCGGGCGGACGGACGTTTGCAACGCCCGGCTGCGCTTCGGCAACGGCGGCGTGGCGACGCTGACGGCGAGCCGGGTGAGCCTGGTGATGGAGCGGCGGCTGCGGTTGTTCGGGACGGAAGGCTACCTGGGGATGGATTTCCTGGGCCGGACCATGGAGGTGGTGCGGCGCGGCGCGGGCGAGGCGGTGGCGGAGGTGCCGGGCTTCGGGGCGGCGCGGAGCTCGTGGGCGGATCGGGACAGCCTGGAAGCCGAGCACGCGAGCTTCGCGCGCGCCTGCCTGGACGGGGGGCCGGTGGAAGCGGACGGGGCGGGCGGGCGGGCGGCGCTGGACGCAGCGCTGCGGGTGGAGGAGGCGGTGGCGGCGACGCGCGACGCGGTGGCGGCGGCGCTGTGAACTGCGGGCGGGAAGCGCGGGGTGCGGCGCGCCGCTAGTTCGCCAGCCCGGCGACGATGTTCACCGCGGCCGCCACCACCGCCGCGTTGAACAGGAAGGACACCAGCCCGTGCGCCAGGACCAGGCGGCGCATCGTTGGCGAGGCGGTGGTGACGTCGGACACCTGGGCGGTCATGCCGACGGTGAAGGCGAGGTAGAGGAACTCGCCGAGGTCGGGGTCGCCGTCGCCGCCGGGGAAGTCGATGCCGCCGCGCAGCCGGTGCTCGTGGGCGTAGTGGTTGGCGAAGAGGACGTGCACGAAGCACCAGGACAGCAGCACGGTGAGCAGCGCCAGGGCGACGCGCCAGGGGTCGGTGCCGCGGCCGGCGAGGTCGAGCATCACCGCGCCCAGCGAAACCAGCACGGCGGCCAGGGTGGCGGCGAGCATGCGCCAGCGGCCCTGGTCGAGCGCCTCGGCCCGCGCCCGCGCTTCGGCCGGGCTGGCGGTGAGCGCCACGCGCAACGAGGCGGCGAGGTAGGCGAGCAGGCCGGCGTCCCAGCCGACCAGGGCGGCGGTGGAGGCGGGCAGGCCGGCCAGCAGGAGGACGGCGAGGAAGGCCGCGGGGGCGGCGAGCAGCAGGGCGCGCAGGCCGGGGCTGACGGGGAGGCGGGTCACGGCGCGGCGGTCACGGCGGGGGGCGCGCCTCGGTCCAGGGTGGCCAGCACGGCGTCGGCGGCCGCGGCGCTGGGGGTGGCGCCGCCGGGGGGGCGGAGGGCGCCGAGCACGCGCGCGCAGCCGCTCCGCTGCGCCGCCGCGGCGGCCGGATCGCCGAGGAGGCGGACCAGCTCGGCGGCCAGCAACGCGGGGGTGCAGCGCTCCTGCAGGTATTCGGGGATGATCGCCGCGTCCGCCAGCAGGTTCACGATGGACGCGTGGCGCACGGTGATGAGGCGGCGGACGACCGCGGCGGTGAGCGGGTTGACGCGGTAGCCCACCGCCATCGGCACGCCGGCGAGCGCGACCTCCAGCGACGAGGTGCCGGACTTGATCAGGCCGGCGCCGCCGATCCGCGCCGCGGCGAAGGCGTCGTGCTTGTCGGCCGGGTCGCGCAGCAGGATCGGGGCCGGGTCCCAGCCGCCGGCGGCTTCGCGCACGGCGTCCTCGACCGGGCCGGCGAGCGGCAGGGCGGGGCGCAGGCCCGGGACGGCACGGGCCGCGCGGCGCAGGGCCTCGCCGAAGACGGGCAGCAGGCGGGAGACTTCCGTGCGGCGGCTGCCGGGCATGACCACCACCACGCGCTCGCCGGCCGCGAGGCCGTGGGCGGCGCGGAAGCGGGCGGCGTCGCCCGCGTCGGCGCCGGATTCCAGCACGGGGTGGCCGACGAAGGTGACGGGGATGCCGGCGCGCTCGAAGAAGGGCGGTTCGAAGGGCAGCAGGGCGAGGATGCGGTCCACCCGTCGGGCGATCTCGCGCACCCTGCCGGGGCGCCAGGCCCAGACCTGCGGGGCGACGTAGTGGATCACCGGGATGCCGAGGGACTGGACCCGGGCGGCGAGGCGCAGGGTGAAGCCGGGGCTGTCGATGGTCACCAGTGCGGCGGGGCGGCGAACGGCGACGTCCGCGGCGGTCTCGTCGAGGCGGCGGCTTAGGCGGCGCAGGTTGGGCAGGACCTCGAGCAGGCCCATCAGCGCCAGCTCACGCATCGGGAACAGGGAAGGGATGCCGGCCTCGGCCATGCGCTCGCCGCCGACGCCGGCGAAGCTGATGTCGGGGCGGCGCTCGCGCAGGCGGGCGGCGAGGCGGGCGCCGAGGGTGTCGCCGGAGGACTCGCCGGCGACGAGGTAGATCAGCGTCACGCGCGGCCGGCGGCGCGCGGCGGCACCGGGGGCGGGGTCGCGGGGAGCGACGGCGACGGGATCGTCGCATCCCCGGGGATGGCGCCGTCGGGGCCGGCCGTGCCGGGTCCCGCGACACCGGGGTGGGGAGCGCCGGGGGCTGGAGGCACTCGAGCTGGCAGCATGCCCGCTCATTAGGAGACCACGCCCGCCCGGGATAGCGGCCCGCGGTCGATCGCCGGACCGCATCGCCCGCGGGGGTTCCGGCGTTGCCGTCCCGCACCGGGCTCGTCCAGCCCGGAAACGAGGGCCGGCGAGGCGGGGAAGTGGGCATGGCTTGGTTGATGGTGGTCACGGCCGGCTTGCTGGAGATGGTCTGGTCCTACAGCGCCAAGCAGTCCGACGGGCTGCGCCAGCTCGGCTGGGCCGCGGTGACGATGCTGTCGTCGCTCGCCTCCTTCCTGCTGCTGACCTTCTCCCTGCGCTCCCTGCCGCTGGGCACCGCCTACGCGGTGTGGACCGGGATCGGGGTGGTGGGCAGCTTCGCGGCGGGCGTGTTCCTGCTGGGCGAGTCGGTGGGGGCGTGGCGGATCGCGAGCGCGGCGCTGATCGTGGCGGGGGTGGTCGGGCTGCGGCTGACCGCCTCGCGGTGAGGCGACGCCGCGCGCGGAAGCGGGCGGCCTTCCCCGGCCGCGGCCGACCCAACACCGGACCACCGGCCCGCCACGGAAGTGGCGCGGAACGACGCGGTACGACGCGGTACCCTGCCGCCCGCGCGGCGCGCGCGGCATGGAACCGGCCGTCCCCGACCCGGGGGCGCCGTTCGCAGGAGAGTTCCGATGAAGCGCCGGACGATGCCGCTGCCCTTCTGCCTCGTGCTGGCCGCGGCGGGGTCGGCGGTCGCGCAGGCGCCGGTGGTCGAGGCCGCCCCCGCGGAGCAGGCGGCGCCGGCCACGCCCGCCACCTTCGCGCTGGAGTCGCCCGGCGGGGGAAGTCCGCGCGAATACTAGGTGGACGAGCTGTCCGTCGCCGTGTCCCGCTCGCTGGACCAGCGCGGGGACGCCGGGGCCGACGTTTCCGTTTCGCTGGGCGTGCTGCGTCCCCTCGACGCGTTCCTGCCGGATTGGACGCGGCAGGGCGAGACCGGGTCCGCCGCGTCGCGCGGGACGGTGATCACCGTCCCGGCGGCGGCGCAGCCTTCCGGCCCCGGGACCGTGACCCGCTACGAGCTGGACGGGGCCAAGGTCCTGGGCTTCTCGGCTTCCAATTCCGCCGCGGCGAACGCCCCGCAGGTCATGACCCAGCTGTCCGTCCTGCGGATCACGCTCAACTGCGTCGTCCTGAACTGACCGCCGCCCTGGGAGCGCGGCGCGCCCCCCCCGGCGCGGACCGTTCCTCCGCCGAGGCCCCGAACCCGGCCTCGCGGTCGTGCCCGGAACGACGCGCGGCGACGCCGGCCTGAACCGCGTCGCGGCGCGGGCGGCCGCGCCGGGCCGCGCCGGGAAGCCGGACGATCACGGTTCGACGATCGCCCCGCTCGCGTCGGACGACGGTCGCCGGGTGAACGCGCGGCGGATCGGAGTGTCGGGCGGCATGAACATCGGGCGCGGGCGGTCCGGGCGGGGTGGGACGACGCGGAGCATAAGGCCGGCCCGCTGCCCGGTCGGCGCGATCGAGGGTCCGGCCCCCGGCTACCCGGCGCGCGCGTGCCCGGCGCCGTACAGGGTTTCCGGGTCGGTCTCCGGCGCGGCGATGGCCGTCACCTCGCCGCCGCGCAGTGCCCAGGAGAAGCAGGAACGGCGGCCGGTGTGGCAGGCGACCCCCGCTTGGTCCACCAGCGCCAGCACCGCGTCGCCGTCGCAGTCTAGGCGCAGCTCGCGCAGGTGCTGCATCTGGCCCGAGGTTTCACCCTTGCGCCACAGCGCGTTGCGGGAACGGGAGAAGTAGGTGACGCGGCCGGTGCGCAGGGTTTCCGTCACGGCCTCGCGGTTCATCCAGGCGAGCATCAGCACCTCGCCGGTGTCGTGCTGCTGCGCCACCGCGCACACCAGGCCGCGCGCGTCGAAGCGCAGGCGATCGAGGAAGCGGGCCGCCTCGGCGGGCGTGGCGGCCGGGGTGCCGACCGGGGTGACTTGGGCGGGGGCGGGCGGGTTGGGCGCGGCGGTCATGCGGCCCCATATGGGGGCTCGGGCGGATTCGGCGGGAAGCGGGGAGTTCCAAATGGCGGACGGGGTGCTGGACCGGGCGGCGGCGTCCTGCGCGGCGCGCGGCGCGCGGCTGACCCCGCTGCGGCGGCAGGTGCTGGCGCTGGTGCTCGACGCCGAAGCGCCGGTGGGCGCCTACGCGCTGCTCGACCGGCTCAAGCGCGACCGGCCGGGGGCGGCGCCGCCCACGGTGTACCGGGCGCTGGACTTCCTGCTGGAGCAGGGGCTGGTGCACAAGGTGGAGCGGCTGAACGCCTTCGTCGGCTGCACCGACGGCGAGCACGGCCACGATCCCGGCCCCGGCGGCCACGCCCACCCGCACCAGTTCCTGATCTGCGGCAGCTGCGGCGCCACGCGCGAGGTGACCGACGCGGCGGTGACGCGCGCGGTGGCGGCGGCGGCGGCGAAGGCTGGCTTCCGGGCGGTGCGGGCGACGGTGGAGGTGGAGGGGGTTTGCAACCGCTGCGCGGCGGGGTGAGGCCGGCGGGCGGGCGGCGACGCCCGGGGAGAACGCGTCCATGCCGCACGTAAGCACGGGCGGCGGAGCCGGAACGGGGGCGGGCCGGCGACGGGCGGAGATGGCGCGGCCGCGCGACGGGACCGATGCCGAGCGCCACGGCTGGGCCCGGCGGCGCGAGATCGCCGAGGAGGTTCGCCGCGCCACCGCGGAGGCCGGCGGCGCGCCACCCGGGACCGGCCGCGCTCCGGAACCGTTTGCGTGAACCGCGGAGCCGCCGGCGGAGGGTTGGTCGCCGAGGGGACGCCGCCGGCCGGCTGACCTGGGCGGGCCGGCCGCACGCGCCGCAGCCCGGCACGGGGTCGGGTTAGGCTCCCAGCCGTGCTGGGCGGGCGTCGTGTCCCGGCGTCGCGCCGGACGCGCGGGGGTCGGTGGTTCGGGGGGAGCCGCTCGCGACGGCGCCGCGTTGCCCGGCGCGCCGCCGTGACCGACAGTTGCCGGAGCGGGTCCGTCAGCGTCGTCGCGTTCGTCCCGCCGCGCCGCGTCCGGCACGGCTTCCCGTTTTCGACCTGTTCTTACCCCTGTATGCAACTCATGGTATGGAAGTCGCGCCGGACGATTCGCGTCCGGCGGGCGCCGCGCCGGGCCGTACCTCCGCCGCGATGTCGCGCGGCGCGGCGGCGCGCCCCGGGAGGGCGACGGCGCCCGGTGGGCCGGCGGGGAAAGGATTCACGCGTATGGCGCTCTTCAACGGCACCGACGGCGACGACGTCCTCAGCGGCGGCGCCGAAGACGACCTGATCCTGGCGCTCGACGGCGACGACACGATCGCCGGCAACGGCGGCAACGACATCGTGCTCGGCTACGGCGGCGACGATACGGCGGCGCTGAACGTGTCCACCGACGGGGAGGACAGCTCGGACCTGGGTTCGGGGGCCGACGTGGTGAACGTCGGCGCCAACTACGCGGGGCAGGTGCGGCTGACCTTCGATCCGGCGCTGGTGGGCGACGGCAGCATCCAGGACACCACGAGCTTCGAGCCCGGGCTGGCGCTGCGGGTGCAGGGGGAGGACGCGGGCGGCACGCCGAGCGGGGGGCGCAGCCGCTTCGACGACGAGGGCATCACGCTGGTGGCGGGCGCCGGCCTGTTCTTCGACGTGCGCGACCTGACGACCGGCGCGCAGTTGGGCGAGGCGTTCCGGGCGGTGAGCCTGGGCACCGCGGGCGACGACCTGCTGACCGCGCCGCTGGCGGGGCTGAGCTACTACGTCGACGGCGGCGGCGGCGCCGACCAGCTCCGCGGCGGCAACGGGTCGGACGTGCTGGCGGGCGGGCTGGGCGACGACTTCTTCACCCCCTCGGCGGGGCTGGACAGCGTGCTGGGCGGCGCCGGGTTCGACACGGTCAACTACGGGTCCGGCGTGGGGCGCGGCAACGGCGCGCTGGTGCCCGACGTCGCCGCGGCGCTGTCGCGCGACGGCGCCGGGGCCGCGACCGGCTTCCGCTTCGCCGACGGCAGCGGCACCACGAGCTGGTCCGGGGTGGAGCGGGTAATCTTCGCCGACGGCACGGTGGACTACTTCACGGACTCGCTGGCGGTGGGGGTGGCGCACCTGTACCGCGGGCTGCTGGGGCGCGAGGCGGACCCGCTGGGGTTGTCTTACCAGATCGACGGCATCGAGCAGTCGGGCGGGCTGCGGGACGTGGCCGACACGCTGGCGGCGAGCCCGGAAGGACGCGCGGCGGCCGCGGGGCTGTCGAGCGCGGCGGTGGTGGAGCGCGCCTACGCCGGCGTGTTGGGCCGGGCGGCGGACGCGGGCGGGTCGGCGTACTGGACGGCGGAGCTGGATTCCGGGCGCGTCACGGCGGCGGGGATGGTCACGACGCTGGTGGGCTCGCCCGAGTTCGCGCTCGGCGGCACCGGGATCGCGGCGCGCGGCGTGGCGCACACGGAGTACGACGCGGTGCTGATTGAGATGGCGTACCGGACGCTGCTGGGGCGCGACGTCGAGGAAGCGGGGCTGATCTTCTACAACGACGGCATCGACGCCGGGCGGCTGCCGCTGGTGGGCCTGCTGGAACTGTTCACCCAGTCGCCGGAGTTCGTCGCGGGTGACGGCACGCTGAGCGACGCGGCCTTCGTCGACCGCCTGTACGAGCGCGTGCTGGGTCGCGAGGGCGAGCTGGCCGGCATCGCCTACTACGAGGGCGAGCTGCGGGTGGGCGTGCCGCGCGGCGTGATCGCGGAGCACTTCCTGGTCAGCCCGGAGGCCGGGGCGCAACGCGCGGCGCTGGCGGGCAACGGGGTGGAGCTGTTCTGATGCGCCGGCACAGGGCGCGGTCCGGCTCCGGGCGGCGCCGTGCCGCGCGGCAGCCGGCGCGCCGGCGGTGGTCCGGTGCCGTAACGACATTGACGCTGGCGAGAGTCGGGTGGCAATGCCGACGGGTCGGCGGTCGGGTCGGGTTGCGGTCGCGGGCGCGGAATTAGGTCGGTTCAACCGCGCGGGAAGCGCGGCCGGGCCGGGGACGTGCTGGGTCGGCGTTCGCCGCGCCCGGGCGGGTTCCCGGCGCGGGCCGGCCGTCGAGGAAGGTAAGGGGAGATCGTCATGGCGAACATCGACGGGACCGGGGGCGACGACGTCCTCGAAGGCACGGCCGGGGACGACCTGATCCGGGCGCTGCCCGGCAACGACTCGATCGCCGGCCGGGGCGGCAACGATATCTTGCTGGGCGACTCCGGGGACGACAGCGCGTTCCTGAACGTGTCCACCGACGGCGCCGACCGCATCGAGCTGGGTAGCGGGGCGGACGCGGTGAGCGTCACGGCGAACTTCGCGGGGCAGGTGCGGCTCACCTTCCGGGCAGCGCAGGTCGGCGACGGCAGCACGCAGGACGTGGCGGCCGGGGGCGCCGAGCTGGCGCTGCAGCTGCAGGCGGAGAACGGCGCCGACGGGCTGGCGGGGCCGCTCAGCCGCTCGGACGACGAGGGCATCACCTTCGTGGCGGGGCCGGGCCTGAGCTTCGACGTGCGCGACCCAGCCACCGGGGCGCGGCGGGGGGACATCTTCACGGCGGCGACGCTGGGCACCTCGGGCGACGACCTGCTGCGCGCCACGCTGGCGGGGCGATCGTACTACATCGACGGCGGCTCGGGCGGCGACCTGATCACCGGCGGCGCGACGTCGGACCTCCTGGCGGGCGGCGCGGGGATCGACGTCTTCGTCATCTCGGGCGGCCTGGACATCGTGCTGGGCGGCGATGCCTTCGACACGGTGACCTACGGCGCCGGGGTGGGGCGCGGCGACGGCGCGGTGGTGCGCGACGCGAACGCCGTGGCGACGGGCTTCCGGCCCGCCGACGGCAGCGGGCTGACGAGCTGGGCGACGGTGGAGCGGGTGGTCTTCGCCGACGGCGCGGTGGACTACTTCACGGATTCGCTGGCCATCGGGGTGGCGCACCTGTACCGCGGGCTGCTGGGGCGCGAGGCGGACCCGCTGGGGCTCTCCTTCCAGCTCGACACCATCGAGCAGTCGGGCGACCTGCTGGCGGTGGCGAGTAACCTGGCCGCCAGCGCCGAGTCGGCGGCGCAGCGGGCGGGCCTGTCCACGGCCGCGGTGGTGGACCGGGCCTACGCGGGCATCCTGGGCCGGTCGGCGGACGCAGGCGGGCTGGCCTTCTGGACGGCGGAGCTGGATTCCGGGCGCACGAGCGTGGCCGGGCTGGCGACGAGCCTGGTCGCCTCGCCCGAGTTCGACCTCGGCCTCACCGGCATCGCGGGACGGGGCGTGGCGTACACCGAGTACGACGCCATCCTGATCCAGACGGCCTACCGGACGCTGCTGGGCCGCAACGCGGAGGCCGCGGGGCTGGCCTTCTACAACGAGGGCATCGACGCCGGGCGGTTGCCGCTGACGGGCATCCTGGACCTGTTCACGCGCTCGCCGGAGTTCCTGGCCGGCGACGGCGCGCTGAGCGACGCGGCCTTCGTGGACCGCCTGTACGACCGCGTGTTCGAGCGCGACGGCGAGGCCGCCGGCACGGCCTACTACGCGGACGTGCTCGCGGCGGGCGTGACCCGGGGGGTGGTCGCGCAGAACTTCCTGATCAGCCCGGAGGCCGACGCGCAGCGGGCGGTGCTGGCCACGAACGGGCTGGACCTGTTCTGACGCGGCCCGCACCGGGACGTCGCCGGTCCGGGGGGGATTGCCTCGGCCGGCTTCGGTTCTCGATGGTCCGGCTCGGGACCAGGAGGGTGCCGCCCCTCCGGACACCCCGCCGGGAAACCGAGCTTCCCGGACCTCCTATCCGTGAGGTAAGCGCCCGGTCGGACGGGGAGGTGCTCAACGCCCCGGCCACGCCGCCGTTGAGTACCTCCCCGCCCGACCGGGTAAACTGACGGCGGAGGTCCGGGGGTCCCCCTGGGTCCCCGCGGAGTCCGGGGGCGGCGCCCCTGGCCCCACTCCCGACCGGCGGAAACCGGAGCCGGCCGGGGGACTCCTACGGCCGGCGAATGCCGGAGCCGTGCGCGAAGCGGAGCGGTTCGGCGGGGCTCAGCGCGGCAGCGAGTCGAGGCCGCGCCCCAGGTCGGCGAGCAGGTCGGCGGTGTCCTCCAGGCCGATGTGCAGCCGGAAGGTCGGGCCGCCGAGGTCGGCGACGCCGGCGTCCACGCCGCCGGGGTCGGTGGCGCCGGGCGGGTCGGCGCGGGGCGGGGCGTCGGCCGCGCGGCGGGCGGTGCGGCGGATGAAGCCGGTGGTGGGCAGGGCGAGGCTCTCGTAGCCGCCCCAGGAAGCACCGATGCCGAAGAGCTCGAGGTTGTCGATCAGGGCGAACATGGCGCTCTCGTCGTAGCGGGGCCGGAGCACCACGCCGAACAACGAGCAAGCGCCGCTGAAGTCGCGCGCCCACAGCGCGTGCTGGGGATGCGAGGGCAGGGCGGGGTGCAGGACGCGCAGCACCTCGGGGCGCCCTTCCAGCCAGCGGGCCACCTCCAGCGCGGCGGCGGCCTGGAGCTTGAGGCGGGCGGGCATGGTGCGGACGCCGCGCAGCGCGAGCCAGCAGTCGTCGGGTGACGCGTAGTGGCCCATGGCGCTGCCGGCGGCGCGCACGGCGAGCCAGTCGGCTTCGTCGTTGACGGTGACCGAGCCGAGCAGGGCGTCGGAATGGCCGACGACGTACTTGGTGAGCGCCTGGATGGACACGTCCACGCCGTGCCGGAAGGGCTGGAAGTGGTGGATGCCCCAGGTGTTGTCCATCAGGACCTTGGCACCGCCGGCGTGGGCGGCGCGCGCGATGGCGGGGATGTCCTGGACCTCGAAGGTGTGGGAGCCCGGGCTCTCGGTGTAGACCACGCGGGTGTTGGGCCGCATCAGGGCACGGGTGGCGTGCTCGTCGACCAGGGGATCGTAGAAGGTGGTCTCGATGTTCCAGCCGCGGAGCATGCCCTCGGCAAGGGCGCGGGCGGGGCCGTAGACGCTGTCGGGCATCAGGCAATGGTCGCCGGCGCGCAGGTAGGCCAGCAGCGGCACGGCGACGGCGGCGAGGCCGGTGCCGACGATCGTGCAGCGGGTGCCGCCCTCGATCTCGGCGATCACGTCCTCCAGGGTGAAGTGAGTGGGACCGCCGGCGGTGCCGTAGGTCATCACCTGCTCGAACTTCTGCCGGCCGACCTGCCGGCGCGCCTCGCAGGACGGGTAGAGCACGGTGGAGCCGCGGTGCACGGGGGGGTTGACGAAGCCGTGGGAGCGCACCGCGGGGCGGCCGGCGTGCGACATGCGGGTGGAGAAGCCCTCGGCCGCGCGGTCGCGGGCGGACGGGTCGCGGGTCGCCGCGTCGACGGTTTCGCGGGCGGGGGCGCGGGGAAGGTCGTCGGGCATCAGGGCACCTTCGGGGTTTCGGGGCGGCCGGCCCACTCGGTCCAGGAGCCATCGTACACAGCCGCCTCGGGCAGGCCGGCGCGCTCCATCCCGAAGGCCAGGGCGGCGGCGGTGACGCCGGTGCCGCAGGTGGTGACGACGCGCCGCGAGCCGTCCACGCCGGCGGCGGCGTAGAGGGCGCGGAGCCGGTCGGGGGGCAGCAGCGTGCCGTCGGGGGCGAGGATCTCGGTGGCCGGCAGGTTGGCGGCGCCGGGCATGTGGCCCGACGGCAGGCCGGGGCGGGGCTCGGGGGCGGTGCCGTCGAAGCGGCCGCGGGCGCGGGCGTCGAGGAGCAGCGCTTCGCCGCCGCCGGGGATGCCGCCGGCCGTCGCGCCGGGGTTGCCGGAGCCGGGCTCGGCCGAGCCGGGGACGCCGGCGCCGCCGATACCCGCCCCGCCGATGCCCGACTGGCGGACGATGCGCTTGACGTCGCCGATGCCGGCCAGGCGGTCGGTGCGCAGGTCGGGGACGAAGCTGGCGGCGGGCGCGGGGGCGGGGTCGCCGGATTCCGTGGGGCGGTTCTCGGCGCGCCAGCGCGGTAGGCCGCCGTCGAGCACGGCGCCGCGCTCGTGGCCGAACAAGCGGAACAGCCAGCGGCCGCGGGGGGCGGAGAAGATGCCGCGGCCGTCGTAGAAGACGATGCGCGAAGCGTTGGAGACGCCCAGGTTCCCGGCGAGCTTGGCGAAGCGGGCCGGGGTGGGGACCATGTGCGGCAGGTCGCTGTCGGGGTCGGCGAAGGCGTCGATGTCGAGGAAGCGGGCGCCGGGGATGCGGGCGGCGGCGAACTCGGCGGTGGCGGAGCGCCCCTCGGCCGGCAGGAAGTAGGTGCAGTCGAGCACCACGAGGTCGGGCGCGCCGAGCTCGGCGGCCAGCCATTCGGTCGAGACCAGGGGTTCCACGAGGGTCAGTCCTCCAGCACCAGGTGCACGCGTCGGTTCTGCCGGCCCTTGCTTTCCAGCTTGGAAACCGTCACCCGCCCGACCTCGCCGGTGCGGCGGACGTGGGTGCCGCCGCAGGGCTGGAGGTCCACCGGGGCGTCGGGGTCGCCGATGCGGACGAGGCGGATGCGGCCGGCGCCGCGCGGCGGCTGCACCGAGAGCGTGCGCACCAAGCCGGGCTCGGCGTCCAGCTCGGCTTCCGTGATCCAGCGCTCGCCGAGGGGATGGTCGGCGGCGACCAGGGCGCGGAGCCGGTCGGTGAGCCATTCCTTCGCCGGCGGCTCGGGCAGGTCGAAGTCCAGGCGCGACTTGTCGGCGCCGATCTGGTTGCCGGTGGCGAAGATGCCCGGCATCACGGCGCACAGCAGGTGCAGCGCGGTGTGCATCCGCATGTGTCGGTGGCGGCGGGGCCAGTCGAGCGCGGCGGCGACGGCGGCGCCGGCGGGCGGCAGGGGCGAGCCGGTGGCCACGAGGTGCAGGGCGGAACCGTCGGGCGACTTCACGGTGTCGGCCACGGCCGCCTCGCCGCCGTCCCAGCGCAGGGTGCCGGTGTCGCCGGGCTGGCCGCCGGCGCGGGGGTAGAACACCGATCCGTCGAGCACCACGCCCTCGGCGTCGGAGCGCAGCACGCGGGCCTCGCAGGTCGCGAGGTAGGCGTCGTCACGGAACAAGGGGGCGGTCACGGGGCGGCGTCCGGCGAAAGAGCGCGCGGCGCGGCGTCGCCGGGCGGGGCGTCGTCGGGCGGGGGGCGCTCGCCGGCCGCCCATTCGGCGCGCAGCCGGTCGCGGTGGACTTCCAGCCACAGCAGCGCCAGCGCCACGGGGGCGCCCTGGACGCGGCCGTCGGCGACCATGGCGAGCGCCTCGGCGCGGGTGGTGACGAGCAGGGTGGTTTCCTCCGCTTCGCTGGCCAGGCCGCCGCCGGCGCCGGCGCCGAGCGCGGGCAGGTCGACGCGGGCGAGCAGGAAGTGCAGCACCTCGTCGGAACCGCCGGGGGTGAGCAGGAAGCGGCCAAAGGGTTGGAAGCGATCGGCGCGCAGGCCGGTTTCCTCGAACAGCTCGCGGGCGGCGCAGCCGAGCGGGTCCTCGCCGGGGTCGAGGAGGCCCGCGGGGCATTCGCGCTGCATCGGGTCCAGGCCGGCGGCCAGGGCGGGGAGGCGGAACTGCTCGATCAGCGCCACGCGGTCGCGCACGGGGTCCCAGGGCAGCACGAGCACGCCGCCGGGGCCGCGGCGCCACAGCTCCCAGGTCAGCGGGCGCGAGGAGGTGCCGTCGCGGCGGCGGAAGCGGAAGCGCACGCGCTGCAGCGGGAAGCGGCCATCCCAGACCGTTTCGGCGGAGATCGGGTGGTAGGCGGGGTGGGCGGGGATCGGGGAAGGCGGGGCGTGTCCGGCGGCGCGCGGCGCGGGGGGCGCGGCGCCAGCGGGGTCGGCGCGCGCGGGGTCAGCGCCCGGGTGGCCGGCGGCGGGGCGGGGATCGGGAAAGGGGGTGGCGGCCGTCGTCGGTGGGCCGGGCGGCGCGGGCGGACTGGCCTTCATACGCGGCGGACCGTAGCCTCGCCCCGGTTTGCCGTCCACACGCCACCCTTTCCCGTGATTTCCCCCGAACCCCGGGCGCAGCGCCGCGCGATCCTGTGCGTGCTCGGCGCCGGCGGGCTGTTCGCGGCCGCCGCGGCGGCGGTGAAGCTGCTCGGGGCCGCGGTGCCGGTGGCCGAGGTCGTGTTGTTCCGCAACCTGTTCGCGCTGCCGGCCCTGCTGCCGCTGGCGCTGCGGCACGGCGGCTGGTCGGCGTTCCGCACCCGGCTGCCGCGGGCGCATGCCGGGCGATGCCTGTGGGGGCTGCTGGGCATGTGGGGGACGTTCGCGGGGATCGCCTCGCTGCCGCTGACCACGGTGACGGCGCTGGGCTTCACCATGCCGCTGTTCCTCGCGGCGCTGTCGGTGCCGCTGCTGGGCGAGCGCGTCGGGCCGCGGCGGCTGCTGGCGTTGGGGCTGGGCTTCGCGGGCGTGCTGCTGATGTTGCGCCCGGGAGCGGGAGCGGCCTCGCCCGATCCCTTCGCCGTCGGGCTGGTGCTGGCCGGGGCGTTCGGCTGGGCGATGGCGATGATCTCGATCCGGCGCATGGGCGAGCGGGGCGAGGGCAGCGTGACCATCGTGCTGTGGTTCGCGGTGGGCGGGGCGACGGTGGCGGGGCTGCTGGCGATCCCGGGCTGGGTTTGGCCGACGGGTCGGGAATGGGCGCTGCTGGCCGTGGTGGGGCTGGTCTCGGCGGGGGCGCAGATGCTGATGACCGGGGCCTACCGGGTGGCGGACACGACGCTGCTGGCGCCGTTCGAGTATTCGGCGATCCTGTGGACCACGGCGCTGGGGGTGCTGGTGTGGGCGGAGGTGCCGGACCTGTGGGACCTGGCGGGGGTGGCGGTGCTGGTGGGGTCGGGGGTGTACGTGTGGCACCGGGAGGTGCGGGCGCGGGCGGGATGAGGGGCGCGTCGCCGTTCCGTGCGGATGCCGGAGCCGCGGCGGTGGCGGGGCGCGCGGACGGCGGCGCCCCGCGCGCGGGTCACGGCGGCGTCGGCGCGGGAGCCAGCTTCGCGAGCACCCGGCCGGCCTCGGTGAGGGCCCGGGTTTCCGCCTCGGTGAAGGTGCGCTCGCGCCGGTTGGCCACGCCGAGTGCCCCGACCACGTCGTCGTCGCGGAGCATCGGCACCACCACGGCGCCGGCGAGTTCGGTCGCCCGCGCGCCCGGACGCACGTCGCCGCTCCGGTCGGTCTGTATGTTGCACGCGTCCACGGGGCGGCGGCGCTCGACCGCGAGGCCCGCCATGCCCTTGCCCACGGGGATCACCTCGATGGTCGAGAGCACGGCCGCGGGGAGGCCCGGCGTCGCGGCGGCGAGGTGGAGCAGGCCGTCCGCGGCGAGGAGGTGGACCGTGCCGGTGTCCGCACCGAAGTGGCGCACGAGCAGCGCGAGCGCGCGGTCCAGGGTCCCCGCCTCGGTTATCTCGGTGCTGATCTGCATGGAGCCTTCCTTCCGTTCGTCCGGGCGTTGCGGGCTGCGCGGGTTTCGCGGACGTTCCCCGGCCGCGCATCCGGGCCGGGCGGGCCGGATAATGTTCGAAATCCGACGGAATGGCCAATTCGACCCGCGATGGCCCGCGTTCCGCCCGGTGACGCGGCGCCGACGCGGCCGATGGGGTCCATCCGTGCCGGCGCGGCGCGGGAGGCCGTGCCGTTGGGTTGTTCCCGGGCGGGTGGCGGGCGTCGGGACGCCCTCGTCCGGGCGGCTGCCGCGACCGCCCGCCGCCGGTGGCCGCCGGCGTCCCGGGAGCGGCCCGGCCGCGTCGCCGTCCCGGCTCCCCGGACGGCCGATCCCGGGCGCGGGCCCCGCGGTGCGCGGCAAGAAGGAAAGGCGCCCATGACGCTCTGGCTCGATGTCGAGGATCTGTTCGAGTACGCGACGCACAGCCGCCGTCCCAGCGGCATCCAGCGGCTGTCCTTCGAGCTGTACCGCCACCTGGAAGCGCGGCTCGGGGAAGGGGTGCGCTTCCTGCGCCACGATCCGACGGCGCCGACGCTGCGCACCGTGCCGTGGGCGGAGGTGGCCGCGCTGTTCGCCGCGCTGGTCGGGGAAGGTGCCGGGGGCGGCGGCCCGCCGGCCGCGGTCGCCGAGGCCACGGCGCCGCGCCCGGC
>CAXTEL010000033.1:0-34178 GCA_964243365.1 uncultured Roseomonas sp. | reverse complement strand
CCTTCAACCGGGAGCGCTTCGACCCGGCCCTGCCGACGGTGGACTGGCGAGACGGGATCGACCGCTTGGCCGACGGCCTGCGCGAGGAAGGCGACTTCCTGGAAGACCGCCGTGCCGCCGTGTCCGCCCGCGCGGCGCAGGCGCCCACCGACGCCGACGGCTTCGTGCGCTGGTTCGAGGCGCTGGAGCAGGACGGCCCCGGCCAAAACGACCCGCTGTTCCCCTGGCTAGCCGAGCGCGCCACCATGGAACAGATGTGCTGGTTCCTCACCCAGGAGGTCGCCGGCGAGGCGGGCTTCGAGGATCTTTCGGCCATTACCCAGGTCAAGCTACCGACCCGGCCGAAGCTGGAGATCGCCCGCAACTACTGGGACGAGATGGGCCGCGGCAACGCCAAGGGCATGCACGGCCCGCTGCTCGAGACATTGGCCGAACGCCTCGGCCTGGAGCCCAGCGTCGAGACCACGGTGTGGGAAGCCTTGACGCTGGCCAACGTCATGGCCGGCCTCGCCGCCAACCGCCGCTACGCCTACCATTCCGTCGGCGCACTGGGCGTGATCGAGCAGACCGCGCCCGCCCGCGCCACCCTGGTCGCCGCCGGCCTCGAGCGCCTCGGCGTGCCCTCGGGCGACCGCCACTACTTCGACCTGCACGCCATCCTGGACGTGAAGCATTCCGCCGCCTGGAACAGCGAGGCCATCCACCCGCTGGTCGCCGCCGACCCCGCCCTCGCTCCGGCGATCGCCGAGGGCGCCCTGATGCGCCTGGAATGCGGCGCCGCCTGCTTCGGCCGCTACCGGCGCGAACTGGGCATCTGACGCCGTCGAGCCCTCGTGCCGGCTCTCGCGTGAACGGCGCGCCCTCCCCGTCGGCACGTGGCTCCCATCACCGGATACTACCCGGGGCAGGTCGGGGCTCAGTGATCCGGTCCCCGACGGGAAAGTTTGGGCAATGGTCTCAGGCCATCGCCCCGGCTGAGGTTGTTCGAGATCACCGGCAGCGCGCCGGAACTGTGACGCTTCACCCACTCGTTAGGCCAGATACTGTACCCTCCGGATCAGCGGCAGCCGAGGGTGCTGGTGCCCCCGTCCGACGCACCGCGTCGAACGGGAGTGCCGGCGCGGCTACCCGCGCCCGGCCGCGATCGGACGGACCCGGATCAGAAGCGCCGCTCGAACACCGTGACGGTGTCGCCGGGCTCCAGGAGGCTCTGCCGGGCGACCCTGCCTTCCTTGGCCGTGTTCTCCTCGACGCGCACGACCGACGCGTAGTCGGTCACCGCACGGTAGGTGTAGCCGCCGGCCACCGCCACCGCCGTGAGCATCGTCATGCCCGGCTTGTAGGCGTATTCGCCGGGCTTGGCGACCTCGCCCAGGACGAAGATCGGGCGGTAGTTCACCACCTCGACCACCACGGACGGGTCGCGGATCAGCCGACGACGCTTCAGCTCGTCGCCGATGGCGGTGGCGAGCTGGTCGGGCGTGCGGCCACCGGCGCGCACGTTGCCGATCAGTGGGAAGGCGATGTTGCCGCCGTCCCCGACGCGGAACTCGCCGGTGAGCCCTTCCTCGTCGAAGGTGGTGACGCGGATCTGGTCGCCCGCGCCGAAACGGTACGGCGCGGTGGTGATCTCCTGCAACGGCGGCAGGTCGCGGCCCGGCGCGCAGCCGGCGGTGAGGAGCCCGACGCCCAGGAGGGCGGAGCGCAGGAAGGCGGGCGCGAGCCGATGCCTGAGGGTGCGGCCCGCGAGGGTCCGGGGGAGGCGGGGGGCAGGGGAGCGCGGCACGGGGGGAGACATCTCCTGGTGATGGGGACGGGACCGGCGGACCGTTCGGCCGCCGCCGGCATCGGTCCGCCCGGAACGGCCGGCGACGGGCGCCGGGCCACTCGCGAAGGGGCCGCTCGCGGAAGGGCTGCTCAAAGGCCGACCTCCACCCGCAGCAGCGCGACGTGGCGATCGTAGCTCACGCCGCGATTCGCGCTGCGGTCGGCATAATCGTAGGTCACAGCTAACCGGAGGTTACGATTGATTAGCCAGGTCGCCTTGGCGCCCCCGCCGACAATCTCGTTGGTGCTGCTGTTCTCGAGGAAGTCGGCGCGCAGGTATTGCGCGTAGCCGTTCAGCACGACGTTGCGCAGGTACTCGTGGTCCACCGACAGCCTGGCCTGGGTGAAAGTGTAGCCCACCAGCCCCTCGGCGGCGGCGTCCTCCAGCCGGCGCGACACCAGCCCGGTGAAGGTGGTGAGGCGCGAGGGCGAGTAGTTCGCCCCCGCCTCCACGATCGGCTTGCTGCGCGTGCTCAGGCTGCGGTCCTTGAAGTTGCGCACTTGGTAGCCGGCCAGCAGGCGGAACCCGAACACGCCGCCCGAGCTGTCGTCGATCCCGCCCAGCACCGTCAGCGTGTCGGAGTCGCGCGAGACGATGCCCGGCTGGACGTTGACGAAGTTGGAATGCGAGCCGCGCACCACGGCCACAATGTCGCGCTCGGGCGCGAAGGAGTAGCGGGCGGTGACGCCGCCGTCGATGACGTCGCGGTCGCTGCCGGTCTGGTCGAACACCGGCCCGAGCACGCTGCTCGTGGCCGATTCGCTGGCGTAGCGTATGGTCTGGAACACGAGGTCGGGCGCCAGCGACAGCCGGCCGAAGGTGGTGCGGTAGCCCAGCCGGTAGTCGTCGATGTCGAAGCGCAGCGGCGTGTCAAAGAAGCCACCCTCGATGTCCGTCCGCTCCTGGTGCAGCTGCAGGTGCGAGTAGTTCGCCGACACGGCGTCGCGCCCGATCTCGTAGGTGCCGCCCACGCCCGCGTTCCAGTTGGTGCGCCCCTGGCCGGGCGTGTTCGATGGCTGGGTGATGTAGCGGCGGTCCTCGACCCCGAACGAGGCGGAAACGCTGTGGCGCGACCAGTTCGAGTTGACGTCGAGCGTGGCCTCGGTCTGCTCCACCGGCGCGTCGCGGCCGCGCCGCTCGGCGAAGATGTTGGAATCGTAGCCAATGCTTTGGGCCGCGCGCGGCCGCAGCACGAACGAGCCCAGCCGCACGCCGTTGTAGTCGTATTCCGGCCGCCGGCGCGCGGCCACCGTGTTGTCCTCCAGCGGCACGTAGCCCGGCAGGGTGCCGAAGGCGTAGCGGGGGATGTTGGTGGGGAAGTAGCGGTCGAGCAGCTGGGCACTGGCCGGGACGGGCGCGGCCGACAGGCCCGCTGCGAGCAGCATCCAGCGTCTGCGGGGCGAAGTCATGGAAGGCTCATCTCTCCGCTCGTTCACCGGGGTGCCGGCACCGGCGCCGCGCTCACGCGGCCGGGAGCAAGCGCACGTAGCATCGGCTGCTCCGCGAAGCGATAGAACAGCAGCGCGATTCCTACCGAGGCCGCGTAGAGCGCGAGCGCAAGAGTTTCCGGTTGTGCTCCGGGCGCCACGCGCGCGGCCAGCTTGCCGCCCGCCACGATCACCGGCACGTGCACGAGGTAGAGGGCGTAGGACGCGTCGCCCAGCAACCCGGAGATGGCCGGCAGCCGGATCAGCCCTTGCCGCTCCGCTTCCACGCTGCCCAGTACCACCAGCAGCGACGCCAGCCCCATCGGCACCAGCAGCACGCCGCGCCGGGCGTCGACGTTGCCGGCGTCCAGCACCGCCCCGCTCAGCACCGCCAGCGTCGCGATCCCCGCCAGGCCGAGACCGAGCAGCACCCTGGGGAAGGGCAGGGTGGTCCTGACCAGCAGCACCGCCCCCAGCATCCCGAACAGGAAGTGCAGGTGGTAGGGCATCGCCACGAAGGAAAGCGGGAAGGGCATCCACAGCCCGATGGTGCCCGAAGCCATGAACCACGCGCCCAGCGCGCAGGCGCCCACCGCGGGACGCCAGATCAGCAGCGCGAACAGGGCGTAGAACAGCACCTCGTGCTGCAGGCTCCAGGCCACCAGCACAGCAGGCGCGGTCTCCGTGGGCAGCAGCAGCAGCGACAGTACGATGTGCGCGGGCTCTCGCAGCTCGGCGTAGCCGAGTTCGGGATTGGCCAGCAGCATTCCCAGCGTGAGGGCGGCCATCAGCAGGTAGGCGGGGTACACCCGCCGCACGCGCCGCCACGCGAAGTGCCCCACCCGTTCCGGGCGGCCGATGTCCTTCCAGTGCGCGTACAGGATGATGAAGCCGCTGAGCACGAAGAAGTAGTCCACGCCCAGGAAGCCGAAGTCGAACACCTGCCCGAAGGGCGGGCGGGCGAAGTAGCGCGACACGTGCAGGTGGAACATCACCACCAAGCTGGCGGCCACGAAGCGGCCGGCCTGCAATCCCAGCAGCGTGGTCTTGGCCGTGGCTCCGGCGTCGCGCGTCATGTCTCGGCCCCCGCGCGATGGTCGCCCCGCCGGGAAGGGCGCGAGCGCGTTGCCCGAGCGCCCCCAATCGGGCCAGGCATCCCGGTTGCGCCGTCATGGCATGCCACCGGAATTACTCCGCGCTCGTGCGGCGCGGCAAGCGGGAACCGCCGCGCCGGCGCGCGGGGCGCGCGCCGCTCACGAGGGTCCCGCGTCCGGCGCCGTGGCCCGGCGGGGACGCCGCAGCAGCCTCACCCCGCGCCGGGCGTGGTCGGGCAGGTAGACGGCGAACCACAGGACCACCCCCAGCGCGAAGACCGGCGCGGCGACGCCCAGGCGCGACAAGGGCGCGGCGAACCCGGCCACGATCCACAGCCCCGCCGCGACCAGCAGCGCGGCGGCCGGCAGCATCAGCGCCAGCTTGCGCAGTAGCAGCCCGCCGCAGCCCAGCACCCAGGCAGTGCCGCCCAGCAGCACCAGGCCGCGCACCGCCTCGCCCAGCCCCAGCCCCAGCGAGCCCAGGCGCGGCGCCACCAGCAGGTTGAGCAGCGCGTTGGCCGCGTAGGCCGTCCCCAGCACCGCCGCCGCCGCGCCGTTGCGCCCCGCCGCGTTGACGAGCCGGATCAGCACCCATCCCAACGTCGCCGCCCACAGCCCCACCGCGATGCCGCGCAGCGCCCCGGCCGTCAGCGCCACCGCCTCCTCGCCGAAAGCGCCGCGCTCGAACACCAGCCGCACGATGTCGGCCGCGAACACCGCCAGGAACACCGACGCCGGGATGGCCAACGCCAGCATCGGCCCGCTGATCGCCTCCACCCGCGCGCGCACCGTGTCGGCCTCGCCGGTTTCCTTGGTCAGCACCACGAAGCCGATGGGCTGGCTGACCAGGAACAGCGCGCTCTCGGTCAGCGTCCGGGCGTAGTCGAGCGCGGCCAGCGTGCCGGTCACCGAGCTCGACGCCAGGAAGCGCTCCAGCAGGTAGTTGCCCTGGTCGGCCAGCGGCACGGCCAGGAGCGGCCGCACCCGGCCGAAGAAGATGCCGCCCGCCTCGCGCATGCCGCGCGGCCGGATGCGCCCCAGCGCCAGCGCCCCCACCCGCGACAGCGACCAGCCGCCGTACAGCGCGATGACGTTGAAGGCGGCCACGAAGCCCCAAGCGATCCACAGCGGCTCCCCGGTGAGCGCCATCAGCAGGATGCCCAGCATGATGCCGACGTTCTGCACCGAGGCGCGCAGCGCCGTCACCCGCGAGCGCCCCACCGAGATCTCGACCGAGGACAGGCAGGCCGCCACCACCGACGCCGGCATCGCCAGCGCCATGACCTGCGTCAGCCGCACCGTCAGCTCCCGCGCCTCGGGCACGAAGCCGCCCACCAGCACGCCCACCCAGGGGGCCGCGAACCAGTACACCACCGCCGCCAGCGCCGTCGCCACCAGCGCGAACAGCGCGGCCAGGCAGGCGAACATTTCTGCCGCCCGACCCTGCTCCGACCACACCCGGTGCAGCGGGATCATCACCGACGGCACCAGGTCGCCCTGCAGCGGCGCGATCGGCAGCAGCACCGCCGTCAGCGCGCCGCGGAAGCTGTCGGCCACGATGTTGGTGCCGAGCAGGCGGGCCATCTCGATCTCGCGCGCGAAGCCGAGCAGCTTGCCCAGCAACGCGCCCCCCATCAGCTTGCCGACCAGGCGGACGGGGCTCGCGGTCATCCCCGGCCGGTGCGCCGGGTTGCCGCCGCCCGGACCCAGGCGCGGCGCATGGCGGCCGAGACGGCCCCGTAGGTGAAGCGCGTCAGCGCGGCCTGCCGGCCCCGCGCGCCGGCGGCCACGACCTCCCCCGGGTGCGCCGCCAGCCGGTCGAGCAGCCCGGCCAGCGCCGCGGCGTCGCCTTCCGGCACGATCCACCCGCCCGCGTCCACCACGCCGGGGATGGAGCCCGAGGAGGAGCCGATCACCGGCACGCCGCAGGCCTGCGCTTCCATGATCACCCGGCCGAACTGCTCCTTCCAGGTGCGCATCGTCCGCGACATCAGCACCAGCGCGTCCAGCGCTGACATGAAGCGTGCCACCTCCGCCGGCGGCCGCGGGTCGAACAACCTGAGCCGCTCGCCCAGGCCGAGCCGCGCGGCATGCGCTACCAGCTCCTCGCGCTGCGGCCCGTTGCCGAGCACGAGCAGCGTGGTGGGCGCGCCCGAGGCGGCCATCGCGTCCAGCACGTCGAGCAGCCCCTTCTCTGGCACCAGCCGGCCGACGTAGCCCAACGTCAGCCCCGCGGCCCCGAACTCGGCCCGCGCCTCGTCCCGGTCGCCGGGGCGGAACACCCCGTGGTCGGCGCCGTACTCCACGATCTCGGTCGGCCCGTCGTAACCGCAGGCGCGCGACACCGCGAGCGCCTCCTCGGCCCGGCCGATCAGCAGGTCGGTCCGCGCCAGCATCCGCCGGCGCATCCCCTCGAAAGGCGGCGGCATCCGGCGCAGGATGTTCTGGTCGGTCTCGAGCACCAGCGCCGCATCGGGCAGGTACCGGTCGCGCAGCCACCCCGCCTGCGCCGCCACCAGGCTCCAAGGCTCCTCCCACAGGTGGATCACGTCCGGCCGCTTCTCGCGCAGCAGCCGGCCCAGCCGGGGATAATGGTGCAGGTACCACAGTGCCGGCCCGGCCTTGAGCAGGCGCACCGGTTCCAGGCGGATGTCGAGCCCGGGCAGCGGCGGGTCGGCGCGATAGTCGTTGCCGTACTCGTGCCAGCGCTCCGGCGCCACGAGCGTCAGCTCCACCCCGGGATCGCCGGCCAGCGGCTCGTAGCGCAGCCGCCCGAAAGCCCGCGAGTAGGCGGTGTGCGAGACCGACACCACGCGCAGGGGCCGGCTCGTGCCCGGCGACGGGGCGGACGCACCGGGATGGTTGGCGCCCTCAGGCATGCGGCGTCTCCGGTGCGGTCCAGGGCGTCACGGGGCCACCGACGATCGGCCCGCCCGACGCAACGCGCCCCGGCGCCCGCCGCGTCACCTGCGCCGTGGCGACGCCCAGGAAGGTCCAGAACAATACGCCCATCTCGCCCCCGCTGATGACGCCTAGCGGCAGCTGCGCCACCAGCCCCAGCACGATGGCGCCGTTGACGATCCGCGTCGGCCCGTCGCGCCCCTGAATCCGGCCCAGCGCCTGCACCGCGCCCCACAGGATGGCTGCGATGAATACGCTGCCCACCAGCAGGCCAAGGTAGTACAGCGACGCCATGATCTCGCCGTCGATGTACTCGGTGGTGGCCGCGGCAGCGATGCCGCGCCCGACCAGCGACCCTTCCAGGTCCCGGTAGAACAGGACGTATTGCGCCAGCCGCTCGCGGCCGGAACCGTCGTCGGCGACCGAGCCGCCCAGCGTCGCCAGCCGCTCCACGATGGCCTGCCCGAACTCGGTAGACCCGGCGGCGAGCACCGTGGCCACGGCGATGGAGACCACGATCAGCCCCGCCCGCCCGCGCGTGCGGTTGAACACGGCGCAGTACAGCACCCCCACCACCAGCGAGATCCACGCCGTCCGGTACATGGACAGCAGCAGCCCCAGCGAGACTGGCAGCGCCAGCAGCGCCGACTGCCAGCCGGTGCGGCAGAAGCCGAACAACAGCAGACCCACCGCCGAGTAGGTCGCGAACGAGGCGGGCGCGTTCATCGTCCCGAACACCCGGATCTGGTAGGGCTCGGGCACCCCGATCGTCGCCATCTGGCTCGCCAGCATCCAGTAGCGGTCCCATGGCCAGGGGCTGACGTACTGGATGAAGCCGTAGGCGCCCATGATCGGGGTGGCAATCATGAACGCCCGCGCCGCGGCGTCGACGATGCTGGAATCCCGCTGCGCCTGCCGCATTACCCAAACGCCGAAGGAGATTGGCACCAGCGCCTTCACCAGCGCGATCGTGGCCACCACGATCTCCCCCGAGAACGCCGACAGCGCCCAGCCATACACGATGCAGGCGGCGGCGAGCAGCACGGGGGCGAGGTCGGCGTCGCCCTCGCGCCGGCGCAGGACGAGGTCGCGCAGCTCGAGCAGGGGCACGCAGATGGCCAGCAGCGGGCCGAGCAGCATGTAGCCGGAGGCCTCGTAGCTGGTGGTGTAGTCGGCGATGCGGCGCAGGCAGGGGGCGAAGCAGAACAAGTAGATGGCGCACTCGACGGAGCGGGCGGCGCCCTCGCGCCAGGCGAGGTAGCCCACCCCGAGGCAGCCCAGCAGGAAGGCGGGGCGGGCGAGGGTGCCGGAAACGAAGCCCAGGGCCGCGGTGCCGAGCAGCACCGCCACCAGCGCCAGCCGCGCCGGCACGTGCGGCAGCAGCCCCCGCCGCGCCGCCGGCCGCGCCAGCGGGATCACGGCCGGCTCCTCGCCATCGCGCCGCCCCGCGCCGCCGCCCCGGTCCGCCCCGGCGCGATCCCGATCCGCAGCGGGTCCGGCGACATCGCGCCCGGCGGCGCGACCGGCGACGACGCCCTCGGCGGCGCGAGGTGGCCGGTGGCGACGGCCACGAAGGTCCAGAACAGCACCGCGACCTCGCCGGAGCTGACGGACGCCAGCGGCATCTGCGCCAGCAGGCCCAGGATCACCGCGCCCGCGACGATGCGGGTCGGCGAGCCGGCGCCGTTGATCCGGCCCAGCGCCTGCACTCCGGCCCACAGCAGGCCCGCAACCATCAGCGTCCCCACCAGCAGCCCGTTCACCACCAAGTCGATCATCACCTCGCCGTCCAGCGGGTTGGTGCCGTTGAACTCTTCCATCACGAAACCCTTGCCGAGCAGGGCGCCGTCGAGGTCGCGGTAGAACAGCATGAACTGCGCGAGGCGCTCCTTGCCGCTGCCGTCCTCCGAAACCGAGCCGCCCAGCGTGCCGAGCCGGTCGACGATGACCTCCCCGAACTCGGTGGACCCGGCGGCGAGCACCGTGGCCACGGCGATGGAGACCACGATCAGCCCCGCCCGCCCGCGCGTGCGGTTGAACACGGCGCAGTACAGCACCCCCACCACCAGCGAGATCCACGCCGTCCGGTACATGGACAGCAGCAGCCCCAGCGAGACTGGCAGCGCCAGCAGCGCCGACTGCCAGCCGGTGCGGCAGAAGCCGAACAACAGCAGACCCACCGCCGAGTAGGTCGCGAACGAGGCGGGCGCGTTCATCGTCCCGAACACCCGGATCTGGTAGGGCTCGGGCACCCCGATCGTCGCCATCTGGCTCGCCAGCATCCAGTAGCGGTCCCATGGCCAGGGGCTGACGTACTGGATGAAGCCGTAGGCGCCCATGATCGGGGTGGCAATCATGAACGCCCGCGCCGCGGCGTCGACGATGCTGGAATCCCGCTGCGCCTGCCGCATTACCCAAACGCCGAAGGAGATTGGCACCAGCGCCTTCACCAGCGCGATCGTGGCCACCACGATCTCCCCCGAGAACGCCGACAGCGCCCAGCCATACACGATGCAGGCGGCGGCGAGCAGCACGGGGGCGAGGTCGGCGTCGCCCTCGCGCCGGCGCAGGACGAGGTCGCGCAGCTCGAGCAGGGGCACGCAGATGGCCAGCAGCGGGCCGAGCAGCATGTAGCCGGAGGCCTCGTAGCTGGTGGTGTAGTCGGCGATGCGGCGCAGGCAGGGGGCGAAGCAGAACAAGTAGATGGCGCACTCGACGGAGCGGGCGGCGCCCTCGCGCCAGGCGAGGTAGCCCACCCCGAGGCAGCCCAGCAGGAAGGCGGGGCGGGCGAGGGTGCCGGAAACGAAGCCCAGGGCCGCGGTGCCGAGCAGCACCGCCACCAGCGCCAGCCGCGCCGGCACGTGCGGCAGCAGCCCCCGCCGCGCCGCCGGCCGCGCCGCGTTCCGCCCCGGCAGCCGCGCCTGCACCGGCCGCGCCAGCGGGATCATCGGCCCGCCCCCGCTGCCACGCTGCGCACGGCGGCCGCGATCCCGTCGCGCATGCCGCGCTCTGTGTACCGGGCCAGCGCCCGCGCCTCGCCGGCCGCTACTCGCGCCCGGGTCCGCCCCTCGTCCGCTCGGACCTCGTCGAGTGCGCCCGCGAGCGCGCCGACGTCGCCCGGCGGCACCAGCAGCCCGGTGCCCTCGTCCAGGATCTCCGGCGCCGCGCCGGCGGCGGCGGCGATCACCGGCGTGCGCGCCAGCATCGCCTCCACCAGCGTGCGGCCGAACGGCTCGGGCTCGGTCGAGGGATGCACCACCGCGTCCACCGCGCGCATCAGCGCCGGCACGTCGGCGCGCTGGCCGAGGAAGTGCACCCGCTCGGCCACGCCCAGCTCGGCAGCTAGCCGGGGCAGCGAGGCGGCGTAGTCGTCCTCGCCGAACAGCGCGCCGCCGGCGATGACGCAGGAGATGTCGGGCCGCAGCGCCAGGGCGCGCAGCGCTACCTCCTGGCCCTTCCACGGCGACAGCCGGCTGAACACGCCGAACAGGAAGCCCGGGCCCGGCGGCAGGCCCAGCTGGGCGCGCAGCGCGGCGCGGTCGAGCCCTTCCGTGCCGTCGGGCTCCAGCGTCACCCCGTTGGGCACCACCACCACCCGCCGCATCTCGCCGCCCAGCGCCACGTAGGCGTCGGCCACCGCGCGTGATGGCACGATCACCCGCGACGGGCGGTTGGCCAGCAGCCGCAGCAGCCGCAGCTGCGCCGCCCCGAAATGCGCCGGCGTCAGGATGTCGTGCAGGTGCCACACCAGCGGCCGGCGCGCGAGCAGCGCCGCCGGCGCCGACAGCACGAACGCTTTCTGCGAGTTGGCGTACACTACGTCGTGGTTGCGCGCCGCGCTGACGATGCCGCCGACCATGCGGGCCATGTCGCCCAGCAGCGGCATCGCGCCCAGCAGCCCGCCGCCGTCGCGCTTGACCGCCGTGAACCCCGAGGGGCGCCGCGGCATCAGCGTGCGCACCGGCGAGGCGCGCAGCCGTTCCCGCAGCGGCCCTTCCTCGAACAGCCACACCGCGGAACGGTCGTCGAACCCGCGCAGCGTGGCGAGCAGGATGAACTCCGCGCCCCCCATCCGGCTGGAATGGTTCACGAACAGCACCCGTGGCGCGGCGTCCGCCACCGCGGTCCCGGCCCAGCCGTCTGCCAACGCGGAGCTCACGCGTCCACCCCCGCGCCCGGACCCCGACGAGGCACGGGCTTCAGGCCGCGTCCGGGGCGATCAGGTAGGGCGACGGGCGGCTCGTGCCGGTGTCGTAGAGCGGGTACTCGCTCTCGCGAACCATGCCCACCGCCAGCCCCAGCACGCGGCCGCCAGCCTGCTCCATGCCGCGTATGCCCTCCAGCACCGCCTCGGAGTGCGACTGCCCCCAGCTCGCGCAGTAGATGACGCCGTCGGCGCGCTTGGCCAGCACGCGCGCGTCCATCAGCATCTCGGACGGCGGGCTGTCGATGATCACCAAGTCGTAGGCGGAGCGGGCGTAGCGCAGCAGCTCGTCGATGCGCCCGTTGCTCAGCAGCTCCATGCTGTCGATCGCCGGCGACCCGGCCGCGATCACGTCGGGCTTGCCGGGTTGCGAGATGACGATGTCGGCGAAGCCCACCTCGCCGCGCAGGTACTCGCTCAACCCCGGCTTGGGCGGCAGCCGCATCGACGTGCCGAAGCTCGGCCGCCGCAGGTCGCATTCCACCGCCAGCACGCGCCGGCCGGTGGAAGCGGCGAAGTGCGCGAGCGCCAGCGTGGTGAACGTCTTGCCCTCGCCGGCGTGCGAGGAGGTCAGCAGCAGCACCCGCGGCGTCGTGCCGCTCATCAACACGCACTGCCCGAACAGCGCGCGGATCGACTCCTGCAGGGCGGAAGGCTGCTCCACCTGCTTGGGCGAGGGCAGCCGCCCGACGCGGGGGATGTGGCCGATCACCGGCACGCCCGAGATCTGGGCGATGCCGATGGCGCCGCGTACCGTGTGGTCGGCCCGGTCGCGCAGCAGCGCCGCGGCCGCGGCCAGGATCGCCGCCACCATGATGCCCATCGCCAGGAACGGCGTCTTCTTGGGGAACCACAGCTTGGTCGGCACCTCGGCGTAGGACACCAGCCGCGCGTCGCCGCCGATCAGCCGCCGCTCCGTCTCGAGCTCGTTCACCTTCTTGGACAGGTCCACGAACATCTCGCGCCGCACCTCGACGTCGCGCACCAGGGTCGCGATCGAGGCTTCCGCCCCGGTGGTGTCGCCCACGTCGATCTTGGCGGTTTCGAGCTGGCGGGTCAGGTCGGCCACCCGCGCGGTCGCGGCGTCGCGGTCGCGCGTGAGGCTGGTAGTGACGCGCTGGCCTTCCTGGTCGATCCGGCGCTGCAGCTCGCGCTGCTGCCGCTGCAGGCCGGCGAGCTGCGGGTAGCCGTCGCCGTAGCGGGCGGCGAGCTGCGCGTACTGCGCGCTCACCGTGGCAATCTGCTGCTTGAGGTCGGTGATCACCCGGTTGTCCAGCACCTCGCGCGAGGAGTCGCTGCCGCCGCCGCTCTGGGCGATCCGCGAAGCCGCCTGGGCCCGCGCCGCCTGCGCCTCGATCAGCTGCTGGCTGAGCGAGCTGAGGCGCTCCGAGGAGATCGAGGCCTGCTGGCCGCGCACGATGCCGGCCTGCCGGCGGTTGTTCTCCAGCGCGATTTCGGCCCGGCGCAACTCGTCGCCGGAGCGGCGGATCTCACCGTTCAGCCAAGCGATGGCCTCCTCGCGCGTGTCCACCTTGCGCGACCGGTCCTCGGCCAGGTAGGCGTCCACCAGTGCGTTGGTCACCACCGCGGCCGTTTGCGGCAGCGCCGAGGTGAAACTCACGTCGAGCACGCGCGAGCGGCCCACGCCGCCGATGCCGAAGCCGCCGTCCAGCCGGCCCAGCGCGTTCTGCCGGTCCGACAGCGTTTCGGCGCAGGGCTTCTGCTCCTCGAACAGGTCGGGCAGGTAGCCCGCCAGCACCGCGCGCGGCTCGTCGGTCCACGACGACGCCCGCGTCGCCTCGCATTCCGCCAGCAGCGCCGCCTGCACCGCCGGGCGCTCCAGGATGCCGCCCATCAGCCGCGCCGAGCGCAGCAGCATGGTCTGGCTCTCGAGGTCGGCCGGGTCGCCCACGGCGCGCTGGGTTTGCGGTTGGTTGGCGCCGCCCACCAGCGTCTCGTCGCTGGCCACGATCAGCTGCGCGCTGGCCCGGTAGGTGCGCGGCAGCGCGGCGAGCACCACCACCACCAGCGCCAGCACCACCACGAACACCGCGGCGAACCAGCCCTTGCGGCGACGCAGCCGCTTGAGCACGCCCGTGCCGTCGTCCAGGCCAGTCATGTCGTCAGCAGCGCGCATCATCTCTTCCTCACGACCTTTCCTGAATTCCGCGGCCGTTCGCGCCGCCCCGGCGCGCCGCCGCGCCGTTCCCGCAGGACCCTGCCGGACGGCAGGACTCCACGCGTCTCATTCCGTCGTAATCGTCCCCGGAGCGGGTCCCCCGTGCGGGGTTAGGTCGCTCCCGGCCGGTGAGAATGCCGGGTGTTCCGGTGGCGTCGCCCGATCCGGACATGGTCTGCTCGACCCGGCTCCCGTTCGCTCGTGCCCGCGCCGAGGAAAGCCCTTCCGCAGGCGCGGATCACCATCATTCGAACAGGCGATAGCACGTCGCTCCCGGCGTTGTCACACCAAAACCAAGTCCGCGGGCCAGCAATTTTTTGCACTGCAACATGGCGACACCGTGGCGAGTGTTATACACCATATAAACAACCAAAGGTTGCCAAATCGTTCCCCTAGCTCGACCGGCGTCGATCTCCCGTCCGGCATCCTGCCGCGGCGGCATCGCCCCCGGGCGGCACCCGGGCGCGGCCCCCGGGCGCACTGGCCGCCGGCGAGCCTCCCCCCGCGACCCGCCTCGTCCCAACCGACGGGAAATCCGCGTCCACCCCCCGGTCTTAAGCGATCAGTCAGGATCAAAAGTTAGAGTCACTCCCGCAGGTGACGCGAACCGCGGGAGATTGCACATGTCCGGTGCCCAAGGATCGCAGCCGATGCGGGCCGCCGCGTTTCTGGACTCGCTGGGCGTGGTCACGCACCTCGGCGTCGCCCCCTACGACGACGCGGCGCGTATCGACGCGATGCTCGATTACATCGGCATCCGCAACATCCGCCAGAACGCCCCGATCGACCCCCAGTCGGCGCTGGATCTGGCGGAACTGGGCCGGCTGGGCGCGAAGATCGACTTCCTGATCAACGGCAATGGCCCGGTGTCGCTGCCCAACACCATGGCCGACATCGCGGGCTTCCTGCCCTGGCTGAACGCCGTCGAGCTGCCCAACGAGGTGGACCTGTTCCCGATCGGCTACGCCGGGCTGACCGGCATCACGGCGGTGATGAGGTTCCAGCAGGACGTCTACGCCGCCCTGCGCGCCGACCGCGCCTACGACGGCCTCGACGTCTACGGCTTCTCCGTCGGCGGCACCCCGCTCAGCTGGTTCCCCGAGCTGCGCGACATGTCCCCCCACGCCGACTACGCCAACGTCCACGGCTACTCGCCCAACGGCAACAATCCCGGCCGGGACATGCCGAACTCCGTGCGGGGCTGGCGGCAGATCGCCCCGTCCGACCCGGTCGTGGTCACCGAGACCGGCTACTACACCTCGCCCGGACACACCGGCTGGGGCGGGGTGACCGAGAACGTCCAGGCCCAGTACATCCTCGACACCGCCTTCGGCAACGCGTCGCGCGGCGTCGCCCGCACCTACTTCTACGACCTTATCAACGACGGCCCCGACATCAACGAACGCGAAAACAACTTCGGCCTGTTCCGCTTCGACGGCTCCGCCAAGCCCGTCGCCAACGCCCTGCACAACCTCACCACCATCCTCGCCGACACGGGCCCCAGCGCCGCGACCTTCGGCACCGAGGCCGTCGCCTACTCCGTTTCCGGCCTTTCCACCTACGGTGGCTCCCTGCTGCTGGAAAAGTCCGACGGCGCGCACGTCCTCGCGGTGTGGAACGAGGCCGACCTGTGGAACGAGGTCACCGGCACCGAGATCGCCGCCCCGCGCCGCGACGTCCGCATCAACCTCGACCGCGCCTACGGCAGCGTCCTGGTGTTCGACCCCATGCTCGGCACCGCCCCCGTCGCCGCCTAC
The DNA here is from genome assembly GCA_964243365.1 of uncultured Roseomonas sp. Taxonomy (GTDB): domain Bacteria; phylum Pseudomonadota; class Alphaproteobacteria; order Acetobacterales; family Acetobacteraceae; genus Roseomonas. The sequence goes on along the minus strand of CAXTEL010000033.1, from coordinate 18,788 downwards.
GCGGACGCGTCCTCCATCGTGGTCTCCCTCGCCGCCCACCCCGTGCTGCTGCAGTTCGACGGCGTCGCGACCCGCACCGCGGCCTCCGTCACCGGCGTCGACACGCTCGTGCTCCGCGCTTCCGAAGACGCGTACCAGGGCGACGCGCAGTTCACGGTCAGGGTGGACGGCGTGCAGCTCGGCGGCGTCCACACCGTCACCGCCCTGCGCGCCCAGGGGCAGGTGCAGGACTTCGCCTTCACCGGCCAGTTCGGCGGCGCCGGTTCGCGGGTCACGGTGGAGTTCCTCAACGACGCCTTCACCCCCGGGCAGGGCGACCGCAACCTCATCGTCGAGCAGGTCCTCCTCAACGGCCAGCTCGTCCCTGACAGCGCCAGGTTCCTCTACGGCCCGGGGCCGGCCGAGTTCTACCTGCCCTTCGCGCCGCGCACCCCGGCGGCGATCCCGGCCGCGCCACCCGTCGTCGCGCCCGGCTTCGTCCCGCCCCCGGCGGTGATCCAGCTCCCGCCGGCGATCCTTCCCCCGACCGGCTCCACCCCCGCCGTTCCCGGCGCCCCCGTCGCCCCCATCCCCGTCCTCCCCGCGGTCCCGGCCCCCGCGGTCGCCCAGGCGGCGATGCTGGCCGCCATCGGGCGCGGCGACGGCCACTTCGACCTCGCCCCCGACGCCGCCGGCATACGCGGCTTCACCTTCACCGACGCGTCCGGCGCCGCCCGCCGGGTGGAGCTGGGCTCGGCGCCTCGGGTGAACTTCGCCGACGGCTGGGTGGAATTCTCGGGCGCCGAGGAGGGCGCCGCCGTGGCCCGCCTGTACCGCGGCATCCTGGGCCGCGACGCCGACGCCGCGGGCCTGGCCGTGCAGGTCAGCGCCTTCGGGCAGGTCGGCGCGGTGGGGGTCGCGGCGGCCATGCTCGCCTCGCCCGAGGGCCGCGTCGTCGCCAACGGCCCGATCCACTCCTACGTCGCGCAGCTCTACCGCCAGCAGCTCGGCCGGGCGCCCGAGGAGGGCGCGGCCGAGTACTGGGAAGCGCAGCTCGCGGCGGGCACTTCCCGCGCCGTCATGGCGGCCGCCATCGCCACCAGCGCCGAAGCCGGCCTCGACCACCTGGGCCTGACGCGCCGAGGCCTCGTGGTGAGCCACCTGGAAGCGCTGGAGGTCGGCGAGGCCTACGTCGGCGTGCTCGGCCGCCGGGCCGACGCCGCTGGCCTGGCGTTCTGGACCGAGCACCGGGAGGCGGGCGCGACCAAGGCCGGCATCGCGCGGGCCCTGTCCGGGTCCGCCGAGTTCCGCGACACCTTCGGCGGACTCGACGACTTGGCCTTCATCCGCGCCCTGTACCACAACGCCCTGGGGCGGGAAGCCGAGCCCGGCGCGCCGGAAGCCTACGCCGCCCTGCTCCGCGAGGGCGCGTCGCGCGCCGACCTTGCCGCCGCTTTCCAGGAAAGCCCCGAGGCGGTGGACGCCACGCTGCGCCTGGCCCACACCGGCCTAGACCTGCTCTGACACGGTGTGACGCCGAAGCAGACCCGCCGCGGGAAACCCGGGACCGATTTTAGTTTCCGCTGGCCCGACGTGGGATCGGAGGATCTCCGCCCCTCCGGACATTCCGCCAGAAACCGGGTTTTCCGGACCTTCCACCCGTAGAAGAAATGCAAGGGGTGAACACCGAAGACTTGGTCGCGTCAGTGTTCACCCCCTTGCCCGCGAGGGCAACACTGATGGCGGGGGTCCGGGGGCCCCTGTGGGTCCCCGGCGGGGTCCAGGGGCAGCGCCCCTGGCCGCGTGCCCGACGGGCGAACACCAGCACCGCGGCCACCGGCACCCCCGCCGCCGCCGCGCGAGCGGGCACCGGGCGAACCAGCCTTTCCCGCACCCTTCGTCCTGAACCGTGGGTTGTGTTCCGCCACGATGATGTCACATTCCGTGGCAGGGGAAGGAGACGAAGGAATGGCTATCGTGCTCGGCGCGGGCCGCGGGATCGACGATTCCGGCCCAAACTACGAGGAAGCCAAGGCCCTGGCGCAACACCTCAGGCGCAAGCGGGTCCTGGGCGGCGGCGCGCGCGAGGGAGATGCCTCGCCGCGCGAACGGCTCGCTCCCCCCGGCCGCGAGGCGAACGTGCTCACGCAGGGGCTGGGCTGGGGAATCGGGCTCGGCCTGGGCTTCTGGCTGACGGTCGCGCTGGTGTTCCGCCAGCTCCTCTGAGCGGAGGCGGGCGCGGTCGCCCCGCGACGCGGCGGGGCGGCCTCAGTCCGCCTTCATGGTGGCGAAGCCGCCGAAGGCGGTGCGCAGGACGATCCACATGTCCAGCGTGAACGACCAGTTGTTGATGTACCACAGGTCCAGCTCGATCCGTCGGCGGGCCTTGTCGAAGGTGTCCACCTCGCCGCGCGAGCCGTTGACCTGCGCCCAGCCGGTGATACCCGGCTTGACCCGGTGGCGCGCCCGGTAGCTCTCCACCGCCTCGAAGTAGTAGGTGCCCTCGACCTTCATGTGGGTCGCGTGCGGGCGGGGCCCGACCAGGGACATGTCGCCGCGCAGCACGTTGATGAGCTGCGGCAGCTCGTCGATGCTGGTCCGCCGCAGGATGCGCCCCACCCGGGTCACCCGCGGGTCGCGTGCCAGGGTGCGAGCCTCGCCGGTGAGGTCGGCCCTGTTGTGGTACATGGAGCGGAACTTCAGCACCTGGGTCGGCCGCGAGCCCAGCCCGAAGCGCCACTGGCGGAACAGTACCGGGCCGGGCGACTCGATGCGGATCGCCAGCGCGGCGAGCCCCAGCACCGGCGCGAGCACCGGCAGCAGCAGCAGCACGAAGCCGACGTCGAAGGCCCGCTTCATCGCGCCCCGCCAGCCGTCAAGCGGGTCGGGCAGCAGCTGCAGCAGCGGCAGGTTGCCCAGCCGGGTGACCGAGCGCGGCGTGGATTCCAGCGCCGAAGCGTCGAAGCCGATGCAAACCCGCGCTGGGCTGTCGGCGTAGCGGTCGCATAGGGTGCGCGCCACCTCGCCGGTCACGCCGGCCATAGCCACCACGTTCACCCGGCCCTGGCCGACCAGCCCGTCTAGCGCCGCGAGGTCCTCGGGCGCATCGGAACGCAGGTTGGCGACGATCCGCCAGTCGTGCCCGCCGGTGGCGGACAGCAGCCGCGCCAGCGAGCCGGCCTGCAAGGGCGGCCCCACCACGGCGATCGAGGTGAAGGCGCCGTCAGGCCGCGCGGTGAGCGCAGCGGCGCCCAGCCGAGTGCCGGCCGAGAGCGCCGCCGACAGCACGGCCCAGAGGACGAACCAGGGGAGCGAGGCCGCCGCGTGCCCCGGCTCTGCGAGCACCAGGCCGCAGCCCAGCGCCAAGCCGAAGGCCAGCACCACGGCCGCCGTGGCGCGCAGCGCCTCGAAGTGCGGACCCTCTGGCTGGCGCGCGGTGCTGGGACGCATGCCGCGCCGGGCCAGCATGGCCAGCAGCGCGATCATCGCCCCCGCGCCCGCCACCTGCGGCGTGCTGAGCCCCGACGCCAGCACGGCGGACAGGAGCAGGCCGCCGCCCATGGTCAGCAGCACGTCGAGCAGCACCACCGACAACCGCAGCGAGCCCTGGTCGAGCCAGCGCCGCCGCTGCCGCTGCCGCGGCGCTGGGTCGGAAAGCATCTCGCGCAGCGCCGTGTCGACGCGCACCCGCCGCTCGTCGCCCCTGCGGCGCGGGCCCTCGCCCCGATCCGCCTCGATCAGGCTGCTGAGTTCCACGGTCGGCGGCATGCTGCGCTCCTGTCTACCCGATGCCTCGCGGGCGCGATCCGGACTGAACGACGGCTTTATATGCACTGCACCATAGCTCCGCCTCAACAGCAATCCGCATCATATCCCATCAGGTTGTGGAGATCGTAACTTTTCGTGCACGTTTTGGAGATAAATGCTCTTCTCGCGAAGCTGATCTCCACATTCGCAACCGCGCCGCGATCCGCCGGCCCCCCCGATCGCCGCGCCGGGTAGGTGGCGGCCCAGCGGAATCGCCTTCTGCGGCCCGCCGCCATGCCCTAAGGATGCGATCCGCCGCGGCCGCGACCGTCGCCCGCGCCGGATCGCGCGGGCCCCGCCCCGGCGGGAGCGGCGCCCGGGACGCCCGGCGGAGCCACCCCTGAGAGGGAAGACCAGCAGCGTGAAGATTGCCCTCGTCTCCGACTCCATTTCCGCCTACGGCGGCGCGGAGCGCGTCATCGAGCAGATCCTCTCGATCTACCCACAGGCCGACCTGTTCGCGACCGTGGACGTGGTGCCGGCCGACCAGCGCGGCTTCTACGGCGGCCGCGAGGTCCGCACCTCCTTCCTCCAGCGCCTGCCCCGGATCGAGCGCTTCTACCGCCAGCTCCTGCCGCTCTGGCCGCTAGCCGTGGAGCAGTTCGACGTCACCCCCTACGACCTCGTGATCTCCTCCCACCACGCCGTCGCCTACGGCGTGCTGACCCGCCCCGACCAGCCGCACGTTTCCTACGTCCACTCGCCCATGCGCTACGCCTGGGACCTGCAGCACGAGTACCTGCGCGAGGCCCGCCTCGACCGCGGCCCAAAAAGCTGGCTGGCCCGGCGGATGCTGCACAAGGCCCGCATCTGGGACTTCGTCGCCGCCCAGCGCCCCGACGTCATCGCCGCCAACTCCGGCTTCGTGGCCGAGCGGCTGCGGCGTACCCACCGGCGCGAGGCCGAGGTCATCTACCCCCCCGTCGCCGTGGAGGCGATGCCGCCGCGCCGGCGCGAGGGCAGGGAAGGCTACTACCTCACGGTCGGCCGCCTGGTGCCCTACAAGCGCGCCGAGCTGCTCGCCCGCGCCTTCGCGCAAATGCCCGAGCGCCGCCTCAAGATCGTCGGCAACGGCCCCGACCGGAAGAAGCTCGAGGCCCTGCGGGCCCCCAACGTCGAGCTGCTGTCGGGCGTGCCCACCCCCGAGGTGCACCGGCTGATGGCCGGCGCCGAAGCTTTCATGTTCGCCGGCGTCGAGGATTTCGGCATCACCCCCGTCGAGGTGCAGGCCGCCGGCACGCCGGTGATCGCCTACGGCGTCGGCGGCCTGACCGAGACCGTGCTGGGCGAGGGCCACGAGAACCCCACCGGCCTGTTCTTCCGCGAGCAGACCGTGGAGTCGGTGATCGCGGCGGTGGAGCTGTTCGAGCGCGAGCGCCACCGCTTCACCCCCGAGAACTGCGCCGCCAACGCCGCGCGCTTCTCCGCCGCCCACTTCCGCGAGCGCTTCTCCGGGCTGGTGTCGGCCACCCTGGAGCGCCGGCGCGCGCTGCCAGGGGCAGGCGGCGCGCCGATCCGCCCGGCGGCGGCGCTGGCCGGGGCGGCGACACCCTGACCGGCCGCGTCCCGGCCCCCGCGGGCGGGGGCCGGTGACGGAGGGTTAACCGTCGCGGCCCTAGGCTGGCGTCGTGGAGAAGTCCCGGAAACCCCCGATGCGCGCCCTCGCCCCCGCCGCCCTCACCCCCTCCGTCCTGGTTCTCGCCGCCTCGGCCCTGCTCGCCCTGCCGATGCTGGCCGGCGGCGCCGCGGCGCAGACCACCGACCCGTCCTTCCGCCTGAACAACAACGCCCCCGCCGACATCAGCGAGGTATACGTGTCCGCCAGCGGCGGCGGCTGGGGCGCCGACCGGCTCGGGAAGAAGGTGCTCGCTTCCGGCCAGACCCACATCGTGCGCCTGCCCGACGGCCAGTGCACCAACGATGTCCGGGTGGTGTTCAGCACCGGCGACGCGCAGGAGAAGCGCCGGGTCAACACCTGCGCCCTGACGGACATGGCCTTCCCCTGAGCCGCCGCCGCGCGGAAACCAATTCTCAACCCCTCGCGTGCTACGGCGCCTCCCCTGATCGGCCGGGGGGCGGGAGCGACATGAGCTGGCACAACGAGCGCGGCGCGGGCGGCCTGTGGTCGGCGCTGCGCGACTTCTGGCTGGCGGACCACGGCCTGCCGCTGGACGAGCGCGTCCGCGCCGACGCCGGCCTGCCGCCGCGACCCGGCGGCGCAGCGCTCGCCTGCCGTCCCGTCTCACTGTTCGCCTGCGCCTGGCTGCGCTGACGCGGACCGCGACGGAGCTCGAACCACCGCGCGTGCGCCGTAGCCGGCCCGGGTCCCCGGCGGGGTTTCAGGGGCAGGACCCCCGGCCCCACGCCGAAACCAGCGAGACCTCCGCCGCTTACTCTGCCGGCGCGGGTGCGCCGCGAACGCCCGCCCCGACCGCCGGCGCGCGGCCGCGGCGCGACACCGCCCGTGCCAGCGCGTCGAAGCCGAGGTAGAGCACCGGCGTCACGTACAGCGTCAGCACCTGGCTCACCGCCAGCCCGCCCACCACCGCCAGCCCCAGCGGCTGCCGCAGCTCGGCCGCAGCACCCCAGCCGGCGGCGATCGGCACCGCGCCGGCGGCGGCGGCCAGCGTGGTCATCAGGATCGGCCGGAAGCGCAGCACCGACGCTTCCCGCACCGCGCTCAGCGGGTCGGCGCCGTCGCGCTGCCGCGCCAGGGCCACGTCCACCACCATGATGGCGTTCTTCTTGACCAGCCCCACCAGCAGCAGCACGCCGATCACCGCGATCACCGACAGGTCCAGCCCGAACAACCACAACGTCGCCAGCGCGCCCAGCGCCGCCGCCGGCAGGCCGCTCAGGATGGTCAGCGGGTGGATCAGGCTCTCGTAGAGCACGCCCAGCACCAGGTACATCACCAGGATCGCCGCCCCGATCAGCAGCCCCTGTCCCGCCAGCGCCTGCTGGAACACCTGCGCGGTGCCCGAGAACGACCCGATCACCCCCGCCGGCGCGCCGATCTCGCGCTCCGCCGCCCCGATCAGCGCCGTGGCCTCGCCCAGCGACACGCCCGGCGCGAGATTGAAGCCGATGGTCACCGCCGGCAGCTGCCCCTGGTGCGCCACCGTCAGCGGCCCGACCCCGCGCGTGATGGTCGCCAGCGCCGAGAGCGGCACCAGCCGCCCGGCGCTCGAGCGCAGGTACAGCTTGGCCAGCCCGGTCTCGTCGCGCTGGTCCTCCGGCAAGGCCTCCACGATCACCGGGTAGGCGTTGGCCTCGGCGTAGATGGTCGAGACCTGCCGCGCCCCGAAGGCCGAGTACAACGCCTGCCGCACCTGGTCCACCGACACGCCCAGCGCCGCCGCGCGGTCGCGGTTGACCTCCACCGACACGGTCGGCGCGTCCAGCGTCAGGTCGGTGTTGACGTCCTGCAATCCGGGGATCCGGCGCATCGCCGCCGCCACCCGCTCGGCGTGGGCGTACAGCGGCCCGTTCTCCAGCCCCTGCAGCGTGTAGATGTACAGCGTCCGGGTCTGGCGCGCCCCGAAGCTGAGGTTCTGGATCGGCTGCAGGAACACCTGCATCCCCGGCACCCGCGCCACCTCGCGGCGCAGCGCCTGGATCACCTCCGCTACCGGCGGCCGCTCGGCCCGCGGCTTGAGGTCCACGAACATCCTCCCCTGGTTGACCGACAGGCTGTTGCCGCCCGCCCCGATCGCCGAGGTCAGCGCCGCCACGTGGGGGCTCTCGCCCACGATGCGCGCCACCTGCCCTTGCAGGTCCAGCATCGCCTCGAAGGACGCGTCGCGCGGCCCTTCCGTGGACACGCTCACCAACCCGGTGTCCTCGATCGGGAAGAACCCCTTGGGGATCGCCACCGCCAGCCAGCCGGCCGCGCCCAGCGAGGCAGCGAAGCTGACCCAAACCACCCACCGTCGCCGCAGCGCCCAGTCCAGCGACCGACCGTAGGCCCCCTCCACAGCCCGGAAGCCGCGCTCCAGCGCCGCGTCCACCCGCGAGGGCTTGGTGTGCGCCGGCAGGTAGGCCGACATCAAGGGCGTCAGCGTCAGCGACACGATGCACGACACCGCCACCGACAGCACCACGGTGGCCGCGAAAGCGTTGAACACCCGCCCCACCACGCCGCCCATCAGCAGGATCGGCAGGAACACCGCGCACAGCGAGATGGTGATCGAGACGATGGTGAAACCGATCTCGCGCGACCCGCGCAGCGCCGCCTCGAACGGCGTCGCCCCTTCCTCGATGTGGCGGGTGATCGCCTCGAGCATCACGATAGCGTCGTCCACCACCAGCCCCACCGCCAGCGTCAGCCCCAGCAGCGTCACGTTGTCGATGCCGTAGCCCAGCGCGTACATCAGCGCCAGCGTGCCGGCCAGCGACACCGGCACCGCCACCGCCGGGATCAGCGTGGCCAGCGCCCGGCGCAGGAACAGCCACACCACCAGCACCACCAGCCCGATAGCGATCACCAGGCTTTCCTGCACGTCGTGCACGGCGTCGCGGATCGAGGCCGAGCGGTCCAGCGCCACGCTGATCGTGGCCCCGGGTGGGAGCGCCTCGCGCAGCAGCGGCAGCGCGGCGCGTATGCCGTCCACCACCTCCACCGTGTTGGCCCCGGGCTGGCGCTGCACCGCCAGCGTCAGCGCCCGCTCGCCGTTGCGGAAGGCGGCGACGCGGTCGTTCTCCACCCCGTCCTCGACGTCGGCCAGATCCGACAGCCGCACCGGCGCTCCCGCCCGCCCCGCCACCACCAAATCGCCGAAGGCCGCCGCGTCCTGCGGCTGGTCGTTGGCCCGCAGCACCAACTGCTGCCGCGGCCCCGTCAGCGTCCCCACCGGCGTGTTGGACGACGCCGCCGACACGGCCGTGCTCACCTGGTCCAGCGTCAGCCCCATCGACGCCAGCCGGTCGGCGCGCATCCGCACCCGCACCGCGAACACCTGCTCGCCGTACACCTGCACCTGCGCCACCCCCGGCACCCGCGACAGCGCCGGCGAGACCAGCGTCGAGGCGATGTCATTCAGCCGGCTCAGCGGCACGTCGCCGCCCGAAAGGCTGAGCAGCACCACCGGCGCGTCGGCCGGGTTGACCTTGCGGTAGGAGGGCGGCTCGCGGATCTCGGCGGGCAGCCGCCGTTGCGCCCGCGTCAGGGCCGCCTGCACGTCCTGGGCGGCGCTGTCGATGTCGCGCCCCAGCAGGAACTGCAAGGTGATCTGCGTGTTGCCCTGCCCCGAGGAGGACGAGATCTGGTCGATCCCCTCGATGGTGGAGAACTCCCGCTCCAGCGGCAGTGCCACCGCGGTGGCCATCGTCTCGGGGCTGGCGCCGGCCAGCCGCGCCGTGACCGTGATCACGGGGAAGTCCACCCGCGGCACCGCCGCCACCGGCAGCTTCCAGTAAGCCCCGATCCCCACCAGCACCAGCGCCACCGCCAGCAGCCCGGTCATCACCGGCCGGCGGATGAAGGTTTCGGACAGGTTCATCGCGCCACGCTCCCACCCATCCCAGCCCCCGGGCCCGCCCCGGCCGCCGCCGTCCGCGCGACGCCCCCACCCTGGGGGGGATCGCGCACCGCCACCCGCGCCCCTTCCTGCAACCGCTGCTGCCCTTCCGTGACCACGCGCTCGCCGTCGGCCAGCGCCGCTTCCACCACCGCCCGGCCGGACGCGAAGCGCACCACCCGCGCCGCCACCCGCCGGGCGGTGTCGTCGGGTCGCACCGCGAACAGGAAGGCGCCCTGCGGCCCGCTGCGTATCGCCGCCGCCGGCACCGACAGCGCCGCCGCATCGACCCGCGGCAGCAGCACCGCTTCCACGTACTGGCCCGGCCAGAAGCGCGCCTGCGCCCCCGAACCCACCGCACCGGCCGCCGAAACGCCCGCTCCCTGGACCCCCGCTGCCCTGGCGCCGCTCCCCTGACCCGTCCCCTGGCCGGCGCCCTGGGAACTGGGGATCTGTGAACTGGGCGCCTGGGAGTTGGCGAACCGCGCCTTGAGCCGGATGGTGCCGGTGGTCGGGTCCACCGCGCTGTCCACGAACACCAGATCGCCCTCCGCGGCCGGGCCGGAATCCTCGGGCGCCCGGGCCCGCACGCGCGGCACCTCGCCCCGCGCCTGCGCCGCCCGCAGCTCCGCCAGCCACCGCTCGGGCACCGAGAAGGTCACCAGGATCGGGTCGGTCTGCGTGACCGTGGCCAGCACCGCGCCCTCGCTGGCGCGCACGAAGTTGCCCGCCTTGACCGGCAGCGCGCCCAGCCGCCCCGCCGCCTCGGCGCGTATGGTGGCGAACTCGATGGCCAGCTGCGTTTGCTCCAGCAGCGCCTCGCCGGCCCGCACCGTGGCGGCCAGCGCGTTGCTGTCGGCCTGCGCCTGCTCGGCGCGCTGGGCGGACGCGTAGGCGCCCGATTGCAGCGACGCGTAGCGCTGGGCGTCGGACCGCGCGCGGGCGAGCTGCGCCCGGTCGCGCTCCAGCGTCGCCTGCTGCTGCGCCAGCAGCGCTTGGCTGGCGCGGGCGTCGAGGGTGAACAGCACCTGTCCCGCCCGCACCGTGTCGCCCTCGGCGACGTGCACCCGCTCCACCTGCCCGTCCACCCGGGCGCGCACCGAGATCACCAGCGGCGCTTCCGCCACGCCGTTGCTCACCACCTCCACCGCCAGCGGCCCCACCGTGGCCGGCGACACCGCCACCGACACGGCGGGTCCTGCAGCGGCCGGATTGGCGTCGGGCGCGCCGGCCCCGGCCGGGGTCTGGCCGCGCCCCGGTTCGGCGCGCCCCGGCTCCGCCGACCGGGCCGGCTGCTCCTGCGCGCGCGATGCCGGCGCGGCGGCGAAGCTCGCCGCGAGCAGGCAGGCAGCGACGAGGGGCGGGGCGGTCGGGCGGAGCGCGGGCGGCATGTCTCGGATCCGTCGGGGATTACAGTGGATGTGGTGGGCCGGACGCATCCTACAGCATCGGGCGCGGCCTCGGCGCCACCCGACCCGCCCGACACTGTTCTTCACGTCCCCTCATGCCCGGCAGGAAGCGAGCCGGGCCGGGAGCAAATCCTGCAAGAAACGTACCCAGGCGAGTGACGGCCCCCGCCAGGAGCCGGCGGGGACCGGCGGCCGCGACGAGGGGCGACGCGCGCCCCCGCGACGACGACCGGCCGAGGTCCGACCCCGCGGCGCGCCCTCAGGCCGCCGCCGGCGCCGCGTCCGCGACCGCCCGACCGTAGGCCGCCGCGACCGCCGTGGGCGTGCCGATCCGCAGCAGCTCCAGTGTGTTCAGCACGTCCGAGCCTTCCGTTTCGTCCCGCCGCAGCGCGCCGCCCGCCGTGCGGGTGACGCCGTAGGCCACGAGCTGCGACGGCGAGATCGCCCGACGCGGCGCTCCCGCATCCTCCGCGGCACTCGCCGCCGCGGCTGCCGGGCCTTCCGGGGTCGCGGCGCGGTCGGCCACCGCGACCGGCGCCGCCTCACCTGCCGGCGCCCCGTTTCCCGGCACCCCGCCTTCCGGCACGTAGGCCGCGTACGCCGTGTCCCCCGCCGGCGGCGCCCCGCCGTCCGGCGACGCTTCGAAGCGGGACAGCACGTCGCGCCCGATCTCCTCGCTGTCCAGCCCGGTGAGCTTGCCGAACGCCGCCGCGGCGGCGGTGGTGGCCAGGCCGAACGGCCCGAACACCAGGCCGCTGAACACCATGGACCCGGCCAAGCGCGCGCCCTCGGGGATCACGTCGCCGGTGATCGCGCGGTAGATCGTCCCCACCACGGGGATGTGCTGCAGCGGGTTCAGGCTCGACAGCACGTCGAGGAAGGAGGTCGACGCCCCGGCCGCGACCGGACGCTCCGGAACCGCGGCCGTCGGTGCCGGCGCGCCGGCCGCGTGGATGACGTCGCTCATCGCGCACCTCGGGACACGGCCGGACGGGGCGCGGACCGCCGCGCGTCGCGCCCGCAGCCTAAGACCGCGAAGGTGACCGGACCGTGAAGATCGCCGCCCCCGCGGGAGCACGACCCGTCGCGGGCCGCTCGCGACCGGCTCCCGTTTCCGCTGGCCCCAGCGCGCGACCAGAAGGGCTCCGCCCGTCCGAACACCCCGCGAGGACCCCCAAGTTCCTCGACTTCCCATCCCTGAGGGAAGTGCCTTGCGGACAGGGGGGAGGGGGTGTCTCGACGGCGAAGCCGCATCGAGGCACCCCCTCCCCTGTCCGCGAGGGCAACACTGACGGCGGGGGTCCGGGGGCCCCCATGGGTCCCCGGCGGGGTTCCAGGGGCGGCGCCCCTAGGCCCACGCCCGATCACCGGGGATCGCGGCCGGTCACGGGCGACCCGCGACCGGTGCGCGCCCCGGCGCCGTCCGCGTAGGTCGGCGGCGGATCGCCGCCCCTGCGGCGCGCCGCGACGCGCCGGGTTGCCGCGCTTCCTCGCGCGGGGGATGGTCGGCCCACGGGACGCCCCCAGGAACAACACGGAAGAACGCCGCATGAAGCTGCTGCGACACGGCCCGCCGGGCGCCGAGAAGCCCGGGATGCTCGACAGCTCCGGCACCCTCCGCGACCTTTCCGGCGTCATCCCCGACCTCGCCGGCGACGCCCTCTCGCCCGCGGGCCTCGCCCGCCTCGCCGCCCTCGACCCCGCCACCCTGCCCGCCATCGCCCCCGGCACCCGCCTCGGCCCGCCGGTGTCGGGCACCCGCAACTACGTCTGCATCGGCCTGAACTACGCCGACCACGCCGCGGAGACGGGGGCCCAGATCCCCAAGGAGCCGATCCTGTTCCTCAAGTCGCTCGGCGCCATCGGCGGCCCCGACGACGCCGTGGTGATCCCCAAGGCCAGCGTGAAGACGGACTGGGAGGTCGAGCTGGCGGTGATCGTCGGCACGCGGGCCAAGTACGTCCCCGCCCACGACGCCCTGGAACACGTCGCCGGCTACGCGGTGGCCAACGACGTCAGCGAGCGCGAGTTCCAGAGCGAGCGCGGCGGCACCTGGGACAAGGGCAAGGGCTGCGACACCTTCGGCCCGCTCGGCCCGTGGCTGGTCACCCGCGATGAGGTGCCCGACCCGCAGGACCTCGCCATGTGGCTCGACGTGGACGGGCAACGCATGCAGGACGGCTCGACCCGCACCATGATCTTCGGCGTGGCCCAGCTCGTCTCCTACGTGTCCCACTTCATCACCCTGCACCCCGGCGACGTCATCGCCACCGGCACCCCGCCCGGCGTCGGCCTGGGCCGCAAGCCCCCGGTGTTCCTGCGCGCCGGCCAGGAGATGCGGGTGGGCATCGCCGGACTGGGCGAGCAGCGGCAGCACCTGGTGGACTGGGCCGAGGCGGGGTGAGGAAACCGCCGGCGCCGCCCGGGACGCGTCCCGGGCGACGCCGGCGCTCAGCCGAACAGGATGTCGCCGGCCGAGAGCTGGGCGAGCGCGACGCCTTCGAGCGTCACGGGCAGGCTAGCCGTCACCCCCGGCAGGTTGCGGAAGGTGGTGGTCAGGGCGAGCACCACGTCGTCGCCCTCCTGCGTCGCCACCGACAAGACGTCGGCGAAGGAACGCTGCACGAAGAACACCGAGCCCATGTTGCTCAGCAGCACCGCGTCCTCGCCGGGGGTGAAGTCCGCCACCACGTCGGGGTCCTCCCCCTCGGAGCTCGCGAACAGGAAGGTGTCGCGGCCCGCGCCGCCCACCAGCGTGTCGCTGCCCTCGGCGCCCCGCAGGGTGTCGTTGCCCCCACCGCCCGCGATCAACTCGTTTCCGCCGGCGCCGAACAGGGTTTGGTCGGCGTCGGTGCCGAGGATCACCTCGATCTCCGGCCCGCCGAACGGGAGCGCGTAGAAGCTGCCGGTGACGATCACCGTGTCGTAGCCCTCGCCGGCGTTCTCGATCACCTGGTCGTCGCTGCCCTCGACCACGTGGATGTCGTCGCCGGCGCCGCCAACCGTGACATCCCGGCCCAGCCCGCCTTCCAGCACGTCGTTGCCTGCGCCGCCGTCCAGCGCGTCGTCGCCGTTCTCGCCGAACAGCCGGTCGGCGCCGCCGCCACCACTCAGCGCGTCCGCGCCGCCCATGCCGCGCAGCACGTCGTCGCCCGCCCCGCCGGCGACGCGGTCCTCGCCCTCGCTGCCGAGATAGGTGTCGTCGCCCGCGCCGAGATCGGCCTCGGCGCGCAGCCCGCCGGGATCGGCGCGGCCCGGCGTGTAGTCGCGGTTCTCGGCCACGAAGCTCACCGCGTCGTCGCCGGCACCCGTGCGGATGTCGAAGAAGAACCGGCCGGCGGCGGGTACGTCGGAGCCGATCCTCAGCGCGTCGTCGCCCTCGCCCAGCGCGATCGCGCCGCCGCCCGCACCCTGCACATCCAGCGACAGCGGCCCGGCGCCGGCCAGCCCGACATCGACCACGCGCCAGCCTTCCAGCGCCAGCGCCGTGCCAGTGAACTCGCGCACCGTCAGGTCGAGCCCGAAGGCGTCGTTGGGCACGCCCGAGCGCAGCGTGGCCGCCGTGTCCGACGTCCAGTCCAGCGTGGCGGGGTTGTTGATGAGGATGGTCGGCGTGAAAACCGGGCTGCTGGCGCGGAACTCGGCCGCCGTGATCGCGACGCCGCCGTTGATCCGGCTGAAGCGCGACAGCGTGCCCAGCGTGTCGTCGTCGGGCGCGTCGGAGGACTGCTCGCCCGGCCGCGCCTCGTCCTGGTAAACCAGGTTGAAGGGCCCGAAGACGCCCAGGCGCGTGAACGTGAAGTCGATCGCCGCGTTCGGCGCGATGGCCAGCGCCGTCACCTGCGGGTCGTGGTCGGAATTGCGCGTCCGCCCCGACAGCGCGCCCGCCTCGTCGGAGAACTCGCTGTTGATGTGCACCGCGTCGTAGGTCGCGACCCCGAACGCGGCGTCGGTGGCCAGCGTGTGGTCGAGGTCCTGCGAGTTGCCGTCGAAGGTGTAGGTGTAGCGCTCGCTCATGGGCAGCCCCGTGTTCAGGTCGGCCAGCACGCGCGAGCCGTCATCCTCGCCCCGTAGCACGGCCTGCGGATTCTCGAAGAAGAACTCGTTGTGGTCCCCGATCACCAGCAGCTTGGCCCCGGGACGCTCCGCCAGCACGGCGTCCACGTAGGCGTTGGTGACCCGCGCCTGCGCCAGCCGCGCTGCCTCGCCGCCGTTCAACGGCGGGAACAGCGCCCCGAAGTCCGTCGAGGAGCCGCCCTTGGACGCGTAGTGCACGTTGATCAGCGTCACGATCTCGCCGTTGAAGCCGAAGCTGCCCGCCAGCGGCACGCGCGAGTTCGCGAACGCCGCGTCCCCCGGCGCCACCTGCCCCAGGCTCAACAGCTCCACCCGGTCGTCGCGGTACAGGAAGCCGGGCCGGATGTTGCCGCCCGGCTCGCCGCCGGAGGTGTCGTCCACCGGCGCGATGTCGGCGTAAGCGTAGCGCGGCCCGCCGGCGCGCAGCACGGCGTCGATCAGCGCCCGCCCGGTCAGGGACGCGTCGGTGACGGCGTCGTTGACCGCGCCGTTGTTGTCCTGGATCTCCTGCAGCGCCAGGATGTCGGGCGTGCCGAGATTGCCCACGATGTCGGCCGCCAGCGCGTCGAACCGCGCAGCCCCGTCGCCAGGGTCGAGGTTCTCCACGTTGTAGTCCGCCACCGTCAGCGTCACCGGCCCGGCCCGCAGCGCCGTCACCTCCGGCCGCAGCTCGCCGTCCGTCGCCGCGAAGGCGCGCGTTGGCAGCAGCTCGTACTGCCCGAAGTTGTAGGACAGCACGCCCTCCACGTCGCCCAGCCGGTCGCCCACCGTCAGCGCCGGCGAGAAGCCCGGCAGCACGTTGCCCGCCGCCGCGTCGTACTGCACCTGCACCTTCTCGGGGTTCCTGTCCGCTTCCGTCAGGATCACCCCGCCGCGCGGCGTCCGCCCCGTCGCGCCGGCGCCGCCGTCGGCCAGCACCCAGCTCTCGCCGAACCCGTTCGTGCCCTGCGCCACCACCGCGTCCGGCACGCGCAGCAGCATCCCTTCCAGGCTCTCGTAGAAGTCCACCCCATCGGCGGCCACGTCGAACGACGTGAAGGCGTCGTCCTGCGCCACGGCCGTCGGCGCCGCCCGTCCGCCGGCCCCCAGCGCCGTCGCCGCCACCGCCGGCAGCGCCGCGTCCAGCGTTGTCACCACCGGCCCGCCGATCTGCGTCGTGGTCAGGTTGCCGGCGGCGTTGCCCGGCCGGAACTCGCCCACCACCCCCGACACCGCCACGCTCTGCCCCGCCGTCACGGTCGGCCGCGCGCCGGTGAACACCAGCACGCCGTCCGAGGTCGCGACGTCGCCGTCGCCGCCGTCCTGCAAGTAGAAGCCGTTGCTGTCCACCGCCGTGACCACGCCGCGCACCGTCACCCGCTGCCCCGCCAGCGGCGACGCGTGCCCCGCGCCCTGCACCTGGCCGATCGGCAGCGCCCCGTCCCCGGCCGGCGGCTCCGGGGCGGACGGCGCCACCACCACCACGGTCGCCGGCGGCCCGGTCACGGGAAGCTCGATCACCGCCGGCTCGCCGACCGGCGCCCCGCCGTCGGTCACGGCGAAGAACCCCGGCGCGTCCGCCACCGCGTCCTCGCCCGTCGTCCAGTTCGAGCCCGCGTTCAGCGCCGCGCGCAGCTCGGCCGCGGTGCCCGAAACGACCGCCGCCGAATACACCCCGCTGTCCACCGCCGCCGGCGAGAGCACCAGCGCGCTTTCCCCCACCGCCACGTCGTCGTCGGCCGTCGCCGTGCCGGTGCCGGGCAGGTAGGAGGTGTTCGAGCCCGTCGCGCCGGCGGTCAGGAACGCCGTCGTTGACACCGCCGCCAGCACCCGCGCCGGGGCGCCGACCGCGCCCTGGTAGGCGATCACCGCGTCCCCGGCGGTGGCGAGGTTGAACGCCCCCGCGCCGGCCGGCGCGGCGCTCCCCGTGCTCGCGCCCGGCGCTTCCCCGTCCACGCCGCTCAGCACCACGACCGTCCCGGCCGCGACCGCAGCACCCGCGGTCCACGTCACCGTGCCCTCGCCCGCCCGCAGCGTGCCGTCGGCGTTCCAAGCGTTGTCGGTGAAGTGGATCGCGGTCCCGGCTTCCAGCGCCACGAGCGCCACGAAGCAGAAGCCGTCCGGCGCGTCCGCCGCGAGGCGCGCGAAGGCGATGTCGCCGGATCGCAGGATGCTGGGCATGCAGGGGGTCTACCTCGGGGCTGGCGGATCGCGCGCCGGGCGGCGCGGCGCATGCCGAAACTCCTGCCCCGTCCCGCGTCCCGGAACGAGGGGATCGCCGCGGATTTAACGAGACTGTCGCGCGCCCCCGTCCCCCCGCGCGCGACGTCCCCGCGCCAGCCCCACCACCACTACCGCCGCCACCCCCAGCGCCGCCGCCACGCCCCACGCCGCCCCCGCGCCGCGCCCCGGCCGGAGCCAGTCGCCGCGCACCCCCGTCGCCGCCCCGCCCGCGAACAGGTTGCCTTGCGTCACCGGCGCCGGCGCCGCGCGGCCGAAATACCCCGCCACGAAGCGCATCCCCCCCGACCGCGTCGTCCCCGGCAGCAGCCAGTACGCCAGCCGGCTGTACGCCGCCCCCAACCCCAGCGAGACCCGCCTCCTGGGCCGTCGCGCCAGCCGCACCATCACCCGCGCCACCGTTTCCGGGGACTGCACGGGGGGCGGCAGCGTCGGCCGCCGCCCCGTGTAGTTCGCCGCGTTCTGGATGCCCGGCGTGTCCACGAACCCTGGGTAGATGTCGCAGATGCGGATGCCCGGCGTGTCGCTCATCTCCGAGCGCAGCGTCTCGTGGAAGCCGCGCAGGGCGAACTTGGAGGTGCCGTAGGTCGCCACGTAGGGCGCCGGCACGAAGGACGACAGCGACAGCGTGTTGATCATCACCCCGCGCCCCTGCCGCTCGAACACCGGCAGCACCGCGTGGGCGCCGTGCAGGTGGCCCAGCAGGTTGGTCCGCAGCACCCGCTCGTGCGCCTCCATCGGCACGTCCACGAAGCGCCCCACCGCCCCCACGGCGGCGTTGTTCACCCACGCGTCGATCCGCCCGAACCGTTCCAGCGCGGCGTCCACCAGCCGGCGCAGGTCGCCCGCCTCGGTCACGTCGGTCGGCACCACCAGCGCCCGCGCCCCCAGCCCCGCGCATTCCGCGGCCACCACCCGCAGCGCCGCCTCGCGACGCGCCGCCAGCACCAGCGACGCTCCTTCCCGCGCGAAGGCCCGGGCGGCGGCGCGCCCGATGCCGCTCGACGCCCCCACCAGCACCACCACCGCGCCCCGCAGATCGCGACCCGCCAACCCTGAACCCTCCGCACCCGTGCGCGGCGGGCTTACCCCGGCGGCGGTGCCGCGTCTGCCCGCCTTTGCCCGGCCGCGCCGGGCCGCCCCGGGAGCCGTCCCGCCCGACCCCGCCGCCCGGCCCGACCGCGCCGCGCCCCGGCCCCCCGTCTCAGGCCGCCTCCGCCGCCGCGTCGCCGGGGGCGCTCTCCCACCCCGGCCCGACGATCGCCACCCGCCGCCCGTGCCGGTCCACCTGCACCACCACCGCGCCGCGCTCCTCCAGCCAGGCGAGCAGCCGCCGCGCCCGCCCCGCCGAGCGCGTGCCGTAGGCCGCGGCGATCGCCGCGTCCGACGGGCAGGGCGCCCGCGCCACGGCCGCCCGCGCCAGCAGCAGGAACACCCCCCGCGAATCTTCCGGCAGCGCCCCGGCCAGCCCCAGCGCCTCCGCCCATTCCGCCCCGCAGGCCAGCTCCGCCCCCACCCCGGCCCGCGCGGTGGCCAGCCGCGCCCGGAACGCCGGCAGCTCCAACGCCGGCCCCGGCACCGCCCGTATCCGGCACCGCACCAGGAAATCGCCGAACAACGCCGGCACCGGCCGGAACGCCGCGTCCGGCTCGGCCAGCAGCGCCGCCAGCACCTCCCCCAGGCTCCGCTCCCGCGCCGCCTCGGCTTCCGGATCGGCGGGCCCCGGCGGCGGCGGCGGCGGCCGCGCGGCGGCGAGCTGCGCCAGGATGTCGGGCGG
>CAXTEL010000032.1:0-36218 GCA_964243365.1 uncultured Roseomonas sp. | reverse complement strand
CGCCGTCGGTGTGAACAGCGATATAGTCGGAGGCCGGGGGAGTGTCGAGAGGGATTCGGCGCTTCGTGACGCTTTTCCGTCACCCCCTCTCCCCACCTCTACGGCTCAAGCGGCCGTCCGATGCTCCAGCGTCCCTGAACCAGTAGTAATCGCCAGCCCTTCGCGGCCGCCGGTCACCACCACCTCCGCGCCATCCGGCAAGCTGCCGGCGAGCAGCCGTTCGGCCAGCTGGTCCTGGAGATTGCGCTGGATCACGCGCCGCAGCGGCCGGGCGCCGTAGACGGGATCGTATCCCGCCTCGGCGAGCCACTCGTGGGCGGAGCAATCCAGGGTGAGGGTCATGCCCCGCTCACCCAGGAGCGACCGTAGGCGGTCGAGCTGGATGTTCACGATGGACGCCATGTCGCTGCGCGCCAAGCGACGGAAAAGCACGATTTCGTCCAGCCGGTTCAGGAATTCCGGCCGGAAACGACCGCGCACCACGTTCATCACCTGCCCGCGCACCAAGTCCACGTCCTCGCCGTCCGGCTGGGACGCGAGGATTTCGGAGCCCATGTTGGAGGTCAGCACGATGAGGGTGTTGCGGAAGTCCACCGTTCGCCCCTGCCCGTCGGTCAGCCGGCCGTCGTCGAGCACCTGGAGCAGGATGTTGAAGACGTCCTCGTGCGCCTTCTCCACCTCGTCGAACAGGATCACCTGGTAGGGTCTGCGGCGCACTGCCTCGGTCAGCGCGCCACCCTCCTCGTAGCCCACGTAGCCCGGGGGGGAACCGATCAGCCGCGCCACGGCGTGCCGTTCCATGTACTCGGACATGTCCACGCGCAGCAGGGCGCGCTCGTCGTCGAACAGGAAGGAGGCAAGTGTCTTGGTCAGCTCGGTCTTGCCCACGCCGGTGGGACCGAGGAACAAGAAGGAGCCGATCGGCCGGTTCGGGTCCTGCAGGCCGGCTCGAGCACGCCGCACCGCCTTGGACACCGCCTCCAGCGCCTCCTCCTGGCCAACCACGCGGCGGCGCAGGCTGTCCTCCATGCGGAGCAGCTTGGCGCGCTCGCCTTCCAGCATCTTCTCCACCGGGATGCCGGTCCAGCGGCTCACCACCGCGGCAATGCCCTGCTCGGTCACCGCCTCGTTCACCAGCCGACCGCCCTCGTCGGCGGCGGCGGCGATCTGGCGCTCCAGGGTCGGGATCACGCCGTAGGTCAGCTCGCCGGCCCGGCCGTAGTCGCCGCGGCGCTGAGCGCCCTCGACCTCGGTGCGGGCGCGGTCCAGCTCCTCCTTGGCCTTCTGGGCGTCGGCGAGCTTGTCCTTCTCGGCCTGCCAGCGGGCGGTGAGCGTGGCCGAGCGCTCCTCCAGTTCGGCGACCTCGCGCTCCAGCTTCTCCAGCCGGTCGCGCGACGCGTTGTCGGTTTCGCGCTTCAGCGCCTCGCGCTCGATGCGCAGCTGCAGGAGGCGGCGGTCCAGCTCGTCCAGCTCCTCCGGCTTGCTGTCCACCTGCATGCGCAGCCGCGACGCCGCCTCGTCCACCAGGTCGATCGCCTTGTCCGGCAGGAAGCGGTCAGTGATGTAGCGGTTGCTCAGGGTCGCGGCCGCGACCAGGGCGGAGTCCGCGATCCGTACGCCATGGTGCAGCTCGTACTTCTCGCGGATGCCGCGCAGGATGGAGATGGTGTCGGCCACCGTCGGCTCGCCCACCAGCACCGGCTGGAAGCGGCGGGCGAGGGCCGCGTCCTTCTCCACGTGCTTGCGGTACTCGTCGAGCGTGGTGGCGCCGATGCAGCGCAGCTCGCCGCGGGCCAGCGCCGGCTTGAGCAGGTTGGAAGCGTCCATCGCCCCGTCCGCCCGGCCGGCGCCCACAAGCGTGTGCATCTCGTCGATGAACAGGATCACGGCGCCGTCGGCGTTCTCGATCTCGGTCAGGACGGCCTTGAGGCGCTCCTCGAACTCGCCGCGGTACTTGGCGCCGGCCACCATGGCGCCGAGGTCGAGGGCCATGACGCGCTTGTTGCGCAGCGCCTCGGGCACGTCGCCGTTGACCACGCGCAGGGCGAGTCCCTCCACGATCGCGGTCTTGCCGACGCCGGGCTCGCCGATCAGCACCGGGTTGTTCTTGGTGCGGCGCGCCAGCACCTGGATGGAGCGGCGGATCTCCTCGTCGCGGCCGATCACCGGGTCGAGCCTACCGTCGCGCGCCGCCTCGGTCAGGTCGCGGGCGTACTTCCTCAGGGCGTCGAAGTTCTGCTCCGCCGTGGCGCTGTCCACGGTGCGGCCGCGGCGCACCTCCACAACGGCAGCTTCCAGCTTCTGGGCGGTAGCGCCGGCGCGCGCCAGCAGCCTGCCGGCCGGGGTGTCAGAAGCGGCGAGCGCGATCAGAAGCCGGTCCTGGGCCACGAAGCCGTCGCCGGCCTTGGTAGCGGCACGCTGCGCGGCATCGAGCACGCGCACCACCTCGGTGGAGGCCTGTGGCTGGCCGGAGGCCCCGCCGCCGGTGACGCGCGGCAGGCGCGACACCTCCAGGTCGGCGTCGCGTTTGGCGGTAACGGGATCGCCGCCGGCGGCGCGGATCAGGCCCGCGGCCGCGCCCTCCTCGTCGTCCAGCAGCGCCTTGAGCAGGTGCTGGGCGGTGAGATGCTGGTGGTACTCGCGTATGGCGATGGTGGAGGCCGCCTGCAGGAAACCGCGGGCGCGCTCCGTGAACTTCTCGAGATCCATTATGGTCCCTCCGTTGAGGCGACCGACGGCGGGTCCCGCCCCTGAACAGGCTGCGGGGGCCGTCGCTACGGCGCACGATGTGGTATCCGTCGGGCCGGTGCTTCAAGGCCGGCGTCCACGTCGGCCGGCATCGGCGAGGTTCCGCGCCGAGGAAGGCCCGGCTCGCCACGAGCCGGCGGAGCTAGGCTTCTGGGAGGACCGCACGATGCGGGTGGAGCGGCTGTATCGTTTCCCGGTGAAGGGACTCAGCGCCGAGAGCCTGGAGGACACGGAGCTTTCTCCCGGCGAGCCGCTGCCGCACGACCGGCGCTTCGCCCTCGCCCAGGGGGATGCGCCCTTCGACCCGGCCACGCCACGCTTCCTGCCCAAGCAGAACTTCGCGTGCATGATGGCCAACGCCCGTGTGGTGCTGCTGCACTCGGCCTTCGATCCCCGCTCCGGCACCCTGGCCCTGCGGGCGCCCGGCGGCGCGACGCTGCGGGGCGACACGCGGACCGAGGCCGGCCGCGCCGCCATCGCGGCGTTCCTCGCCCGCTTCCTCGGCCCGGAAGCGCGGGGGACGCCCCGCTTCCTCGACGTGCCCGGCCACGCCTTCTCCGACCAGAAGCGCAAGTGCGTTTCGTTCATCAACCTCGCCACCCTGCGCGCGCTGGAAGCGGCGATTGGCCGGCGGCTCGATCCGCTGCGCTTCCGCGCCAACGTTTACTTCTCCGGCCTGCCGGCCTGGCAGGAGTTCGGCTGGGTGGATCGGGAGGTGCTGCTGGGCGGGGCGCGGCTGGCGGTGTTCGGCCGCACCCGGCGCTGCCCGGCGACCCAGGTCGACTTGGCGACCGCCGAGCGCGACTGCGACGTGCCCCGACTGTTGCGCGAGCACTTCGGCCACCAGGACCTGGGCGTCCACGCGGAGGTGCTGGAAGGCGGCCGCGTGGCGGTGGGAGAAGCGCTGGAAGCCATCTAGGGCCGCGGCACGCCGCACCGGAGTCGTCGAATCGGCTGGCCCGCGGTTAGGCTGCGCTCATCCCGCGACCGCTCCGGGCTAATCCTTTCGCGCGGCCGCGGGACAGGGTGACGCGCATCGTCCCGGCCAGAGGAGATCCTCCGTTCATGCGCATCGCCCAGGTCGCGCCGCTCGCCGAGGCGGTCCCGCCCAAATTCTACGGCGGCACCGAGCGGATCGTGTCCTATCTGACGGAGGAGCTGGTCGCGATGGGGCACGAGGTGACGCTGTTCGCGTCCGGCGACAGCGTCACCGCCGCCCGCCTGGAAGCAGTGATACCGCGGGCCCTGCGCCTCGATCTGGGCGTCCGCGACACGGTCTCGCCGCACATCCTGATGATCTCGCGCGTGCTCGACCTGCTGGACCGGTTCGACGTGGTGCACTTCCACATCGACCACTTCCAGCTGCCGGCGATGCGCGGCCGCGGGGTGCCCTTCGTGTCCACCTTCCACGGCCGGCTCGACCTGCCCGAGTTGCAGCCGCTGCTGGACGCGTTTCCCAAAGTGCCGTTCATCTCGATCTCGGACAGCCAGCGCCAACCGCTGCGCGGGGTGAACTGGGCGGGCACGATCCTGCACGGGCTGCCGGCCGACCTGCTGCCCTTCTCGCCAGCCGACTCCGGCTACCTCGCCTTCCTCGGCCGCATTTCGCCCGAGAAAGGGCCGGACGCCGCAATCCGCATCGCCCGCGCCGCCGGCGTCCCGCTACGCATGGCGGCGAAGGTGGACCGCGCCGACCAGGACTACTTCGACCAGGTCGTCCGCCCGATGCTGGGCGGCGGGGGCGTGGAGTTCATCGGCGAGATCAACGAGGGGCAGAAGGCGGACTTCCTGGGCGGCGCGAGGGCGCTGCTCACCCCTATCGCCTGGCCGGAGCCCTTCGGGCTGGTGATGATCGAGGCGATGGCCTGCGGGACGCCGGTGGTCGCTTTCGAGAACGGCTCGGTTCCCGAGGTGGTGGACCACGGCCGGTCGGGGTTCATCGTGCGCGACGAGGCGGAAGCGCTGCCGGCGCTGCGGCGGCTGGGCGAGCTGGACCGCGCCGGGGTGCGCGCCCGCTTCAGCGCGCGCTTCACGGCGCGCCGCATGGCGGAGGATCACGTCGCCCTTTACCGGCGGCTGATCGAGGGGCAGCAATCGGCGGCGTCCGGCGTTGCATGACCTGTCCCAGGCGAATGGAGTCCGCAGCATGACCGATGCCCCGGCGCCCGGCGCCCCGCAGCCACCTCCCGCGCCCGATCCGACCAAGGAGAGCGAGTGGGTCGTCGCTGCCACCGCCGCGACGGCGATGGCGATGTACCGGCCGCGCACCCTGAAGTGTGGCGACACCTTCCTGGTGCTGGACCATTTTGGCGACGCGCAGGCGACCGGCGCGACCGCGGAAGGATTGTTCCACGACGACACGCGCCACCTGTCGCGCGGGTCGCTTCGGCTGGGGGGCATGCGGCCGCTGCTGCTGTCCTCGTCGGTCAGCCAGGACAACGCGATCCTGTCGGTCAACCTCACCAACCCCGATCTCCACCTGCTCGACGGGACCGAGCTGAAGCGCGACCTAGTGCACGTCCGGCGCGAGATGGTCCTGGGCCCGGGCCTGCTGCGCGAGCGGATCACCGTGTCCAACTTCAGCGCGGGTCCCGTCGCGCTCGACCTGTCGCTGGCGCACGCCGCCGACTTCGCGGATATCTTCGAGGTGCGCGGCCAGAAGCGGGCCAAGCGCGGCGAGCGCGCCGCGCCGGAGACCGTGGCCGGCGGCGGCCTGCTTCTGCGCTATCGCGGCCTGGACGGGCTGGACCGACGGACCCGGATCGACGCCGAGCCGGCACCCGACCGGCGCGACGGCCGGGAAGCGACCTGGCGGCTGTCGCTGACACCGGGCGGCGCGCGAACCATCGACCTCGCCGTCCGCTGCGGCAACGGGCCGGCCGAGGACCCGCCGGCGCCCGGGTTCGACGCGCTGCTGGGTCGCGTGCGCGCCTGGAGCGGCGAGCGCGTGGCGGCGCGGGCCCTGGTGCACACCTCCAACGCCGCCTTCAACGACTGGGTGCACCGTTCCCAGGCCGATTTGACGATGCTGACGACCGACACCCCGCAGGGACCGATGGCCTACGCGGGCATCCCCTGGTTCTCCTGCCCGTTCGGGCGGGATTCGCTGATCGCGGCCATGCAGTGCCTCTGGGCCGACCCGGAGCTGGCGCGCGGCACCCTGGCCTTCCTGGCGGAGATGCAGGCCAAGGATCTCGACCCGCGACGCGACGCGGAGCCGGGCAAGATCCTGCACGAAATGCGCGGCGGCGAGATGGCGGCGCTGAACGAAGTGCCATTCGGCCGCTACTACGGCTCGGTGGACTCCACGCCGCTCTTCGTGCTGCTCGCCGCGCAGTACTTCGAGCGCACCGGCGACTTGGCGCTGGTGGAGAGCATCTGGCCGGCGATCGAGGCCGCCCTGGGCTGGATGTCCAGCTACGGCGACCCCGACGGCGACGGGCTGCTGGAATACGACCGCAAGTCGGTCAACGGGCTGGCCAACCAGGGCTGGAAGGACAGCCACGACAGCATCTTCCACGCCGACGGCAGCATGGCGGAAGCGCCGATCGCGCTGATCGAGGTGCAGGCCTACGCCGAGGCCGCGTGGCGCAGCGCGGCGGGGCTGGCCCGGACCCTGGGGCGGACGGCGGCGGACGATTGGCAGCTCCGCGCCGATCGGCTGCGCCGGCGCGTGGACGAGGCTTTCTGGTGCGACGAACTCGGCACTTACGCCATCGCGCTGGACGGCGACAAGCGCCCCTGCCGCGTGCGCAGCAGCAATGCCGGCCACGCGCTGCTGACCGGCCTGGCCCCGCCCGACCGGGCGGCGCGGCTGGCCGAGACGCTGCTCTCGCCGGCGTCGTTCTGCGGCTGGGGCATACGGACGATCGCCGAGGGCGAAGCCCGCTACAACCCGATGTCTTACCACAACGGCAGCGTTTGGCCGCACGACAACGGGCTGATCGCGCTCGGGCTCAAGCGCTACGGGCTGCACGAGCCGCTGGGGCGGCTGCTCGGCGGGTTGTTCGAGTCGGCCCTGGCGGCCGACATGAAGCGGCTGCCGGAACTGCACTGCGGCTTCCCGCAGGTGGCCGGCGAGGGGCCGACTTCCTACCCCGTGGCGTGCCTGCCCCAGGCCTGGGCAGCAGCGAGCAGCTTCGCGGTGCTCGGCGCCATGCTGGGCCTGTCGTTCCGGCCGGAAGCGCGGGCGATCCGGTTCGTCCGCCCCGTGCTGCCACCCTGGCTGGAGGAGGTGCGGATCGAGAACCTGCACCTGCACGACGCCAGCGTGGATGTTCTACTGCGCCGGCACGGCGCCGACGACAGCGTTTCGCTGAACCTGCTCGGCCGGCGCGGCGACGTGGAGGTATCCGTCATCACCTGACGGTTCCGGGCGAACGCGCCCCGTCGCTGGCCGGCAGGCCCTTCCCCTTCCCCGCCGGCGCGCCCTACTGGAGGGGTGAGCGGGCCTCGTCGCCCGCGTCGTCGGCGCCATCGCCTTGGCCGCCGGCGTGACCGTTCACGCCCGGCTCCTCGTCGGCGTCCCCACCCTCGCCGTCACCGGACTGATCCGGGGCTTCGGGACCATTCTGCCAGCGTCGCTGCTGCTGGGGCTGGCCGCCCTGGTTCTGCTGGGCTTGGGCCATGGCGTTGAGGATGCGGAAGTAGTGCTCGGCGTGCTGGAAGTAGCTTTCCGCCATCACACGGTCGCCGGCGCCGGTAGCGTCGCGGCCGAGCTGCAGGTACTTCTCGAACAGCTGCTGCGCCGTGCCGCGCATCCGCAGGTCCGGCCCCGAGGAGTCGAACACGTGGTTGCGGCTCACGGGCTGCTGGCTGCTCTGGCGGTAGCCACCACCACCGCCGCCGCCGCCCTGACCTCCGCCGCCACCGTGACGATTGCCACCGCGACCGCGCATGCGCTTCATGTTCATGGAAATAGTGTTCGCACTCTCATGCTCGCGTCGGGAACGCGCCTTATACGCGCCGCCGACTGGACCTGCGATGTTCGCTCGTCGCCGCTCGGGCGCACCAGCGGGGACGGATCGTTGCCCGTCGGCCTACCGGATGCGGTTCAAGGAAGCGAACCTCGCATCCGTTGCACCGTCACGCGAGACTAGCGGGCCGCCGCGTTCGCGCCAACCCCTTTCTGTTCGCCCTCAGGCCAGGGCCAGGAGCATGGCGCGCGGCACGCCGCCGAGATCGTCGCGACAGCCCAGGAGAACCAGGCCCGCCCCGCGCATCAGGGCTGCGACGTCGGCCGCTTGCCCCATGCCCAGTTCGAGCACGGCCCGGCCGGCTGGGGCCAGCACGGCCGGGAGCGCGATGGCCAGGGCGCGGTACGCGTCGAGCCCGTCCGGTCCGCCGTCGAGCGCCAGCCGGGGCTCGTGGCGCGACACTTCGGGCATCAGCCCCGCGATGTCGGCGGACCCGACGTAGGGCGGGTTGCTCAGCACCAAGTCGAAGCGCCCGCGCAGGGCACCGGTCCAGTTGCCGGCCAGGAAGGCAGCTCGGTCGTCCAGGCCGGCGCGCGCGGCGTTGTCCCGGGCCAGTGCCGCGGCGCCGGCGGCGAGGTCGACGCCCACGCCGAAGGCGGCCGGGAACTCGGTGAGCGCGGCGAGCAGCAGGGCGCCCGTGCCGGTGCCGAGGTCCAGCACCCGGCGAACCGCGCCCCGGTTCGGGAGGGCGTCCAGCGCCGCCTCGACGAGCGTTTCCGTGTCGGGGCGGGGGATCAGCGTGTCAGGCGCGCAGCGGAGGTCGAGCGTCCAGAAGCCCCGGGTGCCGGTGAGGTAGGCCATCGGCGCGCCGTCGAGCCGCCGTCGCAGCAGGTCCGCGAAGGCCGCCGCCGCGGCGAAGGCCACGGGCGCGCGGGGGTCTCGCAGCAGGGCTTCGGACGTCAGGCCGGTCACGTGGGTCAGCAGCAGGCGCGCCTCCAGCCGCGGAGCTGGCACGGCGGCGGCGCGCAGGTGCTGGCCAGCCCGGCACAGGAAGGCGCCGACGGTGCCGGCTGGGTCGGCGCAGGCGCCGGTGACGGCCGGGACGGCGCCGGCGTCGGCGTCGGGGAAGGGCACCCGGTCGGTGCGGGTGCCGCTCACTCGGCCTCGGCCGCCAGCCGCGCCGCCTGGTCCTCGGCCGTGAGCGCGTCGAACAGGTCGTCGAACTCGCCCCCCATGACGCGCTCGACCTTGTGCAAGGTCAGGCCGATGCGGTGGTCAGTCACCCGCCCCTGCGGGAAGTTGTAGGTGCGGATGCGCTCGGAGCGGTCGCCGGTGCCGACCTGGGCACGGCGCTCGCCGGCGCGGGTGGCGTCGAGGCTGGAGCGCTGGGCGTCGTACAGCCGGGCGCGCAGCACCTTCATCGCCTTGGCGCGGTTCTTGTGTTGCGAGCGCTCCTCCTGCATCGCCACCACCGTGCCGGTGGGCAGGTGGGTGATGCGCACGGCGCTGTCGGTCTTGTTGACGTGCTGGCCGCCGGCGCCCGACGCCCGGTAAGTGTCGATGCGCAGGTCGGCCTCGTTCACCTGCACGTCCACCTCCTCGGCCTCGGGCAGCACCGCGACGGTGACAGTGGAGGTGTGGGTGCGGCCCTGGGTCTCGGTGGAAGGGACCCGCTGGACGCGGTGCACGCCGCTCTCGAACTTCAGGCGGGCGAACACCCCCGTCCCCGCGACCTCGGCGGTGGCGCCGCGCGTGCCGCCCAGCTCGCTCTCGTCGTAGTCCAGCACCTCGAAGCGCCAGCGCCGCGCCTCGGCGTAGCGGCGGTAGGCGCCGAACAGCTCGGCGGCGAACAGCGCGGCCTCGTCGCCGCCGGCCGCCGGGCGGACCTCCAGGATGGCGGAGCGCTCGTCCGCCGCGTCGCGGGGCAGCAGCATCAGCCGCAACTCGCGCTCCAGCGTGGGGATCGCCTCTTTCTGGGCGAGGAACTCCGGCTCGGCCAGTTCGCGCAGCTCGGGATCGGCCAGCATCGCCTCGGCGTCGTCGCGGGCGCGCTCGGCGGCGCGCAGGGCGAGCACCTTGTCCACGAGCGGTTCCAGCTCCGACAGTTCCTTGCTCAGGGTGCCGACGCGGGCGCCGTCGGCGGTGTTCACCGCCGCGCGCAGTTCGTCGGCGCGGAGCAGCAGGCGGTCGAGATTGGGGGATAGCGCCACGCCGGTCAGCTCTCGCGCAGAACGGCCGGCAGCTCGGCCAGGGGCACCTCCCGCTGCTCGCCGCCGACCAGGTCCCTGACCTGGGCGACACCGCGGGCGAGCTCGTCCTCGCCGATCAGCACCGCCGCGCGCGCGCCGATCCGGTCGGCCCGCTCCATGCGCTTGCGCGTGTTGCCCTTGTAGGCGATCTCGGCGCCGATGCCGGCCCGGCGCAGAACCTGGAGGGCGTCCAGGGCGGCGGGCTCGGCCGCCTCGCCCACGGGCACCACGGCCACCGGGCGCGGGGCAGTGGGTGGGGCGTCGAGCAGCAGCGCCAGCCGCTCGACGCCGGCGGCCCAACCGACCGAGGGGGTGTGCGGGCCGCCCATCTCCTCCACGAGGCCGTCGTAGCGGCCGCCGGCCAGCACCGTGCCTTGGGCGCCGAGCCGGTCGGTGACGAACTCGAAGGCGGTGTGGCTGTAGTAGTCGAGGCCGCGCACGATGCGAGGGTTCTCTCGGAACGGCACGCCGAACTTGTCGAGGTGGCGGCGCAGCGCGTCGTAGTGCGCCCGGGCCGCATCGGTGAGGTGGTCGTGGATGGACGGCGCGTCGGTGAGCAGGGATTGGTCGCCCGGGTCCTTGCTGTCGAGGATGCGCAGCGGATTCCTGTCCAGCCGCAGCTGGCTGTCCGCGGACAGCTCCCCGCGATGGGCCGAAAGGTGCTCGACCAGCGCCGCCCGGTGCGCGTCGCGCGAGGCGGCGTCGCCCAGCGTGTTGATCTCCGCCACCGTGCCGGCCGCCACGCCCAGCTCGCCCAGGACGTGCCAGCCGGCGGCGATCGCCTCGGCGTCGGCCAGCGGCTCAGCGGCGCCCAGGATCTCCAGGCCGATCTGGTGGAACTGGCGGTAGCGGCCCTTCTGCGGGCGCTCGTAGCGGAACATCGGGCCGGCGTAGAACACCTTGCGCGGCAGGCCGGCCTGGGTGAGCCCGTTGGACACCAGGGCGCGGCACACGCCGGCGGTATTCTCGGGGCGCAGGGTGACGCTGTCGCCGCCGCGGTCATCGAAGGTGTACATCTCCTTGGCGACCACGTCGGAGGTGTCGCCGAGCGAGCGGGCGAAGACCCGCGTGTCCTCGAGGATCGGCGTGGCCCATTCCGAGAAGCCGTAAAGGGCCGCGACCCGGCGGGCGGTGGCGATCACGTGGGCGTGGCGGCTAAAATCCTCGCCGACGAGGTCGCGGGTGCCGCGAACGGGCTGGAGCTTGTCGGATGCCATCGTCCCGGGGCGCTAGCGCCCGGGCGGGCGCGTGGCAAGGGCCGGCCGCCCCGCGCGGGACAGCTGGCCGGGGTGCGGCCTCGCGTGCACCCGGCGGGTCATGCAGACTCTGACCACGTGCAGTACCGGGGAGGATCGCATGAGCGAGCGGGACGACACCTACTACTACGAGCCGTCGAGGGGACACGGCCTGCCGCACGACCCGTTCAACGCCATCGTCGGGCCGCGCCCGATCGGCTGGGTGTCCACGCGTGGGGTGGACGGGTCGGTGAACCTCGCGCCGTACAGCTTCTTCAACGCATTCAACTACACGCCGCCGCTGCTCGGCTTCTCCGCCACCAGCGCCAAGGACAGCGTGCGCAACGCCCGGGAGACGGGCGAGTTCGTTTGGAACCTCACGACCCGCGACCTCGCTGAGCGGATGAACGCGACCGCCGCCAGCGCGCCCTACGGGTCGGAGGAGTTCGCCCTGGCGGGGCTGACCCCCCTGCCCTCCCGCCTGGTGGCGGTTCCCCGCGTGGCCGAGAGCCCGGTGAACTTCGAGTGCGAGGTGACGGAGATCATCGCCTTGAAGGCGCGGAGCGGCGACCCGACCGGGGCCTGGCTGGTGGTCGGCGAGGTGATTGCGGCCCATATCAGCCGAGCGCTGCTGTGCGACGGCGTGTTCGATACCTTCGGCGCCGGGATAGTGTTGCGGGCCGGTGGGCCGACCGGCTACGCGCAGATCCGGCCGGAAAGCCGCTTCGACCTGCGGCGACCGGGGTAGGCCGTGGAGCGCGCGGGGGAGGTCTACTCGGCCGCCCGCATCGGTGGCTCCATCGCGGCCTCGTTCCGCGCGGCCTCGGCGGCATTGGCGACGGCGATCTCGGCCGACTTCGCTTCCACCAGCGCGACGATGTGCTCGACCATCTCGCTGCCGTCCATCGTGTGGTCGGTCTTGCCAGCGGCGTAGACCATGTGCCGGCCGTTGCCGCCGCCGGTGACGCCGAGGTCGGTCATCAGCGCCTCGCCGGGGCCATTCACCACGCAGCCGATGATGCTCAGGCTCATCGGCGTGCGGATGTGTGCCAGCCGCTCCTCCAGCGTCGCCACCGTGTCGATCACGTTGAAACCCTGCCGGGCGCAGGACGGGCAGGAGATGATCTTCACGCCGCGCGAGCGGATGCCCAGCGACTTGAGCATGTCCCAGCCCACCAGCACCTCCTCTTCCGGCTCGGCCGAGAGTGACACGCGGATAGTGTCGCCCACCCCGGCCCAGAGCAGCGAGCCGATGCCGATGGAGGACTTCACGGTGCCGGCGCGCTTGGAGCCGGCCTCGGTGATGCCGACGTGCAGCGGGTGGTCGCAGGCGTCCGCGAGCTGCTGATAGGCGGCGACGGCGAGGAACACGTCGGACGCCTTGACGCTGATCTTGAAGGCGTCGAAGCCGTTCTGCAGCAGGTGGTCGGCGTGCCACAGGGCGCTCTCCACCAGGGCCTCGGGGTTCGGCTCGCCGTACTTCTCCAGCAGGTGCCGCTCCAGCGAGCCGGCGTTGACCCCGATGCGCATGGAGCAGCCGTGGTCGCGGGCGGCGCGGATGACCTCGCGCACGCGCTCGGCCGAGCCGATGTTGCCGGGGTTGATGCGCAGGCAGGCGGCGCCGTTGCGCGCGGCCTCGATGGCGCGCTTGTAGTGGAAGTGGATGTCGGCCACGACCGGCACGTTCACCTCGCGGGTGATCTCGCGCAGCGCCTCGGTGGATTCCGGCGTGGGGCAGGACACGCGCACAATGTCCACGCCCGCCACCTCGGCCCGGCGGATCTGGGCGATGGTGGCGGCCGCGTCCTCGGTCGGCGTGTTGGTCATGGTCTGGACGGAGATGGGCGCGTCGCCGCCGACCAGCACCTTGCCCACGCTGATCTGGCGGGAGGTGCGGCGCTGGATCTGCTGGTACGGGCGATAGGACATGATGCTCCCCAGGCGTTGGCGCGCTCGGATTCCCGGGGTATGGCAGGACGCGGCGCACGGGCCAACCCCGGGTCCGGGCGGGGTTCGCGCCGGGACGCCGGGTTCGACCCTCGGCGTGGGCGACGCCGCGCCCGCTAGTTCGGGGCGGCGCGAAGCCGCTCCAGGTCGATCGGCACGTTGCGCAGCACGCCGGTGCGGCCCGCCAGCGCGCCGCTCGGCCGCCCGTCCACCGTGATCTCCAGCCCTTCCGCCTTGCCGGTGGTCAGCACCAGCTCGCCGCCGGCGGGCACGGCGTAGCTTTCGCCGGGGCGCAGGACGCGGCTGAACAGCGTACGACCAGAGCGGGCCTCGGACACCGAAACCCAGGACCCTTCACCGGAATTGGCGGCAGCGCGCAGCACCACGCGGTTCTGCGCCTCGGTCGGCACCGGCGCGGAGGAGGTGGCGAGCGGCGGCGGGGCTGGCGCGGCCGGGATTGCAACGGGTGCCGCGGGCACGGGTGGCGGCGTGGCCGGAGCGAGGGGCGACGGCGGGGCGGGCGACGCCGGGGCGGGCGGTGGCACGGCGAGTCGCGCGGGCGGGGCGGACGCGACCGGCGACGTGGGAAGCGGCACGGTGGCCGGGCCGGGGCCGGACAGCGCGGGCACCGCCTGGCCGAGAGTGGGCGGCAGCACCGGGGCCGTGTCGGCAGGCACGTTGCCGCGGGCGGCCTGCTCGATCCGGGCGGGCGGGGCTTCCACCCGGTCCACCGTCCGGTTGCCCGACCCGCTCCACTGCCACCACGCGACGTAGGAGCCGACCGCCAGCACCGCGCCCATGAGGATGATCGCGCCGGTCGGCACGCCGCGCTCGGGCACCGGCTCGGGGAACAGCAGGTCGGTGCGGTTACGGCCGGCGGCGCCCGCCCCGTCGCGGAAGCGGCGCGTGAGGTCGTCGGCGTCCAGGCCCAGGGAGCGGGCATAGGAGCGCACGAAGCCCAGCGCGTAGGCCTGACCCGGCAGCTCCTGGCTCCTGCCCTCCTCCAGCGCCGCGAGGTAGCGCCGGTTGATCCGCAGGTGGTCGGCCATCTGCTCAATCGTGGCGCCGAAGGACAGCCGCGCGTCGCGCAGCTCGGCGCCTACGACCGCGGCCTCGGCCGCCGCCGCGTCGGTCCTGGCCATGCGCTTCACGTCGTCGGGCACGGGCGAAACACCTATCGCGGGCCGTCGGCGGGCGCAAACGCCGCCACGCCGCGCGCCTCGACCGCGCCCGCCGCCTGCGCCACCAGCTCGGCCAAGATCGCGGCCACCGGCTCCTCGCGCGTCACCATGCCCACCGACTGCCCGGCCATCAGCGAGCCGTTCTCCACGTCGCCGTCCACCACGGCGCGGCGCAGCGCGCCGGACCAGTAGTGCTCGATGGCGAGCTGCGCCTCCTCGCGGGTCAGCTCGCCGCCATTGAACCGGCCGATCACCTGCGCCTGCACGGCGGCGAAGCGCTTGGTGCCGGGGTTCTGCAGGGCGCGCACGGGGATCACCGGGAAGCGCTCGTCGAGCTGCACGGACGGCAGGGCGTCGCGCGCGGCGCCGCGGATGAAGGCGCGCTTGAAATTGGGATGGGCGATGCTCTCGCTGGCGCACACGAAGCGGGTGCCGAGCTGCACGCCGGCCGCGCCCATCTCCAGGTAGGACAGGATCGCCTCGCCGCGGCCGATGCCGCCGGCCACGAACACCGGCACCTCGCGGATGTGGGGCAGGATCTCCTGCGCCAGCACGTTCAGCGACACCGGGCCGACGTGGCCACCGGCTTCCGAACCCTCGATCACCAGCGCATCGGCGCCGGAGCGCACGAGCTTGCGGGCCAGCGCCAGCGCCGGGGCGAAGCAGACCACCTTGGCGCCGCCGTTCCTGGCCTGCCGGATGGCCGGGCCGGACGGGATGCCGCCGGCGAACACCACGTGGCTCACGCCGGCGTCGAGGCAGACCTGCACCAGCGCATCCAGCCGGGGATGCATGGTGATGAGGTTCACGCCGAAGGGGCGATCCGTCAGCGCCCGGGTGGCGGCGATCTCCGTGGCCAGCCGGTCGGGCTCCATGGCGCCGCAGGCGATCACCCCGAAGGCGCCCGCCTCGCTCAGCGCGGCGACGAGGTTGCGCTCGCTGACCCAGGACATCGCCCCGCCCAGCACCGCCCAGCGCGCGCCCAGGAAGGCGGCGCCGCGCGCCATCAGAGCGTCCAGCCGGCGGAACGCCGCCGGGGACGGCGCGGCCTGCGGGGGCGCGGGAGGCGGGCCGTCGGTCACGCCTCGCTGCCCGCTGGGCCGTCCAGCCCGTAGGCAGTGTGCAGGGCGCGCACCGCGAGCTCGGTGTAGTCGACCGACACCAGCACGCTGGTCTTGATCTCGCTCGTGGAGATGACCTGAATGTTGATGTTCTTCTCGGCCAGGGCGCGGAACATCGTGGCCGCGACCCCGGCGTGGGAACGCATGCCGATGCCCACTACCGAGATCTTGGCCACGTCCTGGTCCGCCTGCACCGTTTCGAACCCGATCGCGCCGCGCGCCGCTTCCAGCGTTTCGCGCGCCCGCGGCAGGTCGGCCTTGCCCACGGTGAAGGTCATGTCCGTGGTGCCGTCGGCGCCCAGGGTTTGCACGATCATGTCCACGTTCACGTTGGCCTCGGCCAGGGGAACGAACACGTGCGCGGCGATGCCCGGATGGTCCGGCACCCGGCGCAGCGTCACCTTCGCCTCGTCGCGGGAGTAGGCGACGCCCGTCACCATTGGCTTTTCCACGATCTCGTCCTCGTCCACCACCAGACTACCCGGCGCGTCCCCGAAGGAGGACAGCACCTGCACCCGCACCTTCTGCTTCATCGCCAGCTCGACCGAGCGGGTCTGCAACACCTTGGCCCCCACCGACGCCAGTTCTAGCATCTCCTCGTAGGCCACGCGCTCCAGCTTGCGGGCGCGGGGGACTATCCGCGGGTCGGTAGTATAGATGCCGTCCACGTCGGTGTAGATGTCGCAACGGTCCGCCCGCACCGCCGCCGCTAGCGCTACCGCCGACAGGTCCGAGCCACCGCGGCCCAGCGTGGTCACCCGCTCGCGCGGGCCGATGCCCTGGAAGCCCGCCACGACAGGCACCTGGCCCTGGGCCATGCGCTCGACCAGCGTCGTCCCCTCGATCGCCTCCACCCGCGCCTTGCCGTGGGCGCCGTCGGTTCGGACCGGCACCTGCCAGCCCTGCCAGGAGCGGGCGTCCACGCCCGCCGCCTGCAGGGCGATCGCCAACAGCCCGGCGGTCACCTGCTCGCCGGTGGCCACCACTGCGTCGTACTCGCGCGCGTCGTGCAGGGGCGAGAGCTGCTGGCACCAGGACACCAGCTGGTTGGTCACGCCCGACATCGCGGACACCACCACGGCGACCTCGTGCCCGGCTTCGACCTCGCGCTGCACGCGGCGGGCGACGTTGCGTATGCGGTCGAGGTCGGCGACGGAGGTGCCGCCGAACTTCATCACGATTCTGGCCATGGTGCCGGCGGGAACGGTTCCGGTTGCGGGGCGCGCCCGGTTGCGCGCCGACGAGGGGCGGGACAGATACAGCAGCGCCGCGGGCGGCCGCAACCGGCCCCACCCCGGCCGATCGGGGAAAGCACGTATGTCCGGCACTGCACGGACCGAGGAGATCCGCAAGTTCGACGCCCTGGCCGCGCGCTGGTGGGACCCGCGCGGACCAATGGCGCCGCTGCACGCCATGAACCCGCTGCGCTGCGGCTGGATCGCGGCCCGCCTCGCCCGCCACGCCGGCCGCGACGGCGAGGACCTCGCGGGCCTGCGGGTGCTGGACGTGGGCTGCGGCGCCGGGTTGGCCAGCGAATGGATGGCCCGGCGGGGTGCGGCCGTGACCGGGCTGGACGCGGCCGGCGAGGCGTTGGCCGCCGCCCGCGCCCACGCCGCCGGGTCCGGCTTGGCGGTGGAGTACCGCGAGGGGCGGCCGGAGGATCTCTCCGGCGCCTGGGATGCGGTGCTGGCCCTGGAGGTGGTGGAGCACGTGGCGAAGCGGGACGTCTTCCTCGGGGCTCTGGCGCGGCTGGTGCGGCCGGGCGGGCTGGTGTTCCTGTCCACCCTGAACCGCACGCCCCGCTCCTTCCTGCTGGCCAAGCTGGGTGCGGAGTACCTGCTGCGCTGGCTGCCGCGCGGGACCCACGATTGGGGCATGTTCATCACGCCGGCCGAGCTGGGCGCGGGGTTGCGGGCGGCCGGGCTGCGCGTGACCGCCACCGCGGGCATGCAGCTGCGGCCGCTGACCGGGGAATGGCGGACGACGCGCGACTTGTCCGTGAACTACCTGATGGCGGCCGAGCGCGCCTGAGCGGGAGGCCTCACGCCCGACGCGACCCGGCCCGCATCCGCAGGGACGCGCGATTCAGGGCGGGTAGCTCCTCCGGCGCGTCGCGCAGCCACTCGGCCACCGCAATGGCCCGGGCAAGTTCGGCGACGGCGGCGTGGCGGACCGCCGGACGGGGGATCGCCTCGTGCCAGGGGCGCTCGAAGGCGGCGTCGAGGCAGACGCGCATGAAGCAGTGGTCCAGCCGGATCGGCCAGCCCTGCGCCGCGGCCATGCTGGGCAGCACCCGACGCGTCAGGTTTTCCCAGCGTGCCAGCAGCCGCTCTCGCTCCCCAGCTTCGGGGAGGCCGGACCCGGGCTCAGGGTTGGGGGGGGGGAGCATCCAGCACTTCGCGCACGCGCGCGGCGAGATCGGCGTAGGTGAACGGCTTGGTGATGAGCCGTACCCCCGGGTCGAGCCGGCCCTGGTGCACGATGGCGTCACGGGCGTAGCCGGTGGTGAACAGCACCCGCAGGCCGGGGCGCAGCGTCACCGCCCGCCGCGCCAGTTCCGCGCCCGTCATGCCGCCGGGCAGCACCACGTCGGAGAACAGCAGGTCCACCGCGCCGGCCTCGCACCCGAGCAGGCCCAGCGCCGTCGGGCCGTCGCCCGCTTCCAGCACGCGGTAGCCGAGTTCCCGCAGCACACTCACGGAGTGGGCGCGGACGGCGTCCTCGTCCTCCACCACCAGCACGCTCTTCGCGCCCGAGGCCTCCGGCGCCGACGTGGTGCACGGCGCCTCTTCGGTGCCCTCGCCGGCGAGCAGGCGGGGCAGATGGATGCGCACCGTGGT
Source organism: uncultured Roseomonas sp. (assembly GCA_964243365.1). Classification (GTDB taxonomy): domain Bacteria; phylum Pseudomonadota; class Alphaproteobacteria; order Acetobacterales; family Acetobacteraceae; genus Roseomonas. The sequence continues at coordinate 17,981 of CAXTEL010000032.1, read as the reverse complement.
GCCCTCGCCGGGCGCCGAGCCCAGCGTCACGTGGCCGCCGGACTGCCGCACGAAGCCGTAGACCTGCGACAAGCCGAGCCCGGTGCCCTGCCCCACCGGCTTGGTGGTGAAGAAGGGCTCGAACACCCGGCCCAGCGTGTCGGCGTCCATGCCCAGGCCGGTGTCGGACACCGAGATCACGACGTGGTGCCCCGGCGTGGCGTCCGGCATGCGGGCGGCGTAGGCGCCGTCGAGGGAGGCGTTGGCGGTCTCGACGGTCAGATGGCCGCCATCGGGCATGGCGTCGCGGGCGTTGACGGCGAGGTTGAGCAGCGCGTTCTCCAGCTGGTTCGGGTCGGCCTCCACCCGCCACAGGCCGTCGGCCAGCACCGTCTCGATCCGCACCGTCTCGCCCAGAGTGCGGGCCAGCAGGTCCGACATCCCAACCACCAGCGCGTTCGCGTCCGTCGGCCGCGGCGCCAGGGGCTGCCGGCGCGAGAAGGCGAGCAGCCGCTGTGTCAGCACCGCGGCACGGCGAGCGGCCCGCATCGCGTTGTCGGCCGAGCGCTGCAGCCGGTCCGCCCCGGTCGGCAGGTTGCGCTGCAGAACCTCCAGGTTGCCCATGACCACCTGGAGCAGGTTGTTGAAGTCGTGCGCGACACCACCCGTGAACTGTCCCACCGCCTCCATCTTCTGCGCCTGCCGGAGCTGCTCCTCCGCCCGGTGCAGCGCCTCGGCGGCCTCGCGCTCGGCCGTCACGTCGCGGCCCACCGCGTAGAGCCGCCCGGCGTCGGACACCGCCGTCCAGGCGAACCAGCGCCAAGTGCCGTCGTGGTGGCACAGCCGACTCCGGATGCCGTCGCCGATCGGGCCGCGGGCCGGCTGAGGCACCCCTTCCACCGGACCGGCGGAGTGATCGGGCCGCAGCAGCTCGGCCAGCGGCGTGCCCACGAGCGTTTCCGGATCCCGGCCCAGCGCGGCACCCCAGGCGGGGTTCAGCGCGGTCACCACCCCGTCGGGCCGCGCCACCAGCATCAGGTCGCGGCTCAGCCGCCAGATCCGGTCGCGGTCGCGAGTGCGCTCCTCCACCAGCATCTCCAGGCCGCCGTTGAGCCGGAGCAGGGCCTCCTCCGTGCGCTTGCGCTCGGTGATGTCGGCGATAACGCCGATGAAGCGCGTGCAGCGCCCGTCGGCGAAGAAGGCGCGGCCGGAGGTGGAGAGCCAGCGTTCGACCCCGTCGCCCCAGGGCGGGGATGGGCCCACGGCACGGAAGTCCTCGGCGATCTTGCCCATGCCGGCCGGGTCGAGGGCGGCCGTCACCGCGGCGTGGACGCGCGCCCGGTCGTCGGGATGACAGCCGCCGAGGAACGTCTCGTAGGTCACGCCGGCGTCCGGCGGCAGCCCGAAGAGCGCGCGGTGGCGAGTGTCCCACGCCAGCACCCCCGAGATCGGGTCGTAGTCCCAGGTACCCATCCGTCCCGCGTCGACGGCGAGGCGGGCGCTGGCCTCGCTGCGGCGCAACGCGGCCTCCACGCGGTCGGCCTCGCGCACGCGGGTGACGTCCGTCTGCGAGGACAGGAAGTGGGTCAGGCGCCCGTCCTCGCCGCGCATCGGGCTGATGAACAGCTGGTTCCAGAACGGGCTGCCGTCCTTGCGGTAGTTCAGGATCTCGGCTGTGTGCTCGCGCTCCTCGGCGATGGCGCGACGTACCCCGTCCAGCGTGGCCGGGTCCGTGCCGGGACCCTGCAGGAGGCGGCAGTTGCGGCCGACCAGCTCGTGACCCTCGTACCCCGTGAGGTCGAGGAAGGCGTCGTTGACGAAGATGATCGGGTTGTCCGGCAGGCCGGGATCGCTCACCGCCATGGGCAGGCTCATGCGCCCGATCGCGGCCAGGAACGGGATCGGCGGGTCATGGAAGCCCGACACGGCCGCGGGGCGACCGGGGCCCTCCCGAAGCCCTCGGCGGGGCGATGGGGGTTCCCGCCCGTCCGGCTCCCGGCCCGTCTCGCGGCGCGCGGGCTCCTCAGCCATCGGCGCGGGGCACCCAGGGGAGGCGGGCCACCTCCACGCCCTCCTCGCGCAGGGCTTCCGCTTCCGCCGGACTGGTTTCCCCGTAGATGCCGCGCCGCTCGCTCTCGCCGACGTGCATCCGCCGCGCCTCGGCCGCGAACTCCGCGCCCACGTAGTCGCAGTTCTTCTCGACCTCACCGCGCATGCGCTGCAGCACCGCCATCAGCTCCGCCGGCACGGGCTTGGCGGGGCCACCGGCTGCGGGAGGCGACGCGGCCGGGAGCGGGGGCGTCGAACCGCGCCCGCGACCGATGGAGGGCGACATCAGGGCCCGGGTCACGTCGGTGCCGCCGCAACTTGGGCATTCCACCAGGCCCGCGGCGGCCAGCTTCTCGAACCCCGCGCTGTCCTGGAACCAGCCGTCGAACTCGTGGCTCGCGGCGCAGCACAACTGGTAGTGGATCATTCCGCATCCCGTTCCGGTCCCGAACCATGCATCGACATCCTTCCGTCGCCCGACTCCGTGGGTGGATCGTCCACGGCGCCGGCGACCGGGAAGCGCTCAGGCCGCCAGGATGAGGTCCAGCTTGCCCGCCCGGTCCAGGGCGCTGAGGTCGTCGAAGCCGCCGATCGAGCGGTCGTCGATGAACACCTGCGGCACCGTGGTCCGCCCCCCCGAGCGCGCGACGGCAGCCTGCCGCGCGGCCGAACCGTGCGGCGCGTCGAATTCCTCGAAGGCGACGCCCTTGCGCTCCAGCAGCGTCTTGGCGCTCCGGCAGTAGGGGCAGAAGGGGGTAGTGTAGAGTTCGACCTTGGCCATGCCGCTGAAAATCGGCCCGGCGGGTCACGCCTTCAAGCGGTGCCCGCATCCGCCGTCGGCCGGCCCGGCTCGGCCGGCTCACTCTGCCCGCGCGGGATCCGGCACGCGGGCGGCCGCCAGCACGTCCACCCCGCGGGCGCCGGCGGCCAGCAACGCTTCGGCGCAGGCGTTGGCGGTGGCGCCGCTGGTCAGCACGTCGTCCACTAGCAGCACCCGAAGGCCGGCGACGCGCCGCACGGCGCGTGCGCGCACCCCGATAGCCCCCGCCAGCGCGACGGATCGCTCCGTCGCCCCCATCCGGCCCAGCGGCGCGGTGGCGCGCAGCCGGCGCAGGGTGTCCGGCAGGCAGGGACGCCCGGCCTGCCGGGCCAGCACCCGGGCGAGCAGCGCGGCCTGGTTGTAGCGGCGCTGCATCAGCCGACGCCAGTGCAGCGGCACCGGGACCAGCATCTCCGCGCGCTCCAGCAGCTCCGCGCCGGCGCGGGCCATGTGGTGGGCGATCGGTCGAGCGAGGTCGGGGCGGTCGGCGTGCTTGAGGGGCAGCAGCAGCCGCTTGACGCCCTCGTTGTAGGCGAAGGCGGCCCGGGCGGCCCCGAAGGCGGGCGGTTGCTGCTCGCAGCGCCGGCATAGGAGATCGTTCGCGTCCCGGAAGCCTTCCCCGGCGTGCAGGAACGGCACGCCGCAGCAGGCGCACAGCGGCGGCCCGAGCAACTGGATACCGCCGAAGCAACCGGAGCAGAGGGTGCCCTGCTCGGACACCGGCGACGCGCAGGTCAGGCAGGCAGGGGGCAGCAGGACGTCCAGCACGCCCGAGGTCGCTCGACCCGCGAGGCGGCGGAGGCGGCCTGCCGCCGGGCCGAGGCGCGGGGAGGCAGTGGGGGCGGCCATCGGTTCTCGGTCGCGCACGCGGCCTCAACGCCCATCCGGCATCGTCGGCGTGCCCCGCGGACCCGCGGCCTGTACCACCGACCGCCACGGGCGACGGGCGAGAAGGCCGAGGCCCGCTCCCGGCGAGGCGCCACCCGGATGCGCGACGCGGGCGGCCTCGGCGCGGCCGACCCTGGTGTCCCCGGACGGAAAGCGCCATCTCCGGGCGATGCAAGACAGCCATCTCGTCTTCGACCGGCCGCTGCTGCGCCTGCGGCGCGACCGCGCGGCGAGGGGCGGCGTGGACCGCGTGGCGCCGATCCTGGACGAGGTCGCCGACCGGCTGCTCGATCGGCTCGACGACCTGACGGTGCGCTTCTCCCGCGCGCTCGACCTCGGCGGGCGCGGCGCGGTGGCGCCCAGGCTGCGGGCGCGCGGGGTCGGGCTGGTGGTGTCGGCCGACCTGTCGCCAGCCATGGCGGCGCGGGCGGGCGGCGTAACGGTGGCGGCGGACGAGGAATGGCTGCCCTTCGCTCCGGAGTCCTTCGACCTCGTGGTGGCGAGCCTGTCGCTGCACTGGGCCAACGACCTGCCCGGCGCGCTGGTGCAGATCCGGCGCGTCCTTCGCCCCGACGGCCTGTTCCTGGCGACCCTGCCGGCGCTCGGGACCCTGCAGAACTTGCGCGAGGCGTTGGCGGCCAGCGAGGCGGAACTGCGGGGCGGCGCCGCGCCGCGCATCTCGCCGTTCCCGGAGGTCGCGGACGGGGCGGCGCTGCTGCAGCGCGCGGACTTTGCCCTGCCGGTGGCAGACGTGGAGAACATCGCGCTGGCGTACCGGGACCCGCTGGCGCTGCTGCGCGACCTGCAGGCGGCGGGCGAGAGCAGCGCCGTGCTGGCCCGGGACGGCCGTCCGGTGCCGCGAGCGCTGTTCCCCTCGGCGCTGGCCCGGCTGATGCCCGATCCCCACGGCACGGTGCCGGTCATGCTGCGGCTGCTGACGCTCACGGGTTGGGCACCCGCGCCGACGCAGCAGCGCCCGGCGCGGCGCGGCAGCGCCGACGCGCGGTTAGCCGACGTTCTGGGCACGGTGGAACGCGGACTGGGGGACGTCGTGCCGCCACGTCCCGACCGGTCCTGAGCGGCCCGGCTGCCGGTGGGCATACCCGGCTGCTCAGTGCTCGTTCGGGGCGGCGTCCTACCGGCATAGCTTACTTCCCTCGCCCGCTTCGCGTCAGCCCATCGGCTTTTCCACACCTCTAGCGCAGCCGACCGGCGGGACGCAGCCTACCCCGATACGAGTCGTCCGGGCGGGTGCGGACGAGCGACGACGCCTCGAACGCTGTCCGGATCAGTCAACGGCCTCCGGGAAATCCGCCAGGATGCACGGGATCTCGGCCAACAGTTCGCGGGCGAGGAAGCCCACGGGTCCCTGTGCCTTCGCGAGCCGCCGCCCGGCCTCGCCGTGCAGGAACACGCCCCAGATCGTGGCGCACACCGGGGCCGCGCCGCGGGCCAGCAGCCCGGCGATGATGCCCGCCAGCGTGTCGCCGGAGCCGGAGGTGGCGAGGCCGACGTTGCCCTGGCCGCAAACCCAAGCAGCGCCGTCCGGCGCCACGACGTGGGTGCAGCCTCCCTTCATGGCCACCACACAGCCCAGCAGGTCCGCTGCCCGTCGAGCCGTGGCGAGCGGGTCGGCCGCGACCTCGTCGCGGTGGACGCCCAGGAGCTTCGCCATCTCGCCGGCGTGGGGGGTGATGACCACGCGTCCTTTCCGCCGGCGCACGAGGTCCTGGCAGTCGAGCAGCCGTGCCAGTGCCTCGGCATCGAGCACGATGGCCGGGCCGTCTAGGCCCGCCAGCAACTCGGCCGTCAGCGCCGCCACGGCCGGACCATCGGCCATGCCGGGACCGATCAGCACGGCGTCGCAGCGGTCGCCGCGTTCGCGCAGCAGTGCCGCCGCGCCGGGCGCTATGCCGCCCCCCGGTGTTTCCTCCAGCCCCGCGACCAGCGCTTCCGGCACGGCTAGGCCGAGGTGCAGGGCCACCGAGCGGCAAGTCGCCACCTGCAGCTTGCCGGCGCCAGCACGCAGCGCCGCCGTGCCGGAAAGCAGCGCCGCCCCCGGCACCTCGACGCTGCCGGCCACCACCAGCACCCGGCCGCGGCCATCCTTGTCGTCGTCGTCGCGGTGCCGCGGCAGTGGCATGCCCCGCAGCAGCTCGGGAGTGACGGGGATCGCGGCACTCATCGGGCGGCCACCGGCGCGTCGGGCGCCGCGGTCACGGTCGCTCCCTCGCGCTCCAGCGGGGCCACGAAGTTGAAGCGCCGCAGGGTCAGCCCGCCGGAGCTGCCCTGGGCAGCGTCGAAGGCGTACTCGGTGATGGCGCAGTTCGCCACGTCCGCCTCGCGGTCGATCGCCAGGGTTTCCGCCTCGGAAAGGTTCTCGACGAGGTAGCGCATGCATAGCACCACCACCTGGTGCCCCACGATTATCACCCGCCGGCCGCCGTGGTGCAGGCTGACCGTGTCCAGCGCCGAGCGGAGGCGCAGGATCACGTCGCACCAGCTCTCGCCCCCGGGCGGCCGATGGTAGAACTTGCCCAGTATCCGTCGGAACTCAGCCTGGTCGGGCTCGTGCTGCTCGATCCCTCGGCGCGTCAGGCCGTCGAGGATGCCGAACTCCTTCTCGCGCAGCCGCTCGTCCGCCACGAAGTCGCCGGGTCCGATCGCCAGCCCGCCCGTCTCGTGCATCAGCTCCGCCGTTCGCCGCGCCCGCAGGTAGGGCGAGGTCAGCACCACCTCCGGCCGCTCGTCCTCCGGCTGAGCCGCGAACCAGCGGCCGAGCGCCCGGGACTGCCGCTCGCCCAGCGGGCTGAGCGGCACGTCCACGTCGCGCCCGGCCACCTCGATCCGGGCGTGGCCGGCGGCGTAGGCGGCCTCGCGGGCGACGTTGCCGGCGCTCTCGCCGTGGCGGACGATCCACAACCGTTCCGGCCAGCGCTGCTGCATGTCGCTTTCTCCCGCGTGTCGCCGCACACCGTAACGCCTCGCCCGCCAAGTCGGCGAAGCGTCGGCGGCGTGTCGGTAACGGAAGTGGGGCTCGTCACGAACAGTTCAGCGGGCATCGCGCCGCGTTGACCCGCCCCGGGGGGTGGGATAGCGCCGCTGCGGGCCAGTATCGGGAGCCGGTGGGCGTTGGGGACAGGAGCGTCCGGGCCGGTGGCTCGCGAAACATTTCGTGCGAACGGCGCACCCTCCCGCGCAATCTCGGGACGCCCGGGCCGGGGGGGCCGTGGGCGGCGCGCCGTCCGGTCCGCCCCGGTGGCGACCGGTTCCTGATGGAGGTCGAGCGGAACTTCGTCGAGGTCGTCCCGGCGTCGCCCGACGACGTCGAACCCGTCCGCGACGCGTCGGCCGCCGGCCTGCGCTGGATCAAGCGGGCGGCGGGCGCGCCGTACTTCATGGACGACACGGGGGAGGATTGGACCCCGGTTGGGCAGAACGACGCCATCACCTGGCCGGAGCTGGCCGGCCTGTTCCGCCGCCGCGACCTGCCGGGGGTGGAGGCGCACCTGCGCTACCTCCGGCGCAGCGGCGTGACCTGCCTGCGGCTGATGCTGGAGTACTGCCATCGCGAGCACCGCTACCTCGAGCGCCCGACGGGTCGCTTCGTGCCGGACATGGTGCGGCTGTGGGACGACCTGTTCCGGCTCTGCGAGCGGGTCGGGCTGCGGGTGCTGCTGACGCCGTTCGATACCTTCTTCACTTGGCTCCGCTGGAGGCGGCATCCGTACAACCGCGTCAACGGAGGTCCCTGCGCGTCGCCGGGCGAGTTCCTGCTCTGCGCCGCCACCCGGGAGGCGGTGAAGGAGCGCCTCGCATTCGCCAGCGGGCGCTGGGGCGGCAGTGGGGTGATCTTCGCCTGGGACCTTTGGAACGAGATGCACCCGGCGCACGCCGGGGGCGACCCGGATCGCTGCGCCGGCTTCATCGACGAGGTGAGCCCGTTCCTGCGCGAGATGGAGGTTCGGCTGCACGGGCGGGCGCACCTGCAGTGTGTATCGGTGTTTGGGCCGGAGTTGATCGCCTCCCCCGCCATGGCGGAGCCGGTGTTCCGCCATCCCCTGCTCGACTTTGCCAACAGCCACTTCTACGAGCACGGCACCATCGACGACCCCCGCGATACCGTGGCCGCGGCGGTGAGCACCGGGCGGCTGGTGCGCGAGGCGCTGGCCCAGATCGCCGACGACCGGCCTTTCTTCGACTCCGAGCACGGCCCGATCCACCGCTTCAAGGACAAGCGGCGCTCACTGCCGGCGCCCTTCGACGACGAGTACTTCCGGCACATGCAGTGGGCCCACCTCGCCTCGGGCGGGGCGGGCGGCGGGATGCGCTGGCCCAACCGCAAGCCGCACGTGCTGACCCCGGGGATGCGCGCGGCGCAGCGGGCGCTGGCCGACTTCCTGCCGCTGGTGGACTGGCGCAGCTTCCGGCGGCGCGAGATCGGCGGCGCGATCGCCGTCGACGACCCAGAGGTGGTCGCCTTCGGTTGCGGCGGCGCCGCCCAGGCCGTGGTCTGGCTGCTGCGCCGGGCGCCGCTGCGCCGCGATGGGAGAGTGGACGGCGGCCGGCCGGCGCCGGTGCGGGTACGGGTGCCGGGCTTGGCGTCGGGGGGCTACCGGGTGGTCGCCTGGGACACGGTGGCCGGGGGCGCGCGGGACCAGCTGACCGGCCGGGTCGGGCCGGACGGGATGCTGGCGCTGGATGTTGCGGCGCTGGGCGCAGACCTTGCCCTGGCGATCGGGCGCGAGTAGGGCATCCCGCGCGCGAGTCCCCCGGTGCATGGGGACGCGCGCCGAGGCTCCGGGAGGCCGCCGGGACGGCACGGAGCCGAACCGAATCGTGAAGATCGCGTTAATGCTCCCAAGTAGTTGATTGGCGTGGTCGGATTCCGCTCCGACTCTGCCCCCGTCACGGAAAGAGGAAGTCGCATGTCGCCAGCACGATCCAACCGCAAGCTGGGGGTCGCGATCGTAGGGGTCGGCGGTGCGGTTGCGACGACCGCGATCGCGGGCATCGAGGTCATCCGTCGCGGCGCCAACCGGCTGGACGGTTTGCCGCTCGCCGATCTCGCCGTGCCGGGGTTGGCGGAGTACGGCGACCTCGTCTTCGGTGGCTGGGATCTGAACGGGGCCGACCTGCACGATGCCGCCTCCGAGCACGGGGTGCTGACCCGCGACCAGCTGGAGGATGTCGAGTCCGCCCTTTCCGCCATGCGCCCGTGGCCGGCGGTGGGCAGCGGCGAGTTCTGCCGAAACATCGTCGGCGCCAACAAGCGCGAGGCGCGCAACCATCGTGAGGCGGTGCGGGCCATCCGCGGCGACCTGGACCGCTTTCGCCGGGAGAGCGGGGCGGACGGCTTAGTGGTCCTGAACCTCGCCTCCACCGAGCTCTGGCCCGCCGAGACCGACGCCTACGGTTCGACCGAGGCATTCGAGCGCGCCATGGACCGCGACGACCCGGCGATTGGGCCAGCCATGCTCTACGCCTATGCCGCGATAGAGGCGGGCGTGCCCTACGGCAACTTCACGCCCTCGCTGGCCGCCGACATCCCCGCGCTCACCGAGTTCGCCCGTGCGCGCAACGTTCCCGTGGCCGGCAAGGACGGCAAGACCGGGCAAACCTTCATGAAGACCGTGCTGGCTCCGGCCTTCAAATCGCGCGCGCTGCACGTGGACGGCTGGTTCTCCACCAACATCCTGGGCAACCGCGACGGGCTGGCGCTGAAGGACCCGGGCAGCCTGCAATCCAAGCTGAACACCAAGGGCGACGTGTTGGACAGCATTCTTGGCTACCCCGTCGAGGATCACTTGGTGGACATTCGCTACTATCGCCCACGCGGCGACGACAAGGAGGCTTGGGACAACATCGACGTGTCCGGCTTCCTCGGTCAGCGGATGCAGATCAAGGTGAATTTCTTGTGCAAGGACAGCGTGCTGGCCGCGCCGCTGGCAATCGAGATCGCGCGCGTGCTCGACCTCGCGCAGCAGCGCGGCGACGGCGGCGTGCAGGAGCAGCTCTCGGTGTTCTTCAAGGCGCCGATGGTGAAGAACGGCCACGGGCCGGAGCACGCCTTCCACGCGCAGGAAACCATGCTGCTGGATTGGTTCGGCAGGAAGCAGTGAGCCTCGCAGCGGCCGTGCCGGCGTCCCCGTCGCGGGGCGCCGGCATGGATCGGGCCTCGCCGACCTTCCCGATGGCACTGCTACGCGAGTTGGGCGAACTTAAGCGCGTCCGTTCGGCCGGGCGGTTCGGCTCGATCGCGCAGCGACTGTTCCGGTCGGGGTGGTCGCGCCTTGTGGCGGGCGAGCCGGCGGTGAGCGCCATGCGCGCCACGGTGGCCGATGCCCTCGCGGCGGCAAGGTTGGGTGATCTCGACGCGGAGGTGCTCCGCGCCGCCGGCCTGGCGGAGGACGATGCGCGCGACGTGCGTCGCCGCGCCCTCGACGAGGTTTCGGACGGCTTCTCCCCGGACCTGCGGACCTCGCTGCTGCGTGGGCTGGAGCTGCCGCCCGCGCCTAAGCCCGCCCTACCGCGCTTCGTTGGGCAGTTGGAGGAACAGCCGCGCGCCGGCGTGACCTGTCCCGGCAAGCCGCGGCTGTTGCTGGAGCCGGCGGAGAACCATGCGGAGCACTGCCTGATCGTGGCGGTGTACGGCGTACTCCTCTGCCCCGGCTACGGCGTCGATCCGGAGGAGGTCTTCCTCGCCGGCATGTCGCACCACCTGCACAACGCGTTGCTGCCGGATTCCGGCTTCACCGGCGAAGTCCTCCTGGGCAACCGGCTGGAACCCGCTTTCGCGCGCGCCACCGTCCTGGCGCTCGACGAGCTGGACGCGCCGCTGCGCGAGGCCGTGGTGCGGGCGCGCAGGCTGCTGCCCGACGCCGGCACTGCCGGTGGACGGGCCTTCCACGCCGCCGATACGCTGGACCGCGTTCTGCAGATTGAGCAACACTTGCGGGCCGGCCGCACCGACATGCGCTACGTGCTGCACGACATGGCGCTGGTGCACGAGGGACCGGTGAAAGCTTTCCAGGACCGCGTGCTGGAGCAAGCGGGACTGCTGCCGGCGTGAGCGCCCTGCTCTCCCCCGATACCGGACGGGTGCTGGAGCGCGACACGCCCCACTCGTTGCGGGATGGGCACGCCCGCTGGCCGGTGGTGGACGGTATCCCGTTCCTTCGCGCCGGCCGTGAGGCACTGGCGGCAGAGGCGGTGGGCCGACTCGACGCCCGCGACCGCGAGGGCGCGCTGATGGTGCTGCTGGCCGACCAGGACGACTGGTGGCGCGGTCCGACGGCGGCGCCGGAAGCGTTGCGCGAGCTGGTGCGTGACCAGGCCCGGCTTTCCCTGCGGGACGCCATGGCCCGACTCTCTTGGGGCCCGGTCGCTGATTACTTCGCGCATCGCTGGAGCGACCCGACCTTCCTGGCGGGGCTCGCACTGACCGAGGCGCACTGGAACGCGCCGGAGAACGCCTTCGAGCTGGCGTGCGGCATCGGCCATCACCTGCGCGCGCTGACGTCGCGCGGCGTACGTGCGTCCGGGGCGGACGTGGTGTTCGCCAAGTTGTGGGTGGCGCTGCACTGGGTGGCGCCGGAGGCCGAGTTGGTCTGCTTCGACGCCGCGCGTTCCTGGCCCGTCGCCGGGCGACGCTTCGACCTCGTCGCCTGCCACGACGCATTCTACTTCCTGGAGCCGAAGCGCGAGATCCTCGCGCGGTTGAGGTCGCTGCTCTCTCCGCGCGGCGTTCTGACCGTGGGCCACGTGCACAACCGGGACTGGCCCAACTTGTCCGCCGGTAGCGCCGTGACCGCGGGCCAGCTGGCCGAGTTGTTCCCGGATGCCGCCGTGTACGACGACGCGGAACTCACCGCCGCGATGGTGGAACGGCGCGCACCTCGCGCCGCCCCGCCAGGGTCGCTCGCCGGGGTCGAGGCCTTCTCCGTTGCCGACGGCGCGGGCCTCGCGCTGGGGCGCGCGGCATCGGGCGGCCTCGCCATGCCGGCTTTCGGCACCGAGCTGCGCCGCAATCCGCTCTACGGGGCTGACGGGCGGCTCGCTTGGCCATCTGAGCGTTACGCCAGGGAGTACGGTCCCCGCGCCACCTACCCGGAGCACGCCATCGGCCCGGAGCGCGTCGTGCTCGACGCCAGCACGGTGGATCGGGCCCTGCGGCGCGAACTGGTCGACCTGCCGGAACGCTGGTGATGGTGACCGAGCCGACGACGGCCGGGACGGCCCTTCCACTCGGCTGGGGAGTTGTGGGATTTGGTTGGGTAGCGCGCGACTACGCCGCGCCGGGAGTCCTCGCGTCCGGCGGCCGCCTTGTCGCGGCTTTCGACCTCGACCCGGCGGCGCGGGAAGCGGCGCGGGAGGCCGGCGCACGGACCCACGAAACGCTGGCGGGGCTGCTCGCCGACCCGGACGTGGAGGCGGTCTACATCGCCACCCCGAACCACCTGCACCGGGACGCGGTGGAGGCGTGCGCGGCGGCGGGGCGGCCCGTGCTGTGCGAGAAGCCGATGGCTGCGACGCTGGCCGACGCCGAGGCGATGGCCGCCGCCGTGTCGCGCGCCGGCATTCCGTTCGGCACCGCCTTCGACCAGCGCCACCACCCCGCACACGAGGCGATGCGCGACGCCGTCGCGACCGGGCTGATCGGCACCGTGACCGCCGTGCGTATTGCCTACGCCTGCTGGCTCCCGCGGGATTGGGCGCCGGTGCCGGGGCATGATAATTGGCGCGCCGATCCGGCGCGGGCCGGCGGCGGCGCGCTGATGGACCTCGCCCCGCACGGGCTGGACCTGGTGGAATTCCTGCTCGGCGAGCCGATCACCGACGTGTCCGCCTTCACCCAGCGGCGCGTGCAGGACTACGCCGTGGACGATGGCGCGGTGTTGATCGGCCGCACGGGCTCCGGCGTGCTGGCCCAGCTGCACATCGCCTACAACTGTCCCGATGCTTTGCCGCGCCGCCGGCTGGAGGTGCTGGGCAGCCGCGGCCAGTTGGTGGCCGAGAACACCATGGGGCAGACGGCCGGCGGCCGCGTGAAGCACACCGACGCCGCCGGAGCGCGGCGTGACCTGCAGGTGGTGGAGCGCGCGGCATCCCCTTTCGCGCGGCAGATGGCCGCCTTTGCGCGGGCGGTGCGGACCGGCGCTGCGGGCGACTTCGACGTCGCGCGCGACCTGCACACGATGCGCCTGCTGCACCGTGCCTACGCCGGAGCGGCGTGAGCCCCCGCCCCTTCCCGAGCCGACCGGCGCGCCCGAACCGCGGAGATCCCCCATGACCAGCCTGCACGACGTCGCGGTCGCCTTCCGCGAGAGCCTGCCGCCCGAGAGCGACGTCACGGTGTTCCGGATCGACGGGCTCGACCGCACCGGCATTCCGGTGGCGCAGGCGAATCTGCTGCTGCGTGACGAACCGGCCACCACCGGCTACGGCTACGGCTTCGAGCCGATCGAGGCCGAGGTCGGCGCGCTGGGCGAGCTGTGTGAGGAGGTGCACTGCGCCGCCGCCGTGGCGCGGCTGCCGCGCGTGGACGGGTCTTACGCCGAGCTGGTGCGCACGCGCGGTCGCAGGAGCATTGTCGATCCGCTGACCCTGTGCCTATCCGCCGGCTGCGGCTACACTGACGAGATGGTGCTGCCCTGGATCGAGGCGCGGCGCTGGCCTTCCAGCGAGCCGGTGCTGGTGCCGCGCGAGTGGGTGGCCGCCTACCCGTACCAGCTGCGGGAGGAGCCGCGGCTGATCATGCCGATCACCAATGGGCTGGGTGCGGGATTCGACGCGGCGCACGCCATCTCGCACGGCATCATGGAGATGACGCAGCGCGACGGGAACATCATCTCTTTCCGGGCGCTCGACCGCGGCACGGTGGTGGACTTGGACGCGGTGCGCGACCCGCAGGTAATCGGGCTGCTCGGCAGGCTGCGGAGCCTGGGCATCAACGTTACCGTGAAGCTGGCCTCGACCGACCTGGGACTCGCCGACTTGTACGTGGTGGGCGACGACCGCGGCGAGCCACTCTGCCCGATCCAGGTTACCGCTTGCGGCGAGGCCTCCCATCCCGATCGCGAGCGCGCGCTGCGCAAGGCGTTGCTGGAGTTCGCCGGCGCGCGCGCGCGCAAGGCCGCGACGCACGGTCCGATCGAGTTGCTGCGCACCGTCATGCCGCGCTCCTACGTGGACAAGCAGATCCGCGTGGCGATGGTGGAGGAGGAGGAGGGCCGGGCGCTGCGGGCGATGGCCGAGTGGGTGTCGCACGACACCGCCTGGCTGCGCGAGCGACTGCGCGACACCGTCTTCTCCGAGCGGCGGAGGGTACCGTTCTCCGGCCTGCCCACCGTTGCACCCGACAGCATCGCCAGCAGCGAGGACCGGCTGCGGCTGCTGGTGGACCGGCTCGCCGCGGACGGCATGGAGGTGCTGTGGGTGGACTGCTCGCCCGACCGCGGGCCCGTGAAGGTGGCGCGGGTGATCGTGCCGGGGCTGGAGTCCGAGACCATGTCCTACCACCGGATCGGCTGGCGCGGCGTGCGCCGGCTACGGGCCCGCGAGGACGCCCTGATCCTCGACGCCCCGCGCGAGGGCGCGAAGCGCGTGCTGCTGCGCCCAGATGACGAGGCGCGGGCGGGCGGGCCGGCTTGGTTCGACGCGGCACTGGCCGACCGGCTGGTAGGCGACCTGTACCCGCTGTACCGGGAGTCCGGCACCTTCTCGGCCCAGCTGCTGCTGCGCCGGCGCGCCGAGGCTGCGGCGTGAGCCTGCGCTTCGCCTACAACACCAACGGTGCCGCCAACCACCGCCTCGCCGACGCGGTGGCGATCGTCGCCGAAGCCGGCTACGACGGCGTCGCGCTGACGCTGGACCACCATCACCTCGACCCGATGGAACACGGCTGGGAACGACGCACCGAGGCGCTGGCACGCGACCTGTCGGCGCGGAACCTGGGCAGCGTGATCGAGACCGGTGCGCGCTTCCTGCTCGACCCGCGCCGCAAGCACGAGCCCACCCTCCTGTCCGCCGAGGGGCGCGAACGCCGCGTTGCCTTCCTGCGCCGCGCGGTGGACGTCGCCGCGATGCTGGGCAGCGAGGCGGTGTCGTTCTGGGCCGGCGTGCCCAGGCCCGGCGTGTCGCCGGAGCAGGCGCGGGCCTGGCTGCGCGACGGGTTGGTGCAGGTGCTGGGCCACGCGGACCAGCGTGGCGTGGTGGCGGCGCTGGAGCCGGAGCCGGGGATGCTAGTAGAAACGGTCGACGACTGGTCCGAGCTACGGCACGACCTGCCGGGTCTAAAACTCGCCCTGGACCTGGGCCACTGCTTGGTCACTGGGGAACGCGCCCCGCCCGATGCGGCGCGCGAGTTCGCACCCGACCTGGGCACCGTGACGATCGAGGACATGCGGCGCGGCGAGCACGTCCACCTGCCCTTCGGCGAAGGCGAGATGCCGGTTACCGAGTGCCTGGAAGCGCTAGAGGGGATCGGCTTCCGGGGCTTGGTCTGCGTCGAGCTGTCGCGCGAGAGCCACCGGGCAGACACCATGGTCGGGCGATCGCTGGATTTCCTGCGTCGCCATTGCTCGGATGAGAGGGCTGCTTGAGAATCCTGTTCTGCTCGCGCCGCTACTTCCCCGCGATCAGCGGCATGAGCGTATACGCGCACAACCTGCTCGGGCAGCTGGTGGCGGCCGGGCACGACGTGACCATGGTCAGTCAGTACCGCGGCGATGCCGCCGGCACCCAAGTCTACGGCGGCGGTCCACCCCCCGCGTTGCAGGGCGTGCGCGTGCTGGGGTGCCGCTCGCTGGGCGAGGAAGCGAGCGGCGATTTCGAGCGCGACGTGGAAGACATGGTGCGGATCATCCTCATCGAGCATGCCCGCGCGCCGTTCGACGTGCTGCACGCTCAGTACGGCTACCCCAATGGCTGGGCGGTGCTGCTGGCCGCGCGCGAGATCGGCGTGCCCACGGTGGTTTCCATCCAAGGCGGCGACGGTCACTGGGTCGGCTCGTGCTGCGAGACCCACCGGGTGGCGATGCTGGACGTGCTGGGCAACGCCAACGCGCTGCTGATCGGCTGCGACAGCTTCGCCAACGAAGTGGTGGAGCGGCTCGGCGTCCCGCGCGGACGCTTCACGATCGTGCCGGGGGCGGTGGCGGTGGAACGGTTCCACCCCGCGCCCGGCCGCGAATCCGGCGACGCGGCGGATCCGGTGCGGCTACTCTACCACGGCCGGGTCGACCGGCGGAAAGGCGCGCTCGACTTCCTCGACGCCCTGGCGATCCTGCGCGGCGAGGGCACGCTTTTCGCCGCCACGATCTCGGGCATCGGCCCCGACTTCGACGCCTGCCGGGAGGCAGCGGGCAGGCTGGGATTGGCAGTGGCCTTCCCCGGCCACGCCGACTACGACGCCGCGCCCGCGCTGTACCGGCAGGCCGACGCGTTCGTATCGCCGACCTATGCGGAGGGATTCTCGAACACGATCCTGGAGGCCATGGCGAGCGGCCTGCCGTCCGTGTCGTGCCGCGCGGTGGGCGTGGTGGACTGCCTGCGGGACGGCGAGAACGGCCTGTTGTCCGAGCCGGGCGACGTGCCGGCCCTGGCAGACAACCTCCGGCGCATCGTGCGCGACCCCGCGCTGCGCCGGCGCCTCGCCGCCAATGCTCTGGCGGAATGCCGCCGCACCTACTCCTGGGACGCGGTGGGCCGGCAGATCATGGACATCTACGCCGCGGTGCGCGGGCAGCCGCCCGGCCGCAATTTCGCCCCCCTGCTTCCCTACGACCCGTCCTGCAAATTTCGGGCGGCTCCGCACCTCCTCTGATGCCCAGCGTACTCGCCATCTCGCCGCATCTGGACGACGCCGCCTTCTCGGCCGGCGGCACGCTCGCCCGGCTGGCCGCCGCCGGCTGGGACGCCGAGGTGGCCACGGTGTTCGCCGCGTCCGTGCCGGACCCCGGAGGTTTCGCCCTGGCCTGCCAGCTCGACAAGGGCCTCCCCCCCTCGGCCGACTACATGGCCCTGCGCCGGGCCGAGGACGCGCTCGCCTGTGCTGCGCTCGGCGCCCGCGCGACTTGGCTGCCGCTGCGGGAGGCGCCGCATCGCGGCTACGGCAGCCCGGCAGAGCTGTTCGGCGCTCTCCGTCCCGACGATCAGGCCGGTGAGGCAGTGACGGCGGCGCTGGGCGACCTCCTCGCGGACCGGAGACCCGACCTGACCCTGGCGCCGCAGGCGATCGGTGGCCACGTGGACCACGCGCAGGTGGTTCGAGCCCTGCAACGCTTGACCCCGGCCAGGCCCTTGCTGTGGTGGACCGACTGGCCCTACGCCGCCCGCCCGCACACGCATCCCGCGCGCCCCTTCGAGCTGGCCATGGGGGCGCTACCCATCCTGACGGTTCACTTCGACCCTGCGGCCAAGCGCGCCGCGTGCGCGGCCTACGCCACCCAGATCGGCTATCAGTTCGGCGGCGAAGCGGGATTGGACCGTGCGCTGGACGAAACGGGGGTGGAGGAGCGCTTCCGGGCCGGGGACGTGACGGAAGCGCTGCTGGTCGAGCTACGCTCCCCGGTCGGCGGGAACCATGCGGCGTGATGCCCTCGACCGTGCGAGAGGCCGGAACAGTTCCTGGCGATTTGAACGCGCCGAGGATGCGTCCCCTCGCCGCCTTCGCCGTCCGGCTGAGGATGGAGACCGGCCGTCCCGTGCCGGACGTCGACCCGGCCGATGGCGGCGCCAATGCGCGATTGCTGCTCCTGCTGGAAACACCCAGCCCGACGATCGGCACCACTGGGCTGGTGTCGCGCGACAATTCCACCCCGACCGGGCGTAACCTGCGCGGCTTCCTGGAAGCCGCCGGGCTGCCCCGCGCCGACACGCTCATCTGGAACACCGTTCCCTTTGTCATTCACGCGCCCGGGGCGCGGAACCGAGCCCCGAAGCCGGGGGAGGTGCGCGACGGCCTCCGCTGGCTGCCGCCATTGCTGGATCTGCTTCCCCGCCTCGCCGTCGTCGTCCTCGCCGGGCGCGTCGCCGGGCACGCCCTCCCCGTGCTGCGCGACGCGCGGCCAAACCTTCCGGTTCTCACCATGCCGCATCCCAGCCCGACCATCGTCTGCACCAGCCCGACCGTTCCGGCCCGGATCACCGCCGCACTCGCCGAGACCGCCGCGCTGCTGAGTGAAAGGGCCGCGCCATGACCTGCACCGTTCTCGTGACCGGCGGGGCCGGCTACATCGGCAGC
>CAXTEL010000031.1:0-37512 GCA_964243365.1 uncultured Roseomonas sp. | reverse complement strand
ACCGCCACGGCTTCCTGGCCTTCGGCGAGATCCACCCCGACTACTACCAGATCCCCGTGGCCGACCGGCAGCGCATCCTGGAGATGCAGGCCCAGGAAGCGGAGTACGAGGACGACGACGAGAGCGAGCTGGACACCGCCGCCGAGCGCGTGGCGCCGTCCGACGATCGCGACCTCGGGGCCAACGGCGGCGGCGGCAACGGCGCCGGGCGCGAGCGGGGGGCCGAGGGCGGCGGGCGCGAAAGCCGCGAGCGTCGCGGCGGGCGGGGACGCGGGCGCGACCGCGGCCGGGCGCGGGCCGCCCAGGCCGGGGGGAACGGCGGGACGGAGGACGGCGGCGAGAGCCCCAACACCGCCGGCCGCGACCCGTTCGGCGACGAAACGCCGCCCCCCGGCGGGCAGGTGCCCGATGCCGCGGGTCGCGACGCCTTCGACGACGGCCCGCCCGAGGAGGTGCAGGCGCCCGACGCCGCGGGTCGCGACGCCTTCGAGGGCGGCGCCGCCGGCGGCGATGGGTCCGACGGCCCCGGCGACGCGGAAGGGGCGGAGCGCCGCGCCGGCGAGGGTCCGGCCGGCGGAAGCGCGGTCGGCGATAACCGGGCCGCCGAGGCGGGCGCGCCGCACCAGGTGTTCGGCGACGCCCCGCAGGACCCCGTCGCGCCCGACGGCGCGCCGGAGCCGGCGGCGGAGGAGGTGGCCGATCCGGCGCCGGATGACGCGGCGCCGCGCGCCCGGCCGATGTCGATGCGCACCGAGCGGGTGAGCGAGGGCGACCCGGTGGCGGCGTCGGCGGCGGGCGGCGCGGAGGACGAGGACGGCGCTCCGCCCGAAACCCTCCACGGCGGCGAGAGCGATGGCGGCGAGGACGGCGACGCGGAAGGGGGCGAGGAGCGCGCGGGCGCCCAGCGCATTCCGCCGCGCTTCCTGCGGCACTACAAGATCCAGGAGGTGATCCGCCGCCGGCAGGTGATCCTGGTGCAGGTCGTCAAGGAGGAGCGCGGCACCAAGGGCGCGGCGCTGACCTCCTACATCTCGCTGGCGGGCCGCTTCTCCGTGCTGATGCCCAACTCGCCGCGCGGCGGCGGGGTGTCGCGCAAGATCACCCAGGTGGCCGACCGCAAGCGACTGCGCGAAGCGGTGGAGGAGATGGACCTGCCGCGGGGGATGAGCATCATCGTGCGCACCGCCGGCGCGCAGCGGCCCAAGCCCGAGGTCAAGCGCGACGGCGAGTACCTGCTGCGGCTGTGGGACGAGATACGCGAGCGCACGCTGGCGTCCACCGCGCCGGCGCTGGTGTACGAGGAAGCCGACCTCATCAAGCGGGCGCTGCGCGACAGCTTCGGGCGCGACATCGACGACGTGGAGGTGGAAGGCGAGGACGCCTGGCGGCAGGCGCGCGACTTCATGCGGCTGATCATGCCGCAGCACGAGAAGAAGATACGCCTGTACCGCGACCCGGCGGTGCCGCTGTTCGCCCGCGCCGGGGCCGAAGCGCAGCTGGACGGGATGATGAACCCCAGGGTGGAGCTGCCCTCGGGCGGCTACATCGTGATCAACCAGACCGAGGCGCTGGTGGCCATCGACGTGAACTCGGGCCGCGCCACGCGCGACCGGCACATCGAGGACACCGCGCTGCGCACCAACTGCGAGGCGGCCGACGAGATCGGGCGGCAGCTGCGGCTGCGCGACCTGGCCGGGCTGATCGTGGTGGACTTCATCGACATGGAGTCTTCGCGCAACGACGCGGCGGTGGAGAAGCGGCTCAAGGACGCGCTGCGGCTGGACCGGGCGCGGATACAGCTCGGGCGGATCAGCCATTTCGGGCTGCTGGAGATGAGCCGGCAGCGGCTGCGGCCGTCGGTGACGGAGCATTCCTTCACCGCCTGCCAGCATTGCGGCGGGCGGGGCATCGTGCGCTCGGTGGAAAGCGCCGCGCTGCACGTGCTCCGCGCCATCGAGGAGGAAGGCTCCAAGCGGCGGGCGTCGGAGATCGTGGTGCACGCCGCCGAGGCGGTGGCGCTGCACCTGCTCAACCGCAAGCGCGAGCGGCTGGCCTCGATCGAGGCGCGGCACGCGATGGCGGTGCTGGTGTCCCCCGATCCGGCGCTGAGCGAGGCCGAGGTGCGGATCGAGCGGACCCGCGCCCAGGCGGCGCTGCCGCCGGCGGTGCTGGCGGGCCGGGCGCCGGCGCTGCGGATGGACTACGCCCCCGAGGCGCCGACGCCCGCGTCGCTGCCCGCCGCGGAACCGGAAGCCCCGGCGGTCGAGGCCACTCGGGCCGACGAAACGCCGGAGGAGGCGGCCGAGGGCGCGCGCCGCAAGCGGCGGCGTCGCCGCGGCGGTCGGCGCGAGAACGGGCGGGACGCGTCGGAAACCGACGGCCAGGGGTCCGGCGAGGCGGGGTCCGACGAGGATGGGTCCGTCGAGGCGGTCGGGATCGTGGAGGCCGGGATCACGGAAGCCGGCGTCACGGAGGTCGGCGTCGGAACGCCCGTCACGGCGCGCGCGGACGCGGCGGTGCCCGGCGGCGGCACCGCGGCGGCGAACGGCGCGAGCGAGGATGCCGCGGGCGCGGAGCAGCGCGATCGCCGGCGCGGGCGACGCGGCGGTCGGCGCCGGGCCGAGGAACTGGCGGCGCGGGGCGAAACGGAGCGGCCCGGGCCGGGGGTCGTCCACGTCGGGCGGGGCCGGCCGGAGCGGGGCAGGTCGGAGCAGGGGCGGCCGGGGGATCGGGGCACGGAGGCGCCGCGCGCGCCGGACGCGCCGCGCCGCGCCGGCCCGACGCCGGCCGATCCCTTCGCCGGCACCTACGACGGCGTGTTCGACGCCATGGCGGCGGCCGAGGCCGCGGCCGAGGCGGCGCTGCGCGGCGTGGCGGCGCCGGGCGGCCTCAGCAGGGTGGCCGCGGCGGTGTCGCTGCCCGAGGGCGTGGACGGGGCGCCGGCGGGGATACCGGCCGGAACCGCGACGACGGAGGCCGACGCGAGCGCTGTGCCCGATCCGTCCACCGACTTCCTGCCGGCGGCGACGCCCTCGCCGGAGCCGGAGCCGGAGCCGGAGCCGGTGGCGGCCTCGCCCGCGGAGGCGGCCGGCCCCGGTGACGCGGAAGCGCCGGTCGACGGGCCCGCCCCGGAAGCAGCCGGGAGCGGGGCCGCGCCGGCGACGAACGGGGGCGGTGCCGTGGCCGCGCCGGTCGCCGAGCCGGTGGCCGGCCCGGCGGTGCGGCCCGTGCTGCTCGGCGAGGCGCCGACGCCGGACGCGCCGCGCCGACGGGGTTGGTGGAGCCGCTGAGCGGCGCCGTCCCGGCGTCGCCCCGCGGGGAGGATCGGGAGAAACCCGAGGGCGCGGCGCCCTTCCCCGGGCCGTTGCGGACGGCGCGACTGGTGCTGCGCCCGCTGCGGGACTCCGACGCGGAGCTGCTGCACCGGCTGGTGAACGACTGGGACGTGGTGCGGATGCTGTCCACCGTGCCCTTCCCCTACCCCCGCGCGCTGGCCGACACCTGGATCGGCTCCACGCGCGCGGAGATCGCGACCGGCACCGCCTTCCACCTCGCGGTGGTGCCGGGGGCGGACGAGGACGCGCCGCTGGCCGGCGTGGTGGGGCTGATGCTGAGCGACGGTGAGGCGGAGCTGGGCTACTGGCTGGGACGGCGGCACCGCGGCCAGGGGCTGGCCACGGAGGCCGCGTCGCGGCTGGTGCGCTGGGGCTTGGCCAACCTCGACATCGCGCTCGTGCGGGCGAACGTGCTGGCGGAGAACCCGCGCTCGGCGGCGGTGCTGCGCCGGGTGGGCTTCGTGGCGGACGGCCAAGGCGAGGCGGAGTTCCTGTCGCGCAACGCCCGGCTGCCGGTGCTGCGCTTCCGGGCCACGCGGGCGGGGCTGCCGGACCTGCCGCCGCCGCCGCCGGACGCGTCGGTGCCCGCCGTCGCGGCGTCGTCGGGCGGCGGCTCGCGCGTGCTGCTGGTGTCGGCCTGCGCGCTGATCGACGGCGACGGGCGGGTGCTGCTGGCGCGCCGTCCCGAGGGCAAGCCGCTGGCTGGGTTGTGGGAGTTCCCCGGCGGCAAGGTGGCGCCCGGCGAGACGCCCGAGGCGGGCCTGATCCGCGAGTTGCGCGAGGAGCTGGGGGTGGAGGTGTCGGAAGCCTGCCTGGCGCCGTTCTCCTTCGCCTCGCACGACTACGGCGCGTTCCACCTGCTGATGCCGCTGTTCCTGTGCCGACGGTGGGAAGGGGTGCCGGCGGCGCGCGAAGGGCAGGCTCTGGCCTGGGTGCGGCCAAACCGGCTGGGGGAGTACGCCATGCCGCCGGCCGACCGGCCGCTGGTCGCGCTGCTCAGGGACTTCCTGTAGCGGGAGGGGGCGCCGCCCTGGCGCGTTCCGCCCCGGCGCCCATCTCGCTCTCCGCCCTCTGTCCCGGATGCAGCCGCCATGACCGCCCTCACCGCCTGCCTGCTCATCATCGGCAACGAGGTGCTCTCGGGCCGCACCCGCGACGCCAACCTGCAGTTCCTCGCGACGCGGCTGGGCGAGCTGGGCATCCCGTTGCGCGAGGTGCGGGTGATCCCCGACGTGGCGGCGGTGATCGTGGAAACGGTGAACGCGGTGCGGGGTCGCTTCGACCACGTGTTCACCACCGGGGGGATCGGGCCGACGCACGACGATATCACCGCCGAGTGCATCGCCGCGGCCTTCGGGGTGGCGTGGGAGGAGAACGCCGAGGCCGCCGCGCTGATGGCTGCGCATTACGCGCGGTCGGGGACGGAGTTCAACGCCGCGCGCCGGCGCATGGCGACGATGCCGCGGGGGGCGAGCCTGATCGCCAACGCGGTGTCGGTGGCGCCGGGGTTCACGATCGGCAATGTGCACGTCATGGCCGGGGTGCCGCGGATCATGCAGTCGATGTTCGAGGCCCTAGCGTCGACGCTACGCGGGGGCGCGCCGGTGCTGATGCGGGCGGTGCACGCGGCAGGGCTGCTAGAAGGGGTAGTGGCGGAGGGCTTGCGGGCGGTGCAGGCGCGCTTCGCGGAGCTCGATGTCGGGTCCTACCCCTACGAACGGCCGAGCGGGAACGGCGTGGCGCTGGTGGCCAAGGGGACCGACCCGGCGCGGCTGGAGGAAGCGGCGGCAGCGATGGCGGGGCTGATCCGCGGGGCGGGGCTGGAGCCGGTGGCGGGGGAGCCGGCTTAGCGGCTCACCCCCCCCACCCGCCGCGCCAGCCGCACCGCGGTGTGGCCGCGCAGCACTTGCGGCGAGGGCATCACCAGCAGGCAGTCGTCGTGCGGGGTGCGCAGCTCGGCGTCGCCGTCCAGGGCGATCAGGGTGTTGCGGGCGGGGATCACGGCGCCGCCGCGGAACGGCCGCACGAAGCCGAAGGCGCGCGAGCGGGCGGTAACGGTGCGCGTCACCTCCCACAAGCCGGAGGTGACGGGCGCGCCGTCCGGGGGCGCGCCGGTGGCGGAGATGCCCGGGGAGGGTGCCGCGCCGGGCGGCGTCGCGCTCGCGGGGGTCGCCGCGACCGGCACGCCCCCACCCGGCGCCCCGCCTTCCGCCGACGGCGCGATCAGGCCGGTTTCGCGCAGCAGGGCGGCGCCGCAGGCTTCCAGCAGCGCGGGGGTTTCCGCTTCCCAGTGCGGGCCACCCTCGACGAGGAGCGCGACGCGCGGCGAGGCGGGGTCGGCGAAGCAACCGTAGTCGATCATGCGCAGACCCTCCGCGTGGCCCTGGTCGGCCACCACCAGGGGCGGGGTGCCCAGCGCCAGGGCCAGCGGCCGCACCTTGGCGGGGGGGCCGGCGATGAGCAGCGGGTCGGACGGCCACAGCATCGAGTGCAGGTCGAGCAGCACGTCGGCGTCGTCGAGCACGGGACGCAGCGCCCGGGCGCGGCGCAGCTCGCGCGAGGTGCGCGGGCCGTCCAGCACGGCGGCGTCCCAGACGCGGTTGAGGTCCTCGTCCACGTAGCGCGACAGGGTGGGGTCCAGGGCGTCGAAGCGGGCGAAGGCGTCGAGGTTGCACAGCAGCAGGGTCAGCCGCCCGCGCAGCGGCCGCATCGCCGCTTCCAGCCAGCGGGCGAGCACGGCCGCACCCGCGATCTCGTTGCCGTGCACCAGCGCCGAGATCGCGACGTGCGGCCCCGGCGCGTCGGCCGCGAAGCTCCACACCCCCGGCAGGACGTTGCCCGCGAGGTGCGGGCGCAGGTCGGGAACCGGCACGCGCACGGGGAAGCGCCAGCCCGGCGGCGTCACGCGCGCGGCATTCCCGAACGCGGGCGACGGCGGCGGAGGGTGCCGGATCGCGGCCGCTCGCAGGCGGTTCGCGGGCGGTTCTGGTTTCCGCTGGTCGGGCCTGGGGCCAGGGGCTCCGCCCCTGGACCCCGCCGGGGACCCATGGGGGCCCCCGGACCCCCACCGTCAGTATTGCCCTCGCGGACGGGAGGGTGCCTCGACGGCGAAGCCGAATCGAGGCACCCTCCCGTCCGCGAGGGCATCCTTCTCACGGATGGAAGGTCGAGGCACCTCGGGGTGCCCGCGGGGTGTCCGGAAGGGCGGAGCTCCTCCGGTCCCACGTCGAACCGGCGGGAACCGGGGCCGGTCGCGGGACTAGCCCGGGGCCGGTCGCGGTTCGGAACCGTCAGCGTCATCCCCCGCGCCTCGCGTCCGCCACCAGCCGCTCCAGCGCCGGCAGGTCGGCCGCGCCCGGCAGCAGCGCGGCGCCGGCGACCAGCGCGGGGGTGCCCTCGATGCCCAGGGCGCGCGCCAGGCGCAGGTTCTCCCCCAGGCGCGCCGCCACGGCCGGGTCGTCCATGTCGCGGCGCAGGCGGGGCCAGTCGAGGCCCAGACGGATCGCCTCGTCGCGCAGCACGGGCTCAGTGGGCTCGGCCCGCAGCCGCATCAGCGCCTCGTGCAGCGGGGCGTAGCGGTTCTGGCGCTGGGCGGCGAGCAGGGCGCGAGCGGCGAGCACGCTGTTGGGCCCCAGGATCGGCAGGTCCTTGAGCACCAGGCGCACGCCGTTGTCGCGGCGCAGCAGTTCGGCCACCGCCGGCGCCATGGTCTTGCAGTAGCCGCAGCGGGCGTCGAAGAACTCCACCAGCGTCACGTCGCCGCGCGGGTTGCCGAGCACGGGGTCGGCGGGGTCGCGGAACAGGGCGTCGGCCTCGACGAGCAGGGCCTCGCGGCGGGCCGACGCGGCATCCGCCGCGTCGGCCCGGGCCAGCGCCGCGATCGCGTCGCGCAGGATGGAGGGATCGGCGCGCAGGGCGTCGCGTAGGAGCGCGAGCACGGCCGCGCGCTGCTCGGGCGACAAAGCGACAGCGATGGGTGGCGTCCCGGCCGCGCCCGCCCCCGGCGCGTCACCCGGGGCCGCGGCCGGGGTACTGCCCGGGGCCGGCGCCGCGTCCCGGGCCATCGCCGTCCCGCCGAGCGACGCCGCCAACGCCAGAATCGCTGCCCCGTGCCGGATCGCGCCCCGCGCGCCGGTCGGCTGGATCGGCGATCGCGCCGCCGTCGCGCCGCGCGTTGCCCGAACCGGCGCCGAGCCGCCGGCCGCGTCCCCAATCGCGCTCCGGTTGCCGGTGCGCGCGAAGGCGTCTAAGGCCGGCGGCTGGATCAGCGTGACGCGCACCGGGCCGGGCTCCGCCCCGGCGGCGCGGAGCGGGGCGGTCGCCGGCGCGCGCGCGAGGGGCTGGGCCCCATCGCCCGGCGCGGCGGCCGCCCCTCCTCCGCCCGCCCTTCCCGCCCGGGCGCGGGCGGCGGCAGCGGAGAGTCCCGGGCACATGGACGGCAAGGTGGCGAGGGCGGCGCTGAGGCCGGTGGAGAAGCGTCGCATGGCGGGCAGGCTAGTCCGAGGTGGCGGCGTCCGGCCAGGGGCGCGTCGCGCGATGGTTGCAACGGCGCTGGCGGCGTCGCTGCTGTCGCCGCTGGCGGGCTGCGGCGCCGCGGACCGGGCGGCGTCCTTCCTGGGGCTGACGGGCGGGCCGCAGCCGGGGCAGCCGGGCTACGTCGCGGGCTTCCTGGGCGCCGCGGCGGCGGACGAGCCGCGGGCGGCGCTGGTGGCTCGCGACTCGCTGGCCGCCGGCGGCTCGGCGGCCGACGCGGCGGTGGCGGCGGCCTTCGCGCTGACCGTCACCCTGCCATCCCGCGCCGGGCTGGGCGGCGGCGGCGCCTGCCTGTTCTTCGATCCGCGCCGCGGCACCAGCGAGGCGGTGCTGTTCCTCGCCGCGGCGCCGGCCGGCTTCGCGCCGGGCGCCGACCGGCCGGCGGCGGTGCCGCTGATGGCGCGCGGGCTGTTCGCCCTGCACGCCCGCTTCGGCCGCCGGCCCTTCGAGGAGGCGGTGGTGCCGGCCGAAGCGCTGGCCCGCTTCGGCAGCCCAGTGTCGCGCGCCCTGGCCGCCGACCTGGCCACCGTGGGCGCGCCGCTGCTGGTCGATCCACGCGCGCGGGAGGTGTTCGGGGCCGCGGGCGCGGCCGGCGCGACCCTGACGCAGCCGGAACTGGCCACGACACTGGCGCAGATCCGCACCGCCGGCGTGGGCGACTTCCACCAGGGCGCGCTGGGCCGGCGGGTGGCGGAAGCGTCCGGCCCGGCCGGCGGCGGGCTGGACGCGGGGAGCCTGCGCGACGCGGTGCCGCGCACGGCGACGCCGGTGACGCTGCGGGTGGGGCTGGACACGGCGGTCTTCCTGCCGCCGCCGGCCGACGGCGGGCTGGCCGCCGCGGCGGCGTTCGAGGCGCTGCGGGCGGGCGCGGACCCGGCCGCGGCGGGCGGGCGGGCGGTGGCGGTGGCGGCGACGTCGCGGCGGGGCGGGGCGGAGCCGGCGGCGCTGCTGGCGCGGCCGCCGGAAGGGGGAGGCCTGGGGCCCCTGCCCGCTTCCACCGCGCTGGCGGTGCTGGACAACCAGGGCGGCGCGGTGTCGTGCGCCTTCACCATGAACAACCTGTTCGGCACTGGCCGCGTGCTGCCGGGCTTGGGCTTCCTGCTGGCCGCCGCGCCGCGCGCGGGCGCGGTGGAGCCGCCGCTGCTCGCGGCCGCACTGGTGTTCAACCCCAACCTCCGCGCCTTCCGCTACGCCGGCGCCGGCTCGGGGCAGGAAGCCGCGCCGATGGCGGTGGCCGCGCCGATGGCGGCCCACCTGCTGCGCCGGGCCGGGCTGGACGCGGCGATGGCGGCCGTGCCCGAGCCCGGGCGCGGGGTGGCGATCGCGTGCCCGGACGGGCTGCCGGGCAGTCCCGGGTCGTGCCGGGCCGCGGTGGACGGGCGCGGCGCCGGGCTGGCCGTGCTCGGCGGCGGCTGATGCCGCTCAAGGTCGGGCGCGGGGCGGCGGCGCCGCCGTTCCTGGTGATGGACGTGATCGCCGCCGCCAACCGGCTGGCCGCGACCCTGCCCGCTCCCGGGGCCGCTGCCGGGGCCGCCGATGGCGTCGCCGCCGCCGCCGCGCCGTGGGGGAGCGGGAGCGTGATCCGCATGGAGGTCGGCCAGCCCTCCACCGGGGCGCCGCGCGGCGCGGCCGAGGCGGCAGTGGCGGCGCTGCGCGACGGGCGCGCGCTGGGCTACACGGAGGCTTTCGGGCTGCCCTCGCTACGGTGCCGGATCGCGGCGCGCTACGCCGCGCATTACGGGCTGGCGGTGCCGCCCGGCCGGGTGGCGGTGACGGTGGGGGCGTCGGGGGCGTTCCCGCTGGCCTTCCTGGCGGCGTTCGATCCCGGCGACGCGGTGGCGATGGCTGCGCCCTACTACCCCCCCTACGCCAACATTCTGTGCGCGCTGGGGATGCGGCCGCTCGTGCTGCCCTGCGGCGCGGGGACGCGCTTCCAGCCCACGGTGGCGATGCTGGAGCGGCTGGACCCGCGCCCGGCGGGGCTGATCGTCGCCTCGCCGTGCAACCCGGCGGGGACGATGCTGGCGCCGGCGGAGCTGGAGGCGATCGCCCGCTGGTGCCACCGCGAGGGGGTGCGGCTGGTCTCGGACGAGATCTACCACGGGCTGAGCTACGGCGTGCCGGAGGCCACCGCGGCGGCGTTCTCCCCTTCGGCGGTGGTGGTGAACTCCTTCTCCAAGTACTTCTCGATGACCGGCTGGCGGGTGGGATGGCTGCTGCTGCCCGAGGACCTCGTGCGCCCCGTGGAATGCCTGGCGCAGAACATGTTCATCTCCGCCCCCCACGTCGCGCAAGTAGCGGCGGAAGCGGCGATGGATTGCGGCGCGGAGCTGGACGGCAACCGTGAGAGCTACGCCCGGTCCCGCGCGCTGCTGCTCGGCGCGTTGCCGGCGGCGGGCCTGGGGCGGATCGCGGCGGCGGACGGGGCGTTCTACCTGTGGTGCGACGCGGGCGACTTGACCGACGACAGCGCCGGCTTCTGCGCCCGGATGCTGGCGGAAGCCGGGGTCGCGGCGACGCCGGGGGTGGACTTCGACCCCGAGCGCGGCGGCCGGTTCCTGCGCCTGTCCTACTGCGGCGCCGAGGCGGCGATGGCCGAGGCGCCGGGGCGGCTGCGACGGTGGCTGGGAAGGGTCTGATCGTGTTCGTGGCGGCGTGAGGCCGGTCCTGAAGCCGTCGCGCCTCGACGAATGGAGAGCCTCGGCGCCCGGGACGGACGGGAACGTTGGCGCGGCCCCGATGGCGAGCGCACCCATCGCCTGCGCGCCGGCGCCGGCAGCCCCGGGCACGATGCCCTGCATTTCCTCCACCCGGAGCTGGAAGGTGCCGCCGCCCCACGACGAGTCCTTCTGGCGCCAGCGCCACCGCATCGGGACCATGCTCGGCCGCCTCGAGGACTGGCGCCGCGTCGCCACCTGCCACGGCCGCTGCGCCCAAACCTTTTCGCCGCAACCACCCTCGCCGCCGTCGTCACCTTCCGGCCGGAGCAACGAGGCCTGAGCCTAGGCCGCGCGGCGGTTCGCGCGCAGCCGCGGTTCGCGCGATGTACTCGCAGATGCCGGTCGCCGTCAGCGGGCCCCCGTGACCGACGTGGAAGCGTGTCGCCCCGCGATCGAGGAGCTGGATCAGGCTCCGTCGGACCGCGATCGGATCGTCCTCGTACGGAGGCTTCCTCGCGTACCCCTTCAGCATGATGCCGCCGAGGAAGGAAATGCCCCCGATGGCGAGATCGCCCGCGAGCACGTCCCCGTTCGGCAGCAGCGCCGACACTGAACCGGCGGTGTGGCCCGGCGTATGGAGCACCACGCCGCCGGGCACGCCGTAGGGGGCCAGTTCGAAGCCGTCGTCGATCACGATGTCTGGTTCGCATGGATCGGCTGGTCGGCCCGGTACGCCCGTCAGATCGAAGAAGCGTCCTCCCAGGCCAGTCGGCGGCCGCGGCCCGCCTTCCCCCCTGGTCAGCCATTCCGCGTCCAGGGCATGGACGACCACCGGTGCGCCGGTGGCGCGCTTCAACTCTGCCGCGCTGCCGGTGTGGTCGACGTGACGATGGGTGATCAGGATGAGCGACACGTCGCTCGGCGTGAACCCCTCACCGGCGAGCGCCGCCAGGATCTTGGGCGCGCTACCCGGTATCCCCGAGTCGACCAGCACCGGCCGCTCGCCGATTAGGACGAAGCTGTTGACCATGTTGGCGGGCAGGATCGACACGGTGGCGATGCGGTGCAGTCTCATCGGCTTTCCTCGTTCGGCGATGGTTCGGAGCCGCAGGGTGATCGTGGTGGGTGGGAAGACCCGGCCGCGCTGCCGACCGGCTCGGTACCTGGGATGCCCCGCACGGGAAGATCGAGGCGTTCAACGAGCGCGGGAAGCACCTCGGCGCGCCGGACGCGGTGGATAGCAGGTTCATCGAGGACGCCGTGACAGGACGGGGATCGATGTCCGGCACCTCCGGACCGGAGGCCTTCTTCGTGCTTCGCGCCCGCGGCGACGTTTCGGCCGAGGAGATCAACGACCACGTGGATCGCTGGCACGAAGGCGACCGTCCCGGGGGCCAGCCGCCGCACGATCATCCCGGCTCCACGAGGGAGGAGTGCGCGGCCCGGGTGGAGGAAGCACCGGTTCTGCCCAGCATCCGGTTCGCCCGCAGCACGGGGCAGTCACTCGCCGACGTCCTCCCGGGCTCCGGCGATGAGTACCGGATGGCGGCACGCGTTCCGGGGCCGTTCGACGGCGTGGAGACGCGAGCATGGCTGGAAAAGCAGCGCGGCCGGCACCGGGAGTGCTGGTATTGTCCGGGTACCCGACCCGAAAGCGTGTTCATCGCTCGTTGACGCACCCGTGATGAGCGGCCCGCGCGTCCAGCACCCCGGCTCCAACCGTAGGGCTGCGGATCATCCGATCCGCCGGGGAAAATCCTACCATGAGCTTCACCAACGATACCGAACCGTCGCAGCCGCAATCCATCCGCGGTACGTTCGACAGCGACCTGCTGATGACGGGCGGCGGCGACGACGTGCTGGCGGGGGACGCGGGCGACGACATCCTGCTGTCGGGGGCCGGTGACGACGACGTCTACGGCGAGGCCGGCTTCGACGTGATCGACGGCGGGGACGGCGACGACGACATCTTCGGCGCCGCCGACAACGACATCCTCTCGGGCGGCAACGGCGACGACACCCTGGCTGGCGACAACGGCGTCGGCACCGGCCGCGGCGACCTCGGCGCGGACCGCCTCGACGGCGGCGACGGCGACGACATCCTGCTCGTCGGCGAGGGCCTCGACACCCTGACCGGCGGCTCGGGGGCGGACCGCTTCGAGTTCCGCTTCTCCAACCCCCTCACCCCGCTGGCCGCCGGCACCGGTGCGGCGTTCACCGCCATCACCGACTTCTCGGCGGCCGACGACACCCTGTTCTTCGACGTCGCCGGCCTGGGCCGCGACGGGCTGGGCGCCAACTTCCTCGACGGCTCGGGCGGCGTGGTGGGCGGCACCGCCGCGTCCTTCTACTCGGGCTCCGCGGCGGGGGCCGGCGGCCAGCGTGTCGTGGTGCTCACCGACCAGGCCTACGTCAGCGGGGCCGCGGCCATCCAGGCCACCGCCAACGAGCGCGCCGGCGACTTCGTGCTGTACTTCAACTCCACCGTGAACACCGGCTCCCTGCTGGTGGTCTCGGCCCCCGACGCCGCAGCCTCCATCGCCCGCTTCACCGATACCGACACCTTCGCCGAGTTCGCCGCCGTCGGCTTCACCGCCTCCGACTTCGTCTTCGGCTGACGGGGCTGGCCGCGCGGGCCGTGACCGGCCGCGGAGCACCCGCGGCCGGCTCCGGTCTCCGGTCTTCCGACCCGGGACCGGAGGGGCGGCGCCCCTCCGGTCATCCCGCGAGCAGCCCGGAAGTTCCTCGACGTCTCCGCGAGAAGAAGCGCACGGCATGGTGGGGGAAGTGCGCCGGCGTGGCCACGCCGTCGAGCTTTCTCCTTGTCCACCCGGACGAACCGATGGCGGGGGTCCGGGGCCCCCAGGGGTTCCCGGCGGGGTCCGGGGGCAGAGCCCCTGGCCCCACGCCGGAACCAGCGGAAACCGGAGCCGCCCTCAGCTCCGGTAGGAGCCGTTGATGTCGATGTAGCCGTGCGTCAAGTCGCAGGTCCACACGGTGGCGGAGCCGCGGCCGAGGTCGAGGTCCACGGCGAGATTGATCTCCGGCCCGCGCACGTGGGCGACCACAGGCGCCTCGTCGTAGTTCGCGACTAGGCCGCCGCTCTGGGCCATCCAGGTGCCGCCGATGGCCACCGACAGGCGGTCGCGGTCGGCGGGCTCGCCGCTCTTGCCGACCGCCATGACGATGCGGCCCCAGTTGGCGTCCTCGCCGGCCATGGCGGTCTTGACCAGCGGCGAGTTGGCCACCGCCATGGCGACACGATGCGCGGAGCGGTCGGTCACGGCGCCGGTGACCTCGACGCGGATCAGCTTGCGGGCACCCTCGCCGTCGCGCACCACCCGCAGCGCTAAGTCGAGCAGCAGGTCCTCCAGCGCCGCCCCGAAGTCGCGCAGGGCAGAGGAGCCGCTCAGGATGGACACGCGGCCGTGCTCGGCCTGCCCGGTGGCGAAGAGCAGCAGCGTGTCCGACGTGGAGGTGTCGCTGTCCACCGTGGTGCGGTTGAAGGACGCGTCCGTGGCGCGGCGCAGGGCCGATTGCAGGGCCGCGTGCGGCAGCTTCGCGTCGGTAGCCACGAAGCACAGCATGGTGGCCATGTCGGGCGCGACCATGCCCGAGCCCTTGGCGATGCCGTTGAGGGTGACGGTCTCGCCGCCGACCCGGGCCGTGCGGGTGGCGCCCTTGGGGAAGGTGTCGGTGGTCATGATGCCGCGCGCGGCGTCGGCCCAGGCGTCGGCGCGCAGGGCTCCGTGCAGGGCCGGCAGCGCGGCGGTGAGGCGGCCGTGCGGCAGCACCTGGCCGATCACGCCGGTGGAGGCCAGGAAGACCTCGGATTCCTCGCATCCCACCAGGGCGGCGGCGGCGTCGGCGGTGGCGCGCGTCGCTTCCTCGCCGGCCCGGCCGGTGAACACGTTGGCGTTGCCGGCGTTGACCACCAGCGCCCGGGCGAGCCCGCCGCGCAGGGCCGCGCGGCACCAGTCCACCGGGGCGCCGGGGCACTTGTTCTGCGTGAACACGCCCGCCGCGATGGTCCCCGGTGCCAGCTCCATCATCATCAGGTCGTCGCGGCCGACGTAGCGCAGTTCGGCCGCGGCGGTGCCCAGGCGCACGCCGGCCACGGGGGGCATCGCGGGCAGCGGCAGCGCCAGCGGCGAGACGGGCAGGTCGTGGCCGGCCACGGCGCTCAGCGCCGCCCGGGCAGCGGCGCGGGCGCGGGCGGCACCGCCTCGATCAGCGGCGCGGCGGGACCGGCGCTGGGGGGCGCGGGCGACACCGCACCGGGCGGCGTGGCGGCGGGCGGGGTGGCACCGCCGGGGCCGGGGGCGGCGCGGACGGGAGTGCCGTCGAGGTTGAAGCGCTCCACCTTGGCGGCCGCGCGGACGCGCTCGACGGTGGCGGCTACGGCCTCCTCGACGGCGGCCTGGCGCAGCGGCTCGCGGCCTTCCTCGAAGGAGCGGGGGGCGCCGGCGCGTCGCTCCTCCACCTTGATGACGTGCCAGCCGAAGGGGGTGCGGACCGGCTCGGCGCTGATCTCGCCGGGGCGGAGGGCGAAGGCAGCGGCGGCGAACTCGGGGATCATGTCGGCGCGCTTGAAGAAGCCCAGGTCGCCGCCATTCGCCGCGCCGGGGCCGGTGGAGCGCCGGCGCGCCACGTCGGCGAAGTCGGCGCCCGGCGCGCGGGCCTCGGCCAGCGCGACGCGCGCCTCGGCCTCGTCGGTCACCAGGATGTGGCGGGCGTGCACCTCCTCTTCGCCGCCGGCGGGCGCCTGCGCCGCGAAGCGTCGGCGCAGCGCGTCGTCGGTCACCGCGAGCGCGACCTCGCGGCGCAGGTAGGCCTGCTGCAGCTCCTGCTCCTCGGCGCGGCCGACGCGGCGCACCACCTCCGGGTCGCGCTCCAGGTGCTCGGCGCGGGCGGCGGCGACCAGCGCCTTCTGGGCGATGAGCTGGTCCAGGATCAGTGGGTACAGCACCGTGGGCGGGGCGCCGCGCACCTCGTCGGGGAGCTGCTCACCGGCCTCGCGCACCTCGCTGAGCCGGATCTCGACGCCGTCCACCCGGGCCAGCACCGGGTCGGGGGCGGCCGCGGCGGACGGCTGGGCCGCGGGTTGCTGTGGGGCGCGGGCGGCGGGCGCCTGGGCGCGGGCCGGGCCGGGCGGCAGCGCGCCTAGGGCGAGCAGGCCGAGGCCGAGGAAGCCGCCGGCGAGCGGGCGGCGGGCGCGCGGGCACTTGTGGGGACGCGTGTTGCGCGGGCGCATGGGAAGGGGGCGGTGCCTCTGGGCGGAAGGGTCGCGGTCGAGAGTGCGCGAAGGGGTGGCGGGCGACAAGCGCGCCCCGGGCGGACCCGGCGGACGGCGGCGGGGCGGGGCGGCGCGGCGCGGGGCGGGGCGGGGCGGGGCGGGGCGGCGCGGACGGCGGCGGTTGGCCCTGGTTTCCGCTCGTCGCGACCCGGGGCCAGCGGAAACCAGGGCCGGCCGCGGAACCGTCTGTACCCGGGCTCGCGCCGGCGTCCGGGCCGGGATGCCGGCGCGACCGGGTTTCGTTGACCCTCGGGGTCGCGACGCCTATCTGACCGGCGCGCCGGAGGGGTTTCGGATCCGTCCCGGCCGCCGCCCGACCCGCGGCGCCCGCTCCGCGTACCCGGAGACACGAGCCCGCCATGTTCGCCCGCCTCGCCCGCGCCGTCCTCGGCACCGCCAACGACCGACTGCTCAAGCGCTACCAGGCGCGCGTGCCGGCCATCAACGCGCTGGAGGCGCGGATGGCCGCGATGTCCGACGAGCAGCTCGCGCACCAGACCGTGCTGCTGCGCGAGCGACTGGCCGGGGGCGCCACGCTGGACGACCTGCTGCCCGAGGCCTTCGCAACCTGCCGCGAGGCGTCCCGGCGGACCCTGGGGATGCGCCACTTCGACGTGCAGCTGATCGGCGGCATGGTGCTGCACGAGGGCCGCATCGCCGAGATGAAGACCGGCGAGGGCAAGACGCTGGTGGCGACGCTGGCGGTCTACCTCAACGCGCTGGCGGGGCAGGGCGTGCACGTGGTGACGGTGAACGACTACCTCGCCACCCGCGACGCCGCCGACATGGGGCGGCTGTACGGCTTCCTCGGCCTGAGCACGGGCACGGTGGTGTACGGGCGCAACGACGGCGAGCGGCGCGACGCCTACCATTGCGACGTGACCTACGGCACCAACAACGAGTTCGGCTTCGACTACCTGCGCGACAACATGAAGTACCGGCTCGACGAGATGGTGCAGCGGCCGTTCTTCTTCGCCATCGTCGACGAGGTGGACAGCATCCTGGTCGACGAGGCGCGCACGCCGCTGATCATCTCCGGCCCGTCGGACGAGAGCTCGGGCTTGTACCACGGCGTCGATGCCGTGGTGCGCGAGGTGGTGCGCGACGCTTCCGTGTACGACAAGGACGAGAAACAGCGCACGGTGTCGCTGACGGAGGAGGGCACCGAGACGGTGGCAGTGGCGCTGCAGCAGGCCGGGCTGCTCAGCGAGGGCGACCTGTACGACGCGGCCAACGTGTCGCTGGTGCACCACGTCAACCAGAGCCTGCGGGCGCACGCGCTGTTCGCGCGCGACGTGGACTACATGGTGCGCGGGGCCAAGATCATCATCATCGACGAGTTCACCGGCCGCGCCATGGAAGGGCGGCGGTACTCGGACGGGCTGCACCAGGCCTTGGAGGCCAAGGAGGGCGTGGAGGTGCAGCCGGAGAACCAGACGCTGGCCTCCATCACCTTCCAGAACTACTTCCGGCTGTTCCCCAAGCTGGCGGGGATGACCGGCACCGCGGCCACCGAGGCCGACGAATTCGCCGAGATCTACAAGCTGGAGGTGGTGGAGATCCCCACCAACGTCGCGGTGATCCGCGCCGACGGCGACGACGAGGTGTACCGCTCGGCCGCCGAGAAGTACGAGGCGGTGGCGGCGCTGATCGCCGAATGCCGCGAGCGCGGGCAACCCTGCTTGGTGGGCACCACGAGCATCGAGAAGTCGGAGCTGATCGCGGCGCTGCTGGAGCGAAAGGGCGTGCCGCACAAGGTGCTCAACGCCCGCTACCACGAGCAGGAAGCGGCGATCGTGTCGCAGGCCGGCAGGCCCGGGGCGGTGACGATCGCCACCAACATGGCGGGGCGCGGCACCGACATCAAGCTGGGCGGCAACGCCGAGGCCCTGGCGCGCGCGTCGTTCAGCGGCGAGCCCGAGGGGCCGGAATTCGAGGCGCGGCTGGTGGAGATGCGGCGCGAGGTGGAGAGCGCGAGCGCGCGCGTGAAGGAGGCCGGCGGGCTGTTCGTGATCGGCACCGAGCGGCACGAGTCCCGACGCATCGACAACCAGCTGCGCGGCCGGTCGGGGCGGCAGGGCGATCCGGGGGCGTCGCGGTTCTTCCTTTCGCTCGAGGACGACCTGATGCGGATCTTCGGGTCCGAGCGGATGGGGGGGATGCTGCAGAAGCTGGGGTTGAGGGACGGCGAGGCGATCATCCATCCCTGGATCAACAAGGCCCTGGAGAAGGCGCAGAAGAAGGTCGAGGCGCGCAACTTCGACACCCGCAAGAACCTGCTCAAGTACGACGACGTGATGAACGACCAGCGCAAGGAGGTGTACGCCCAGCGGCGCGCCTTCATGCAGGCCACGGACGTGAGCGAGACGGTGGGCGAGATGCGGCGCGAGATCGTGGCCGACACGGTAGCCCGCTCGATCCCCGAGAACGCCTACCCCGAGCAGTGGGACCTCGACGGGCTGCGCGAGCGGGTGCTGCTGATCCTCGGGCTGGACCTGCCGGTGGCGGAATGGGCGCGCGAGGAGGGCATCGACGAGACGGAGGTGCGGCAGCGCGTCGAGGAGGCCGCCGAGCGCGCCTTCGCCGCGCGCGCCGCCAACATGGGCGTCGAGCGCATGCGTGAGGTCGAGAAGTCGCTGCTGCTGATGGTGTTCGACAAGGTGTGGAAGGATCACCTGCTATCGCTCGACCACCTGCGGCAGGGCATCAGCCTGCGCGCCTACGGCCAGCGCGACCCGCTCAACGAGTACAAGTCCGAAGCGTTCGGGCTGTTCAACACCATGCTGGCCGACATGCGCGAGGACGTGACGCGCTGGCTGATGCACGTGGACCTCGCCCCGGAGGCGCCGCTGCCGGCGCCCGAGCCGGTCCGCGTGCTCGACCTGCGCCACCCCGACCCGGGCGGCGCGGGCGAGGCGGCGGACGGGGGCGTGCCGTCGAGCCTCGATCCCTCGCTGGGCGCGCCCGAGTACGGCGCCGCGGCCGCCGACACCGCGCCGCGGCTGGCCGAGGGGGTGGACGCGCACGACCCGGCCACCTGGTTTCGCACGCCGCGCAACGCTTCCTGCCCGTGCGGGTCGGGCAAGAAGTTCAAGCACTGCCACGGGCGCGGCGGCTGATGCCGCGCCCGGCCCGCGCGCTGGGCTGCGAGCTGGACTACCGGCTGGCGGGCGATGCCACGTTCCTGTTCGCGGTGCAGCCCTGCGACAGCGGCGCGGCGCGGCAGCAGGTCGCGCGCGAGGAGCTGGTGCTCCCGCCGGGCGGGGAGGCCGAGCGCTGGACCGACGCGGACGGCACGCGCTGGCTGCGGCTGCTGGGGCGAGCGGTGGCGGCGGGCTGCCCGCTGCGCTTGCGCTACGAGGCGGAGGTGGAAGGCGACCCGGTGGTGCACGACCCCGCCGCGATCACCGAGATCCCGGTGGAGCGGCTGCCGCTGGACGCGATGCGCTACCTGCTGCCGTCGCGCTACTGCGAAAACGACCGCCTGGAGGGCTTCGCGCGCGCCGAGTTCGGCGGGCTCGCGCCCGGGCACGCGCGGGTGGCGGCGCTGTGCGACTTCATCCATCGCCGCACCACCTACGAGCGCGGCTCGACGGACGTTCGCACCACCGCGCTGGACGTGCTGACCGACGCGCGCGGGGTGTGCCGGGACTTCGCGCACCTCGGGATAGCGCTGACGCGGGCGGTGGGCATCCCGGCGCGGTTCCTGGCCGGCTACGCGCCGCACCTCGCGCCGCCCGACTTCCACGCGATCTTCGAAGCGCTACTGATGGGGCCTGACGGGCCGCGCTGGTACGTGTTCGACGCGACACGGCAGACGGCGCTGGACGGCGTGGCGCGGATCGCGGTGGGGCAGGACGCCTCGCAGGTGGCGTTCTGCTCGATCTGGGGCGGGGCCGCGGCCGGGCGGATGGCGATACGCTGCGACCCGGAGCCGGGAGCGGCGGCGGCGTGGACCACGGCGGCGGTATCGCTGTCGGACGGCTGACGCCGGCGTGGCCGGGCGGCTGGTGACCGGCCCTGGTTTCCGCTGGTCCGACGTGGGACCAGAAGGGCGCCGCCCCTCCGGACACCCCGCCGGGGAACCGAGTTTCCTGGACCTTTCATCCGTGGAGGAGATGCCCGCTGGGCAAACCGACGGCGGGGGTCTGGGGGCAGAGCCACCGGACCCGAGCCCGATCAGCGGAAACCGATACGGAGGCCCGATCACACCCCGGCGCCGTCCGCGCGGGCGGTCCGACGCGCCGCGGCGTCAGGACAGGCCAATCGCCCGGAACAGCCGAACGGCGGGCAGCCAGAGGGCGGCGACCTCGACGCGAAAAACCATCAGCCCCGACAAGCCGAGTGCGAGCAGCGCCAGCGAGCCGGACCAAGCCAGCGCCAGGCGGCGCTCGTCCCCGCGCGGCGGCGAGGCAGCGGTCGCGGCAGGCGGCGGGGCGGCGACGGGCGCGAGGGCCGCGGCGGGCGGGGGCACCGGCTCCGGCATCGGGGCGGGACCGGCGGCCGGCTCCGGCGGGGCGACGGGCGCGGGCCGTGGCGCCGGCGCGGCCGTCGGTGGGGGCAACGACGCGCCCGCGGGCGTCCAGCTCCGGCCGCAGCGGGCGCAGCGCACCTCGCGGCCCGCCGACAGCATGGCGTCGGGCACCTCGTAGCTGGCGGCACAGTCCGGGCAGCTGATCCGCATCGGCCCTCCTTCGCCGGCCATTCTAGCCCGGGCCGGTTCCGCGTGGCACACCTCTACCCGCGATGGTGCGCTTCAGCGACGCGGGGCTCCGCTACCCCGATCCCGGCGGGAGCACGGGGGGCCAGGACGGCGACGAGGCGCTGCGGGCCCTCGACTTCATGCTGCCGCGCGGGTCCTTCACCTGGCTCACCGGCGAATCGGGGGCGGGCAAGACCACGCTGCTGCGGTTGATGCAGTGCGCGCTGCGGCCCACCTCGGGCGAGGTGGAGGTGCTGGGGGTGGCGGTGTCGCGGGCGCCGGGCGCCGCCCTGCCGGCGCTGCGCCGGCGGATCGGTTCGGTGTTCCAGGACTACCGGCTGCTGCCCTACCTCAGCGCCTTCGACAACGTGGCGCTGCCGCTGCGGCTGGCCGGGCGGGCGGAATCGTCGCTGCGGCCGGACGTGACCGAGCTGCTGCGCTTCGTGGGGCTGGAAGGGCGGGCCGACGCGCTGCCGCCGCAGCTCTCGGGCGGCGAGCAGCAGCGAGTGGCCATCGCGCGGGCCGTGGTGGCGCGGCCCGAGCTGCTGGTGGCCGACGAGCCCACCGGCAACCTCGACCCGCGGCAGGCGCGGAGGGTGCTGGCGCTGCTGGCCGAGATGAACCGGCTGGGCACCACGGTGGTGGTGGCCACGCATTCCCAGGACCTGCTGCTGAGCTTCCCCGCCCCGGTGCTGACGCTGGAGCGCGGCCGGCTGATCGGGTTCGGGGCGCCCGGCGCGTTGGTGGGCGGGCCGCCGGCGGAGGAAACGCATGGCTGAGCGCCGCCGCCGCACGCGCGACCCACTGGGGCTGCGGCGGGCGCTGTCGGGGCGGCTGCTGCCCGGGCTGGTGGCGGCGATGTCGCTGCTGGCCGCGCTCGCCCTGGCCGGGGCGCACGGCGCGGCGGTGCTGGCGCAGCGCTGGCAGGGCGGCGCCGCGGCGGCAGTCACGGTGCAGGTGCCGCGCCCCACCCCGGCGCGCGTGGCCGCGGCGCTGACGCTGCTGCGTGCGGCGCCGGAGGTGGGATCGGCGCTGGTCGTTGAGCCGGCGCGGGTGGCCGCGCTGCTGCGGCCGTGGCTGGGCGAGGCGCCGGCGCTGCCGCTGCCCGGGGTAATCGAGCTGCGCCTGCGCGATCCCGGCGACGACCCGGCCGGGCTCGCCGAGCGGCTGGGGCGCGCGGTAGAAGGGGCGGAGCTGGAAGCGCACGGGCTGTGGGTGGCGCGGCTGGCGGCGCTGGCGCGCAGCGTGCAGGGCATCGCGCTGGCGGCGCTGCTGCTCGTGGCCGGCGTAGCGACGGCCGTGGTGACGGTGGCCACGCGGGCGGGGCTGGCGGCGCGGCGGGAGGCGATCGGCATCTTGCACGACCTCGGCGCCACGCGCGGCGCCATCGCCGGCCGCTTCGCGCGGCGGGTGGGCGGGCTGGCGGCGCTGGGGGCTGCGGCGGGCGCGGCGCTGTCGGTGCCGGCGCTGCTCGCCCTGGCCCGGCTCGCGGCGCCCTTCGCCGGCGGCGTGCCGGACGCGGGGCCGGACGGGGCGGCGGGCGGGGCGGGAGCCGGGCCCTCGTGGTCGGGCCTGCCCTGGTCGAGCGTTCCCTGGACGGCGCTGGCGCTGCTGCCGCCGGTGGCGGGGCTGATCGGCTGGGGCACGGCGCAGGCCACGGTGCGCCGCTGGCTGCGGCGCCTGCCGTGAGGACGGCCCTGGCCCTGGCGCCGCCGTCGCTGCCGCGGATCCTGTCGGCGCTCGCGGCGCTGGTCCTGGTGGGCGCGGGTGCGGGCTTCGCCTGGTTCGCCGAGGAAGCGCGCCGCGCCGCGCCGGACGCCCCGCCGGACACCGATGCCATCGCCGTGCTGACCGGCGGACCGGACCGGGTGGAGGCCGGCCTGCGGCTCGCGGCCGCCCGGCCCGGGGTGCCGCTGATGATCTCGGGCGTCGGGCGCGACGCCGACCTCGCCAGCCTGGCCCGGCAGGGGGGCGTGGA
Source organism: uncultured Roseomonas sp. (assembly GCA_964243365.1). Classification (GTDB taxonomy): domain Bacteria; phylum Pseudomonadota; class Alphaproteobacteria; order Acetobacterales; family Acetobacteraceae; genus Roseomonas. Next base: position 15,008 of record CAXTEL010000031.1, on the reverse strand, counting down.
GCCCTGGCCGTTCCTGGGGCGCATCACGCTGGGCAGGCAAGCCCGCAGCACGCGCGGCAACGCCGCCGAGATCGGCGGCTGGGCGCGGGCGCGCGGCCTGGGCTCGCTGACCGTGGTCACCGCGGGCTTCCACATGCCGCGCGCCCTGCTGGAGCTGCGGCGCGAGCTGCCGGGGGTGGCGCTGGTCGCCGTCCCGGTGCCGCCGCGGGCGCCGCGGCCTTCGCTGATGCTGCGCGAGTACGGCAAGCTGGTGGGCGCCTGGGCCGGCCTGTCCGGGACCGACCCACTGGCGGACGGTTCGGCCAGGCGCGGCGCCGCGGCGGCGGGGGAGACGCCCTGATGCTGCTCCGCTCCGCCCTGTTCAACGCGCTGTTCCTGTTCACCGCGGCGGTGACGGCGGTGGTGGGGCTGCTGCTGCCGCGCTGCGCCGGGCGACGCTTCGTGCGGCGATGGGCCTGGCTGGTGTTGTGGCTGCTGCGCGTCACCTGCGGCATCCGGCTGCGGGTGACGGGGTTGGAGCACCTGCCCGAGGGCGCTTGCGTCATCGCCGCCAAGCACCAATCGGCCTTCGACACGGTGGTCTGGCTCGCGCTCGCCCCGCGCGCCATCTACGTCATGAAGGCGGAGCTGCTGCGCATCCCAGTCTGGGGGCGGATGGCGCGGCGCTTCGGGGCGATCGGGGTGGACCGCGCCGGCGGCGGCACGGCGCTGAAGGGCATGGTGCGCGAGGCGCGCTCCCTGGCGCAGGCGATGGGCGCGCAGATCGTGATCTTCCCCGAGGGCACCCGCACGGCGCCCGGCGAGCGGGTGCCGTGGCAGCCCGGCGTGGCGGCTTTGGCGGGTGCGACGGGATTGCCGGTGCTGGGGGCGGCGACCGACAGCGGCCGGTACTGGGGCAAGCGCGCCTTCCGCAAGCGGCCGGGCACCGTCACCGTGGCCGTGCTGCCGCCGCTGCCGCCCGGCTTGGCACGCGCGGCGCTGATGCGGGAGCTGGAATCCGGTGTCGAGGACGCGTCGGCGCGCCTGCTGGGCGGGGATGTGGACAAGTCGGTGGAGTAGCTGCATGGCGAGATTGCCACAGCGCGCCAAGGTTCCGCGCCAGGAACCTGACCGGCCTCGGTTTTGCCGAGTCCTCCCCAGAACTTGATAAATGCTAATTTGTTATTTAACAGTGATTTACATGCTTTCCGGCCGCTGCCGGACAGCGATCTGTGGGTAAGTGGCGGAGGTGCGCGGCGGACTTGGGAAAGCCGCGGGTCGCCCTGTGGAAAACTCAGCGGAAAACCTCGCGGTGCTTGTCAAGCGGGAACGATGCGGGCGCGGGAAATCCCTGTCCTGACAGGGCGATGCGGCATCGGCGGACGCGGCGACTCGCGGACCCGCGAGCGGCGCGGGGCCGAGGGGGCGCGACGCGGGTCCACGCCGCGTCGGCCGGCGGGTGGGCGGGTGACGGGCTCCGGGGCCGCGGGCGCGCGGGCGCGCGGGGACGGTGCGGCCGGCGCGGGAGCCGCGCTATAAGGGGCGGGGTGAGCACCACTGACCCCGACGCGCCCGACCCCGAGGCAGGCCCCCGCGTCCCGCCCCGCCGGTCCCGGCGCACGCTGCGGCTGGGGGGCGGCGCGCTGCTGCTGGCGGCGCTGCTGGCCGCCGCGCACGTGGCGTTGTGGCGCTGGATGAGCGACCGGCTGGCCGACGGTTTCGCGGAATGGGCGGCGGCACGGTGGGCGGCGGGCTGGCAGGTCGCCCACGACCCGCCCCAGCGCGGCGGCTGGCCCCTGGCGGCGACGCTGCGCCTGCCGAACTTCCGCCTGGCGAGCGGCGAGGCCGCCGTGCCGGGCGGGCTGGACTGGCGCGCCGCGGCGCTGGTGCTGCGCCTGGAGCCGCCGCGGCTGGAGGAGCTGCGGATCGAGGCGCGCGGGCCGCAGCGGCTGCGGCTGGGCACGCTGGACCTCGCCTTCGCCGCCGACCGGCTGGAAGGGCGGCTGCCGTTGGTGCCCGGCGTCCCGCCGCGCGGCGGCGACCTGCTCGCCGAGCGGCTCCGGGTCGGACGGACCGACGGGGCGGGCGGCCCGTCCGAGGGCGGCGCGGGCGTCGAAGTGCGCGACCTGCGCGCCTCGCTCGACAGCCGCTCCAGCGCCACCGAGGGCGAGGCAGCGCTCACCTTGTCGGTTTCGGCCGGCGAGGTGACCCTGCCGGCCGCGGGCGGGCGCTACGCGCTCGGGCCGCGGATCAGCGAGGCCGGGCTGGAGGCGGCGCTGACCGGTCCGCTGCCGGGCAGCAAGGTGACGGCCGGGCGGGCGGCGGCGTGGCGCGACGCGGGAGGCGTGCTGGAGCTGCGCAGGTTGACGCTGCGCTGGGGCGAGGTGGCCGCCGCCGCCTCGGCGACGATGGCGCTGGACGACCGGTTGCAGCCGATGGGCGCCGGCACGCTGCGCTTGTCCGGCGCCGAGGCCGCCCTGGCCGCGCTGTCGGGGGCCGGGATCATCCCCGCGCCCGCTGCCGCCGTCGCCGCCCGCGTCGCCGCCCTGCTCGCCCGCCCACCGGCCGACGGCGGCCCGCCAGAGATCGAGGTGCCCTTGACCCTGGAGGAGCGCGGCGTTTCGGTGGCCCGAATCCCGGCCGGGCGCGTGCCGGTGCTGCGCTGGCCGATGCCCCAGGCGCCCTGACGCGGGCGGCGCCGGCGTTCGGCCGGTCGCTGGCGGCCCCGGTTTCCGCTGGTCCGACGTGGGCCAGGGGCTCCGCCCCTGAAACGCCGCCGGGGATCCATGGGGGCCTCCGGACCCCCACCGGTGGTTTGCCCTTGCGGACGGGAGGCCGAGGAACGTCGGTTTCCCAGCGGGGTGCCCGGAAGGGCGACGCTCCCCTGGTTCCACGCCGGACCCGCGGAAACCGGGGCTGGCCGGGCGCGCGCCGGCCGTGCGATGACGTCCCGCCGCGCGGCGGCCGGCCCGGGGACGCCGCGTCCGCGGGACGCCGCAGGAGGGACGTGCATGAGCCTTGACCCCGCCATCGCCGGGGCCCTGTCGGGGATTTCGACGGCGACGCTGACCACCGTGCTGCTCAAGAAGGGGCTGCGCAACGTTTGGATGCGCGGCACGGGCCCGTTGCGGCCCGGACAGCCGCGATCGGTGGGTCCGGCCTTCACGCTGCGCTTCGTCCCCGCGCGCGAGGACTTGGCGACGCCGCAATCCTGGGCTTCTCCCATCTCCACCCGCGCCGCCATCGAGGCGATGCCGGCCGGCTGCGTCGCCGTGGTGGACGCCATGGGCGTGCGCGACGCCGGCATCTTCGGCGACATCCTGTGCGCCCGGATGGCCGGGCGCGGCGTCGCGGCGCTGGTGACCGACGGCGTGGTGCGCGACCGGGCGGGCGTGCTCGGCACCGGGCTGCCGGTGTGGTGCGCGGGTGCCGCGGCGCCGCCCTCGGTGGCCGGTCTGACCTTCGTGGGCTGGGGCGAGCCGGTGGGCTGCGGCGGCGTCGCGGTGTTCCCCGACGACGTGGTGGTAGCCGACGGCGACGGTGCGGTGGTGGTCCCGCGCGCGATGCTCGACGCCGTGACGGCGGCGGCGGTGGAGCAGGAGCGGCAGGAAACCTGGGTCATGGGCGAGGTGGAGAATGGGCGCGCCCTGCCCGGTCTGTACCCGCCCGACGCCGAGAACCAGGCGCGCTTCGAGGCGTGGAAGCGCGAGCGGGCGTCGGGCGCCTGAGCGCCGCGCCGAGCCGTCCGGGAAGGCCGACCCCGGGCACGGGAACCGCCGCCGACCCCCGGTCCCGGGTTTCCCGCCGCCGGTTCCCAGGCCTTGGCTTCCCCGCCCCCAGCTCTCCGTCCCCGACCCGCCGATCCCCCGCGCCGGGACCCCGCCGTTGAGCCGGGATGGGGGGACGCCGCCCGGGTCGGAGAGCTCGCCGCTCGCCGAGCGCGTCGAGACCCGGCTCGACCGGCTGTCGTTGTCGCCGGAAGCGGCGGCCCACCGGGCGGGGCTACCGCCGGACAGCATCGCCCGCCTCCTGTCCGGCCGCGCGCCTCCGCCGCGCGGCACCGCGCTGCGCAAGCTGGCCGAGGTGCTGGAATGCTCAATCTCCTACCTCGTCGGGCTGGACCCGGACGCCGAGCCGCCGGCCGAGCTGCTGCGCGAGGACCAGGGCAGCTTCGGCCTGCTGTCGGGCGACCAGGAAGCCTTGCTGCGCGCCTACGGGCGGCTGGACGTGGCCTCGCGGGCGGCGCTGCTGCGGGTGGCGCTCAAGATGGCGGGGCCGGAACCGGAGCCCGCCGCGGCGAAGCCGGCGCGCGGGCGGAAGCGCCGCGCGGCCTGAAACGCGGGTTGCGCCGGGGCGCGGGCTGGCGCGGCGGTGGGCCGCCCCATATCGCCCGGCATGGACCCGCGCGCCGCACCGATGCCCCTCGCCGCCGGACCCGGCCGTGGTCCCGAGCCGGACGGGCGACCGCTTGGCGCGGGACGGATCGCGGTTGCCCGGCACCCGGCGCGGCCATCCCCGGCCGTGGCGTCGCGATCCGCCCCGCTCCGGTCCGCCGCCTTCCTGGCCACCCTGCTCGCCGCCGCGCTGCTTGGAACGGCGGCCCGCGCCGCGCCCGACGCGGGGGCGCCTCCCGCCCCGGCCGTCGCGCTGGCGCCGCCGGGCTTGGCGGCGGGGCTGTTCCCCCGCCCGGCGCGCCCCGTGGCCGGGATCGTGTCGGACCAGTGGGCGAGCGAGGATTCGCGCGAGCGGGCCGGCGAGGCCGACACCGTGATGGACATCCTCGGCGTGCGGTCGGGCATGACGGTGGCCGACGTTGGCGCCGGCTCGGGTTACTACGCCGTCCGGCTGGCGCGCCGCGTCGGGCCCGAGGGCCGCGTGATCGCCCAGGACGTGATGCCCGAGTACCTGGAGACGCTGCGCCGGCGGGTCGAGCGCGAGGGTTTGGGCAACGTGGAGCTGGCGCTGGGCGAGCCGCACGACCCGCGCCTGCCCGCCGGCTCGGCGGACTTAGCGCTGCTGGTGCACATGTACCACGAGATCGAACAGCCCTACGGCCTGCTGCGCAACCTGCTGCCGGCGCTGCGGCCCGGCGCCCGGGTGGCGATACTCGACGCCGCGCGGCCCACCGCCCAGCACGGCACCCCGCCCGCGCTGCTGCGCTGTGAGCTGGCCGCGAGCGGCTACCGCGAGGTCGGCTGGCACCCGCTGGCTGGTGGCGCGGAGTACCTCGCCGTATTCGAGCCGCCGACCGCGCCCTCGGCGCCGGACCGGATCGTGCCCTGCCGATCCTAGAACCACGTCGGGAAGCCGACATCGCGCCGTCCGCCGGCAGCGTCGGCGAGGGCCAGGACAACGCCCCGGTCGGCACGGTCAGTGAAGTTCCCGGGCTCGGTTCGGCGTGCTGTGGAACTGAGCCGTGATAGGCCGTAGGATAGACAACGGAACCGGCGCGAGCGGTTTTCGTCGCTCGGTGGACAGCTGAGGTTCGGTCGCCCGCGCGGAGGCCCCCCGGCGCTTCTAACCGGCCCGATGCCGGCGGCTGCCGCGAGAAGCGCCGGGTGTCAGGTGAGGCCGACGTCCCGGCGCCATCGCGTCGGAGCGGGATCGGCGGCACCCGCGCCGGACGGGAACCGGGTTCAGCCGATGGGTCGCGAGGGGTGACGGGGTGCCAGCGAGCCGCGACGTAGCAGCACCCCGCGACGCGTTGCGCGAATGCCCCGATTGCGGGGTGCTGCTCCGGATGCCGGCACGCTCGCCGGGGGGGGCCGAGTTGCGCTGCCCGCGCTGCGACGCCCTCCTGCGACGCTCCCGCGAGTATGCCCTCTCCACCGCGCTCGCGCTCGCGCTGGCCTGCTCGGCGCTGTACGTCGTGACCATGCTGACGCCGTTCCTGACCCTGCGCCTGCTGGGGCGGGAGCGGGTAAGCCTGGTCGGCACGGGCGCCTACGGCTTCGTCGAGGACGGGTTCTGGTACCTCGCCGCGCTGGTGGCGCTGACCCTGGTGCTGCTGCCCCTGGCGCGGCTGGCGTTGCGCTTGGCGGTGCTCGGGGGGCTGCGGCTGCGCCACCCACCCGTTCGGCTCTACGTCCTGTTCCGCTGGCACGAGCGCCTCGCGCCCTGGGCCATGCTGGAGGTCTTCCTGTTCGGCGCCCTGGTGTCCTACACGCGCTTGGTGGATCTCGCGACGGTGGAGGTGGGACCGGCCGCCTACTGCCTGGGCGGGCTGGTGCTGGCGTCGTCGGCGGCCGACGCCACGCTGTCGTCACCGGTGGTGTGGAGCGCCCTGGAGCGGCGCGGCTGCACCGCGGGGGGGCGGACGGCGGGCGACGCGCCCCGGGCGGACGGGCGGGCCGCCGGCGCACCCCGGATCGGCTGCCATTGCTGCCACCTGCTCGCCGAGGCGCCGCCGGACCGGCGCTGCGCCCGCTGCGGCGCGGCCCTGCGCCCGCGCAAGCGGAACAGCGTGGCCCGCTGCTGGGCACTGCTCCTCTCGGCCGCGATCCTCTACGTGCCGGCCAACTACTTCCCCGTGATGAACATTATCTCCTTCGGCAAGGGCGGCCCCCACACCATCCTGGGCGGCGTGGCGGAGTTCGTGCGGACCGGCTTCTGGCCCCTGGCGCTGATCGTCTTCCTCGCTTCCGTCGCGGTGCCCGTGCTCAAGCTGGCGGGGCTGTCGCTGATGCTGCTCGGCATCCGGCGCGGCTCCGGCGCCGGGCTGGCGCGGCGCACACGCCTGTACCGCTTCATCGGGGCGATCGGCCGCTGGTCGATGATTGACGTGTTCGTGGTGGCGGTGCTGATCGGCCTAGTGCGCTTCGGGGCGCTCGCGAGCATCAACGCGCAGGTGGGCGCCGCCTGCTTCGCGGGCGTGGTGGTGCTGACCATGCTCGCGGCCGAAGCGTTCGATCCCCGGCTGATGTGGGACGCCGCCGGGCGGGCGAGCGACCCCGGCGGCGAGCGGCGCGGATGAGCGGGCCGGACGGCGGCGCGCCGGACGAGGCCGGGGTGCGGGAGCCCGGGGCGCGAGGAGCGCGGGCGCGGCGGCGCGGCTTCCCGCTCGTCTGGCTGGTGCCGGTCGCCGCCGTGCTCGTGGCCGGCTACCTCGGCTACACCACCCTGGAGGACCACGGCCCGCTCGTGACCCTCACCTTCGGCAACGCCGACGGCCTCACCGCCGGGCAGACGGCCGTGCGCTACAAGTCGGTGCAGGTGGGCACGGTGGAGAGCATCCGGCTCACCGAGGACCTGTCGAGGGTGCGCGCCCGGGTGCGGATGACGCGCGAGGTGGAGGACCGGCTGACCGACCGGGCGCGCTTCTGGGTGGTGCGGCCCCGCCTGACCGCGGGCAACATCACGGGCCTCGACACCATCGTGTCCGGCTCCTACGTCGAGTTCGATCCCGGCCGGCAGGGCGGGGACGGGAAGCGCGACTTCGACGGCCTGGACGACCCGCCCGGCATCCGCTCCGACGAGCCGGGACGGGTTTTCACGCTGCGGGCGGGCAGGATCGGCTCGCTCGACCGCGGCTCGCCGGTGTTCTTCCGCGACGTGGCCGTGGGCCAGATCCTGGGCTTCGATCCCCCGGGGCTGGACGGCGAGGTGATGCTGCGCGCCTTCGTCCGCTCGCCCTACGACCGGTACCTGCGCGAAGCGTCGCGCTTCTGGAACACGTCCGGCGTCGACCTCGGCATCGGGCCGCAGGGCGTCCGGCTGGAGTTCTCGAGCGTGCGGGCGCTGCTCGCCGGCGGGGTGGCCTTCGACACGCCGCCGGACCTGCGCGACGCGCCGCCGGTGGGGGACAGCGCCAGCTTCGAGCTGTATGACGACCGGGACGCGGCGGCGGCGGCGACCTCGCCGGACCGGGTGGAGTTCCTCACCTACTTCGAGGGCTCCGTGCGCGGCCTCGCCACCGGGGCACCGGTGGAGATGCGGGGCCTGCGGGTGGGCAGCATCTCGGACGTGCAGCTGCAGTTCGACCGCAACGACGACAGCTTCCGCGTGCTCGTCCGCCTCGCGGTGGAGCCGACGCGGATCGCCCACCCCGCCGGCCGGCCGCAGGGGGAAACGCGCGCGCTGGCGGAGCGAATGGTGGCGGGCGGCGTGCGCGCCCAGCTGCGCAGCGGCAACTTGCTGACCGGGCAGATGGTGCTCACCCTCGATGCCGTGCCGGACGCCCCGCCGGCGACGGTGCGGATGGAAGGCGACCAGATCGTCCTGCCCAGCCTGGAACGGGGGGGCGGCGACGTGATGACGGCGGTCGGCGCCGTCGCGGCGAAGCTGGAAAGCTTCCCGATCGAGCAGATTGGCCGCAACCTGAACGACGCCCTGGCCTCGGTGAGCGGGCTGGCCGGGGGGCCCGAGATGCGCGACGCCGCGCGCTCGCTGTCCGCCGCGCTGGGCCAGGTGCAGGACCTCGTGCGGAAGGCCGACGGCGGCCTCACGCCGCTGTTGCGCCGGCTGCCCGCCATCGCCGCCAACCTCGAAGGGGCGATCGGCCGCGCCAACGCGGCGGTCGGCTCGATCGAGAACGGCTACGGCCGCGGTTCCGACTTCAACCGCGATCTGGAGCGCCTGATGGACCAAGCCACCGACGCCGCCCGCTCGGTGCGCGTGCTCGCCGACTACCTGGACCGCCACCCGGAAGCGCTGGTGCGCGGCCGCGTCGGGGCGGCGGGGCGGTGACGCCCTGCACGCGCCGCGGCCTGCTGCTGGGGCTGCCGCTGGCGGGCTGCGTCTCGCCCGAGCCCGGATACTACCGCCTCACGCCCGTGCTGGGCGTGCCGCTCGCCACCGGCTCCGGGACGGTGAAGCTGCGCCGCGTCGGCCTGCCCGGCTACCTCGACCGGCCCGAGATCGTGCGCGCCGGAGTGGGCGCGAAGCTGGAGGTACTGGAAGGAGTGCGATGGGCCGAGCCGCTCGGGGGAATGGTGGGGCGCGTGCTGGCCGAGAACCTGGAACAGCGCCTTCCCGGCCGCGTTGTCCTCGACGGGGACGGCGCGCTGAGCGCGGACGCCGACCTCGTCGTCGAGGTCGAACTGCTACGCTTCGAGGCCGGGCCGTCCAGAGCGATCGAGCTGGCGGCCCGGGTCGGGCTGTTCGCCGGCCGGAACAGGCTCCGCATCGCGCGCGGCCTACGGGCGACCGGTGCCGTGGAGGGTGCCGGCGCGGCCGCCGTGGCGGCGGCGATGAGCGACGCGCTCGGTTGCCTGAGCGATCAGGTGGCCACCCTGGTCGCCGCGACGTAGGGGGCGTCGTGCGCCCGGGCCGTCGCGCCCGATCCGGTCGCCGTCCCGTTTCCGGCTCCGGGCCGGTGTTCGAGGCGGGGATGTCTCCGGGCGGTGCCGCCTGCGGCGATCCACCGCGGCGTCCGGGCCGGCCGGTTCGCGCGGCCGGCCCGGCGGCCGGGGCAGGTCGCGCACGGCCGGGTTCCGCCGCCTTGCGGGACGCCCGAACCGCCGCACATGCCCGGCGCCCGCCCGCCGACGACGCGGGCCGACACGGAGGGGCACGTGGGTCAAACATCGGAGCTGCCGGAACTGCCGGCGGCCGCCTTCCGCAAGGCCGACCCGTCGCGCGACGCGCTGTTCTACGGCCAGCCGCGCTTCGTCACCCACATCGACGACGGCGCGATCGCCGCGGTGACGACGCTGTACCGCGCGCTGCTGCCGCCCGGCGGCACGGTGCTGGACCTGATGGGATCGTGGGTCAGCCACTTGCCGTCCGAGGTCGCCTTCCGCGAGGTGATCGGCCACGGCATGAACGCGGAGGAACTGGCGGCCAACCCGCGCCTGAGCCGCTGGTTCGTGCAGGACCTGAACGCCGATCCCGCGCTGCCGCTGGCGGACGACAGCCTGGACGCCGCGACGATCTGCGTGTCGGTGCAGTACCTGCAGCGGCCGGTGGCGGTGCTGCGCGACCTCGGCCGCGCGCTGCGGCCGGGCGCGCCGGTGGTCATCACCTTCTCCAACCGCTGCTTCCCGACCAAGGCGGTGGCGGTGTGGCAGGCGCTCGGCGCCGGGCAGCACTGCCGCCTGGTGGAGCTGTACCTGGAGCGCGCCGGCTTCGCGGAGGTGGGGTCGCGCGCGCTGCTGGCCGGCCGCGGCGGCGACCCGCTGTGGGCCGTGATCGGCCGCGCGGCCTGAGGCGGGTGGGCGCGCCGGACGCATCGGTTCCCGGTCCGGGAACCGTTCACCGAGATGCTACCACGCCGGATGTGGAAGGATCGTCGCCCGCCGCGTCCCCGGCGGCGCTGCACGGCGCCGTGCTGGACGTCTACCCCACCGGCGAGGACGCCCTGCCCTGCCGCGCCGAGCACGCGGGGGGGAGGATCACCGCGCTGCGTTCCTATGACCCGCTGACCCAGCGCGGGCTGGAGGAGATGGCAGAGCTGGTGCTGGGCCCCGCCTCGGAGCTAGCGCTGCCGGAAGCCGCGGCGGGTGTTCCGGACGCGGAGAACGCCGGGTACCCGGAGGGGGGGCCCCGGGTGACGGCGCCGGCGACCCAGAGCCCTTCGCGAGGCCGGAGCACACCCTGCCCGACCTCCACCCCGACCTCGCCGCGCCGCTCGACCTAATGCCGGGCGCGGCGGTCGTGCTCGACCCCGACGTGGAAGCGCTGCGCGCCGCGCGGGTGGCCGAGGTCGCGGACGCGCATCGCGCCCGCCTCGCCCTCGCCCCGGTCGGGGAAGGCGAGCGCCGCCCGCCGGACCCGGCGCTGCTGTTCGTCGACGACGCGGCGTGGGCGGCGACCCTGCGCGGCCGGCGCGTGGTCGCGCTGGCGGCGGCACCGGACGGGACTGAGGACGGGGCGCCCGAGGGCGGGGACGCGTCGCCCTCGGGCACCCTGCCGCGCTACGCCGACGCGCCCGACCCGGCCGAGGCCTTCCTCGACGACGTTTGCGCGCGGGCGGCGGCCGGCGGGCGGGTCGTGCTGGCCGGTGCCGGCGGGCGGCGCGGCCGGTCGCTGGCGCGGCTGCTGGAGCGGCGGTTGGGCGCGGCGCCCGTCCTGCTTGCCCGGCTGGCTCGCCCTGCGCGACGCCCCCCCCGGGCACCGTCGCCGTGCTGGAAGCCGCGCCCGACGCGGGCTTCGTCGCCCCCGAGACGGCGGTGGTGGCGCCGGGCGACGTGCGGACCGCCCCCGCGCGGGCCGGCGGCATTCCCGATCGCTCGGCGCTGCTCGCCGGTGCGGCGACGCTGCGGCCGGGCGACGCGGTGGTCCACCTCGACCACGGGCTCGGCGCCCTGCGCGGGATGGCGTCGGTGGCGCTGGCCGGGGGCGAGGGCGACCGGGCGCGACTGGACTGCCTCAGCCTGGAATACGCCGGTGGAGTGACGCGGCTGGTGCCGCCTAACGAGATGGACCGGCTGTGGCGCTACGGCACCGACGTCGACGCGGTGACGCCCGACCGGCTGGACAGCGACACCTGGCCGAAGCGGCGGGCCGCGGTGGAAGCGACGCTGTCGGACACCGCCGAGCGCGTGGTGGCCCTGGCGCGCGAGCGCGACGGCCGGCGGGCCCCCATCCTCCGCCCCCGCCGCGCGCCCTTCGAGCGCTTCGCCGCGCGCTTCCCCTGCCGCGCGCCAACACGATGCTGGTCTACCGCGTCGACCGCTTCGGCCTGGGCCAGCTGCACCAGATGCGCGGCCGGGTCGGGCGCGGACGGACGCGGGGGACGATCTAACTGCTGACCGATCCGAACGCGTCGCCCTCGGCGGGGGTGCTGCGGCGGCTGCGCACGCTGGAAGCGCTGGACCGCGTCGGCGCCGGTGACCTGCTGGGCGAAGCGCAGGCGGGCCACGTCGCGCTGGTCGGCGTGGACCTATTCCACCACCTGCTCGGCCGCGCCCTGCGGCTGACGCGCGGCGAGTCGGTCGCGGAAGAATGGACCTCGCGCCTGTCCGCCGACGTCGCCGCCTTCATCCCCGACGACTACGTGGCCGAGGAAGCGCTGCGGGTGGAGCTGCACGCGCGGCTGGCCGCGGCGGCGGGCCGCGGCGACGCGCGGGATGCCGAGGACCGACTGGACGTGCTGGGCGCCGAGATCGCCGACCGCTTCGGCCCTTTCCCCGGGCCGGTATCCAACCCCTCGCCCTGGCCGCGCTGCGGGTCCGCTGCCGCCGGCTGGGCGTCGCCGAGCTGAAGGCCGGTCCGGGCGCCGCCGCGGCCACCTTCCGCGACGCCCCGCCCCCCGCCGCGCCGGGGCTGGAGTCGCGCGACGGGCGGCTGATCCTGCGCCGCGACAGCCGCGACGACGCCGCGATGCTGGCCACGGCGGCGGCGCTGCTCGACCGCCTCGCGCCGCACCGGGCGGAAGCGCCGAGCGCCCGGACGGCGGAGTAGAAGGCGGACTGCGGAGCGGTCGCCGCCGCGCGCGTCAGGCCGCCGCGATGCCCGGGGCGGGCGCGTCCGCGCGTTCCGCCCGGTCCTCGCGCTCCGCCTGGGCCGCCAGGGCCTGGCACAGGGCGACCGCCTCGCGCAGCGAGGTGGTGATGGCTTCGCCCAGGCCCTCGGCGCGCAGGGCGCCCAGCATTGGGCTGCCGGCGGGGGCGTGCCACAGCGCGATGACGATCCGCGCCTCGGGGAGCTGGCGGCGCAGGCGGCGCATGAAGTGGCGCACGCCGGCGGCGCTGTTGCCCTCCTCCAGCACGGACAGCAGGCACAGCCGCACGCGGGCGGGGTCGAGCCGGCCGAGGTTGGCGGTGTCGAGCACCGCGTTGGCTTCCGTGGCCGCCGCGAAGCCGTGCTCCCGGAGCACGTGGGCGGCCATCTCGGCGGCGAGGTCGTCGAGCTGCCCGCGCCCGGCGATCAGCGTCACGGCGCCTTCCAGCTGCCAGGCCGGCGCGATCGCCGCCCCGGGCCCGCCGGCTTCCCCGGACGCCGCCTCGCCGGATGCCGCCGCCCTGGGCACGGCGTCCCGGACCGCCACCCGGGGCGCCGCCGCTTCCTTGCCCGCCGCCTCCCTCGCCGCGGCGTCGTCGTCGCGCAGGTCCTCCAGCAGCGTCGTCACCTGGGCGCGCACGCCGTCCAGCCGCTCGGGCTCCAGCACCTCGCGCGACCAGTCGCCCTGGGCCAGCGCGAGGCCGCGCAGCGCCACCTCGTCGTAGTAGGCCGACAGCGACGCCCCGCGCCGCAGCCCCCGCGCCTGCGCCACCAGCCCGTCGGTGTCGCCGCCCAGGGCGCGCTGGTAGAAGCTCTCCTCCGGGGCCAGCGGCGGGCGGTCGCCCAGCATGATCTCCAGGAACTCCAGCCGCTCGACGTGGCGGCCGAGCACCACGAGGCAAACGGTGAGCGGGGTGGCGAGCAGCAGCCCGACCGGCCCCCACATCCAGGCCCAGAAGATCGCCGACAGGATCACCGACACCGGCGACAGCCCGGTGCTGTGGCCGTACAGCAGCGGCTCCAGCACCTGCGCCATCACCGGGTTGAGCACCAGGAACAGCAGCGCCACCGACAGCACCAGCGACCAGCCCGGGTCCACCGCCATCGCCAGCAGCATCGGCGGCAGCACGGCGACGGGCGTGCCCAGGAAGGGCACGAAGCGCATCACCCCCGCGACGATGCCCCACAGCACCGGGTTGGGCAGGCCAACCAGCCACAGCCCCAGCCCCGCGAGCAGGCCGTAGCCGGCGTTCAGCGCCACCTGCGTCAGGAACAGCCGCGACAAGCGGTGGGCCGCGTCGTTCATCGCGGCCATGGTGCGGTGCAGGTCGCGCGCCCCGGCCAGCCGGATTAGTCGGTCGCGCAGGTCCTCGCGGTAGAGCAGCACGAAGATGGTGAACACCACCACGACGCCGGTGGTGGCGAGCGGCCGGAGCAGCGGCTCGGCGACCGAGCGGGCGATCTCGAACGCGGTGGCGTCGGGCTGCGCGGGACCAGCGGGGGCGGCCGCGCCGGCAGGCACTGCGGGCCGGCGGGCCCCTAGGGCGCCGAGATCGCGCAGCATGGCCTCGACCCCTTCCAGCGTCCGGTCCAGCCGCAGCGCGCGCAGCTTGTTCCGCACCGCCTCCTGGTAGCGCGGCAGCTCGCCCACGACGTCCGATGCCTGCCGGCTCACCGCCAGGCCGATGCCGAACAGCAGCGCGAAGGCCAGCACCACGACGATCAGCACCGACGGCGCCCGTCCCAGCCGCGCCCGGCGCAGCAGCCGAACCGCGGGGGCCAGCACGAAGGCGAGCAGCACCGCCAGCACCAGCGGCACGAACAGGTCGCGCCCGAAGTAGATGGCGCCCACCACGATGGCGCCCGAGCACAGCGCGGCGAAGCCGGGCGCCGGCACGGCGGCGGCGGGCGGGCGGCGCCCGGGGGGCGCGGTCGAACTCGGTGGTCTCAAAGCCCGATCCTCCCCGCGTCGCCGCGCCCACCGCGCCAATCCCGCCGCGCGCGGAGCGGGGGGCGCGGGCCTCCGGGCGACGAGCCGGCCGGCCGGCGGCTCCTTTCGACGCTTCGCGCCCGCGTTGCAATCGCCGGCGCGCCGGGCGGCATGGCTGGACGGGGCGGATGGCGGTAACGTGCGCGCCGGCCCGGGAGCGCGGCCCGGGGGTGCGGACGGTGGTGACGAGGTTGGCGGCCCGGCGGCGCCGGAACATCCCCCGCGGCCGCGCCGGACGGGTGCGGCGATGACCAAGATCCTGCTGGTGGAGGACCACGAGGAGCTGTGGGACTCGCTGTCGCGCAGGCTCACGCGGCGCGGCTTCGAGGTGGTGCTTGCCCACGACGGCCGGCAGGGCGTGGACGCCGCGCGGGCCGAGCAGCCCGACGTCATCCTGCTCGACATGAACCTGCCGGTGATGGACGGCTGGACCGCCGCCCGCACGCTGCGCGAGGAGGGAGGGCCCGCGGCGCGCATCCCCATCATCGCGCTCACCGCGCACGCCATGTCCGGCGACCGCGACGGCGTGCTCGCCGCCGGCTGCAACGACTACCATTCCAAGCCCGTGGACTTCGCCCGGCTGCTCGCGCAGATCGACGCGGTGCTGCTCAGCCGCGACGAGGAGGACGACGAGGCCTGAGCCCGACGACCAGCGAGC
>CAXTEL010000030.1:0-39009 GCA_964243365.1 uncultured Roseomonas sp. | reverse complement strand
GGTCCCAGGGCCGCGCCCGCCCGCCGGCGGCCGGTGCCGCATCCCCTGCCGGCCGCCCCGCTGCGGTGAACGGCGCCGCCCCCGCCGCGCCGACGGCGTAGCCCGCTTCCCGCAGCGCCGTCCGCAGCGCCGCGATCTCCCGCTGCGCCCGCCTCGCCCGCACGAAGCCGGCGATGCCCAGGCCCCAGGCCGCGACGGGCGCGAGGAGGAGCAGGACCCACTCCAGTTCCATGGCGCCCGGCTTTCCCCGCTCCCCGCGCCGGGCCGATCCCCCGCGCCGCTGCGGGCTTTCTCCTCGCGCCCCGCGCCGGTCAAGCGCGCGGCGCCCCGGCGCGCCCCCGCCCCGTTGCGCTCCCGCCCCGCCCGCGCTATCCCCCCGCTCCACGCTGGCACCCCTGGAGGCCGGCGCGAGAATCCATTTTCACGCGAGGAGTTAACGGCAATGGTCCAGACCATCCGGATCGAGGCCGCGTCGCGCGAGCGGGCCGGCAAGGGGGCGGCGCGCGCGACCCGGCGGGCGGGGCAGGTCCCCGCCGTCATCTACGGCGCCAAGCAGGAGTCGACGCTGCTCAGCCTCGACCCGCGCGTCGTGATGAAGGAGCTGCACAAGGGCGGCTGGCGCTCGCACCTCTACGAGGTCGCCGTGGCCGGGGCCGAGCCGGTGCGCACCCTGATGCGCGAGGTGCAGTTCCATCCTGTTACCGACCGGCCGCTGCACGTGGACTTCCAGCGTCTCGCCCCCGGCCAGAAGATACGCGTCCTGGTGCCCGTGCACTTCACCGGCGAGGACGACAGCCCGGCCATCAAGGAAGGCGGCGTGCTTAACGTCGTGCGCCGCGAGCTGGAGGTGCTGGTGGACCCCGACGCCACCCCCGAGAGCTTCGAGTTCGACGTCGCCGCCCTGACCATCGGCGACACGCTGCGCTGGTCGTCGGTCAAGGACACCTTCGGCGCCGAGGCCACCCTGGGCCGCGACTTCGTGGTCGCCACGCTGGCGCCGCCCACGGTGGACGCCGACGACACCGTCGAGGCGCCGCCGCCGCCCGAGGCCGCCAAGCAGAAGGCCCCCGCCGGCGGCGCCGCGGCCTCGGCCAAGGGTGGCGGCAAGGCCGCAGCGCCCGCCGCCGCAGCGCCCGCCAAGGCCGCCGCCAAGCCCGCCAAGAAGAAGTAGCGCGGCCGCCGGGGAGCTGCGTCGGGCCGGGGAACCGTGCTCCTTTGGGTCGGCCTGGGTAATCCGGGCCGCGAGCATGCCCGCCAGCGCCACAACGTCGGCTTCCTCGCGCTCGACGCGATCGCGCGCCGCCACGGCTTCGGGCCGTGGCGGAGCCGCTTCAAGGGCGAGGTCAGCGATGGCGCCCTGGCCGGCCGTCGCGTCCTCCTCCTCAAGCCGCAGACCTACATGAACGACAGTGGCGCCTCGGTGCAGCCGGCCAGCGCCTTTCACAAAATACCCGCCGCCGACCTCCTCGCCTTCCACGACGAGCTCGACCTCGCCCCCGGCCGGGTGCGCGTCAAGCGCGGCGGCGGCGCCGCCGGCCACAACGGCCTGCGCGACATGATCCGCGCCCTGGGCACGCCCGACTACGGCCGTGTTCGCCTCGGGATAGGCCACCCCGGCCACAAGGACCACGTCACCGGCCACGTCCTGGGCGACTTCAGCAAGGCGGACACCTGGCTGGACCCGCTGCTCGACGCGGTGGCCGACGCGGCGCCGCTGCTGGCCGAGGGCC
This sequence comes from uncultured Roseomonas sp., assembly GCA_964243365.1. Classification (GTDB taxonomy): domain Bacteria; phylum Pseudomonadota; class Alphaproteobacteria; order Acetobacterales; family Acetobacteraceae; genus Roseomonas. Next base: position 37,279 of record CAXTEL010000030.1, on the reverse strand, counting down.
GGCCCGAGGACTTCATGACGAAGGTGGCCCTGCTCGCCCCCGCCGGCTGAGTGCCGCCGCTCACCCCGCCGCCAGCACCGCCTCCACCACCTCCTGCACGTCCAGCGCCTCGCGCAGCGTCGCCAGCCCGTGACGCTCGCCCCGCACCATCGCCGCCACCTTCTCCATCTGCCCGCGCAGCGCCAGCGGCCGCGCCCGTTCCTGCGGCAGCGCGTCAAGGGCCTGCTCCCACCCGTCCGCCCCGGCGTCGCCTGACGCCGCCCGCTCGGCCACCGACCAGTCGCGTAGCCGGATCGCGCCGCGCTCGCCGCGCAGGGTCCAGCTGTTCATCTCGTCGCGCGCCGTGCCGCCCACCCGGCCGCGCATGGTCGCCGGCACGCCGCCCGCCGCCAGCCGCGCTTCCACTACCAGCTCTGCCCCACCGCCGTCGCCCGGGTACGTGACCCGCGCTTCCCCCAGCATCAGCGGCCCCAGCAGCCGGCGCGACAGGAACAGGAAGTGCGACAGCACCTCGCGCGTGAACCCGCCTTCCGCCCGCCGCGACAGCCACGGCGCCGCGTCGCGCTGCCACGGCCGCGGCCAGACCGCGAACGCCACCTCGATTTCCAGCGACCGCGGCGCCCCGATCCCGAGGCGCCACGCCGCCAGCTGCGCCACCGCCGGCGACGAGGCCATCGGGAAGTTCACCCCCGCCCGCGCCCCGGCCGCTTCCGCCGCCGCCACGAACGCCTGCGCGTCGGCGGTGTCGCTCGACAGCGGCTTCTCCAGCAGCACCGCCCGGCCGGCCGCCAGCGCCGCCCGCGCCAACCCCAGGTGCGAGGCCGGCGGGCTGGCCACGTACAAGCATTCGCAGGCCGTGATCACGGCGCCCGCGCCCACCAGCATCGGCACCCCCGGCGCCGCGGCGGCCAGCCGCGCCGCGGCGGCGGGGGAGGGGTCCCACACCCCCACCGCCCGCAGCGGCGGCTCGGGATGCTCCCGCAGCGCCCGCAGCCAGCGCTCCCCCATCACCCCAAAGCCGACGATGCCCAGCCCGACCGCGTCCCCCACCGCCGTTCCCTCCGATGCCGCGCCGACCATGCCTCCGGCGCGCGACGGCGAAAAGGCGGCGGCTCCCGAACCGCCCGCCGTCCGTCTTTCCCCCCGCGGCGGCCGGAACGCCGCGCAGCCCGGCCCGGGGTTCCGACCGGCAGGCCAGTCGGGATTTCTGCCCAGGCCCCGGTGGCCGGCGGCGTCGCCCCGTTGCCCCGCCGCGACCACCCCCACCTTTACGCCCCCCGACCCGCACCCCGAGACTGCCGCCCATGCCGACCCCCGCCGCCCGCCTCGACCGCCTCCTCGAAACCCTGCCGCGCCGCTACCCCGGCCCCGGCGGCGCCGTCGCCGTCCTGCGCGACGGCGCCGTGCTGGCCCGCCACGCCTGGGGCTGGGCCAATGCCGAGCGCCGAATCCCCTTCACCCCGCGCACCCTGTTCCGCATGTGCTCGATCACCAAGCAGTTCACCTGCGCGCTGCTGCTGGACCTGCACCCCGACCCGTCGGCGCTCGACCCCGACGTGTCCGCCCGCCTGCCGCTGCTGCAGGAGCCGCCCCCGTCCACCTTGCACCTCGCCCACAACCAGTCCGGCCTGCGCGACTACTGGGCGCTGGCGATGCTGCACGGCGCGATGCCCGAGCAGCCCTTCGGCGACGCCGAGGCCGCCCGCGTGATCGGCGCCACCCGCACGCTGCACTTCGCCCCTGGCACCCGCTACTCCTACGGCAACGGCAACTTCCGCATCCTGTCCGACATCCTCGGGGAGCGCGCCGGCCGCCCCTTCGCCGACCTGCTGCGCGAGCGCCTCCTCGCGCCGGCCGGCATGGAAACCGCCTTCCTCGCCGCCGACACCCGCGCCATGCCCGACAGCACCGAGGGCTACGAGGGCAACCCCGCCACCGGCTTCCGCGCCGCCGAGAACCGCGTGCTGTGGACCGGCGACGCCGGCCTCGGCGCCTCGCTCGACGACATGATCGCCTGGGAGCGCCACCTCGACGCCACCCGCGACGATCCGGCCTCGCCCTACGCCCGCATCGCCGTCCCCACCCATTTCGCCGACGGCGCCCCCGCCCCCTACGGCTTCGGCCTGAACCGCCGCTCCGAACTCGGTCGCGCCGCCACCGCGCACGGCGGCGCCCTGCGTGGCTGGCGCAGCCACCGCGCGTACCTCCCCGCCGAGCGCCTTTCCGCCGTGGTGCTGTTCAACCACCTCGCCGACGCGCACGCGGCGGCGGTGGACCTGCTCGCCGCCGCCCTGGGCGAGGACCGCCCCCCGCCGCCCGGACCCATCGGGCAGCCCGACTGGCTCGGCGCCTACCTCGACCCCGAGACCGGCCTCGCCGCCCGCATCGATCCGGCGGGGGAGGGCAGGGTTCGCCTGCGCCACGGCCATTCTCCCGAAACCCTGGACCTGCGCCCCGACGGCACCGCGGGCGGCATCGACGGCGGCACCCGGCTGCGCCCAACCAGCGACGGCCCGCCCGGCGACGGTCCCTGGATGGACCGCCCGCACGAGAACCGCAGCCCCCGCCTGCGGCGCCTCGACGGCGCGCCCACCCCCGACATCGCCGGCCGCTACCGTTGCGCCGAGCTGGACGCCGAGCTGACCGTGGCCGACAGCGGCGGCGTGCTCCACGGCGCGTGCTCCGGCTTCCTCGGCGGCGGCCGCATGGAGGCCCTCGACCCGATCGGCCCCGACGTTTGGGCGCTGCCCTGCCCGCGCGCCCTCGACCACACCCCGCCCGGCGACTGGACGCTGCGCGTCCGGCGCGACGCGGCCGGCCGCGTCGCCGGCCTGGAGGTCGGCTGCTGGCTCGCCCGCCGCCTGCCCTACGAGCGCGTCGGCTGACGCGCGCCGCGTCGCCCGGCCCTGGTCTTCGCTGGTCGGGCGTGCGGCCAGGGGCGCCGCCCCCGGACCCCCCGCCGAGGCGTTTCTCTCCACGGATGGGAAGTCGAGGGACATCGGGTTCCTCACGGGGTCCGGGGGCAGGGCCCCTGGCTCGGCGCCGGCCGGGCGAAACCCCGACCCCGACGTTACGTCGCCCGCGGAAACACCATCCGCACCGTCGTGCCCCGCCCGGGCGCGCTGTCGATGGCCAGCTTGCCACCGGCCTGGTCGACGAACTCCAGCGCCAGGAACAATCCCAACCCGGTGCTGTCGGCGGCCCCCTTCGTGGTGAAGAACAGCTCCGTCGCCCGCGCCAGCACCTCGGCCGTCATTCCCGACCCGGTGTCGGACACCGACAGCTCCACCGCCTCCTTGCCGCCCAGCGCCGAGGCCGCCTCGGCCGACGACAGCGCGCGCGTGGCCACCGCCACTTGCCCGCCCCCCGCCGTGGCGTCGGCGGCGTTGCGCACGAGACTGCGCAGCACGGGCCCCAGCTGCCCGGCGTCCAGCCGCACCGGCAGCGCCCCGGGCGCGAGCGCGAGCTCGACCTGCACCGCCGGCCCGGCGGCCTGGGCCAGCGTACTCCCCAGCTGCCGCAGCGCCTCGTTCAGGTCGTCCGCCCGCTCGTCGCCCGATCGGCGTTGAGCCAGGGCGAGCAGCTCCGCCGCCAGCTTCCCCGCCCGCCGCGCCGCATGGTCGGCGCGCCCGAGGTGTCGCGCTTGGCGCTCGTCCACCGGTTGCCCACCCGCCCGCTCGACGCTGCCCACCACCGTGGTCATCAGGTTGTTGAACGTGTGCGCCACGCCCGCCGCCATGGCGTCGATGCTTTCCGCCCGCCGCCGCCGCCGCCCTTCCGCCTCGTGGCGATGGCTGACGTCCACGTGGCTGGCGAAGTAGTAGATCAGCCGGCCATCGCCGTCGAAGATCGGGCTGAGGTGCAGCGCGTTCCAGAACCCCGCCCCGTCCTTGCGGTAGTTGTAGATGTCCACCTCCAGCCACTCGCGCGTCGCCAGGGTCCGGCGGATGCGCGCCACCGCGGCGGGATCCGTGTCCGGCCCTTGCAGGAAGCGGCAGTTGCGCCCCACCGCTTCCTCGGCCGCGTAGCCGGTGACGCCGCTAAAGGCCGGGTTGACGTAGACCAGCGGGCAGTCCGGCAGGTTGGGATCGGCCAGCGCCATCGCCATGCGCGTCTGGCGCACCGCCACCCCGAACACCTCGTGGTCCAGGAGACCCTGCCGCGAGGCGGCGATCGCGGGTCCGCGCTCCGGGGTCTGGTCCTGCTCGTCCATGATCTCACCTGCGCTGGCGCCCATCTGGGAGCGCCGGCGCGGTTGCGGGAGTGGCCGCGGGCCGTCACGGCGTCGTGTTGACGGCCGGGCGCGAGAATCGGCGTCGGACCCTCCCCCTCCCGGACGACCGCCGGTATCCCCTTCACGAAACGCGAGAAAGGTCCGTGTCCGTTTGCCCAGAGCGCGAATCCTGCTGGTCGAGGACGAACCCTCCATCCGGGAGCTGCTGGCCGAGGTCCTGGCCGAGGCCGACCTCGACGTGGCCGAGGCCGGCGACGGCGAGCAAGCCATGCTGATCCTGGATCATCAGGGCCGCTTCGACTTGCTGCTGACCGACGTGCACATGCCCGGCCGTTTCGACGGCGTCGACGTCGCCCGCCGCGCCCGCGCCCTGGACCCCGGCCTGCCGGTGGTGTTCGCCACCGGCAGGCCCGACACCCTGCTGCCGTCCTTCGGCGAGCTGGGACCCGGCGAGGTTTGCCTGACCAAGCCGTTCAGCCCGCGGGAAGCCTTGTGCGCGGTGGGCCGCCTGCTCGCCGCGCGGGTGGACTGACCGTCACGACCGGGGCGGCCGATCCGCGACCGGCCGCTCCGTCCCCCGACCGGCGACCCCGGCCCGGACGCGCCGGCGACGCGTCGCGCATGGTGGCGCGGCGGCCGATGCCCTAAGCAGGCGCCCCCCGACCTCCCGTTCCGCGAGAGCACCGCCATGACCGAGAACGCCGACGCCTTCATCACCATGCCCAACGGCATCCGCTACCGCGACGACGCCCCCGGCGACGGCGCCGCCCCCACACCGGGCCAGCCCGTCAGCGTCCACTACACCGGCTGGCTCGACGACGGCGGCGAGCCGGGGCGCAAGTTCGACAGCTCGCGCGACCGCGGCGCCCCGTTCCGCTTCACGCTGGGCGTGCGCGAGGTCATCTCCGGCTGGGACGAGGGCGTGGCCACCATGCGCGTCGGCGGCCGCCGCCGCCTGGTGCTGCCGCCCGAGCACGGCTACGGCGCCCGCGGCGCCGGCGGCGTGATTCCGCCCAACGCCACGCTGATCTTCGACGTCGAGCTGCTCGGCGTCGGCTAAACCCGCGGCGCTACGGGCGCCGCAGCATGACGTAGTCGGACGCGTAGGGCACATCCTGCACGCGCCCGGCCTCGGGGCAGGCGCCCGCCAGCGCGCCGCCGCTCGTGCCGATCCGCTGCACGGCGCCCACGTCGCTGAGCGCCCCGGCGCCGCGCCGCGACGCTACCTCCAGGCGCAGCCAGGGGATGTCGCGGCCGGGGTCGGCCGCCTCAACGCGCGCCGTGACCCTGCCGACCACGGCGCTGCCGTCCTCGTGCTCCCAGGTCGGGCCCGCGTAACGCCGCCCCACCCGTCGTCCGGCCAGGAACAACTCGGCCCGCGGTTCCCGGAACGCCCATTCGGGCGGCCCGCCGGCGGCCGGCGCGCGGCACTCGTAGATCTGCACCCCCGTCGCGGACAGGGTCATCAGCGGGCGGTCCCCCGACGCCGCGAGCGCGTCGGGGATGGCGGCGGGCGGCACCTGCGCGCCCGCGGCGGTCGCGAGCAGCAGGAAGGCCGGGACGGGCCAGTGGCAGCGCATGGCGTTCTCCTCGACGGATGGCGGACGCGGCCCGGAAAGCACCGGGCCCGCCGCGCACATGGCGTCGGCCGGCCCCCGGGCGCAGGGCTGGTCGCGCGTCCCCGGTCCCGCCCCCTGGCCTACGCCGCCGACCCGGCGTAAGGGCTTCGCCGATCGTCGCCGCGTCCGCCCGCCTTTCCGGGGCAGCCGGCGCGGCGTCGGGACGGAAACCCCCGCGTGGGGCGCGGAGTGCACGGCTTTGGGCTTCAACTGCGGCATCGTCGGCCTGCCCAACGTCGGCAAGTCCACCCTGTTCAACGCGCTCACCCGCACCGCCACCGCGCAGGCGGCCAACTACCCCTTCTGCACCATCGAGCCCAACGTCGGCCGCGTCGCCGTGCCCGATCCGCGCCTGGACGCGCTCGCCCGCGTCGGCCGCTCGGCCAAGACCGTGCCCACCTCGCTCGAGTTCGTCGACATCGCCGGTCTCGTGCGCGGCGCCTCCAAGGGCGAGGGCCTGGGCAACCAGTTCCTCGCCAACATCCGCGAGGTGGACGCCGTGGTCCACGTCCTGCGCTGCTTCGAGGACCCCGACGTCACCCACGTCGAGGGCGGCGTCGACCCGATCCGCGATGCCGAGATCGTCGAAACCGAGCTGATGCTGGCCGACCTCGACGGGCTGGAGAAGCGCCTCGCGGCCGCGACCAAGAAGGCCCGCGGCGGCGACAAGGAGAGCGCCGCCCTGGTCGCCCTGATGGAGCCGCTCGTCGCGGCGCTGGCCGCCGGCCGCCCCGCCCGCACCGCCGTCCCCCCCGGCGAGGAGCGCGCGTGCGCCCGCCTGCAGTTGATGACCACCAAGCCCGTGCTCTACGTTTGCAACGTCGAGGAGGCCGCGGCCAGCACCGGCAACGCCCATTCGGCCGCAGTTCTCGCCCGCGCCGAGCGCGAGGGCGCCCGCGCCGTGGTGGTTTCCGCCGCCATCGAGAGCGAGATCAGCCAGATGGCCAGCGACGACCGCGCCGAGTTCCTCGACAGCCTCGGCCTGGCCGACAGCGGCCTGGACCGCGTCATCTCCGCCGGCTACGGGCTGCTCGGCTTGGTCACCTACTTCACCTGCGGCCCCAAGGAAGCCCGCGCCTGGACCATCACCCGCGGCACCAGGGCGCCGCAGGCGGCGGCGGTGATCCACAACGACTTCGAGCGCGGCTTCATCGCCTGCGAAACCACCGCCTACGAGGACTACGTGTCGCTGGGCGGCGAGAGCGGCGCCAAGGAGGCCGGTCGCATGCGCGTCGAAGGCAAGGAGTACGTCGTGCGCGACGGCGACGTGCTGCTCTTCCGCTTCAACGTCTGAGGTGCGGCGCCCGACGCTTCCCGGGCGCTCCCCCGTCCCGGAGCCATCCCCGACTCCGGGGCATCTCCCGTCCCCCGAGCGATCCCCGTCCCTGGGGCGATCCCCACTCCCCGGGCGCCCCGCCTTTCCCGACCGCCGGACGCTCGCCCGTTACGCCCTGTGCTACGCCCTCGCCGCGCTCGGCGCCGCGCTGTTCGCCCTCGCCGGCGTGCCGCTGCCCTGGATGCTCGGCGCCCTGGTGTTCGCCGCCGCCGGCCGCCTCGCCGGCCTGCCGGTGCTCGCCTCGCGCCGGGGGCGCAACGTCGGCGCGCTGGTGATCGGCTGCGCGCTGGGCCTGTACTTCACCCCCGCCACCGCCGCGCGGCTGTCGGCCGACGCGCCGCTGGCCGCCGCGGTGGCGCTGCTCACCATCGCCGCCGGCTTGGCGCTGTCGCCGCTGATGGCGCGCCTCGGCGGCCTGGACCGCCGCACCGCGCTGTTCGCTTCCGTGCCCGGCGGGGTGTCCGACATGGCCATCCTGGGCGAAAGCTACGGCGCCAAGCCCGCCGCCATCGCCGCCGCCCAGCTGCTGCGGCTGGTGGGCACGGTGGTGATGGTGCCGGCCGGGCTGGCGATCTTGGGCGGGCTGCACCGCGGCGCCGCCGAGCGCGCCGTGCTGCCGACCCACGCCCCCGGCCTGCTGCTGCTGGTGGCGCTGGGGGGCCTGGGCACCTGGGCGCTGACGCGGCTGGGGGTGCGCAACGCTTGGCTGCTGGGCGGGCTGGCCGTGTCGCTGGCCTTCACCGCCACCGGCCACGCGCTCTCGGGCGTGCCGAACTGGGTGGTGGCCGCGGCCCAGATTTTCCTGGGCGCCCAACTCGGCACCCAGTTCGAGCGCGCCACCTTCGTCGGCGGCCGCCGCCTGCTCGGCGCCGCCGCGCTCAACATCGTGCTGCTCGCCCTCGCCTGCGCCGCCATCGGCGCCGCCCTGTCCTGGGCCAGCGGCGCTTCCGCCGGCACCGCCGTGCTCGCCGCCGCCCCGGGCGGGGTGGCCGAGATGTCGATCACCGCCCGCGCCATGTCGCTCGACGTGGCGATGGTGGCGGCCTTCCACGTCGTGCGCATCTTCCTCACCGCCGCCCTGATCCAGCCGCTGTGCTGGCTCTACGCCCGGCTGGGCCGGTTCTGACGCGCGCGGCGGCGCCGGACCACGGGCGGCCGCGCGCCCGCCACCGGCGGCGGGCGGGGTCCCGTCGCCCCGGCGCCGACCCCATCCCGGTCCCCGAGCCGACGCCCGGACCCCCCGCCGCGCGCGGGGCCCCACGCCGACCGACGATGGTCACGGCGCTTCTGCGCGGGACGGCCCGGTACCGGCCCGATCCCTGGCATCAACCACCGGGAAATCCTCGGCCGGCGGGGCCGGTGCCCCTCGCTGACGAGCGCCTCGCGCGGGTCCCGCGACGGCGGTACCGGGCCGGGCACCGATCCGCGCCCGGCGGTATCGTCGCGCCGACGACACGCGGTACCCCCCCCCGCATCGTCCCCGACGGATTCCTCGGCAACTTCCGGATCGCGTCCGGGTTGACATTTGACGACCGGACGGCTGTTCCCATCGCCTGGGTGACATCCCGTGCCCGGAATGCACCGACCAGGAGCCAGCACGTCATGATCAGCAAGTTCGCGGCCGCCGCCATCGCGGCGACCTTGGGCCTCGCGGCCGCGCCGGCCAGCGCGCAAACGACGCCGCGCCAGAACCCGGCGATGAGCGGAGCGCCCACCGCCGGTGGCGAGCGCGGTGCCGTTGCCCCGGTCCGGCCCGGCGCCGATCCCGTCCTGACCCCCAACGCCGACGCCCAGGTCGGCACCACGCGCAACACCCGGGGTTCCACGCCGACCGACGACAGCAACAGCTCCTCGGCGCGGGGCGGCCCGGGCACCGGCATGGTTCCCGGCGCCACCGTCCGGGACACTCCGTTCCGCTGAAGCGCAGCGTCGCCGCGGGGAGCTGGCGAACGATCCGGTTCCCCGTCCGGGCTTCCCGCCACTCGGCGTGACCAAGTGGTGCCCGACGGTGGGTCGCTTGGCACATCACGCCGCGCGTGGGCGCGAGCAATGCAACCTTCGGGGTACCGCGTGAGTTGTTCTCTGCGACGGCTCTTTCCCGCGCCCTGCCAGGGGCCGGTTCGGGCCTCCGAAGCCTAGACAGGAGCACCTACGTGACGATCAGCAGGCTCTCCGCAGTTTCCGCGGTCACGGTAGCCCTCGGCCTCGCGGCCACCCCGGCGGGCGCGCAGACGCCGACCCAGAACCCGTCGGCGCTGGGCGCGGCTCCCACTGCTGGCGGCGAGCGTACCCTCGGTGCCCCCACGCGACCCGGCACCGACCCCATCCTGACCCCCAACGCCGACGCCCAGGTGCCGACCACGCGCAACACCCGGGGCTCCACGCCGACCAACGACAGCAACAGTGCCTCAGCGCAGGGCGGCCCGGGCACCGGCCCTGTTCCCGGCACCAGCACCAACCGCTGAGGTGAGGCGCGGCCGGTCGGGCAATTCGGGCTCTGGCCCGGCCACCCCTTCGGTCGCTACCCCTTCTTCATCGGCTTGGCCAATCATCCGTCGCGCGGCGGCATCGGCCGTTTCGCGCCGGGTCGGACGGCGGTACCCGCTCCCCGTGTGCCCGGCTGGCGCGCGGGCCACGCTTTCAACGATTGGATATCCTTCCCCGAATCGTGGGAACGAATTGGGAACCGGTGCGCGTCAGTCAGGAGAACGCGCGACATGATCAGGGATGTCACGGTGGCGGCTCCCGGTACCATGCTCCGCCTCGCGGCCGCCCCGGCCGGCGCCCAGCCGCGACCGGGCTAGATGCCGGCCTTCGGCAGTACCGGCAACAGCAACTCCCCGTCCTCCGCCACGCAGAGCGAATCCGGCACGCGTGGCAGCGTGCCCACCACGCGCAACAGCTCCGGCGCCACGCCGACCGACGATAGCAACAGCGCCTTGGCGCGCGAAACCGGCTCGCGGATCGCCCCCACCCCGGGCAGCCGTAACACCCGCGGCTCGACGCCGACCGACGACAGAGCAACTCCGCCTCCGCCCGCGGCGGTCCCGGCCCTGGCCCGGGCGGCGGCAACAGCGTGAGCGAAGCGCCAAACAACCTCCGGCCGGTGCTCGGCACCAGCCGCTAGGCACCGACGGCGCCGCGCCGGCCCGCCCCCTCACACTGGCAGTCGCACCCGCGCCCGCAGCCCCCCCAGCGGGCTGTCCTCCAGCACCAGTTCCCCGCCGTGCGCGCGGGCGATGTCGCGCGCGATCGCCAAGCCCAGCCCGGTGCCGCCCTCGCGCAGAGTCGCGAACGGCCGCAGCGCTTCCTCGCGCATCGAGGCCGCGATGCCCGGCCCGTCGTCGTCCACGGTCACCTCGGCCCAGCCGTCGGCGGCCCGCTCCACCCCCAGCGTGATCCGCCCGGCGTGCCGGCGCGCGTTGTCCAGCAGGTTGCCCAGGCAGCGCCGCAGCGCGTCGGGACGCAGCGGCAGCACCAACGCCTCCGCGCCCCGCACCGCCACCGCCGCGCCGTCGCGCCGCGCCCGCTCGGCGGCCTCGCGCACCAGCGCCACCAAGTCGGCGCGCTCGGTCCGCCCGCGCCCCTCGCCGCGCGCGAAGGCGAGGTAGGTCGCCACCATCCGCTCCATCTCCTCCACGTCGGCCGTCAGCTCGGCCACGTCCTGCTCCGCCCCCGCCGCCGGCAGCATCGCCAGGGCCAGCCGCATCCGGGTCAGCGGCGTGCGCAGGTCGTGGCTGATCCCGGCCAGCATCTCGGTGCGCTGCGTCACGAAGCGGCAGATGCGCGCCTGCATCTGGTTGAAGGCGGTGGCGGCCTGCCGCACCTCCGCCGCGCCCTCGGGCTTGATGAAGCCGGCGTCACGCCCGATCCCGAAGGCCTCCGCCGCACCCGCCAGCCGCCGCAGCGCGCGCACTTGGTTCTTCATGAACAGCGCCGCGACCCCGAACAACAGCGCCGAGGCGCCCACCAGCCACAGCACGAACAGGTACAGCGTGCCGGAGAACAACCGCTTGCGCGGCGCCTCGACGTGCAGCACGCCGCCCGAGAGCTGCACCCGCACGATCACCGAGCGCGGGTCGGAGGTCCAGTCGGCGTCGAAGCGCCGCCGCAGCCGGTCGCGCAGCGCCCGCTCCAAATCCTCCTCCAGCGGCAGCAGCGGCAGCGCGGAGGGTCGCACGCCCTCGATCACCGGCAGCACCGCGCCTTCCTCCCAGGCCATGGACAGGTCCAGCCGCCACGACGCTTCGCGGAACACCCAGCCGCGTGCTTCCTCGTCGGGCAGGCGGCCCATCACCTCGATTACCATGCCGATCTCGCCGGCCAGCCCGTCGCTCAGCCGGCGCGAGATGACGTCGAGGTGGTTGCCGTAGAACAACTGCAGCGCGATCCCCTGCAGCACCAGCATCGGCACCAGGATGATGAGCAGCGCGCGCCCCAGCAGCCCGCGCGGGGCGAGCCGGCGCAGCGCCCAGGGCCAGCGGCGCGCGGCCCGGCGCCGCGGCGGGGCGACCGCCGCGGCGGCCTCGGCGTCCGCGCTCATCCCCCGCTCCCCCCGGACCCGGCCGAGCCCCTCACGATCCGCCCTCCCGTCACGACCCCGGCCCTCCCGTCACGACCCCGGCTTGAGCACGTAGCCGCGGTGCCGCACCGTTTGCAGGAAGCGCGGCTCGCGTGGGTCGGGCTCGATCTTGCGCCGCAGCCGCGTCACCTGCACGTCCACCGCGCGCTCGCCGGCATCGGGCATCCCCAGCGCCTCGGCGATCTCCTCGCGCGACAGCACCTCGCCCGCCCGCCGCGACAGCGCCGCCAGCAGCGCCGCCTCCCCCCCCGTCAGGCGCGCGATCCCCTCCGCCCCCCGCAGCTCGCCGCGCCCGGGGTCGAACCAGCGGGCGCCGAGCTGCACCGCCACCGTCGCCGGGGCCGCGGCCGGCGGCGGCGCCGCGCGGCGCAGGATCGCGCGCACCCGCTGCCCCAGCTCGCGCGGGTCGAACGGCTTGGCCAGGTAGTCGTCCGCCCCGTGCTCGAAGCCCGCCACCCGATCGTCGGGCTCGCCGGCGGCGGTGAGCATCAGCACCGGCACCTCCTCGCCGGCCCGGCGCAGCGACTCCACCAGCGTCAGCCCGCTCTCGCCGGGCATCATCACGTCCAGCACCATCAGGTCGTAGCTCACCGAGCGCAGCGCGTCGCGCGCGGCCGCCGCGTCCGCCGCCGCCGTTACCCGGAAGCCCTGCTCCGACAGGAATCGCTGCAACAGGCCGCGCAGCCGGGGATCGTCGTCCACCACCAGCAGGTGCGGCGCCGCCTCCGCGCCCGGCGCGCTCAACGCCGATCCCCCGGCGGCGCCGGGCGCTCCCCGGCACGCTCCTCGCGTCGCCCCCCGGCCCCGGCGGCGCCCTCCGCCTCGCCGGCGCCCCTTCCCGGCGCCCCCGCCCCGGCCTCGCCCATGCGGTCCAGCTGCGCCCGCGCGCCCGGCTCCATCAGCCCGCGCATCACCCGCCGGAACCCGTCCACCGCCGCCGGCCCGGCTTCCCGGTAGGCCCGCGACACGGTTTCGCGTTGCCGCTCGAACAGCCGCCGCTCCAGCGCCCGGCCGCTCTCGGTCAGCGTCAGCAGCCGCTGCCGCCGGTCGGCGCGCCCTTCCGCCTGGGTGACGTAGCCCTGCTCCACCAGCGGCGTCAGCACCCGCCCCAGCGACTGCTTGGTGATGCCCAGCATCGCCAGCAGCTCGCCCACCGTCAGCCCGGGCCTGCGGCCGACGAAGTGCAGCACCCGGTGGTGCGCCCGCCCCATCCCCAGCGCTTCCAGCATCGCGTCGGCGCCGGCGGTGAAGTCGCGATAGCCGAAGAACAGCAGGTCCTGGGCGAGCCGCAGCTCCTCCTCGCGCAGGAACAGGTGCTCGCGCCCCGCCGAAGGGGCGCGGGGCGGGCCGCCTGGACCGTCGGGCATGGCCGTCATGCTTCCTCGTTGGGTCAGCCTCATTGACACGAAAAGCCGCCCCGGCCTAGCGTCGCCGGCGTGAAGAAGCGCCGCGCCGGGAAACGAAACGGCGCGGACGACACCGGGGAACACACGGACATGGCGCTGGTGCCCTTCGACGACCGCGACGGCTGGATCTGGCTCGACGGCGCGATGGTCCCCTGGCGCGACGCCAAGCTGCACGTCCTGTCGCACGGCCTGCACTACGCGTCCGGCGTGTTCGAGGGCGAGCGCTGCTACGGCGGCCACGTCTTCAAGCTACGCGAGCACACCGAGCGCCTGCTCAATTCCGGCCGCCTGCTGGGCTTCGAGGTCCCCTGGAGCGCGGAGCAGATCGACGCCGCCTGCGCCGACGTCCTCGCCGCCAATGGCCTCACCGACGCCTACGTCCGCCCGATCGCCTGGCGCGGCTCGGAGGTGCTCTCGGTTTCGGCGCAGAACACCCGCATCCACCTCGCGGTCGCCTGCTGGGCCTGGCCCAACCTGTTCGGCGCCGACCGCGCGCGCGGCGTCCGGCTGGCCCACGCCAAGTGGCGCCGCCCCGCCCCCGACGCCGCGCCGACCGCCTCCAAGGCCGCCGGCCTGTACATGATCGGCACGCTGAGCAAGCACGCCGCCGAGGCCGAGGGCTTCGACGACGCCCTGATGCTGGACTGGCGCGGCGACGTGGCCGAGGCGACGGGTGCCAACGCCTTCTTCGTGTTCGACGGCGCCCTGCACACCCCCACGCCGCACTGCTTCCTCGACGGCATCACCCGCCGCACGGTGATGGCCCTGGCCCGCGCGCGCCAGATCCCGGTGATCGAGCGCACCATCCGCCTCGAGGAGGTCGCCGCCGCCACGGAAGTGTTCCTGGCCGGCACCGCCGCCGAGGTGACCCCCGTGCGCGCCATCGGCGACCACGAATACACTCCCGGCCGCATCACGGAGACGCTCTCGCGCGACTACGAGGCGCTGGTGCGCATGAGCCCGGCCGAGGTCACCCGCCGGGCCGCCTGAGCGCGGCGCGGGCCGGGGCAGGGGGCGCAGAGGGGGCAGGGCGCGCCGCCCCGTGGCCCGGGCTCGTTGCCCCCGGGCGGTGGGGCCCAGCACCGACGCGTCCGCCTTTCCGCCACGGCCGCGGGCCCCGCCGTCGGCCACGGGAGCCCCTCGCGCGGCCCGGCCGCGAGCGCCGTCGCCCGTCCGGCGCTCCTCCGGGCGACGTCCCGGACGCGCGGCCGGCCCCGTCTTCCCGCCGGCCCCCGCCGCACCCACCTGCCCCGTCACCCGCTCCCGCCGCCCGAGGACCACGCTCCATGCCCGAGATCCACGTCATCCACGAGAACCTCGCCTGGCTGCCTCCCCTGGCCGAGGCGCTGGACCGCCGCGGCCTGCCCTGGACCGACTGGAACCTCGCCCACGGCACCTTCGACCTCGCCGCCGCGCCGCCCGAGGGCGTGTTCTACAACCGCATGAGCGCGTCCTCGCACACCCGCGGCCACCGCCACAGCGCCGAGCTGACCGCCGGCGTCCTCGCCTGGCTGCGCCGCCACGGCCGCCGCCTGGTCAACGGCCCCGCGGCCCTGGACCTGGAGATCAGCAAGGCCCGCCAGTACGCCGCCCTGGAGCTCGCCGGAGTTCCCACCCCGCGCACCGTGCTGGTGCTGGGCGACAGTTCCCAGGTCGCCGATGCCGCCCGCGCCCACTTCCCCGCCGGCCCGGTGATCCTCAAGCCCAACCGCGGCGGCAAGGGCCTGGGCGTGCGCCTGCTCGCCGGCGCCGGCGCCCTCGCCGCCCACCTCGCCGCCCTACCCGCGGACGAGCACCCCGCCGACGGCCTGTGGCTGCTCCAGGAACACGTCGCCGCCGCCCGCCCGCTGATCACCCGCGCCGAGTTCGTCGGCGGCCGCTTCCTCTACACCGTGGAGGTGGAGACCGCCGGCGGCTTCGAGCTGTGCCCAGCCGACGCGTGCGCCGTGGGCGACGTCCCCGCCCCCTCCTTCCGCGTCCTCCCCGAGGGCATCGAGCCCGACCTGCGCGCCCGCCTGGAAGGCTTCCTTCGCGCCAACGGCACCGAGGTCGCCGGCATCGAGTTCATCCGCGCCGCCGACGGCCGCGTGCTGACCTACGACGTCAACACCAACACCAACTACAACCCCGCCGCCGAAGCCGCAGCGGGCTTGGCCGGCACCGACCGCTCCGGCCCCGGCGCCATCGCCGCCTTCCTCGGCGCCGAGCTGGCCGCGAGCACCGCCCGCGCCGCCTGAGCGATCGCCCGCCGGGCGGCGCGGTGCGTTAACCCGGCCTTCACCCCACCGGCCGCAGCCTGCGCCGATGCGGGTCAACGGGGCGGGCACGAACGGGCTGGCGGGCGCGACGGCGGCGGCGCTGGGCGGCGCCAACGCGGCCGCCGCGGCCTTCGAGGCATCGGCCCGCACCGTGGTCGCGTCCGGCCTGCCGCCGCCGGAGGTCCCGGCCGCCCCCCGACCGGACGCCGCCGCCGGCGCCGGGCTGCTCGCGGCGCAGGCGGCCGGCGGCGACGGCCTGCTGTCCGGCATCACCGGCGGCACCCTGGCCCGCCGCGCCTACCAGGCCAGCCTCGGCGTGCTGCGCGCCGCCGACGAGATGACCGGGGCGGCGTTGCGGCTGCTGCGTTGAGCCGCGACCCCCTCGCGACGCCGCCGTGGCCGCTAGCTACGGCCTGGAGATCGCCAACGGGGCGCTGACGACCACCATCGGCGGCCTGCTCGGCACCAGGGGCGATGCCAACGGGCGCATGCACCGGCCCGGCGCCCGCCTCGCGCTCATCGATGAGCGGCTGGACCTGCGCGGCCGCTGAGCCGGCAGCGGGTTCCCCGGCCTTTTCCGGATGACGGCATCGCCCGCCGGACCCGACGAGGGCTCGCCGGCATCCCTCCTGTGCGTGCCATCGACCCCGACGAACGGCATCTCGCGACGCCCGTGCCGTGCCCATCCGCGAATGCCATTCCGCCCCCGCGATGCCACTTCCACCCGGCGATGCCATCCCGCCCACCGGATGCCGTCGCACCGCGCTTGACCCGGCCGGCCACGCTTCCTATGCTTATGTTCCTAAACCGCTCTCCCCCACCGCCCCACCCCGCCGCCGCCCGCGGCGAACTCCCGGTAAGGAAATAAGATAGTAAGGAAGGGTGGCGCCCCGCCCGCCCAGCAGCCCCCAGCCGGCCGCCAGCGGCAGCAGCCAGATCACCCGCGCCTCGTAGCGGTGATGCGGCCGGCTCAGCGCCCCCGTCACCAGCGCGTTCACGCTCAGCCCCGCCAGCGCGCACAGCACCAGCCCCAGCATCGCCCGGTCACCCGCCCACGCCGCCCGCCACCACGCCAGCAGCGCCAGCGGCGCGCTCACTAGCAGCACCGCCGCGTGCGGCACGAGGTACGGCGCCGCCACCGCCGGCAGCAGACCCCGCGCCTGCGCTCCCGCCTCGTAGCGCCGCAGCTCGGCCGATGGGAACCCGGCCGCGACCCACGCCCCCACGGACACGTCGAGGTACAGGCTCCCCAGCGTGTCCCCCACGGCCGTGCGGCCCATCTGCGTCCACCAGTTGCGCAGCGCGTCGCGCGCCACCGCCCCCGGCCGCTCGCGCGCGGTGGCGGCAACGATGGCGGACGCTTCCGGGGCCAGCAGCGCCGCGCCCATCACCCGCTCCGACCCATCGGCGGCCATGTTCACTGGGCTGTCGGGCGCCCACAGGAACCAGTCGCTGTCGGCTGGCAGCAGCCCCACCGCGCGGCACAGGTACCAGCCCGACCCCGGGCAGTTCTCGCGCAGCGTGGCCGCGGCGGTGCCGTCCTCCTGCATCCGCGCCAGCAGGAACGTCGCCCCGTACGGCGACAGCGACAACCGCCCATGCCCGATGGCGCTGCCCGCCAGCACCGTCACCACGGCCAGCGCCACCGGCAGCGCCGCCCGCAGCGCCGGGGCGAGGCGCCGCGTCACTCCCAGCACCAGCGCAACCAGAGCGGCGGCCTGCACCAGGTGCGACAGGTGCGACGCCACCGCCAGTGCCCCCACCCCCACCAGCCATGCCCGCTCGCCCCACCCCAGCCGCTCCCAGCCCCAGCCCAGGGCGAACAGCGCCAGCGCCACCGCCCCGGTCAGCGCGTCGGGCATCAGGGTGGAAGCGAACCACGGCAGTGAGGTCAGCCCGGCCAGGGCGGCGCAGGTACCCAGGTGCCGCGCCGGCGTCATCCGCCCCATCGCCACCCGCCCCGCCAGCCACAGCAGCCGCGACAGCACCAGCGCCTGCAGCGCCGCGGCCGGCCACAGCGACCAGCGCCAGTGCGCGAGATGCAGGAACGGCCCGTACACCCAGGTCTTGTCCCAGGTCATGGAAGGGATGACGGTCTGCCACAGATACGACGCAGTATCGATGAACACGAGCGGGTAGCCGTTCAGCCAGCACGGCCACAACAGCAGCGCCGCCCCGCCCGCGACCGCGCCCAGCACCCTCACGCCGCCCCCTCCCGCGGCCGTGCCGGCGGCAGCAGCAGCAGCGCCGCGGCGAACGGCACCAGCCAGGCGACCCGCGCCCCGTAGCGGTCGTGCGGCCCGCTCAGCGCCCCCGTGGCGAAGGCGTTGGCGGCTACCCCGGCCAGCACGCACAGCCCGAAGCGCAGCCGGCGCGGCGCCCGCCACTCTCGCCTCAGGCACCACGCCAGCAGCCCGGCGCCGAGCACCAGCACCGGCGCGTGGGTCGCCAGGAACGGCGCCGCGCGTCCCGGCAGCAGCCCGCGCGCCTGGGCCGATCCGTCGAAGGCCGCCACCTCGCGGGCCGGGAAGCCCCCGGCGATCCGTTCGCGCAGCGTCGCCCCCAGCGCCTCGCGCGGCAGCGTGTCGCCCACCGCGACGGCGACGAGCTGCACGGCCGCGTCGCGCAGGGCGTCCGCCGCCACCCGCCCCGGCTTGCGCCGCAGCGTTTCGGCCACGATCTCCCCCGCCTCGGCGGACAGCAGCGCGCCGCCGAGGAAGCGAGGCGCGCCGCCGGCGTCGCGGTTCACCGGGCTGTCCGGGCGCCACAGGAACTCGTCGCTGTCGGCGGGCAGCCGCCCGGCCCAGGCGCACAGGTACCAGCCGCTCCCGGGGCAGCGCGCCGCCACCGTGCGGGCGGCGGAACCGTTGGCCACCAGCCGCGCCAGCAGGAAGGTGCCGCCGTGCGGCGACAGGCTCGCCCGGCCGTGGCCGACCGAGTTGGTGTAGAGCAGCACCAGCACGGCCGCCGCCAGCGGCGCCGCGGCGCGCAGCGCGGGGCGGGCGCGGCGGGCGAGCACGACGGCCAGGGCGACCAGCGCGGCGGCGACCGGCAGGTGCGACAGGTGCGCGGCGATCGCCAGCGCGGCGAGGGCGTACACCCACGCCGCCTCGCGCGGACCCAGCACGTCGCGGGCGAAGGCGAGCAAGAACAACGACAGCACCGCCACTGGCGCGAGGATGTCGGGCATCAGCAGCGCCGCCGACCACGGCGCCGCGGTCAGCAGCGCCACCCCCGCGACCAGCCCCGCGTGCCGTGCCGGCGTCGCCCGGTTCGCCACCGCCCGCTGCGCCAGCCACAACAGGTGCGACAGCGCCAGGCACTGCGCCAGCAACGGCAACCACAGCGACCAGCGCCAGTGGAACAGGTGGATCAGCGGCCCGTACACCCAGGGCTTGTCCCAGATCATCAGCGGCCCGAGCGTCTGGTGCAGGAAGGCCCCGGTGTCACTGAACAGCAGGGGGTAGCCGTTGAGGAAGGCCGGCCAGGCGAGGAGCAGCGCCCCGCCCGCCACCGCGCTCAGCGCCGCCAACGCGCCGCTAAGGCGTCATCCTCGCCCTTCGCTTCCACCCAGCGCTCGGCCCCGTCGGGCAGCGCCTCGCGCTTCCAGAACGGCGCCGCGGTCTTGAGCCAGTCGATCAGGAAGGCGCAGGATTCCAGCGCCGCCACCCGGTGCGCGGAAGCGGTGAGTACCAGCACGATCGGCTCTCCGGGCTCGATCCGCCCGACGCGGTGGATCACGGTGCAGCCCAGCAACGGCCAGCGCCGCGCCGCCTCGTCGCGGATCGCCCCGATCGCCCGCTCGGTCATGCCGGGGTAGTGTTCCAGCGTCATCGCCGACACGCCGTCGTCGGCGCGGCACAGGCCGACGAAGGACGCCAGTCCGCCGACGGCGCCCGCCCCCGACAGGGCGGCGGCCTCGGCGCCCAGGTCGAAGAACGCCTCGCCGACCGCCACGCGCCCGGCCAGGGCGATGCTCACCCGCGACCCGGCTGCCGGCTCAGCCACCGGTCACCGGCGGGAAGAAGGCCACCTCATCGCCCGGCCGCACCGGGTCGTCGGGGCCGCAGAACGCCTGGTTGACCGCCGCGCGCACCTGGGCGGGCTCGGCGAAGGCCGCCGCGTGGCCCGGCGAGCGCGCCGCCAGCCACGCGACCAGGGCGCCCACCGTGTCCACCCCCGGCGGCGGCGACACTTCCTCCGCCCCGAGGCCGGCGCGCTGGCGCACCCAGGCGAAGTAGAGCACGCGGATCGTCATCGCGGCGTCGGCACCACCGTGGTCACCCCGCCGGGGCCGGTCAGGATGGTGCTGCTCGTCCCGTTGGGCACGGCGATGCCGCTGCCGACGCCGGGCTGGGTGTAGGTCTGGTAGGCACCGGTGCCGCCGGAGGTGACCGCCGGCGGGCCGCCGGGGACCGGGATCACCCGCCCGTCCAGGCGCGGCGCGGGCGGGATGGCGGGCTCGCCGGGATAGGCGGGCACCAGCGGCGGCTGCCCGGCTTCCAGCGGCGGCAGCGGCGGGCCGGCGCTGCCGCGGCGGCGCGCGCCCGGTGCCGGGACGCCTGGGGCAGCGGTGCCGGGAACAGGCGCGCGCGGGTTCGGGGCGGCTTCCGGCGGCGGGCCGCCGCGCAGGTCCTCCGCGCCCACGCGCGCCTGCGGCGCCGGCCCGCGCTGCTCGTTGGCGCGCTCCAGCGGCGCCGATTCCGACTGCTGGATCGCGACGTCGGGGTTGGCTAGCGTGGCGCGCGGCGCTTCGGCGGCGGGCCACACGTTGCCGTCCTCGGGCAGCAGCGGCTCGATCGTGTCGATGCGGCCGGTGATCCGCTGCACGGTGGCGCTGTCGGCGGGCTGGAAGGCCTGCCGCCGGCCGAAGGGCGCCAAGTCGACGCCCGCGCAGCCACCCGCCAGCAGGGCGAGCACGAGCGCCGGGGTCCGAACGGCCGTCACGTAGCGCATGCGATCTCCTCGGCCGCGTGGGGGCGCAACATGCCCCCGCCGCTCCCCGGTCTCAAGTTGCGCGCAGCGATCGTCCGCCAGGGTTACTCTCGGGAACATCGCCGACGGAGCCGTCGCCGACCGACGCACCGCCCCGGGAGGGTCGCCCCGGGGATGCCGCCCCCCGGCGCCGGCCGGTCGATCCGCCTGGTCAGGGCTGGCCCTGGGCAGGGCGCTGCCCGCCCCGGTCCTGCGCCCCGGCGTGGTGCAGTCCGGCCTGCATGTAGTCCCAGCCGGTGAGGAGGGTGAGGGCGGCGGCCACCCACAGCCCGGCTTCGCCCAGCGCCGAGATCGGCAGGAAACCCAGGCCGAGCAGCGCGCCCCCGGAGTCGCCGGCCAGCAGCACGCCCAGCGCGCCCATTTGGAAGCCCGTCTTCCACTTGGCGAGCCGGGTCACCGGCATGCCCACGCGCAGCGCGGCGAGGTATTCGCGCAGGCCGGAGACCAGGATCTCGCGCAGCAGGATCACGATGGCCGGCAGCAGGCCGAGCAGCGACAGCCGGCCCAGCCCGGCCAGCAGCATCAGCGCCGCACCCACCAGCAGCTTGTCGGCGATCGGGTCGAGCATGCGGCCGAAGGCGGAGGTCATCTGCCGCTCGCGGGCGATCTTGCCGTCGAAGTAGTCGGTGATGGCGGCGGCCGAGAATACCGCGCAGGTCGTGAGGTCGCCCCACGGGCTGCTGGCGTAGGCCAGCAGCACCACCAGCGGGATCGCCGCGATGCGCGAGATGGTCAGGAGATTGGGCAGGTCCATCGGCATCAGGGCATCCCGCGGCCCTTCTAGCCGGGCGCGCCGCGCGGCGCCACCTCGCCATCCCACCGGTCGGCCCCGCCGCGCCGTGCCGGGGACCACCCGGGCGGAACGAGCCCGGGACGACCCCTTCGCGTCGGCCGGGCGGCGGCGCGGCAGCCCGGGCCGGCATGGAACCCATGCCCACGGATGCGGTTGCGGCCGGGGGTCGGGCGGGTTCAGCCTCGGAACGTCCCGCGATAGGTGCCCCATGACCGCCAAACGCTTCGCCGCCCCCGTGATCGCCGCGCTGCTGCTGCCGGCGTCGCCCGGTTCGGCCGAACCGCAGCGAGCGGCCGGACCCGTGGTGGTCGAGCTGTTCACATCCCAGTCCTGCTCGTCCTGCCCGCCCGCGGACGCGCTGCTGGGCGAGCTGGCGCGCACGCGGCCGGATGTCCTGGCGCTCAGCTTCCACGTGACTTACTGGGACCGGCTGGGCTGGAAGGACCCTTATTCCCTGCCGGAAGCGACGCGGCGCCAGCGCCGCTACGCCGCGCTGTGGGGCAGGAGCGAGGTGTACACGCCCCAGCTCGTCGCCGGCGGCAGGCACCAGGCCGTGGGCTCGGACCGCGCCGAGGTGCTGGCCGCGATCGGCGCGGCGGCGGCCGACGCTTCGGCGGTTCCGCTGCGGCTGGGGCGCGACGCGGCCGGACTGGTGCTGGACGCGGGCGCCGGGCGCGGCGCGGGGACGCTGCTGCTGGTGGGCTTCGACCCGGCCCGCACCACGCGCGTCGGCGGCGGCGAGAACGGTGGGCGCACGCTGACGGAAACCAACGTCGTCCGTTCCGTCACCGCCGCCGGGCCCTGGCGCGGCGAGCCGGTGGTGCTGCACGCGCCGCGACCCGAGGGGGAGCGGACGGCCCTGCTGCTGCAGGCCGAGGACGGCCGCTTCCTCGCCGCCGCCGTGCTGCCGCAGGGCTGAGATGCACGGGAAGTCGCCGACCCACGGAGCCGGCCCGGAGCCCGCCGCGCGGCTGCCGCGCCGCCGGGCCGCGGGGGCGCTCGTTGTCGTCCTGGCGCTGGCCGCCGCCCACCCTGCCGCCGCCCAGACCATGCGCCTGCTCGGCGCCGAGCCGCGGCCGAACCAGGTCATGAGCGGATCGGGCGTCGCCTTCGCCCTGCACTTCGACCATCCGCTGGACCACCAGGCATCCCGATTCACGCTGCTGGGGCCCGACGACGCGCGACGAACCGTTCCTGTCCGTCTTCAGTCGCAGCCGAACGTGCTGTACGGGTCGGTGGGGCAGCTGGCAGCGGGCAGCTACGCGCTGGAATGGTCGGCGCGGGCGGGTAACGGCGCCGCGCTGAGCGGGACCCTGCCGTTCATGGTCGCCACGGGCGGGTGAGCGGACCGCGCGCCCGAGGGCCCCGTTCGGCCGCCGCGGTGACGACCCGGGCGAACGGGGCGCGGTTCGGACCGACGGGTGCCGTCCGGGAAGCGCCCTAGCCGACCGACACGGGATGGAAGTGCTGCTGGATGCGCCGGGCCATGGAGGGCCCGACGCCGGGGCAGTTCGCTAGATCCTCCAGTCCGGCGTTGCGCACGCCGCGCGCCGAGCCGAAGTGGTTGAGCAACCGGCGCTTCAGCGCGGCGCCGACGCCGGGGATATCGTCCAGCTCGGAGCGCACCAGGGCGCGCGAGCGCCCCGCCCGGTGGGTGGTGATGGCGAAGCGGTGCGCCTCGTCGCGCAGCCGCTGCAGGTGGTAGAGCACCGGGTCGCGCTCGGGCAGCTGGAACGGCGGGTGGCCGGCGCGGTGGAACCATTCGCGGCCGGCGTCGCGGTCGGGGCCCTTGGCGACCGCCACCATCGGCACGTCGTCCACCCCCAGCTCGGCCAGGATCTCGCGCGCGGCGTTGAGCTGGCCGATGCCGCCGTCGATCAGCACGAGGTCGGGCCAGGTGCCGCTTTCGCGCTCGGGGTCCTCCTTCAGGGCGCGGCCGAAGCGGCGCTCGAAGACCTCGCGCATCATGGCGAAGTCGTCGCCGCCGCGCGGCGCCGGCCGGGCCGGGGTCGCCCCCCCGCCGGGCGCCGCGGCGGGCTCGGGGCGGACGGGGCCGCGGATGGCGTACTTGCGGTAGGCGGCCTTGAGGAAGCCGGTGGGGCCGGCCACCACCATCACGCCGTAGGGGTTGGCGCCCTGGATGTGGCTGTTGTCGTAGACCTCGATCCGCTCGGGGGAGCCGGGTAGGTCGAACACCGATGCCACGCCCCCCATCAGCGCCTCGTGCGCCGTGCCCTCGGCCATGCGGCGCTCCAGCGCCTCGCGGGCGTTGGTGGCCGCGTGCTCCACCGCCGCGCGCTTGTCGCCGCGCCTGGGATGGGCGATCTCGACCTTGCGCCCGGCCTTCAGGGTCAGCGCCTCGGCCAGCAGCGGCGCCTCGTCGACCTCGTGGGAAACCAGCACCAGCGGCGGCGGGGGGAGGTCCTCGTAGAACTGGGCGAGAAAGGCTTCCAGCACCTCGCCGGCGGGAATGTCCTGGCGGGCGTGGGAAGGGAAGAAAGCGCGGTTGCCGTTGTTGCGGCCGCCGCGGAAGAAGAACACCTGCACGCAGGTCTGCCCGGCGGCCTGGTGCACCGCCACGATGTCGGCGTTGCCCACCCCCTCCATGTTGATGCGGTCCCGCCCCTGGACGTGGGTGAGGCCGCGGATTCGGTCGCGTATCGCCGCCGCCCGCTCGAACTCCAGCGCTTCGGCGGCTTCCTCCATCTCGCTCGCGAGCTTCTTCTGGATGGAGGGCGTCTCGCCGGACAGGAACTGCTTCGCCTGCCGGACGAGGTCGGCGTAGTCCGCGGGCGAGATGCGGTCCGTGCAGGGGGCGGAGCAGCGGCGGATCTGGTGCAGCAGGCAGGGGCGGTCGCGCGAGTTGAACACGCTGTCGCGGCAGGAGCGCAGCAGGAACACTCGCTGCAGCGCGGTCAGCGTCTGGTTCACCGCCCAAGCCGAGGCGAAGGGGCCCCAGTAGGAGGCGCCCTTGCGCCGTTCGCCGCGGTGCTTGCCGATCTGCGGGTAGGGGTGGTCCTCGGTGATCACCAGCCAGGGGTAGGACTTGTCGTCGCGCAGGACGATGTTGAAGCGCGGCCGCAGCTTCTTGATGAGGTTGGCCTCGAGCAGCAACGCCTCCGCCTCGGAGGCAGTGGTGATCACCTCCAGCGAGCGGGTCTCGAACACCATGCGCTTGAGCCGGTCGGGCAGGCGCGCGACTTGGGTGTAGTTGTAGACGCGCTTGCGCAGCTGCCGCGCCTTGCCGACGTACAGCGCGTCGCCCTTGGCATCGAGCATCCGGTACACGCCGGGCGAGAGCGGCAGGGTGGCGAGGGCGCGCTCGATCACCTCGCGGCCCTCGACGGGCGGGAGCGGGCTGCTTTCCTCGTGGGCGAAGGCCATGGCGCGGGAGTGTCCAGGTGCGTGGGGGTTTTCCCCGGAAGCTGTGGATAAGGCGGTGGACGGAGTGGCGCGGGGGGCGTGAAAACCCCCGTCATCCCTGAGTCACATGGCTTTGCCTTATCCGTAGGCAAGAATCCACGGCGTTGTTTTCGCACTGCAAAGTAGCGGAGGTCGGGCGGCTCTCGCGGGCCGCTCGCGTGGAATCCAGTTGACGGGGAGCCGGCTTCGGCGGTTGGGGACGGTAATCCAGGATGGATGCCTGAGCCGCTTGAGGAGGAACGATTTTTCCGGAATCGACCGGGCCTAGCGGTCGGGCAATCCGGCGGCGGCCCGGCCCACCGGGCGCCGCGCCGGGTCGCGCCAGCGCCGCCGGGGATGATTCCCATGCCCACTCCGGTCGTGGCGACATCGGTCGGGCCGGGCGCGCCCTCGCGCGCCGGTCGTCGGCAGTGATCCGTCCGGGCATGGGGGGGCGGCGCGTCAGGCGTCGGGGCGGCGGCGCTCCACCGTGACGCCCACGGCGGCCGCGTCGGCCAGGATGTCGGGCTTGGACACGGTCACGGCGGCGGCCACCACGCGCGGGTCGGCCAGGGCGGCCAGCGCGATTCGCTCGGCCAGGGTCTCGGCCAGCCGGGTGTGGCCGGCCAGCGCCGCGGCGCGCGCCCGGTCGGCCACCGCGGCGTAGCTCGGCACGCGGCGCAGGCGGTCCTCGCCGATGCCGGCGGCAACGTCGCGGTCCTCCACCAGAAGCTCCACGTCGATCACCACGCGCTGGAGGGTTTCGTGCTCGTGCGGCAGGACGCCGAGGCTGGCGCGCACCTCCAGGCCGCGCACGAACATCCGGCGCAGGCCGCGCGCGGCATCGGGGCCGTAGGTCATTCGGGCATCCCGGTGCCGCGGGCGGGCGACCATTGCAGGTGCTGGCCGCCGTCCAGGGCGAGCATCTGCCCGGTGAAGGAGGGCAGCGCCAGGATGGCGAGCAGGGCGCGGCCGACTTCCTCTGGAGAAGTGCCGCGAGCCAGGGGCGTGGATTGGCATTGGCGGCGGAACTGCTCGGGCGACTGGCGCGCCGAGGGCAGGGCGGGGCCGGGGCCGATGCCGCAGACCCGCACGCGCGGGGCCAGCGCCAGGGCCAGGGACCGGGTCAGCGCCCACAGCCCGGCCTTGCTCAGGCTGTAGGAGGTGAAGTGCGGGGTGGGGGACAGCACGCGCTGGTCGAGCATGTTAACCACCACGGCCTCGGCGCTTTCGGGGAGGGCGCGGGCAAGGGCCTGGGTGAGGGCGAAGGGGGCGCGCAGGTTGGGCTCCAGGTGCGCGTCCCAGCTTTCCCGGGTGGCGTCGTGCCATTCGTCGCGCTCGAAGGCGGAAGCGTTGTTCAACAGCACGCCGATCGGGCCGCCCAGCGCCTCCGCCGCGGCGGGCAGCAGGGCGGCGGTGTCGGCCTCGGCGGCGAGGTCGGCGCGCGGGGTGGCGGCGCGGCGGCCGAGGGCGCGGACATCGGCGGCAGTGGCGGCGGCCGCCTCGGCGCTGTCGCGGTGGTGGATCGCCACGTCGAAGCCGGCGCCGGCCAGGGCGAGGGCCGCCGCGCGGCCGAGGCGCACGGCGCCGCCGGTGACGAGGGCGCGGCGGGGAATGGCGGGGGAGACGGGGTCCATGGCGGGGAGGGGTGTAGCGGCGGCGGCGGGCGGCGTCACGGCGCCGGCCGCGCGGGAGGTCTAGGGGGGCGGGAGCCGCTCGGTTGTGCGTTCGTCGGCCGCGCCGTCGAAGAACGCGTCCAGCGCCATCCGGAAGACCGCAACGTCGGGCCGCGCCGCGGCGAAGAGCGTCATGGACGAGCGGAACTTCAGGTCGTCGGGGCTGCCGAGGATGTCGCGGATCGGGCGTCCCGCCGCCCGCACCAGTTCCGCGCACGCGATCAGCCGGGGGCCGAGGAGCGGGTGATCCAGGTAGGCCCGGGCCTCGGCCAGCGAGCCGATGGCGTAGCGACGGGCCATGGCGCTGCGGCCCAGCCCGGCCAGTTGCGGGAACACGAACCACATCCAGTGCGTGCGCTTTTGCCCTTCGGCGAGCTCCAGGCGGACCTGCGCCATGACGGGGGCTTGCGCTTCCACGAAGCGGTCGAGGTCGAAAGGTGAGATCATCGCGCGCTGTCCCTTTTCCGCCGGCATGCCCGCCGCCTCACGCCCCGGCCAGCGCGGCGCGGCGGACCTCCTCGCGGATCAGCGCCATCAGCTCGGCCTTCAGCGCGGCGAAGTCGGGGCTGGTCTTGACGGTCCAGGCGCGGGGATAGGGCAGCGGCACCGGGACCGCCGCCTTGATGCGGCCCGGGCGGGCCGACATGACCAGCACGCGCGAGGCGAGGAACACCGCCTCGTCGATGTCGTGGGTGACGAACAGCACGGTCTTGCGGCCGCCGGGGGCGGCGGGGTCGTCCCACACCTCCAGGAGCAGCTCCTGCATCAGCTCGCGGGTCTGGTGGTCGAGCGCGCCGAAGGGCTCGTCGAGGAGGAGGATCTCGGGCTCGTTGGCCAGCGCCCGGGCGAGAGCCACACGCTGCTGCATGCCGCCGGAGAGTTGGCGCGGCCAGTGGTGCTCGAAGCCCGTCAGGCCGGTGCGGGCGACCAGGCGGGCCACGGTGTCGCGCTGCTCGCTCTCCGGGGCGCCGCGCTCGCGCGGGCCGAAGGCGATGTTGCGGGCCACGGTGAGCCAGGGGAACAGGGTGTAGGACTGGAACACCATGCCGCGGTCGGGGCCCGGCGCGGTGACGAGGGCGCCGTCGAGGGTGACGCCGCCGGTGGTGGGCCGGTCCAGCCCGGCGACGATGCGCAGCAGGGTGGACTTGCCGCAGCCGGAAGGGCCGAGGATGGCGACGAACTCGCCCGGCTCCACGGTGACGTCGGTGGGGGTGAGCGCCAGGGTGGGGCCGGCGCGGCCATGGCCGGGGAAGGTGCGCGAAACGCCCTGGATGCGGAGCGTGCGGCTGCTCACGGCGCGGCCCTCAAGGGGCGGTCCTCACGGGGCGGCTCCCAAGGTGCGGCCCTCACAGCGCGGCCCAGCGGAACAGGCGGCGGTTGGCCTCGCGGAACAGCGCGTCCGAGACCAAGCCGATGGCGCCGATGGTGACGATGCCGAAGATCATCTGCCCGGTGTCGAGCAGGCGCTGGCTGTCCATGATCATGTGGCCGATGCCGGAGGTGGCGCCAATGAGTTCCGCCACGATCACGTAGGTCCAGGCCCAGCCGAGCACGAGGCGCAGCGCCTCCATGACGCCCGGCGCGGCGGCGGGGACGATGACGCGGGCGACGATGCCCGACGCCCCCGCGCCCAGGGTGGCGGCCGCCTCCACCAGGTCGCGGCGGGTGTCGCCGGCGATGACGGCGACCATGACGACGACCTGGAACACCGAGCCGATCACGATCACCGACAGCTTCTGCGCCTCGCCCACCCCCGCCCAGAGGATCAGCAGCGGGATGAAGGCGGAGGCGGGGAGGTAGCGGGCGAAGGAGATGAAAGGGGCGAAGAACGCTTCCACCGGCTTCCACGCGCCCATCGCCAGGCCCAGCGGCACGCCGAGGCCGGCGGCGATGGCGAAGCCGCCCAGGACGCGGAACACGGTGACCGCGATGTCGGCGGCGAAGCCGTACTCGGTGAACAGCGACCAGCCGGCGAGGAGGGTCCGGGCGGGGGAGGCGAGGAACAACGGCTGCACCCAGCCGAAGGTCGTGGCGGCCGCCCAGGCGCCGAGGAAAAAGGCGAAGAAGCTTATCCCCAGCGCCGCGCGGGCGAGGGGCGCGACCGGCCGGAGCGGCTGCAACGACGGCGCCTCAGCCCCGGCGGCGGTCCGGCGCCGTCCCCGGCGGCGGGCGCGGCGGCGTCACAGGAAGCGGGTGTCCAGGAGCCTGGGCAGGTCCACGGCGGCGCGCACCACGCCGGTCTCGCGCTGCACGGCCTCGGCTTCCGCCATGAAGGCGGGCAGGCCTTCGGCGACGTAGGCGCGGTTGCGGGCCTGGTCCTGCCACTCGATGAACTTCGCCGAAGCCGCGAAGGCCTCCGCCGACTGGTTCACGCGCTTGCCCATGATGGCGTTAGACTTCTCCGGCTCGGCCGCGATCATCGCCAGGGCGTCCCACCAGGACTTCACGAGGCGGCGCACCGCTTCGGGGTTGGCTTCCAGGAAGGCGGGCTGGAAGGCCAGCGTGTCCACCACGCAGGGGTAGTCGGCGGTGGTGGCCAGGATCTTGCCCTTGCTGGGCGACGCGTCGCCCATGCCGCGGACCTGCGACAGGTAGGGCTCGTAGGTGGAGCAGCCGTCGAACTGGCCGGCCACGAAGGCCTGGGCTGCGGGCTGCGGGGCGAGGGTGGCGGCGGAAACGTCGCGGATGCTCAGGCCGTTCCGCCGCAGCATGTAGGCCAGCACGAAGTAGGGCGTGGTGCCGGCGCCGTCCACGGCGATGGTCTTACCCTTCATCGCGGCCCAGCCGTCCACCGCCGGGCGCACCGCAACCCCGTCGCCGCCGCGCGAACGGTCCAGCACCAGCACCTGCACCAGCGGCGCGGCCGAGGCCCACAGCACCATGGTGTCCACGGTGGTGACGACGCAGTTCAGCGCGCCGGCCACCAGGGCGAGGTTGCGCTCGCGCTGCGGGACGAAGCGGGTCTCGACGTCTAGGCCGTTGCGGCGGAACAGCCCGGCCTCTTCGGCCAGGGTCAGGGGGGCGAAGCCGGTCCAGCCGGACATGCCGATGGTGATCTTGGGAAAGGACTGGGCGCGGAGGACGGCCGGCGCCGACAAGGACAGGGCGGCGCCGGCGGCGAACAGGTGGCGGCGTGTCGTCATGTGTTCGGTCCCTTCCGCGCCGGCGCATCCGCCGGCGCGGACAGCCTAGGTGGCGGGAAGGCGGCGCGAAAGGGGCGGGGCGGTCGGCCCGGCGATGATCCCGGGAACGCCAATCCCGCGGCGCCGACGGCCGCGGCCCGCGGCGGGGTCGCTCACGGGTCGGGCCAACGTGCCGGCATCGCCGCGGGTCGGGTTCGCCGGAGCCGCGACGAACCCCGGCGCCACGGCCCGCCGGGATCGCCTCAGATGTCGGGGTCCATGGTGGCGGTGCTGCCGTACAGCGCGCTGGGCACGTCGGCGCCCCGGATCAGCGGGTCGCCGCCGCCGGCGCGTTCGATGTGCGACTTCAGGCTCTGCAGGGCCGCCTCCGCCCCGTGTTGCGCGGCCTCGGCCGGGGTTTCGGCGCCGGTGGGATCGGACGGCGCCGCGGTGTCGGCGTCGAGGTGCAGGTGCAGCGTGGTCGCCGCGCCGGCGTCGCTCACGCGCCACGCGCCCGCAGGGGCGAAATGCCAGCGGATCACGCCGGCGCCCGCGTCGGCCTCCAGCCCGGCCTCGGGGATGTCGGCGTCGTCGCGGCGGAGCTGGGGCACCCATTCCCGCAGGTTCGCGGGGTTGGCGATGTGGGCGAACACCTCGGCCGCCGGCCTGGCGATGGTGATCTGCTGCTCCACGGGTGGTTCCTCGGAAGTCCGCCTCGGCAACGCGGCGCGGCCCCGGGCGGTTGCGGGGGGCTCGGGGGAAGGCGCCGGAGGAACGGGCGAAAACGGGGGAGGCCGACGGGCACGAGTGGCTGCGGCTGGCCGACTTGGTGACGTGACCGGAAGCGGGGTTGCCGGGAAAAGAATTCCCCCCAGCCCCATCTTCCTCGTCGTCAGCTCACGCGCGGCGCCTCCGGCGCGGCGGGAACGGGTGAGGATAGATGGGGAATCGGGGGAAATACCTTCCCCCGGCCTTTTCTTCGGGCGAAGCCGCCGCGTCAGACCCTGCGCCGGCCGCCGCGCGCCGACTTCTTCTCCGGGTCGTAGCCGCCGCCGCCGGGGCCGAGCGGCTTGGGCTTCCAGGCTTCCTTCTTCGCCCGTCCGGACGGCTTGGCCTCGCCGCCGCCCGCGCGCGCCTCGCGCCCGCTCGGCGGCGGCGCGTCCAGGCCCAGCTCCATCGCTTCCATGCGCTTGATCTCGTCGCGCAGCCTCGCTGCGGTCTCGAACTCCAGGTCGGCGGCGGCGGCGCGCATGCGCTTCTCCAGCTCGGCCACCGTGGTACGCAGGTCCTTGCCGACGAACTCGGCGCTCTCGCCCTCGATGGCGTCCACCGTGACGTAGTCGGCCTCGTAGACGGATTGCAGCACGTCGGAGATGTCGCGGCGGATGGTCTGCGGCGTGATGCCGTGCTCGGCGTTGTAGGCCGTCTGCTTGGTCCGCCTGCGGTCGGTCTCGGCCAGGGCGCGGGTCAGGCTGTCGGTCATGCGGTCGGCGTAGAGCACCACGCGGCCGTCGACGTTGCGAGCGGCGCGGCCGATGGTCTGGATCAGCGAGGTGGTGGAGCGCAGGAAGCCCTCCTTGTCGGCGTCGAGGATGGCGACGAGGGTGCACTCGGGGATGTCGAGCCCCTCGCGCAGCAGGTTGATGCCGACCAGCACGTCGAACACGCCCTTGCGCAGGTCGCGAATAATCTCGATGCGCTCGAGCGTGTCCACGTCGGAGTGGAGGTAGCGCACGCGCAAGCCCACCTCGGTCATGTACTCCGTCAGGTCCTCGGCCATGCGCTTGGTCAGCGTGGTGACCAGCACGCGGCCGCCGCGGTCGCGCACCAGGCGGCACTCGGCGAGGAGGTCGTCCACCTGGCCCTCGACGGAACGTATCTCGGTGACCGGGTCCACCAGCCCGGTGGGGCGGATCACCTGCTCGGCGAAGACGCCGCCCGCGCGCTCCAGCTCCCAGGCCGCGGGGGTGGCCGAGACCATCACGGAGTTGGGGCGGAACTCATCCCATTCCTCGAACTTGAGGGGGCGATTGTCCATGCACGACGGCAGGCGGAAGCCGTGCTCGGCCAGCACCGTCTTGCGGGAAAGGTCACCGCGGTACATGCCGCCGATCTGCGGCACGGTGACGTGGCTCTCGTCCACCACCAGCAGGGCGTTGTCGGGGAGGTACTCGAACAGGGTCGGCGGTGGCTGGCCGGGGCCGCGTCCCGACAGGTAGCGGGAGTAGTTCTCGATGCCTTTGCAGACGCCGGTGGTCTCAAGCATCTCGATGTCGAAGGTGGTGCGCTGGTCCAGCCGCTGGGCCTCCAGCAGCCGCCCTTGCGAGGTCAGCACCTCCAGGTGCTCGCGCAGCTCCTGCTTGATCGACTTGATCGCCTGGATCAGCGTCGGGCGCGGGGTGACGTAGTGGCTGTTGGCGTAGATCGCCACGCGCTCCATGTCGCCGGCGATCTCGCCCGTCAGCGGGTCGAACTCGCGCAGGGATTCCACCTCGTCGCCGAACAGCGAAATGCGCCAGCCGCGGTCCTCCTGGTGGGATGGCCAGATGTCCACGGTCTCACCGCGCACTCGGAAGGTGCCGCGGGCGAAGGCGGCGTCGTTGCGGCGGTACTGGAGTTCCACCAGGGCCTTGAGCAGGGTGTCGCGGGTGATACGGCCGCCGCGCTCCAGGCGCACGGTCATGTTGCCGTAGGTCTCGACCGAGCCGATGCCGTAGATGCAGGACACCGAGGCCACGATGATGACGTCGCCGCGCTCCAGCAGCGCCTGGGTGGCGGAATGCCGCATCCGGTCGATCTGCTCGTTTATTTGGCTGTCCTTCTCGATGTAGGTGTCGGTGCGCGGGACGTAAGCCTCGGGCTGATAGTAGTCGTAGTAGGACACGAAGTACTCGACGGCATTGTCGGGGAAGAAGGACCGCATCTCGCCGTAGAGCTGGGCCGCCAGCGTCTTGTTGGGCGCCAGCACCAGGGTGGGGCGCTGCACCGCCTCGATCACCTTGGCCATGGTGTAGGTCTTGCCCGAGCCGGTGACGCCCAGCAGCACCTGGTCGCGCTCACCCCGCGCCAAGCCGTCCACGAGGTCGGCGATGGCGCGCGGCTGGTCGCCGGCGGGGACGAGGTCGCGGCCCTCGGCGTCCTTGAACTCGCAGCGGAAGGGCTTGGCCTTCGGGGGCGGGGGACGCTTCGCGATGGCGAAGGAGACGGGGGCGGTCATCAGGTTCATGGGTCGGTCAGGCTTCCGCTCTCGACCCCGCAATATGGGGGAAGGTTGCCGCCGCGACACCGGGTCGGCGTGCCCGGACGCGCTGGTTGACGCCGCCTTCACGGCGAGGGAGCGGCACGGGTCGCGCATCTCCCGCCCGCCCGGACGAACTCGTGGCAGGGGTCTGGGGCCCCATAGGTCCCCGGCGGGGTTTCAAGGGCGGCGTCCCCGGCCTCCAGGCGACCAGTGGAGACCGGAGCCAGCCGCGACCCGCCGCGATCGGTCGCCGCCGATGTCAACTGCCCCCGATCGCCAGGTCCGCCAGCAGCTTGAGGTTCAGCGCCACAATCAGCGCCGCGATGGCCCAGCCCAGCGCCAGCTGCCAGCGCGGAGCGACCAGGGTGCCCAGGCGCGCGCGGTCGCTGGCGAAGAGCATCAGCGGGATCACCGCGAAGGGCAGCTGCATGGACAGCACGACCTGGCTGAGCACCAGCAGCCCGGTGGTGCCGCTCTCGCCGTAGTACCAAGTCACGACCAGCGCCGGCACGATGGCGATGCAGCGCGTGACCAGCCGCCGCAGCACCGGCCGCAGGCGGAGGCGGATGAAGCCCTCCATCACCACCTGGCCCGCCAGCGTCGCGGTGATCGTGGAGCTGAGGCCGCACAGGAGCAGCGCGCCCGCGAACAGGAACGGCGCCGCGGCGCCCACCATGGGGGCCAGCAGCGCGTGGGCTTCCTCCAGCCCCGCGACCTCCGGACGGCCGCCAGCGTGGAACACGGCCGCGGCGGTGATCACGATGGCCGAGTTGACCAGCAAGGCGAACGTTAGGGCGATGGTGCTGTCGAGACCCGCGAAGCGGATCGCCTCGCGCTTGGCCGCCTCGTCCTCGCCGTAGGCGCGCGACTGCACCACGGCGGTGTGCAGGTACAGGTTGTGGGGCATCACGGTGGCGCCGATGATGCCCATGGCGATGTAGAGCTGGGCTTGGTTGGTGACGACGGAGGCGGAGGGGACGTAGCCGCGCAGCAGGTCGCCCCAGACCGGCTGGGACATGACCACCTGCGCCACGAAGCAGGTGAAGATCAGCGCCAGGAAGCCGGCGATCAGCGCCTCCAGCCAGCGCACGCCCTTGTGCTGGAGCCAGAGCACGAGGAGCGCGTCGGCGGCGGTGAGCGCCACGCCCAGCAGCAGCGGGATGCCGAACAGCAGTTGCAGTGCCACCGCCGTGCCGATCAGCTCGGCGAGATCGGTGGCGCAGATCGCGAGTTCCGCCAGCAGCCACAGTGGGTAGGTGAGGAAGGCCGGGAACCGCTCGCGGCAGAGCTGGGCGAGGTCGCGCCCAGTGGCGATGCCCACCCGCGCGCACAGAGATTGCAGCAGCATGGCCATCAGCGAGGACAGCAGCGCGACGCTGAGCAGGGTGTAGCCGAAAGCCGAGCCGCCGGCGATGGAGGTGGCCCAGTTGCCGGGGTCCATGTAGCCGGTGGCGACGAGGTAGCCCGGACCCATGAAGGCCAGAAGCTTGCGCCCGAAGCTGCCGCCGACCGGCACGGCGACGCTGCGGTTGACCTCCGGCAGGCTGGGTGGGAGAGCGACGGGGCTCAGCATCGGAAGAACCGCCCGCCGCCAACACCTCGATATGTGTTCATGTGAAGAGGTGACGATGTGTTCGCATAGATATACAGTAACATAGCCGAAAATGCGCGTTCCTGCCGCGGTGCACAAGAGGATTCATGCGAACGCCACCCGGAACAAGTCACCTGACCGGTTCGCCGTTCGGGCGAACCCGGGCCTAAGCGCGGGTTCATCGCGCCGGCGGTCGCTGGTCGCGGTAATGGGGCGAAGGTGCGAAGCGGCGCGCGCCGGCGAGAAGGGGCGCGCCGGCCCAGAGGCAGACCCGGGCCGGCGTTGCGCGGCCTCAGCCGGTCCGCGAGCGGCCGATGGTGAAGCGGTACAGCACCAGCAGGATGATGGCGCCGACCACGGCGCCGATGAAGCCCGCGCCCTGGCCCGGCCCGTACCAGCCGAGCGCCTGGCCGAGGTAGGTCGCGACCACGGCGCCGACGATGCCCAGGAGGGCGGTAATGATGAAGCCGCCGGGATCGCGGCCAGGCATCAGGAACTTGGCGACGATGCCGGCCAGGAGGCCGATGATGACAGTGCCGATGAGGGAAAACACGGGTGCGGGCTCCTAGAGGGTTTGGAACCCTGAGCGCCGGTTCGTGGGCCGGGTTGCACGCCGTGCGCGGCCGGCGGCAAGAAACTGGGCGCGCGGGGGGATTGGCGCCCGTGAGGGAGGGGCGGCGCGACCCGTCGCGAGAGGTGGGGATTGCGCGGTCGGCCCGGCGTGGGGGATGTGCCGGGTGAGGGGATCGAACCCCCGACCTTCGGTTTACAAAACCGCTGCACTACCGCTGTGCTAACCCGGCTCGGGACGGTCAGAGGCCGCAGCGATACCGCGCCCGGCGCCGGCGCTCAACATCCCGTCCGACGGGTGCGGGGCGGGCTCGGCTCAGGCATGGCCCACCGCGCCGAAGGCGTCCTGGTTGGTGGCGCGCACCACCGCGGCGAAGAGGCGCAAGGCATCCGGGCCGCCGCGGTCGAGCAGCGTGCCGAGCTCCATCTCCTCGGCGAGCAGCTCGGCGTGGCCGGCCAGGGTTTCGGCGGCGCGCCGGAGCGCCTCGCGGGACATGATCAGCTGTAGGTCGTCGCTCATGGTCTGCCATTCGGTGGGCCGCACGGGTGTTTCCCCCTCGGGTCGTCGGCCATCCTGGCGCGGTTCTGGAGCCCGGTCGGGCGAGGGCGCATCCTACGGCCACGCCCGTTAATTTGGCGTCACCCCGCGGCCGGAAACGCGCGCGGAGGCGACCGCGGTGGTCAGTCCCGCCCGCGCGCCAGCTCGTAGAGCGCGACCGCGGCGGCGGCGGCGACGTTCAGGCTCTCCACCCCCGGCGCCATCGGCAGCCGCACCAGCTCGTCGCAGGTTTCGCGCTGGAGGCGGCGCAGCCCGGCATCCTCGGCGCCCAGCACCAGGGCGGCGCGGCGGCCGGCCAGGCCGTCGGTCGCGGCGGCCAGCGACCGCGGCGCCTCGCCGGCCAGCCCCATGACCCAGGCGCCGCGCTTCTGGAGCAGCAGGATCACGCGCGACAGATTGACCTCGCGCACCACGGGCACGCTCTCGAGCGCGCCGGACGCGGCGCGGGCCAGGGCGCCGGTTTCGGGCGGCGCGTGGCGGTCCTGCATCACCACCGCGGCCGCGCCGAAGGCCGCCGCCGAGCGCAGGATGGCGCCGACGTTGCGCGGGTCGGTCACCTGGTCGAGCAGCAGCACCGGGCCGGGGGAGGCGGCCAGCGCGTCCTCGAGCCGGGCCGAGGCGAGGGCGTGGACGAGCAGGGCGGCGCCCTGGTGCACCGCGTCCTCGGGCAGGAAGGTGTGGAAGCGCGTGCGGTCCCCGACCCGCTCGGCCGCGAGCTTCCACGGCGGCGGCAGGCGCTCGGCCAGCGCGGCCTCGGCCTCGGCGGTCAGCAGCAGGCGCTTGAGACGACGGTGGGGGTTGCGCAGGGCGGCGGCCACGGCGTGTAGGCCGTGCAGCCACAGCGTGCCGGGTTCGGGGCGCTCCTGCGGCGGGGCCGGACGCGGGAAGGGCGCCTCGTCCCGCGCTTCCGAGGCGAAGGCGGGACGGCGGTCGCGCGGCGCGGCGGCGGGCCTGCCGCGGAGGGCCGGGGCGGGCGGTCGTTCGACGCGCGGCGGAGGCGCGGCGGAACAGTCGTCCGGGCGCGCCGGGCCCGGCCGGTGGATCGCGGCGCGGTGCTGCGGCGCCTCGCCCCGCGGCGAACGGTCGCCGTCGCGGGCCGGACGCCCGGTGTCCTCGGGCGAGGCGTCGCGGCGGCCGGGGAAGCCGCCGCGCGGGTGGAGCGGCGGGGTGCCACGCCCCACTGCGGGCGAGCCGCGCTCGCGGGGTGGCGAGGGTGGCCGGACCGCCGGGGAGGGAATGGCGCGCCCTTCCGGCGAAGGGGCTGCACGCTTGCCGGGGGGGCGGGCCGCGTGCGGGCGGGGCGGGGAAGCCTCACGTCCGCCGGGCGACGTCGCGCGCCCCGCGAGCGGTGGGGAGCCGCGTTCCGGGGATGCCCGCTCCGACGATCCCCGTTCCCCGGGGGCCGACGTTCCGCGGCCCCCAGGCGGCGCGTTGCGGGGACGGCTGGGCTCTCTCGGGCGGCGGGGCGGGGGCATGCGGCGCATCCTGCACATCCCGGGCCTGGACGCGAGGCCGGGCGGTCGCGTTGACAGCCTCCGCGCTTCCCGGCTAGTGCGCGCGCTCCCGCCGGCTGGGGGAGACTGCGGAGGGGTGCCCGAGCGGCTAAAGGGGACGGACTGTAAATCCGTTGGCTCACGCCTACGTTGGTTCAAATCCAACCCCCTCCATATCTCCCGGGCTGGCGCCGTGCGGGTGTAGCTCAATGGTAGAGTCCCAGCCTTCCAAGCTGGTTGTGCGGGTTCGATCCCCGTCACCCGCTCCAAGGCGCCGGCCACCGGCACGTCCCTGACATCTCCCCCGGCCGTCCCGGACGGGCGACACGCACGAGGATCGAGAACTCCCATGGCGAAGGCGAAGTTCGAGCGGAACAAGCCGCACTGCAACATCGGCACGAT
>CAXTEL010000029.1:0-39758 GCA_964243365.1 uncultured Roseomonas sp. | reverse complement strand
CCCTGCCGCCCGCGGCGGCGGCACGGCTGCTGCGCGCGGCCCGGCGCGGCGCGTCGGGGCCGGCGCCGGTCCTCGCTGGTCCGAGCCCGGGACCAGGGCCGGCGGGCCCGGTCCCCGCCGCGCCCTCGGGAGGTTCGCGGACCCAGCCGTGAACTCGCGCGGGCGACCGGGGGGAATGCTCCCGACGCGGTCAGGCCGGCGGGCGGAGCGACGAACGGTCCGGGTCGGGGTCCGGCATGGCTCCAGGAGCGTGCGGATGTGGTCGCCGAAGGGAGCGCGGGGGACGGCCTCCGCCCCGCTCCGTGATCCCGCCGCGGTGGAGCAGCGCCCCGCGGTCGCGGACGCAGTGGAATTGGGCGCCCCGATCAGGCGACCGTGCGCAGCAGGGCCACCGCCCCGTCCGGATCCGCCGCCCGCGTCCGCCGCCATTCCCGCGCGAGGTGCTGGCCGAAGCGCAGCACGTGCTCGCGTACCAGGGCCTCGGCGCGGGTGCCCTGGCGCGCCGTGATCGCGCCGAGGATCTCCTCGTGCTCCTCCTGACTGCGCCGCACCGTGCGGCCGTGGTGCCAGCGGAACTTCATCTGGCGCAGCAGCGGCACGGCGCGGTTCCGCTCAATGACGGAAAGCAGGTGCGGGTTGCCGCAGGCCTCGAAGACCACGTGGTGGAAGCGCTCGTTCGCGCGGCTCCAGGCTTCTACCCGCGCACCGTCCACCGTCGCGGTGCGCGCTACTGCCTCGCCTTCCGACAGGGCGGCGCGCATCCGGTCGCGCAGCGCGTCGGGCAGGCCGTTCTCGGCGGCCAGGCGGGCGGCCAGCCCTTCCAGCGCCGCGCGCACCTCGTAGACGTGCAGGACGTCCTCGGCCCCGAAGCCGCGGACGACGTAGCCGCTGTTGGGCCGGTAGTGCAGCAGCCCCTCGGCGGCCAGCGTTCCGAGCGCGCTACGCACCGGCGTACGGGAAACGTCGAAGCTGCTGGCCAGGTCGACCTCGTTCAGCCGCGAGTCCGGGGGGTAATCGCCGACGAGGATCGCTTCGCGCAACCGGCGCAGGACGTCCTGTGACCGCGTGGGCATCAGCTTCCTCCCGGCGGCCTCGGACGTGCCGCGCGTTCCGGGAAAATGGAAGCCGACGGCGTGAACGCAATGGTCGCGAAAATTGAACGTCGCGCCCGCCCCGCCGGAGGCGTGCCGTGCATCGCCGGGCGTCAGTACTCGCGCAGGATGCGGGCGACCCCGTCCGGGTCGCGCGTCACCGTCAAGGCCAGGGCCAGCAGGATGCGCGCCTTCTGCGGCGAAAGGTTGTCGGCGGCCAGGAAGCCGTATCCGCGCAGCTTGGTGGTGGGGAACACCCGCCCCGAGCCGGCCCGGGTGGATTGCAGCACGATCACCCCGCGCGCCGCGGCCTCGCGCAGCGGCTCCAGGTCGCCGGGGCCGCAGAAGCCCGGGGCGAAGCCGGCAGAAACGATGCCCCGGGCGCCGGCAGCCAGGAAGGCGCGCACCGCGGTGCCGTCGGACCCGGCGTAGCTGTAGGTGACGTCGACCCGCGGCAGGGCGTCGAGCGGACACAGGTCGAACTCCGTGTCCGGGGCGCCGCGGCGCAGTGGCCGGCGGTAATGGTTGACCGAATCCCCGTCCGCCTGCCCCAGCACGCCGAAGTCGGGGGAGCGGAAGGTCTGCAACCGGCCGGTCGAGGTCTTGGTCACTTCGCGCGCCGACTGGATCTCGTCGTTCAGCACCACCAGCACGCCCAGGCCGCGCGAAGCCGGATCGGACGCCACCCGCACCGCGTTCACCAGGTTCATCCCGGCGTCGCTGGACAGGGCCGAGGGCGGACGCTGCGACCCCACCACCACCACGGGCACCGGCACCTTCACCGTCAAATGCAGGGCGTAGGCGGTCTCCTCCAGCGTCGCGGTGCCGTGGCCGACCACGATGCCGGCGAGGTCGGGGTGCTCGGCCACCAGCCGGTCGCACAGCGCCACCAGCGCCTTCCAGGTGGGGAAGTGGATGTCGGGGCTGGGCACGGCGCCGAAGGGGACGGCGAACACGTCGGCCACCTCCGCCACCTCTGGGAAGCGGGCCAGGATGGCGGCGGAGTCCAGCATCGGGTTGCCGGCCGAGCCGTAGTCGGTGGTGTCCAGCGGCCCCCTTCCCACCGAGGCGATGGTGCCGCCGGTGCCGATGAAGGCGACGCGCGCCCTCACGCCGCCGCGCGCCGCGCGCCGCGCTCCAGGCAGCCTTCCAGCTCCGCCACGCTCATCACGTCGCCGAAGGCGGAATAGAAGGAGACCAGCGATGCGTTGTGCTCGGCATCCGAGTTGGCGGCGTTGGCGTCGGACACCATCACCGCGCGGAAGTTCAGCATCATCGCGTCGCGGGCCGAGGATTCGCAGCACACGTTGGTCACGGTGCCTGTGATCAGCACCGTGTCGTGGCCGCCGGCGCGCAGCATGTCCGGCAGCGCCGAGGAGCCCCCGATGAAGGCGCTGAACCGATACTTCCTCACCACTTGGTCGCCGGGCAGCACCTCCAGCCCAGGCCACAGCGCTTGGCCCTCGGTGCCTTCGCCCATGGAGCGGGCGCGGGCGGCGCGGCGCTCGGGCGTGGACAGCTCCTCCATCACCGACCATTCGCGGGCGGACCGCGCGTCGAAGGTGTTCTGCACGAAGAACACCGCGCCGCCCGCGCCGCGCACCGCCCGGGCCAGCCGGTTGATTGCCGGCACGATCTCCACCGCCGTGGCGCAGTAGGCGTGGCCGATGTCGGCGCGCATGAAGCCGTTCTGCATGTCCACCACCACCAGCGCGGTGCGCCGCGGGTCGAGGTCGGCGAAGGGGTGGGCGGTGCCGCGCCGGGCGATCACCCGCCGCACGATGTCGTCGGGAATGGAGATCTCGTGCATGTTCAGACGACCTCGGCCAGGGGAGTGGTAGCTGTCGCGTTCGCCACCCGCACGCAGCGGGCGACGCGATCGGGAACGGGGGAGCGGGGCGCCGGCTCCTCGTCGAGGCAATCCGGGCCGACGCGGGCGCAGCGCGGGGCGAAGGAGCAGCCCCGGGGCAGCTCGCGCAGGTCCGGGGGCGCGCCGGGGATGGTTTCCAGGTCGCGGTCGCGCGGCTGGTCGTGCACGGTGGAAGCCAGCAGCCCGGCGGCGTAGGGATGCAGCGGCTCGCGCAGCACGCCGCGCACCGGCCCGCTTTCCACGATGCGGCCGGCGTACATCACCGCGACGCGGTCGGCGATCTCGGCCGCCACGCCGAGATCGTGGGTGACGAAGATCACCGACATGCCCATCTCCCGCTGCAGCTTGCGCAGCAGGATCAGCACCTGGATCTGCACCGTAGCGTCCAGCGCCGTGGTCGGCTCGTCGGCCAGCAGAAGCTTCGGCTCGCAGCTCAGCGCCATGGCGATCATGGTGCGCTGCCGCAGGCCCCCCGACAGCTCGTGCGGGTAGGCGTCCAGCCGCCGCTGCGCCGACGGGATTCGCACCAGGTCGAACAGGTCCAGCGCCCGGACCCGTCCCGCCTTGCGGGAAACGCCCCGGTGCAGCGCCACCACCTCCGCGATCTGGTCGCCCACGCGGGCCACCGGGTCGAAGGCGGTCATCGGCTCCTGGAAGATCATCGACGCGATGCCGCCGCGGAAGCGGTTCAGCGCGGCCTCGTTCATCGTCGCCACGTCCTGGCCGGCGACGCGCACGCGGCCCTCGATCACCGCGCGACCGGGTGGCAACAGCCGCATCAGGGCGCGCATGGTGACGCTCTTGCCCGAGCCGCTCTCGCCCAGGATGCACAGCACCTCGCCGGGCAGCATGGAGAAGGTGACGCCGTTGACGGCGCGCACCGTGTTCTCGCGCGTGACGAAGCGCACGGTGAGGTCCTCGACCTCCACCAGCGGCGCCGGGGCGCCCATCCCCGGGGCCCCGGTCAATGCACCGCCTCCGCCGGCGCCGTCGGGACGGCGGCGAAGCGTCCGGCCAAGCTGTGGCCGGAGCCCGGGTCCTGGATATGGCAGGTGGCGAGGTGGGCGCTCGCCGCGGTGCCGTCCCCCAGCAGCGGCGCGA
The DNA here is from genome assembly GCA_964243365.1 of uncultured Roseomonas sp. Classification (GTDB taxonomy): domain Bacteria; phylum Pseudomonadota; class Alphaproteobacteria; order Acetobacterales; family Acetobacteraceae; genus Roseomonas. The sequence continues at coordinate 35,696 of CAXTEL010000029.1, read as the reverse complement.
GGACCGAGCACACGGCTTCCGCGTGCGGGCAGCGCGTGTGGAAGCGGCAGCCGGAGGGCGGGTTGACCGGGTTGGGCGGGTCGCCGGTGACGGGGGCCTCCTCCAGCCGGCGGTCGGGATCCATGGAGGTGCGCGAGGCCAGCAGGGCGCGGGTGTAGGGGTGCTTGGGCGCGGTGTAGATCAGCTCCGAGGGCCCGATCTCCACCACCTCGCCCAGGTACATCACCAGCACGCGGTCGCTGATCCAGCGCACCACGCCGAGGTCGTGGCTGATGAAGACGTAGGTGAGGTTCAGCTCGCGCTTGAGCGCGCGCAGCAGGTTCAGCACCTGCGCCTCGACGCTCTTGTCCAGCGCCGAGACCGCCTCGTCGAGGATCACCATGCGCGGCCGCATGGCGAGCGCGCGGGCGATGTTTACGCGCTGCTTCTGCCCGCCCGACAACTCGTGCGGGTAGCGCGGCCCGAACTGCGCCGGGTTCAGCCCGACCTTGAGCAGCAGCTCGCGCGCCAGCGCCAGGGCCTCGTCGCGCCCGACCCCGTGCGCCAGCGGCCCGAAGGCGACCGAGCCCTGCACCGGCATCCGCGGGTTGAGCGAGGAGGTGCTGTCCTGGAACACCATCTGCACCTGCCGGCGCATGGCGGCCACCGAGATGCCGCCCGGCTCGCCCACCGCCTCGCCGTCGAAGATCTGCTCGCCGGAATCAGGGCGCATCAAGCGCATCACCAGCCGCGCCAGGGTGGACTTGCCGCAGCCGGACTCGCCCACCACGCCCAGGGTCTCGCCTTTGCGCACGGAGAAGGACACGCCGTCCACGGCGCGGACGTGGCCGACGACGCGCTGCAAGGCGCCGCCGCGGATCGGGAAGTGCTTGCGCATGCCGCGCACGTCCAGCAGCGGCTGCGCCGGGCCGCCGACGTCCGTCGCCGGGCTGTGGAGGTCGGGGCGCATCACACCCGCACGTCCATCGCCGAGCGCAGGCCGTCGCTGACCATGTTGATGCTCACCGAAGTGACGAAGATCGCGATGCCCGGCATCGCCGCCACCAACGGGTTGACGTAGATCGACTGCCGCAGCGTGTTCAGCATCAGCCCCCAGTCCGGCTCCGGCGGCTTCACGCCCAGCCCGAGGAAGGACAGCCCCGAGCCCAGCAGGATGCTGACGCTGATCATGCCCGACGCGTAGATCAGCACCGGGCCCAGCACGTTGCCCAGCACGTGGTGCCACAGCACCAGGCGCATCTTGGCCCCCGTGGCGCGCGCCGCGTCCACGTAGTCCAGCGAGCGCACCTGCGTGGTCGCGGTCTCGGCCACGCGGCAGAAGGGCGGAATGAACACCAGCGACAGGGCGATCAGCGCGTTGAACACGCCGCCGCCCATGGCGCCCGAGATCGCCACCGCCAGCAGCACCGACGGAAAAGCGTAGAAGACGTCCATCACCCGCATGATCAGCGCGTTGACCCAACCGCCGGCCAGCCCCGCCAGCACGCCCAGGCCGCCGCCCACCAGGGTGGCGATCAGCACCGGTACGAAGCCCATCAGCAGCGTCAGCCGGCCGCCGTGGATCAGCCGCGACAGCATGTCCCGCCCCAGCTCGTCGGTACCCAGCGCGTGGTTCATGTAGCCGGGCGGCTTGAGCCGGCGGACGATGCTCTCCTTGTACGGGTCCATCGGCGCGATCTGCGGGGCAAACACCGCCACCAGCACGATCAGCAGCACGACGGCGCCGAAGAACAGCGTCACGGGGTCGTGGCGCAGCCGCTCGCCGACGGTGCCCCAGTAGCCCCGAACCCGCGGCGCCACCGGGGCGGATGCCTCCGCCGCGAGAGTGGCCGACGTGGTCGCGGTGCTCATCGCTCCAGCTCCGTCAGACGCGCTTGATCCGAGGGTCGATGGACGACTGCACGAGGTCCACCGCGAGATTGGTCGTCACGAAGATCATCGCCAGCACCAAGATGGTGCCCTGCAGCACCGGCACGTCGCGGGCGAGGATGGCCTTGCTCAGCAGGAAGCCGGTGCCGGGCCAGGCGAACACCGTCTCGATCAGGATCGAGCCGCCCATCAGCGCGCCGAACTGCAGCCCCATCACTGCCAAGATCGAGGGCAACGCGTTCTTCAGCACGCGGCGCACGATCCGCCGCCGAGGCAGGCCGTTGGCGCGCAACGTCACCACGAACTCCTGCGCCATCACCTCGGCCACCGCCGAGCGCGCGGTGCGAGCGATGATGCCCACTGGGATCATGGACAGGGTGATCACCGGCAGGATGACGTAGCGCATCTGGTCGGCGCTGGTCGGGTCGAAGCCGGCCGAGCCGCCGGGCCCCATGCCTGAGGCCGGGAGCAGCCCGTATTCCACGGAGAAGATGATCACCAGCACGATGCCCAGCCAGTAGTTCGGCACCGACACGCCCAGGATCGCTGTTCCGGTGACGATCCGGTCCAGCCAGCCGCCGGTGCGGTAGCCCGCGACGACGCCCAGGCCCAGGGCGAGCGGGAAGGCCAGCGTCATGGCCAGCGCGGCCAGCAGAACGGTGTTGCCCAGGGAGCGCCGTATCTCGTCCAGCACCGGCCGCCCGGTGGCGATGGAGCGGCCGAAGTCGCCGGTCACGATCCGCCCCAGCCAGGACAGGTACTGCACCGGCAGCGACCGATCGAGGCCGTACATCGCCTTGAGCCGGGCCACTGTCTCGGCGTCCGCGTCGGGCGGCAGCAGGGTCTGGATCGGGTCGCCGGGCGCCAGGTAGACCAGGGCGAAGCAGACCATCGATACGCCCAGCGCGATGGGCAGCACGGTCAGCAGGCGGCGCTGGACGTAGACGAGCACGGGCGGGGCCTCAGCGCGGTGCTACCGTGACCGGGGTCAGGTCCTGGAACCAGCTCTGCGCCTGCACGAAGCCGCGCACGCGCGGCGACATGGCGCGCGGGTTGAGGTCGTGCGCCACCCACAGCATCACCGCCTGCTCGTTCATGCGCTCGTGGATCTGGGTCAGGATCGGCAGGCGCTGCGCCGTGTCGAAGGTGCCCAGGGCCTTGCTGATGAGGGCGTCGGTCTCATCGTCTTTGTAATGGCCCCAGTTGCTGCCGCGCGGCGCCCACTGCGTGCTCCAGACGTGGCGGAGCATGCCGTTGAACGGGTCCTGCGTGGCGCGGCTGATGTTGATGCCGTGGATCGCGGGGTTCTTCTCCCGCCCGTCGCGCGACACCTGCAGCAGCGCGTTCCAGTCCATCACCTCCAGGTTTACCTGGAAGCCCGCTGCCTCGAGCTGCGCCTTGACCAGCTCGTTCATCGGCAGCGGCTGCATCTGGCCCGAACCGGAGGTGGAGATGGCGAAGCTGACCCGGCACGGCAGGCAGCCGGCCTCGCGCAGCAGGGCGCGCGCCTTGGCCGGGTCGTACTCGTAGCGCACCGGGTTGCCGTAGTAGCTGGTCGAGGGCGGCACGGTGGCGAAGCCCTCCACCGTCACGCCGCCCAGCATCTCCACCATGTCGGCGCGGTTGAGCGCGTGATTAGCGGCGCGGCGCACGCGCACGTCGCGGAACGGCCCGTCCACGAAGTTCAGCTGGTAGGCCCAGTTGTGCGGGTAGGCGTTGGTTACCACCTGCATTCCCCCCGAGCGCAGGCGCGGGATGGTGTCGGGCGACGGCGCCTCGATCCAGTCCACCTGACCCGACAGCAGCGACGCGGCGCGCGTGGAGGCCTCCGGCATCGGCAGCAGCACCAGCCGGTCGTGCTTGGGCACGCGCGCGGCGTCCCAGTAGCCCTCGTTGCGCATCAGCTCCAGCCGCTCACCCGGCACCATGCTGGCGAAGCGGTAGGGGCCAGTGCCCGACGGGCTGCGCGAGAAGGCGTCGGCGTCGTGGCGCACCTCCGCCGAGCGGGCCGGGCTGGCCATCATCAGGAAGGATAGGTTGTAGGGGAACAGGCTGTCCGGCTGCTTGGTGGTGAAGGCGACGGTGTTCTCGTCCACCTGCTCCACGGCCTCGAAGTTGGTGAGGTAGCCGCGGGCGAAGGCGAACTGGCGGGCGTTGAACTGCGGCGTGCCTTCCTTGGTGAAGCGCCCGAAGTTCCAGATCACCGCCTCGGCGTCGAAATCGCTGCCGTCGTGGAACTTCACGCCGCGGCGCAGCTCGAAGATCCAGCGGCGGCTGTCGGCGGGGTCGATACGCCAGCCGCTCGCCAGGCCGGGCTTGATGTCGGCGATGCGGTCGGAGCGCGACAGATCCCACAGCACCAGCGAGTCAAACAGGTTGTAGCCGACGAAGCGCCAGCCCTCGAATCCCTGGTCCGGCAGGCCGGCGGTCAGCGGTATGTCGCCGGCGGTCATGGCCACGCGCAGCACCGTTTCGGCGCGGGCGGGCGCGGGGGCGGCGCCGAGGAGGGCGGTCAGCAGGCCCAGCGTGGCGGAGAGGCGCAGGAAGGCAAGCTTCATCTCGGCTCCTCGGTCTCCTCGTGGCGCGGCACGGGGCAGCGGGAGAAGCAGCAATCACCGTGCCACGCGCCGCACCCGGCGAGGGTTCGCGCCCGGCGTCGCGGCATCGCTGGTCCGGGGGCGCGGCCCGTCCGGGGATGCCGCGGCGTGGCCGCGCGCGAGCATGCCGGATGCGTCCCGCCCACGGTGGTGCGGGGCGCGCACGGGTCCGGGCATCGGCCACTTATTGGGCAGATTGTACACATTAATGGCTCTCGATGGGGCCCGGCGCGGTTTCCGCCCGCAAAACACGCGCGACAATCGCCGGATGCGTCGCCTAAACTCCCGGAACTGTATCCAACACTGCTGGCCAGCTCAATGCCACGGAGCTTCACCATGCCGACCGCCGCCGATCGCTACCCCGAACTGGACATGCTGCTGGAGCGTGCCGGAATCGCCCTGCCCCCCGACCGCTACGCCGGCGTCCTGGCCGGCTTCCTCGACCTGCAGGCCATGCTGCCACAGCTCCGCCAGCCCCGCACGGCTGCCGCCGAGCCGGCCGGGACCTACGACCTCGACACCATCACCCGGGGCGACGCGCCGTGACCGGGACCGCGTTGGAGGACCTTTCCATCGCCGAGGCCGGGCGGCGCCTGCGCGCCGGCGGCCTCACCTCCGCCGCGCTGACCCGGCACTTGCTGGACCGGATCGCGACGCTGGACGGCGCGCTGCACAGCTTCCTGCTGGTGACCGGGGAGCGCGCCCTGGCCGACGCCGCGCGCGCCGACGCGGAACTGGCCGCCGGCCGGGACCGCGGCCCGATGCACGGCATCCCCTACGCGCTGAAGGACATCTACGACACCGCCGGCATCCGCACGACCTGCCACTCGAAGCTGCGGGAGCACGACGTGCCGGCGGCCGACAGCGTGGTCGCGGCCAAGCTCGCCGCCGCGGGGGGCGTGCTGCTGGGCAAGCTGGCGACGCACGAGTTCGCCATGGGCGGCCCGTCCTTCGACCTGCCCTGGCCGCCCGCCCGCAATCCCTGGAACGCCGAGCACGTGACCGGCGGCTCGTCCTCGGGGTCCGGGGCGGCGGTGGCGGCGGGCATGGTGCGCACGGCGATGGGGTCGGACACCGGCGGTTCCATACGCGGCCCCGCGGCCTACTGCGGCACGGTGGGGCTGAAGCCGACCTACGGGCTGGTGAGCCGGCGCGGCGTGTTCCCGTTGTCCTACACGCTCGACCATTGCGGCCCGCTGTCGCGCACCGTCGAGGACGCGGCCATCACCACCGAGGTGATCGCCGGCCACGATCCCGCCGACCCGGCCAGCGCCGACCGGCCCGGCGCGGACCTGCGCTCGGGCCTGGAGGACGGCGTGGAAGGCTTGCGCGTCGGCCTGCCGCGAAACCTGTACCGCGACGCCGACGGGCTGTCGCCGGAGGTGCCCGCCGCCCTGGACCGCCTGGCGGACGCCCTGACCGCGGCCGGCGCGACCGTGGAGGAGGTGGTGCTGCCGGACTACGCGCTGTTCAACAGCTGCGGCCGCGTGATCCTGCTGTCCGAGGCCTACGCCATCCACGAGGCCGACCTGCGCGCCCGTCCGCTGGCCTACGGCGAGCTGCTGCTGATGCGCTTGGTCCTGGGCGCCACGCTCAGTGCGGCGGACTACGTGCAGGCGCAGCGGCTGCGGCGGGAGCTGTCGGTGGCGGTGAACCGGGTGGCGCTGCGCCGGCACGACGTGCTGCTGACCGCCTGCGCGCTGCACACCGCGCCGCGCTTCGACGAGGTGCCGCAGCGGCTGCCCTCGAACGTGCCGATCCAGACCATGCCGTTCAACGTCACCGGCAACCCCGCGCTGTCCATGCCGGCCGGCTTGTCGCGCTCCGGCCTGCCGCTGTCGGCGCAGCTGGTCGGCCGGCCCTTCGAGGAGGCGCTGCTGCTGCGCGCCGGCCGCGCGGTGGAGAAGATCACCGCCGGCTGGGGGATGGCGGAGAAGCCGCCGGTGCTGGCCCGGGCGGCGTAGGCTCTCGCTGGTTCGAGGCCAGTCCAGGGACTTTGCCCCCGGATCCCGCCGGGGACCCAGGGGGAGCCCGGGCCCGAACTCAGTTCGTGCCCGGGTGGACGGGGTTCAGGCGCGCCTGAGGCGGAAGGCGCTCAGCGGCTCCTCGGCGTAGGGACGGGCGCCGCGCACCACCTCCGCCGCCGCGTCCAGTTCCGCCACGATCGCTTCCAGCTTCGGCACCTCCGCCGCCGGCAGCCCCAGTCCCTGCGCCTTGAGGCGTTCCTCGAACGACATGTCCATCCCCCTCATTCCGCCGCCGCCCTGACGGCGTCCGCGAGCACGGGCCGGCGCGTGCGCGTGCCCATCGCCCGCTCCACCACGTCGCCCACCCTGAGCACGAGGTCGTCCTCGAACGGCCGGCCGCCGACGTGCAGCGCGATCGGCATGCCCGCGGCCGAGAAGCCGTTGCACACCGACAGGCCAGGCCCGCCGGTGGCGTTGAACACGCGGTTGAGGAAGGGCTGACGCCCGCCGGCCATGGTGTCCTCGCCCAGCGGCCCCGCGGTCCGCAGCGACGTGGGGAAAAGCAGCACGTCCACCTCCCGCATCACCTCGGCCATCTCCGCCACCAGGCGGGCGCGATGGCGCATGGCGTTGACGTAGTCGGCGCCGCGCACGAAGGCGCCGGCCATCAGCCGGCAGCGGCCGTACTCGCCGTAGAGTTCCGGCGTGTCGCGCAGGTGGGATTCGTGGACGGCGTAGGATTCGGCGCGCGAGATCAGGCTGACCACCGCGCCGTACGCGCCGAAGGGAGAGAGCCGCACGTCCCGCACCGCGGCGCCCGCCGCCTCCAGGGCGCGCAGCGTCGCCTCGAAAGTGGCGAGCACCTCCGGGTCGCACGGCAGGTCGTGCTCGAAGAAGTGCCGCACCACGCCGACGCGCAAACCGTCGATGCCGCCGCCGACGGCGCCAGCGAAGTCGATCAGCCCGGGGTCGGCGCTGGCGGCGTCGAGCGGGTCGTGCGCGGCGAGCACCTGCATCATCAGCGCGCAGTCCTCGGCGGTCCAGCACATCGGCCCGGCGTGGTCGAGCGAGAAGGACAGCGGCAGGATGCCGCGCCGGCTGAGCAGGCCGTAGGTCGGCTTGTGGCCGGCGATGCCGCACCACGCCGCCGGCCCGCGGATCGAGCCGCCGGTGTCCGAACCCATGGCGCCGGGCACCAGACCCGCCGCCACGGCAGCGCCGGAGCCGGACGAGGAGCCCGAGGTGTCGAGCGCGGTGTTCCACGGGTTGCGCGCCGGCGGCCAGGGCAGGTCGAAGGAGGAACCGCCGATGGCGAACTCCCAGGTCGAGAGCTTGCCCAGCATGATCGCCCCCGCCTCGCGCAGCAGGCGCACCGTGGTCGCGTCCTCCGCCGGCACGTGGTCGCGGAACAGGGCGGAATGGCCGGTCGTGGCGACGCCCGCGGTGTTGTAGATGTCCTTGAGCCCGAGGGGGATGCCGTGCAGCGGGCCCTTCCAACTGCCGGCGACGATCTCGGCTTCCGCGCGGCGCGCTTCGGCGAGTGCCTGCTCCTCCATCAGCAGGATGAAGCTGTTCAGCTGGCCGTCGAGCGCCTTCACGCGCGACAGGCAGGCCCGCGTCACCTCCACGGGCGAGAGCGCCCGCGCGCGGATCAGCCGCGACAGCTCCGCGATCGTGCTGAATTGATGCGCGTCGTCCAAAGCCGTTCTCCTTGCCGGGCAACGGCGCGCGGATCGCCGTCGCATCCCCTCGCGACGCCGCGCCGGTCACCGGACCATCGCCGACGCGCGCCTCGACATCTGTTGAGCAACCGACGTGCCAGGAATCGCGATGCGGCCGTGACGCCGGCGTCGCGATCCTATAGATCAGGAAAAGAAACTTCGGAACGGGCAGCGCGCGGACCATGCACGATACCGGAGCGCTTTGCTGATGCAGGTCGCGGCCACGATGCGTCGCGCGTTGGAACGTTTGCGCGGACGGGACGACGTCGCGTCCGCGATGCCGCGGCAGGACCTGCACAAGGCCGCAATCATCATGTTCACGGGGATCGCGCTGTTCTCGGTGCTCAACGGCGTGGTCAAGGATCAAGCAATGCGCTTCCCTGTCAATCAGATCGTGTTCTTCCGCAACGCCTTCGCGCTGCCGCCGCTGATCGCGATCCTGCTCGCGACCGGCGGGCTGCACCGGCTGCGCACGCGACACCTGCGGCGTCACGCCACGCACGCCGCCACCATGACCGCGTCGCTGATGCTCGCCTTCGCGGGCTTCAATCTCGTGCCGCTCGCGGAAGCAACTGCGATCTCCTTCATCCGGCCGCTGATCGTCGTCGCCCTGGCCGTGCCGCTGCTGAGCGAGCGCGTGACGCCGATGTCCTGGGCCGCGGTGTTCGTCGGCTTCGCGGGCGTGCTGGTCGTGGTGCGGCCCGGCAGCGGCGGGATGACGGAGATCGGCGCCCTGTTCTCGCTCGCCGCGGCCTTCATCGGCGCGCTGAACATGCTGCAGCAGCGATCGCTGTCGCTGACCGACCACACGCTGAGCATCGTGATCTGGTACATGTCGTTGTCCTCGCTGCTGCTGCTGCCGACGCTGTTCCTTTCCTGGGTGCGGCCGAGCGGCGCGGAGCTGGCGGGACTGGTCGGCATGGGGCTGGCCTCGGGCGTGTGCCAGTACGTCATCATGCGGCCACTGGCCTACGCGGGGGCGGCCGCATTGGCGCCGGTGCAGTACACCGGGCTGCTCTGGTCCATCGTAATCGGCTACCTGTGGTTCGGCGACGTTCCGACGACGGCGACGCTGCTCGGTTCCGCCGTGGTGGTGGCCGCGACCATGCTGGTGCTGCGCGGCGGTCAGCCCCGGGCGCCTGGCTAGCCGGACCCCGTCGCGCGCCGCTACTTCGCCATGGTCAGGGCGGGTTGCAGCGCCGGGCGGCGCTCGCGCCAGGGCGTCGCCGTCTCGTAGGCGTGGGCGGCGCGGAACAGCGTGGGCTCGGCGAAGGGCTTGCCGACCATTTGCATGCCCAGCGGCAGGCCGCCGGGGCCGAAGCCCGTGCACATGGAGATCGCCGGCAGGCCCGTGACGTTGAACGGGATGGTGTAGCTCGGCTTCTCGAACAGCGCCCAGCGCGGCACTTCATTGATGCGCGCCGCTTCCGTCGGCTGCACGGCGGTGACGAGGACGTCGAGGTCCTCCATCGTCGCCGTCATCTCAGCGCACAGCACGCGGCGCCTTCGCATCGCCTGCACGTAATCCGTGCCGCGCAGCAGCCCGCCCAGCGCCAGCCGCTCGCGCAGCAGCGCGCCGTACTTGTTGTAGTCCGACTTGAGCCAGGGCTCGTGCACGGAGAAGGCCTCGGCCAGCAGCATGACCCAGCCGCACGCCGCATAGTCCTGCAGCGGCGATAGCCGCACTTCCCGAACCTCGGCGCCCATCTCGCCCAGCACCGTCAGCGCCGCGTCGATGGCGTTCCGCGTCGGCTCGCCTGCTGGGTTGTCGACCTCGTGGAAGTGGCGGATGACGCCGACCCGCAAACCCTTCACGCCCGCACCGATGCCTGCGGAGAAATCGGGAACGGGACGGTCCGCGCTGCCCGGGTCGGCGGGGTCGTGGCCGGCCATCGCCCCCAGCAGGATGGCGCAGTCCTCGGCGGTCCAGGCCATCGGCCCGGCGTGGTCGAGCGAGAAGGAAAGCGGCAGCACGCCGGCGCGGCTGACCAGCCCGTAGGTCGGCTTGATGCCCGACAGCCCGCACAGCGTGGCCGGGCCGCGGATCGAGCCGCCGGTGTCGGAGCCGGTGCCGCCCAGCACCAGCCCGGCCGGCACGGCGGCGCCGGTGCCCGAGGAGGAGCCACCGGTGAAATGATCCAGGTTCCAGGGGTTACGCGGCGGCGGCCAGGGCAGGTCGAAGGATGGGCCACCCATGGCGAACTCGTGCGTCGCCAGCTTGCCCATCATCACCGTGCCGGCTTCCGCCAGCTTGCGGACGGCGGTGCCGTCGGCGGTGGGAATGTTGTGCTCCAGCAACCAGGAGTGCCCGGTCGTGCGGATGCCGGCGGTCTCGTAGATGTCCTTGTGGCCGATCGGGATGCCGTCGAGCTTGCCTTTCGAGCTTCCCCGCATGACCCGCGCCTCGGCGGCGCGCGCGTCGGCCATAGCCCGCTCCGGCGTGGGCAGCAGAAACGTCTTGAGCTCGCCGTCCAGCGCGGCGACGCGGTCCAGGCAGTCCCGCGTCAGCTCCACCGGCGACAGCTTCCTCGCGGCGATCAGCGCGGCCGCCTCGGCGATGGTGGGTATCGCGGTCATCTCACTTCCCCTCGGGCCGGAATACCAAGGCGGGCTCCGCCTCGCGCGGCAGCGGCGCGTGCACCCGCGCGACCTGCTGCTCCAGGTAGCCGTAGACGCCGAACAGGTCGCGCCGCTGTTCCGGGCTCAGGGTCAGGCCGGACTGGGCGACGAGCACGGCGAAGTCATGCTCGCTGATCTCGGGTGTCATGGCGCGTGTCTCCGTCGCGGGGGGGGCAGGGATCAGGCCGGCACCGCGTCCGCCGCCCGGGACGCGGGCTCGGCGTGGACGCAGCGGACCATGGCGCCGGGATTGGGCAACACCACGGGTGGTTCCTCCGCGCAACGGGCCACGGCCTCGGCGCAGCGCGGGCGGAAATGGCAGCCGGCCGGCAGGTCGGCCAGGCTCGGCGGGTTGCCGGGGATGGTGCGCAGCTCCCGCCCGCGCATGCCCCCGTGCACGGTCGAGGCCAGCAGGCCCCTGGTGTAGGGATGCCGAGGGGCGCGCATCACCTCGCGCACCGTGCCGGTTTCCACGAAGCGACCGGCGTACATCACGGCGATGCGGTCGGAAATCTCGGCCGCCACGCCCACGTCGTGGGTCACGAACACCACGGCCATGCCCAGCTCCGCCTGCAATTCGCGCAGCAGCATCAGGATCTGGATCTGCACGGTGACGTCCAGTGCGGTGGTCGGCTCGTCGGCCAGCAGCACCGACGGCTCGCAGGCCAGGGCGAGCGCGATCATCGCCCGCTGGCGCATCCCCCCCGACATCTCGTGCGGGTAGTTGCGCAGCCGCCGCGCGGCGGACGGGATGGCGACGCGGTCCAGCAGCCTTTCGGCGCGGGCCATGGCCGCCGCGCGGCCGACGCCCTCGTGCTGCACGATGGTCTCGGCGATCTGGTCGCCGATCGTGTAGACCGGGTCCATCGCCGACATCGGCTCCTGGAAGATCATCGAGACCCGCCGGCCGCGCAGCCGCGCCAGCTCCGCCGGCGGCAGGGCGAGGATGTCGCGTCCCTCCATCCGCAGCCGTCCCTCGACGCGGGCGTAGCCGGGCAGCAGCCCCATCACCGCCTTGAGGCTGACGCTCTTGCCCGAGCCGGACTCGCCCAGGATGGTCATCACCTGCCCGCGGGCGAGCGAGAAGCTCGCCCCGTTCACGGCGCAGATCTCGGGCTGGTCGCGGCGGCGGAAGCGGACGGTGAGGCCCTCCGCCTCGATCGCGGGGTGCTCCGTGGCGACGTCAGGCGGCATGTCGGATCTCCGTCCCCGCCTGGGCCTCGGGGACGATGCAGGCGACGAGGTGGGCGTCGCCCGCGCCCTCCGCAGCACCCATCGGCGGGACCAGCGGCGGCACCACCTCGGCGCAGCGCGCTTCGGCGTAGGCGCAGCGGGTGCGGAAGCGGCACCCCGAGGGCGGGTTGATCGGGTTGGGCGGGTCGCCGGACAGCGGCAGCACCGCCGTGCGCCGGTCCGGGTCCAGCGTCGGCTTGGAGGCGAGAAGCGCGCGCGTGTAGGGGTGGCGCGGCCGGCCGTAGATCTCCTCCACCCGCCCGGTCTCCACCACGCGGCCGAGGTACATCACCAGCACACGGTCGGAGATGTACTCGATCACGTTGAGGTCGTGGCTGATGAACACGTAGGTCAGGTTGAAGCGCGCCTTGAGCTCGGCGAGCAGGTTCAGCACCTGCGCCTCGACCGACTTGTCCAGCGCCGAGACCGCCTCGTCGAGGATCACCAAGCGCGGCTCCAGCGCCAGGGCGCGCGCGATGTTGACGCGCTGGCGCTGCCCGCCCGACAGCTCGTGGGGGTAGCGGCGGCCGAACTGCGCGGGGTTGAGGCCGACTTGGCCCAGCAATCCCTCCGCCCGGCGCATTGCGTCCGCCGCGGGCAGGCCGTGCATGCGCGGCGCGTAGGCGATGGATTCCAGCATCGTCAGGCGCGGATTGAGCGAGGAATAGCTGTCCTGGAACACCATCTGCATCTGCCGCCGCAGGGCACTGACGGTGATGCCGCCCGGCTCGCCGACGCCGTCGCCGTCGAAGATGGTGCTGCCGGCGTCGGGCTCGATCAGGTGCATCAGCAGCCGGGCGGTGGTGGACTTGCCGCAGCCGCTCTCGCCCACGATGCCCAGCGTCTCGCCCTTGCGCACGGAGAAGGACACGTCGTCCACCGCCCGCACCGTCGCCACCCGGCGGTTGAGCACGCCGCCGCGGACGGGGAAGTGCTTGCGCAGGTTCTCCACGATCAGCAGCGGCTGCTCCGCGCCGCCGCGGTCGCGCTCGTCCGGTTCCGCCCGCAGGGCCGATCTCATGGCGCGCGCTCCCTCACTTGTTCAGCCGCACGTCCATGGCGCTCCGGAACCCGTCGCTCATCAGGTTGAAGCACATGGAGGTGACGAAGATCATCAGGCCCGGCAGCGCCGCGACGTAGGGCTGCACGTAGATCGACTGCCGCAGCGAGTTGAGCATCAGGCCCCACTCCGCCTGTGGCGGCGTCACGCCCAGGCCCAGGAAGCTGAGGCCCGCCGAGAGGATGATGGAGATGCTGATCAGGCTGGTGGCGTAGACCAGAATCGGGCCGAGGACGTTGCTCAGCACGTGGTGGCGGATGATCTGCGAGGTGGTGGTGCCGCTGGCGCGCGCGGCCTCCACGAAGTCGAGGTTGCGCGCCTGGCTGGTCACCGTCTCGGAGATCCGCACCATGGGCGGGATGAACACCACCGCCAGGGCGATGATGGAGTTGGTCAGGCCGTTGCCCAGCAGCCCGCAGATGGCGATCGCCAGCAGGATCGAGGGGAAGGCGTAGAACACGTCCATGGTGCGCATGATCAGCGTGCCGACCAGGCCGCCCACGAAGCCCGCGGTGATCCCGAGCAGGCCGCCGATCGCCAGCGACACGATCACCGGCGCCACGCCGGCCAGCAGCGACAGCCGCCCGGCGTAGGCCAGCCGCGTCCACAGGTCACGCCCGGTCTCGTCGGTGCCGAGCCAGTGGCCGGGCGTGCCGATCGGCCGCAGCCGGCGCATCACGCTGCCGGCATAGGGATCGTAGGAGGTGACCAGCGGCGCGAAGACCGAGATCAGGACGATGGAGAGCAGGACCAGGGTGACGATGATGGTCACGGGGTCGCGGCGCAGGCGGCGCCACACCGCCGTCCAGTAGCCGCTGGTCGCCTGGGCCGGCGCGACCTGGGGGAGGGCGGCGGCGTTCGCGGTGGAAATGTCGGACACGATGGGTCTCCCTCAGCGCCGGATGCGCGGATCGAGCATCGCCTGGAGGATGTCGACGAGGAGGTTGAGCAGCACGAAGAAGGTGGCTAGCACCAGGATGGTGGCCTGCAGCACGGGTATGTCGCGGCGGAAGATCGCGAGATTGAGCAGGTTGCCGGTGCCCGGCCAGTTGTAGACCGTCTCAATCAGGATCGAGCCGCCCAACAGGTAGCCGAACTGTAACCCCATCAGCGCCAGCACCGGGGGCGCGGCGTTCTTGACGACGTGCCGTAGCACCGGGCCGCGGGTGAGGCCTTTGGCGGCCAGCGCGCCCACGAAGTCCTGGGCGAGGATGTCCATCACGGTGGCGCGCACCATGCGGCCCACCACGCCCATTGGGATCAGCGACAGGGTGACCACCGGCAGCACCAAGTACTCCAGGCGCCGGTAGAGCGGCACCGTGTCGTCGCCCATGCCCTGGGCCGGCAGCCAGTCGCGCAGCACCGCGAAGAACAGCACCAGCACGATGGCGGTCCAGTAGTGCGGCAGGCTGACGCCGGCGGTGGCGATCGCCGACAGCAGCTTGTCCAAACAGCGCCCGTGGTGCAGCGCCGCGGCCAGCCCCAGCCCGATCCCTAAGCCGAAGCCCAGCAGCGCCGCGAGCAGCGCCAGCACCAAGGTGTTGCCCAGGGCGGTGAAGAGCTGCCCCAGCACGGGGGCGGAGTTGAAGACCGACAGCCCGAAATCGCCGGTCAGGGCGCGGCCGAGCCACAGCAGGTACTGGACGTAGAGCGGCTGGTCGAAGCCGTAGGCCGCCTTCATCTGCGCGATGATCTCGGGCGAGGCCTCGGGCGGCATCAGCATGTCGATCGGGTTGCCGGGTGCGATGTGCACCAGCCCAAAGATGACCAGCGTGACGCCGAACAGGATTGGGATGGCCTGCAGCAACCGGCGTCCGGCGAAGATGAGCATCGGTGCTCCTGCGGCTGATCGAGGACAGCCCGGAACGGCGGGCAAGTGAATTTTGTACACAACCGTCGTTGCGCGGACAGCCCTCCTCGCGTCTAATGCGAAGGCAAGTCCGCTCCGAAACTACGACGCAGAGCGGTTTTTAGGCGATCTTTCCGCGAGTGCTCAGATCGGAGGCATGCGATGCACAAAGTCCAAATCAACCCGGCGGTGTACAATCGCATCCTACAACGGCGCTTGAGCCTGCATCCCTTTGGCGGCCTCGACGCGCGGCGCACCGCCCACGTGGTGGTGGACCTACAGAACGGCTTCATGGCACCGGGCGCGGTGGCGGAGATCGCGACGGCGCGCGAGATCGTGCCCAACGTCAACCGCATCAGCGCCGCGCTACGCGGGGCGGGCGGGCTGGTGGTCTACGTCCAGAACACCTTCGACGCGGCGGCGGTGGCGGGCTGGCCGGTGTTCTTCGACCATTTCTGCTCGCCCGAGCGCCGGGCGCGGATGATCGAGGCCTTCACGCCCGGTGATCCCCAGCACGAGGTCTGGCCCAGCCTCGAGGTGCTGCCGGGCGACCTGAAGGTTCGCAAGCGCCGCTTCGGCGCCTTCGTCGAGGGTTCCTCGGACCTGCACGCCATCCTCCAGGGACGCGGCATCGACACGGTGATCGTGACGGGCACCGCCACCAACGTGTGCTGCGAGTCCACCGCGCGCGACGCGATGATGCTGAACTACCGCGTGTTCTTCGTTTCCGACGCCAACGCGACCCACACCGACGAGGAGCACAACGCTTCGCTGACCGCGATGGCCAACACCTTCGCCGACGTGTCCTCGACCGAGGACTTGGTGGCCCTGATCTCGAAGCCCGCCGCGCTGGCGGCGGAATAGGAGGACGCGCGATGACCGACAGCATCACGGACGACGAGATCGACTTCCTGGCGCGCCGCGCCGGGCTGCGCCTGACGCCCGAGCAGCGGGCGGACCTGCGCGGCGTGTACGCCCACGTCAGGGCAATGGCGGAGCGGGTGCGCACGCCCCGCACCCGCATGGCCGAGCCGGCCAACGTCTTCGTCCCCGGCGAGGCGTTCGGGGCATGAGCGGCGAGATCCTCACCATCGCCGCCGCCACCGACCTGATCGCCCGGCGGCAGCTCTCGCCCGTCGAGCTGACGCGGCAGTGCCTGGACCGCGTGGCGGCGCTGGACGGCCGGCTGCACAGCTTCATCCGCGTCACGCCCGAGCGGGCGATGTCGGACGCGCGCAGAGCCGAGGCGGAGATCGCCGCCGGAGGGCCGAAGGGCAGGCTGCACGGCATCCCCATCGGGCTGAAGGACATCACCGACACGGCCGGGATCCCGACCACCTGTCAGTCGCGCCTGCTGCGCGACAACGTGCCCGAGGCGGACGCCGCCAGCGCGGCACGCCTCGCCGCGGCGGGGACGGTGCTGATCGGCAAGCTGACCACCCACGAGTTCGCCGACGGCGGCCCCTCCTTCGACCTGCCCTGGCCGCCCGCCCGCAACCCGTGGAATACCGACCACTTCACCGCCGGCTCCTCCTCGGGCACCGGCGCCGCGGTGGCGGCCGGGCTGATCCCGGGCGGCACCGGGACCGACACCGGCGGCTCGATACGCGGGCCGGCGGCGCTGTGCGGCATCGCCGGGCTCAAGCCGACCTACGGGCTGGTCAGCCGCGCCGGCGTGGCGCCGGCCGCCTACAGCCTGGACCACATCGGCCCGATGGCCTGGACGGTGGAGGACTGCGCCATCCTGCTACAGGCCATGGCCGGCCACGACCCCGCCGACCCCGCCAGCGCGTCCCGTCCGGTGCCGGACTACGCCGCCGGGCTGGGGAGCGGGATCGCCGGCCTGCGCGTCGGCGTGATCCACCACTTCCACGAGGTGGACAACCCGGTCAGCGACGCCACCCGGGGGGGCATCGATGCCGCGGTCGCCACGCTGCGCGACCTGGGCGCCGAGATCCGCGAGGTCACGCTGTCGCCCCTGGCGGACTGGTCGGCGTGCGGCTCGCTGATCTCTATCGTCGAGCGCGGCGCCGCCTACGAGCCGTGGATGCGCGAGCGGCTCGGCGAGTTCGGGGCCACGCTGCGCGACCGGCTGCTGCTCAGCAGCATGGTCTCCGGATTGGACTACGTGCAGGCGCTGCGACGCCGCCGCGAGCTGTGCCGCGAGCTGGCCGCCGCGATGGCCGGGCTGGACGTGCTGGTCACCGCCACGCAGCGCGCGGAAGCGCCGCGGATCGACGCGATCCCGCGTTGGGACAACCTGGAGCGGCCGAACTTTACCATGCCGTTCAACGTGGCCGGCGTTCCCGCCATCTCGGTGTGCTCGGGCTTCGGGGCGGGTGGGCTGCCGGTCGCGGTGCAGATGATCGCCAAGCCGTTCGACGAGGCGGTGCTGCTGCGCGTCGCCCACGCCCACGAGCAGGCGGCGGGCTGGCGCGACCGTCGCCCCGACTTGGCGGAAACGGCCCTGGCGGCCTGATATGGCTGCGCCGGACGGCAGCCGCGCGGTGCGGCCATCGTCCGGCGTCGCGACGATCTCATGGGAGGGCCGCCACGTGTCGATGCACCATCTCCGGCCGACGCCGGACACCGTTCGCGTCGGGATGTTCGACGCCTTCTTCCCGCCCGTGCTGACCGTGGAGTCCGGCGACACCGTCGTGCTCGAATGCGTGTCCGGCCGGGCGCAGGTGCTGCCGCCGCCGGATTCAGGCCTCGCGGTTCCCGAAGCGCTGCGCGCGGTACTGGACGCCAAGCTGCCCAGCTTGGGCGGGCACATCCTCACCGGCCCGGTGGCCGTGGCGGGCGCCGAGCCCGGCGACACGCTCGAGGTGCGGATCGAGGCGGTCGAGCCCGGGGCCGACTGGGGCTACAACACCATACGCCCGCTGGTCGGTACGCTGCCGGAGGACTTCCACGAGACGGTGCTCACGCACATTCCCGTGGACCGCGCCCGCGGCACGGCGACGCTGCCCTGGGGCACGGAGCTGCCGCTGGCGCCCTTCTTCGGGGTGATGGGCGTGGCGCCGCCGCCGGCCTTCGGGCTGATCTCGTCGAAGGAACCGCGCGTGCACGGCGGCAACCTCGACAACAAGGAACTGGTGGCGGGCGCCACGCTGTTCCTGCCGGTGTGGGTGGAGGGCGCACACTTCTCCGCCGGCGACGGCCACGGCGTGCAGGGCGACGGCGAGGTCTGCGTCACCGCGCTGGAAATGTGCCTGACCGGCACCTTCACCCTGGTGCTGCACAAGGGTGGCGGCGCGGGTCGCCCGCTTCTGCGACAGCCGCGGGCGGAAACCCCGACCCACTTCATCAGCATGGGTCTGAACGAGGACCTGGACCAGGCGATGAAGCAGGCGGTGCGGGAGATGATCGCGTTCATCTGCTCGCGCAGTAATCTGTCGCGCGAGCAGGCCTACCAGTTCTGCTCGCTGGCCGTGGATTTTCGCGTCACGCAGTCGGTGAACGGCGAGAAGGGCGTGCACGGGATGCTACGCAAGGGGCTGCTCTTCTGAGCGGCCCCTCGCCGCGGCGTTCCGCTACGCCATCGTGATCTGCGTGAAGTCCTGGTACCAGCTCTGCGCCGGCCGGAAGTTCCGCACCCGCGGCGACATGGCGCGCGGGTTGAGGTCGTGGCAGATGTAGAGCCAAGCGGCCTCGTCCACCAGGATCGCGTGCGCCCGCGCCAGCAGCGCCGTCTGCTCGGCGACGTCGAAGGTGCTCTGGGCGCGGGTCATGAGATCGTCGGCGTGCGCGTTGGAGTAGTGGCCCCAGTTGGTGCTGACCGGCGGGAAGCTCTGCGTCGCGAACAGGCGGTACAGCACGGAAGGGTTGGCGAAGCCCAGGCTGTTGTTGATGCCGTCCACGCCGTGCGAGGTCGACGCGCTGGGCAGGCTGCGCCGCGCCACCAACATGGTGCCCCATTCCACCACGTCGAACTCGACGTCGATGCCGACGTCGCGGAAGTTCTGCTGCAGCAGCTCGTTCATCGGGATCGGCACCATCTGGCCCGAGCCGGAGGTGGAGATCATGATCTTCGCCTTGGCGCGGCGGTTCGGCCCGAAGCCTGCCTCCGCGAGCAGTGCCTTGGCCTTCGCGGGATTGTGACGGTAGCGGTTCTCCGGCGCGCCGAAGAACGGGTGCTCCGGAGGGTAGAAGCCGATCGCGGGCTTGGCGGTGTCGGCGATGAGGTGGCACAGCCCCTCGCGGTCGATCGCGTAGTTCAGCGCCTGACGGACCCGCACGTCGTGGAAGATCGACTCCGGGCGGCAGTTCAGCACGTAGGGATAGGTGTGCGGATACGGCCACAGGCTGACCTGCATGCCTGCCGCGCGCAGCGACGGGATGCCGTCGGGGGGAGGCACCTCGATCCAGTCCACCTGGCCCGAGCGCAGCGCGGCCATGCGCGTGGTCGCCTCCGGCATCGGGTAGACGATCATCTTCTCCAGCTTCGGCACCCGCGCGCGTTCCCAGTACGCCTCGTTGCGCGACATCTCGACGTACTGGCCCGGCACCACGCGGGTGATCCGGAACGGGCCGGTGCCGGACGGCTCGCGCGCGAAGCCCTGCCAGCTGCGCCTCATCTTCTCCCACTGCCGGGGGCTGGCGATGAGCACCTGCTGCAGCAGGTAGTGGAAGAAGCTGTAGGGGTACTGCGTGTGGATCGCGATCCGCCGCTCGTCGATCTTCTCCCACCGGTCCAGCATGGGAACAATGGCGCGCACGACGGGTGCCGAGGGCGCGTCGTACTGCGGCGACTTGTTGTCGAAGATGCGGCCGAGATTCCAGGCGATATCGTCCATCACCAGTTCCGAGCCGTCGTGGAACCGCACGCCCTGCCGCAGGGTGAAGACCCAGCGCAGCGGGTCGGCGGGATCGACGGACCATTCGGTGAACAGGCCCGGCACCACGCCCGCCGTCTCGTCGGGGCGGGAGAAGTCCGGGTTCACCAGCCCGTCGTACAGGGTATATCCGAGGAAGCGGTAGCCCTCGCCCCCGTTGTTGGGAATCCCGGTCACCGTGGGCAGGTCCGCCGAGGTCATGGCGATCCGCAACACCTGCGGCCCGGCGGCCCCGGCCTGTCCCGGAGCGACGGCGCCGGCCGCGCCGGCCAGGAGAAGAGATCGTCTGTCGAGCATCCGTCGCGTCCCACCCGATGGAGTGAAGGAGCCGGTCTGCCGCGATGCCTCCCCGCGTCGTTTCTCGTCGCGCAGGGGTTCGGTTCTGCAACACCCGACCGAGCATCGACAAGCCCAAAAGCGGTTTTCCGTCGTGATGCGCCCACGGGTCCGGCGTGCCGGCACGTTCGCTTCGACGCGCCGCTCTGTCCTCGCCCGCGACTCTCATTCGTCGCCCTCGTGCAGCCGCGAGTCTCGCACCGGGGCGCGCGGCGGCGATGACGCTTCGCCGGTGTCGGACCGCTGCGGCTGGCACGAAGCTTGCTGTCGTGTTGCCGGCGAATTCGCGTTCCGGCGAGTTCGCGTCGCGGCGCGATCCGACCTTCGACAAGGAGCCATGACACATGCTCGATCGGCGCAGTCTCCTCCTCGCAACGGGCGCGGCGGCCGTCGCCGCGCCGCGCGCCGGCGAGGCCGCCGGACCGCAGGTCCTGCGCGTCGCCATGACGGCCGCCGACCTGCCCACCGTCACCGGCATCCCCAACAACGGCGGCGAGGGCTTCCGCTTCCTGGGCTACCCCGCCTACGACAGCCTGGTGAACTGGGATTTCACGCGCACGGACGCGACCGCGGACCTCGCCCCCGGATTGTGCACGGAATGGAAGGTCGATCCCGGCAACCAGCTACGCTGGCTGTTCACCCTGCGGCAGGGCGTCAAGTTCCACGACGGCTCCGACGTCACGATGGACTCCGTCATCTGGAACCTGCGGCGCATCTTCGACAATGAGGCGCCGCAGTACGACGCGCCCGCGGCGCCGATCGTGCGCGCCACGGTGTCGATGGTGGAGCGGTTCGAGAAGCTGGACGAGACGACCCTGGCCATCGACACGAAGTACCCGTTCGGTTTCCTGCCCTACCTCATCACCCGCGTCCTGATCGTCAGCCCGACGCAGTGGGAGAAGATGGGGCGGAGCTGGACGGAGTTCGCCAAGCAGCCGTCCGGCACCGGCCCGTTCCGGATCACCCGCGTGGTGCCGGGCCAGTACGTCGAGATGTCGCGCAACGAGGCGTACTGGGAACGCGCGCGGGTGCCGAAGCTGGAGAAGATGATCGTCTACCCGATGCCGGAGGCGACCACGCGCATGGCCGCGCTGCGCTCGGGCCAGGTGGACTGGATCGAGGTGCCTCCCCCCGACGGCATCCCGTCGCTGCGCGCGGCAGGCATGCAGGTCAGCCTGTGGCCGTATCCGCACACCTATCCCTACGTGCTCAACACCATGCCCGGCTCGCCGTTCGCGGACGTGCGCGTGCGGCGCGCGGCGAACTACGCCATCGACCGCGAGGGCATGTGCAGCATGCTCAACGCCACCGGCAAGCCGGCGGTGGGGCTGTACCCCCCGGACAGCCCGTTCTTCGGTGCGCCGGAGAGCCGGTACGGCTACGACCCGGCCAAGGCCAAGGCGCTGCTGGCGGAGGCGGGGTACGGGCCGGGCAAGCCGCTGCGCGCCAAGATCATGATCTCGACTTCCGGCTCCGGCCAGATGGTGCCGATCCCGATGAACGAGCTGATGCAGCAGAACTTCGGGGCGGTCGGCATGGAGATCGACTTCGACGTGGTGGAGTGGGGCACCATGCTGGTGGCGATCCGCAGCGCCCCCGAGGCGACGCAGTCGCGCGGCGTGCACGGCATCAACATCAGCCTCGGCTATTCCGACCCGTCGACGATGTTCCGCTATTACGCCACCGACAGCTTCTCGCCCACCAACTACAACTGGGGGCACTGGAGCAACGCCGAGGCCGACGCGCTGCTCAAGCAGGCGCAGGCCACGTTCGACCCAGCCGAGCAGACCAAGCTGCTGGCCCGGGCGCACGCCCTCGTCGTCGACGAGGCGCCGTGGCTGTTCATCGTGCACGACCAGAACCCGCGGGCCATGTCCAGGCGGGTGAAGAACTTCCGGCCGGCGCAGAGCTGGTACCAGGACTTTACCCAGATCACGATGGACTAGGAGCGGTGCCGGACCGACGTCGCGCCCCGGCGCGTCGGCCGCGCGCGGGATCCCGCCTTGATCGCGCCGCGCGACCGCCCGCCCCATCCCCTGAACGCAACCCCAGCGACGAGGCGCACGTGACGGAACCGACGAAGTTCGTGGACGACATGACGGCGGCGATCGCCACTTGGCACGGCGTGACGCCGCCCAACGCGGTCGCGCTGCGCGCGCTGGCCGAGCTGGAAAGAACAATCGCCGACTTCGCGGCGCTGCGCGGCACGCTTTCCTTCGAGGACGAGCCGTCGAGCTTCGAGGCGGCGCTGCTCGAGGCCGCGTCCGCGGGGCTGCACGCGTGAGCGCCGCGGCGATCGACGTCGCCGACCTGTCGCTGGTCGAGGCGGCGGAGGCGGTGCGGACGCGCGAGGTGAGCGCGGTGACGCTGCTGGAAGCGTGCCTCGCCCAGCTCGACGCGCATGAGCCGTCGGTGAACGCCACGATCTGGGTGGACCGCGACGGCGCCCACGCCTCGGCCCGCGCGGCCGACGCCGCCTTGGCCCGGGGCGACGCGACGGGTCCGCTGCACGGTTTGCCGCTCGCGCACAAGGACATGTACTACCAGGCCGGCCGCTCCAGCACCTGCGGGTCGGCCATACGCGGGGACTTCGTGCCCGGTCACACGGCGACGGCCATCGAGCGACTCGCCGGCGCCGGCGCCTACAGCTACGCCGGCCTCAACATGGCGGAGTTCGCGCAGAACGGCACTGGTCACAACCGTCACCACGGCGACTGCCGCAACCCGTGGGGGCTCGAGTACATCACCGGCGGCTCGTCCAGCGGCTCGGGCGCCGCGGTCGCCGCCCGCTTCACCGCCGCCGCGCTGGGATCGGACACCGGCGGCTCGATCCGCCTGCCGGCCGCGGCCAACGGCGTGAGCGGGCTCAAGCCGACGCAAACGCGCGTCAGCCGCTACGGCGTGATACCGCTGTCGTTCTCCGCCGACAACGTCGGGCCGCTGGCGCGCACCGCGCGCGACTGCGCCCGGATCATGTCCGTGATCGCCGGCCACGACCCGCGCGACCCGACCAGCGCCGAGGTCCCGGTGCCGGACTACGAGGCCGCGCTGACCGGCGACCTGCGCGGGATGCGCGTGGGCGTCCCCACCAACCACTTCCTCGACGATCTGGACGCGCCGGTGCGGGCCGCGTTCGACGCCGCGCTCGCGGTGCTCGCCGGCCGCGGCGCCGCGCTGGCGCACCTGCCGATGCCGCTGATGGACGCGATCACCACCTACGGCTCGGTGGTGTCGCGCGTCGAGGGCGCCACCATCCACGCGCACTGGATGCGCGAGCGGCCGGGGGACTTCGCGGCGCACATCAACGCGCGCTTGTTCGCCAGCCTGGCAATCCCGGCCACCTACTACGTCGAGGCGTTGAGCAGGCGCGGCCCGGTCCTCAAGGCGTTCGCGGGGGAAGTGTTCGGGCGGGTCGACCTGCTCGTCGCGCCCACCATCCGCACCTGCCTGCCGACGCTGGCCGGGACCGACGTGGATCGCGGGCCGCCGGAAACCGAGCGGGCGGCCGCCGGCATCTCGGCCAACACGCGGCCGTTCAACTACCTCGGCCTGCCCTCGATCAGCATTCCCTACGGCTTCGACCCGGCCGGCCTGCCGATCGGCCTTCAGATCAGCGGCCGGCCCTTCGCCGAGGCCGCGGTGCTGCGGGCCGCCGACGCCTACCAGCGCGACACGGCGTGGCACCGGCGCCGCCCTTCCGTCGCGGCGGCCTGAGCGGTGGACCTCCGTTTGCGCGGCCGGGCGGCGTTGGTCACCGGAGGCAGCCGCGGCATCGGCCGGGCGAGCGCGCTGCTGCTGGCCGCGGAGGGCTGCGACGTGGCGATCGCCGCCCGCGGCGAGGACGGGCTCGCCGATGCCGCCGGGCTGATCGGCGCGGCCGGCGGGGGCCGGGTGCTGACGATCGCGGCCGATCTGATGGACGCGCTAGCGCCGGCGCTGCTGGTGACCCGCACGCTCGAAGCGTTCGGCCGCCTCGACGTCGTGGTGGCCAACGCCGGCGGCATGGTAGGGGCGCGGGACTTCGCGGCTTCCAGCAGCGAGGATTGGGCGGCGACCTTCCGGCTCAACGTGCTGCACGCGGTCGATCTGCTGCGCGCCGCGACCCCGGCGCTGGCGGCGAGCGACGCTGCCTCGGCCATCTTCGTCGCCTCCATCTCCGGGCGGGCACCCACGAGGCGCGGCGCCTCTTACGCCGCGGCCAAAGCGGCGCTGATCCACGCCGCGCGCTCGCTGGCCTGGGAGCTGGGGCCGCGGGGCATCCGCGTGAACGCGCTGTCGCCCGGCTCGACGCTGTTCGAGGGCGGCGGCTGGGAGCGCACCAGGCGGGACGTGCCGGAACAGTTCGCCGAGTTCGAGCGGATGGATTTCCCGCGCGGGCGGCTGAGCGCGGTCGGGGAGATTGCCGACGCCGTGCTGTTCTTGGCTTCGCCGCGGGCGGCGGGGATCAACGCGGCCGACCTGCAGGTGGACGGCGGGCAGCGCCGGCCTTCCATCCGGTGACGCCGCCCCCCGACGCGCTCGCTCCCGAGGCCCTGGCGCCGGACGCCCCGGCCGAGCCGGCGCCCCGTCCCGCGCGGCCGGGATCGTTCCTCCGCGTCTTTCCCTCGATCATGCTGCCGATGTTCCTGGCGATCGCCGACCAGACCATCGTGGCGGCGGCGCTGCCGGCCATCGCCGGGGAGCTCGGCGACGCTGAGCGGGTCTCGTGGGTCGTGGTGTCCTACCTCGTCGCCAACACGGTCGTCGCGCCGGTGTACGGCCGGCTGGGCGACGCCTTCGGGCGGCGGCGCATGATGCTGCTGGCGCTGGCGATGTTCACCATCGGCTGCGTGCTCTGCGCGCTGGCCACCAGCACCCTGGCGCTCATCGCCTTCCGGGTGGTCCAGGGGCTCGGCGGCGGCGGGCTGATGACGACCTCGCAGGCGCTGATCGGGGAAGCGGTGCCGAGCCGCGAGCGCGGGCGCTACCAGGGCTACCTCGCCACCGTCGCGGTCACCTCCAGCATGCTCGGCCCCGTGCTCGGCCCCGTGCTCGGCGGCGTGCTGGCCGGGCAGTTCGGCTGGCGCGCAATTTTCCTAGTCAACCTGCCGCTGGCGCTGCTCGCCGCCGTGCTGGCGCTGCGGCTGCCGGCGCGGCCGGGCGGCGCGGCGCGGGGCGGCTTCCGGTTCGACGGCGTCGGCCTCGCGCTGTTCAGCGCGGTGGTGGTGCTCACCCTGGTCGGGCTCGGGCAGCTGCCCCACCTCGGGCCGCGGTCGGCGTGGTGGGTGGCGGCCGGCCTGGTGGCGTGGGCCGCGGCGGTGGCCCTGCTCGTGCGCTACGAGTCGCGGGTCCCGATGCCGCTGATCCCGGTGCGGCTGCTGGCGCGCCCGGCGATTTGGCGGGCCGACGGCCTGGCGGCCTGCCACGGCGCGGCGCTGGGGGTCGGCTCCATGGCGTGCGGGCGCATCATCTCGGCGAGCGGCCGCATGTCGTTGATCCCGGCCCTCGGCCTGTCGGTTTCCACGCTCTGCCTCGTCGCCGCGGCCTTCGCCGCGCCCGCGCTGGGCACCGCGGGCTTCGTGGCGCTGCTCGGGGTTGCGTCGCTGTTCATGGGCTCGGTGATGGCCGTGGTGCAGGTGACCGTGCAGAGCGTCGCCGGGCCGGAGATGCTGGGCTCGGCGGCGGCTTCGGTGCAGTTCTCGCGCTCGCTCGGCGCCGCGGTGGGGACGGCGCTGGTCGGCATCGTGCTGTTCGGGTCGCTCGCCGGGTCCGACGCGGATGCCGCCCGGCTGTTCGTCGGCATCGTCGAGCGCGGCCCCGACGCCGCCCTGGCCGGCCTCGACGCGGCGCGGCGCGAGGCGCTGCGCGGGGAGATCGCGGAAGCGTTCCGCGCGGCGTTCCTCACGATCGCGGCATTCACCACCATCGGGGTCGGGCTGGCGGCGACCAGCCCGTTTCGGCGGATCGGATGACGGCGGCCCGGTAGTCTCCCGCGGTTCTTCCCGCTTCCTCCCGGACATCGAGGTCCGCGCTCGCGCGCACGGCGCGACGCGGGAAAGCCCCGCCGCTGCCGGCCCGCGCCGGCGACGAGCGGGCCGCACCCGGGTGGCGGACCCGCGGCGGGGTCCGGAGTTGAGCCGGCGCGGCATCCCGCCTATCTGAGACGCCCTCGAACGCTTCCCCGGGGCCGCTCCGGCGCCGCCCGATGCTTCCGGCGACATCCTCATCCCGCGCGAGAGAGCCCGCCCCGCCCATGGACCAGCCCGTTCTCGCCGACACCGCCAGCGGGATCGCCGCCCCGCCCCGCCGCGCCAACGCACCCGCCGACCCGCTGGCCGTCGCAGTCGCCGGGCAGGCCGCCCGCCGCCGCGCCTTCGCCATCATCGCCCACCCCGACGCCGGCAAGACCACGCTGACCGAGAAGCTGCTGCTGCGCGGCGGCGCCATCCAGCTCGCGGGCGCGGTGCGCGCCAAGGGCGACCGCAGGCGCACCCGCTCGGACTGGATGAAGATCGAGCAGGACCGCGGCATCTCGGTGGCCACCTCGGTGATGACCTTCGAGCGCGACGGCGTGGTGTTCAACCTGCTCGACACGCCCGGCCACGAGGATTTCTCCGAGGACACCTACCGCACGCTGACGGCGGTGGACGCGGCGGTGATGGTGATCGACGCCGCCAAGGGAATCGAGGCGCAGACCCGCAAGCTGTTCGAGGTGTGCCGCCTGCGCGACATCCCGATCATCACCTTCGTCAACAAGATGGACCGCGAGTCGCGCGACGTTTTCGAGCTGCTCGACGAGATCGAAAAGACCCTGGCGCTGGACGTGGCGCCCGTGGCCTGGCCAGTGGGCGCGGGGCGCGACTTCGTGGGCACTTACGACCTCGTCGATCCCGGCCTGCACCTGATGGCCGAGGGCGCCGGCCGCGCCGCGCTCAGCGGCCTGGACGACACCCGCCTCGACGCCCTGGTGCGCTCTGACCAGGCCGAAGCGCTGCGCGAAGGGGCGGAGCTGGCCGGCGCCTACCCCGCCTTCGACGTCGCCCGCTTCCTGGAGGGCACCATGACGCCGGTGTACTTCGGCTCCGCCCTGCGCGACTTCGGCGTCGGCCACCTGCTGGAAGGACTGGCCCGCTTCGCGCCCCCGCCGCGCGATCGCGCCGCCGACACGCGCGTGGTGGGCGCGTCGGAGCCGGAGCTAACCGGCTTCGTGTTCAAGATCCAGGCGAACATGGACCCCAACCACCGCGACCGCGTCGCCTTCCTGCGGATCTGCTCGGGCCGCCTGCACAAGGGCATGCGCCTGCGCCAGAGCCGCACCGGCAAGGCGGTGCCGGTGAACGCGCCGCTGTTCTTCTTCGCCCAGGACCGGCAGGTGGCCGAGGAAGCCTGGCCCGGCGACGTGGTGGGCATCGCCAACCACGGCATCCTGCGGATCGGCGACACGCTGACCGAGAGCGAGAACCTCAACTTCCGCGGCGTGCCTTCCTTCGCCCCGGAGCTGCTGCGCCGGGTGATGATCGAGGACGCCATGGTGGGCAAGAAGCTGCGCACGGCGCTGGAGCAGCTCGCCGAGGAGGGCGTGGTGCAGCTGTTCCGCCCGCTCGACGGCACGCCGCCGGTGGTGGGTGTGGTGGGCGCGCTGCAGCTCGACGTGCTCGCCGCCCGGCTGCAGGCCGAGTACGGCGTGCCCTCGCGCTACGAATCCACGCCCTGGGGCCTGATGCGCTGGGTGGTATCCGACGACCGCGAGGCGCTCGCCCGCTTCCGCGCGGGGGCGCCGCACGACACCGCCGAGGACCACGACGGCGCGCTGGTAGCCTTCTTCTCCTCGGACTGGCGCCGCAACCGCGCCGCCGAGGACAACCCGGCCCTGCGCTTCCTGGAGCTGCGCGAGCAGCACGCGCTGACGGGCTGAGTCGCGTCGGCGACGGGACCGGGCCCGCGCGCCGCACGGGCCCATTCGCCGCCGCGATCGCCGGCCGGTCCAGGTTCCGGGCGGCGCGCGGGCCCGGGGAGCACGCCTCAGACGCCTTCCAGCCCGCCCATCCTACGCTCGTAGTGCCTGGAATACTTCTCGGTCACCTGCTCGGTCCGCACCACCACGCACACGTCGGTGGTGTTGAACTCGTGGTCCACCACCGCGCCGTCGCCGACGAAGCCCCCGACCCGCAGGTAACCCTTGATCAGCGGCGGCAGGTCGCTGAACACGGCGCGCGCGTCCAGCGCGGCGGGGTCCATGCGCCGCATCTCGCCGTAGCGGTGCGGCAGGGCGCGCGGGCGCATCTGCGGCGGGGCCAGGTGGCTGGTCGCCAGGTAGGTCAGCGGCTCGGCCAGCGCGTCCAGGTCGGTGCCCGGCAGCGACGCGCAGCCGAACAGCAGCTCGATGCGGTGCTGGGCGATGTAGGCGGCGATGCCGCGCCACAGCAGTTGCAGCGTGCCGCGCGAGCGGTGCCCCTGCTCTACGCAGGAGCGGCCCAGCTCCAGGATGCGGCCGGGGTATTCCAGCAGCGGCGACAGGTCGTACTCGTCGGCGGAATAGAACCGGCCCAGCCGGTCCGCGGCTTCCTGGCGGATCAGCCGGTAGGTGCCGACCACGGAGTCCGGTCCCTCGCCGAGTGCGTGGTCCACCACCAGCAGGTGGTCGGCCACAGCGTCGTAGCGGTCCGCGTCGCGGCCGGGGATGCTGTCCGGGCCGGGCCGGGCGCCCAGCTCACCGTAGAACACCTGCCAGCGCAGCGCCTGGGCCGCGTCCACCTCCCAGGCGTGTTCGGCCAGCCGGACCCCGAGCTCGCCGGCGCGCACCTCGCCAAAGCCGGCATCCGACGGAACGGCGTGTCCGGGAGGGCCGTCCGGGACGAGTCCCTCCGGGCTTCCCGGCATCGCCGTCACCCTTCCACGTCCGCATCCCGGCGCGCGGTCCCCCGGGGGGAGGCGGGGGCCGGCGCCTCGGCCGTCAGGCGGCGGCCGAACAGTTCCAGCCGATAGCCTTCCAGCGAGAAGCCGAGCCGGAACGCGATCTCCTGGGCCAGCTTCTCGTGCGCGGCGTCCTCGAACTCGATGACCCTGCCGCTGTCCACGTCTATCAAGTGGTAGTGGTGCCCGTGGTCGGTGGGCTCGTAGCGGGCCCGGCTGCCGCCGAAATCGTGCCGCTCCAGGATGCCCTTCTCCTCGAGCAGGCGGACGGTGCGGTAGACGGTGGCGATCGAGACTTTGCTGTCGAGCGCCAGCGACCGGCGGTACACCTCCTCGACGTCCGGGTGGTCCTGCGCTTCGCTCAGCACGCGCGCGATGAGCCGGCGCTGGCCGGTCATCTTGAGGCCGCGCTCGACGCACAGGCGCTCGATTCGGGAGGGGTCGGGGCGTGCGTCCATGCGAAGCTGTTCTCGCGCGTCCTGTTCACGGCCCGGCAGAAGCGGAACCCCGGGGGATGCGCGCGCGGGCTTCGGGGGATCCGGCAGCCCGGGCGACGGCGGACACTACCCGTGCCCGGCCCCCGGCGGCAAACCCGTCCGCGCGGCCGGCGCTGTTGTCAGCCGGGTCCGGAACGGGCGTCCCGGCGCGTCCGGCCGCGCGGGCGGGTGCCCAGGCCGATTCGCTTGGCCAGCGAGGATCGGTGCTCAGCGTAGGCGGGCGCCACCATCGGGTAGTCGGGCGGCAGCCCCCAGCGCTCGCGGTACTGCTCGGGCGTCATGTCGTAGGCGGTCTTGAGGTGGCGCTTGAGCATCTTGAGCTTCTTGCCGTCCTCCAGGCACACCAAGTACTCGGGCGTGACGCTCTTCTTGACCGGCACGGCGGGCTCGGGCCGCGCGACCAGCGCCGCCTCGGCCGGCTTGCCCAGGCCGGTGAGCGCGCGGTGCACGTCGGCAATCAGCCCCGGCAGCTCGGCGTGCTGCACCGTGTTGTGCGACACGTGCGCCGCCACGATCTGCGCCGTCAGCGCCAGCACGTCGCCACCCGTCGCCGCGCCCGGATCGGCGTCCGCCATCATCGTTCTCCCCAGGCCACGCCGCTCGTCCCCGACGACCGATCCTCGTGTCAACCAAATCGATTCCGCGACTTGGCCCGGCGACGGTGAGCGTGCAGATAAACCAATCACGGCAGCGAAACAACGGAGCAGCCATGGACGACGCGCAGACCCGACAAGAAATCGCGCACGACTCCCGCATCGACATCACGCGCGACGTCTGTCCGATGACCTTCGTCCGCACGCGCCTCGCCCTGGACCGACTGGCGCCGGGCGGGGTGCTACTCGTGGAGCTGCGCGGCGAGGAGCCGGCCAGGAACGTGCCGCGCACCGCGGTCGAGCAGGGGCACGCGGTGCTGGCCGAGCGTCCCGGCCCCGACGGCGTCACCCGCTTGTGGCTGCGGCGCAGGGGCTGAGGGAAGCGCGGGCGCCCCGCCGCGACGGAGGCCGCCGGGTTGACGGAGTTCGCGCCCAAGGATTGGATGCAGCCGAGGTCGGTCCTAGCCGGACCGCCCATCCCAAAGGCCGAGGCTGGCGAAACGCCGATCCTGTCGGACCTCGATGCCTGCGCCCACGATGGCTGCGCGCTCGACGGCATACCCGCGCGCATCCTGGTCCGCCCGGACGGCCGCATCGCCTTTCGCGACCCGGCGGAGCGCCCCGAACTCCTCAGGAGCTACTGCGAGAGGATGTTCGGCATCCCTCCCCCGCCGGCTGGCTGAGGAGCAGCCAGCGTTGAAGGACGAGGTCGGGCCGAACTCACGGCGAGGCCCCCTGGGTTCCCGGCGGGGTCCAGGGGCGGAGCCCCTGGCCCCGAGCCAGGGCCGGCGGAGACCCGAAGCCGTCAGAGCCACATCGGCACGATCGAGGCGACGAGCAGGACGGCCAGGACGGCGTTGAGCGCCCGCCACTGCCCGTCCGTCCGCAGCAGACGCGCGAGCAGCTGCCCGGCCACGCACCAGGCCGACAGCGAAACCGCGGCCGCCGCGCCGAACGTCGCGCCGAGGAGAACCGCCAGCTGCGCGGGCCCGCTAGCGAGGGCGGCGAAGGAGGCCGCGGCGCCCAGCGTCGTCGCCCAGCCCTTGGGGTTGTACCAGAGCAGCCAGGCGCCCCCGAGGAAGCCAGTCGGCCGTGCGGCGTCGGCTCCGGGGCGCGGTGGCCCGCTCCGGCCGACCCTCCAGGCCAACCAGACCAGGTAGACCGAGCCGGCCGTCCGCATGGCGACCCGCAGCGAGGGCTCCGCCAGCAGCAGGCCGGCCAGCCCGGCCGCGGCTGCGGCGGCCATGGTGGCGAGGCCGACGGCGATGCCGGCCATCAGCGGCACCGAGCGGCGGAAGCCGAAACGCGCCCCTGAGGCCGTCGCCAGCGTCGTGGCGCCGCCTGGCGTGGCCGTCGACACCGCCGCGAAAACGGCGAGCGGCCAGAACTCCTCGAATCCCACCGTTCCCTCCCTGTCCGCGGAGGGAGCACCGCTAACCCGACCGCGCGGCATCCGGACAGCGAATGTTGGTCATGCCCCGCATTAGCGACCATGATGCCAGCCATGCCGCGCGACCTCGACCTGACCCTCCTGCGGACCTTCGTGGCCGTCGCCGACCGCGCGGGCATGACCGCGGCCGCGAACGCCCTGCACCTGACCCAGGGCGCGGTTAGCCAGCAGGTCCGGCGCCTGGAAGACCTGCTCGGCGCCGCCCTGTTCGAGCGCGACCGGCGCGGCCTGCGGCTGACGGCCCCCGGCGAGCGCCTGCTGGGCGGGGCGCGCCGCCTGCTCGGGCTGAACGACGCGCTGTGGGCGGACATGACCGGGGCGGCCGTGGAGGGCGCCGTGCGCCTCGGCGGCCCCCACGACCTCGCGGACGGCTGGCTCGCCCCCGTCCTGAAGTCCTGCGCCGACGCCCACTCGCGGCTGGAGCTGTCGCTGCGCTGCGCGCCCTCGCCGGACCTGCTGGGCGCGCTGGCACGGGGGGAGATCGACCTCGCCGTGGTCGAGGAGCCGCTCGGTCCCACGAACGGCGAATGCCTGCGCGTCGAGCGGCTCGTCTGGGTCGGCGCCCGGGGCGGACGCGCCCACCTCGGGCGCCCGCTGCCGGTCTCGATGGTCGCCGACACCTGCGCCTTCCGCCCCGCGGTGCTGGCGGCCCTGCGCGACCACGACGCGAGTTGGAGGACGGTGTCCGAGAGCGGCAGCGCCGAGGCGACCACCGCCACCGTGCGCGCCGACCTCGCCGTCGGGGCGTGGCTGGCCTTCGCGGTGCCCCCCAGCCTGGCCATCCTGCCCGCCGACGCCGGCCTGCCGGCGCTGCCGCCCCTCGCGATCAACCTGCACCTGTCCCGGAACGACACCCGGGCGGCCACGGCGGAGCTGGCGCGCCACGTCCGGCGAGCCCTCGCCGGGCAGGCCCGCGCCGCGTGACCGCCGCGCCAGCCGGACGCCTCGCTCCGCCGTCGGCGCCACCAGCGCCCTAGAACGCCACGGCGCGGCTGAGCGTCGGCACGACGTCGGTGAAGTTCCGCCGGTCGGCGTTCAGGCGCCCGACCAGCGGCGAAGCGAGCGCGGCTTCCAGCGCCGCCCCGTCGCGGAACCGGCACACCGACACCGCGAACGTGCCCCCACCGTCGCCGGCCGGGAGGAAGGCATCGCCGCTCTCCATCCCGAGCGGGCCCCAGTCCTCCCGCACCATCCGCATGTGCGTTTCGACGTAGTAGTCGCGGTCGAAGCGCGTGCCGGCCTCGCCGGCGTAGGTCACGATCAACGTGGTCACGCCATGTCCCCCTTCTCCCCATGAACAACCGTGAGTTAGACGAAAGGTGCGAGATCGACGGGGCAACCCCCGCCTTGTGAACGCTCGCCGCTGATCGATCAGGCGGACCGAGGAAGGCGCGCGATGACCTTGATCTCGAAATCGAAGCCGTACAGCCAGTTCACGCCTATCGCAGTCCAGTTCGGGTAGGGCGGGTCCCCGGTCACGTTTGCCCGAACTGCGGCGACCGTTTCGAACTGATTGGCCGGGTCGGTGTGGAAGGTGGTCACGTCGACGACGTCGTCGAACGTGCAACCGGCGGCTTTCAACACCGCCGCGAGGTTGTCGAAGGCGAGCTGGACCTGCTTTTCGAAAACCGGCTCGGCCGACCCGTCCTCACGGCTGCCGACCTGGCCCGAAACGAACAGGAGGTCGCCCGAGCGGATCGCCGCCGAGTAGCGGTTGGTCTCGTAGAGTGCCTGCCGGCCGGCAGGAAAGATCGCGTCGCGTTTGGCCATCGTTGTGCTCCACTGCTCTGGACGACGTCGATATACGCCCCGTATGTCAGCATATTGCGGCATACGCGCCGTATGTCAACGAGCATACGTGGCGTATGCGAGTTGCGGGAGACGGCGGTGGTCGTGAGGCGACGCGCGGAGATGGTGGAGGAAACCCGGGCCAAGCTCATTCGAGCCGCCCGAAAGGCCTTCGCGACCGAAGGCTACGCGGCGGCGTCGATGGACGACCTGACCGCCGAAGCCGGCCTGACGCGAGGCGCGCTGTACCACAACTTCGGCGACAAGAAGGGTCTGCTGCGGGCCGTGATCGACCAGATCGACGCGGAGATGGCGGCACGGCTGCACGTCGCGCGAGACCGGGCGGCGACCGCGTGGCTCGGCTTCCTCGACGAGAACATCGCCTACATCGAGATGGCCCTGGAGCCGGAAATCCAACGCGTCATGTTGCTGGACGGGCCGGCCGTGCTCGGCGATCCGTCGCGATGGCCCAACCAGAATGCGTGCCTTCGCACGACGACGCGAACGATCCAGGCGCTCATCGATGAGGGCACGGTCAGGCCGGTGGACGCGGAAGCTGCGGCCCGGCTACTCAATGGAGCGGCGCTCAACGCCTCGCTCTGGATCGCCGCGGCCGACGATCCCCGCGCCGTTTTCGCGAAGGCTGTCGAGACTTTCCGGCGTCTCGCGGCCGGCTTGCTGCGGACCGAGGGCTGACGGCAGGACCGCCGCGGCGTTCCGCCCCACCCCGCGAGCAGCCGTTCCGGCAGGCACCGCGAACGTCCGGTTCACGGCGTGACGCTTCCTTCCGTTCGGCGGTCCGGCGCCGGCCCGCAAGGGCGCCGCCCCTGGCCCCGGGCCGGAGCGACCCGGCCAGGCCCGCGCCGCGGGCGTCGCTCGCGGCGCGCCGGCCGTCGTAACGGTCCGTTGAGGCCTGTGCGGTGAAATGGGCGCCGCACCCGCCGCCGGAGCCCCCGCCTTGGACGAATCCCGCCTACGATCCGACCAGGGGCTGCGCATCGAGAGCCTGGGCGACAACTGCGAGCTCGGCTTCGTGCTGCGCCGGCTCGGGCACGAGGGCGGCAGCCTGTTCCGCTGGACCGCGATCAAGCCGCCGCAGCTCCTGGCCATGCTGCGCGACGGCCTGGAGGACTTCTACCGCTTCGACGACCTCGAACCCCTGCGCACCTCCATGGTGCTCGACCGCCGCTACGGCGTCGGCTGGCATTCCGAGATGCGCTGCCGCCCCGAAGGCCACCGCATGGCGTTCGTCCACGACGAGGCGCTGCGCCGCAAGACGCACCTGCGCGAAACCCGCAAGCTGCGCTATCTCACCTCGAAGTTCCTCGCCCGCGTCCGACTCGGCGGACTGCTGCACGTCGTCAAGTGCAACGCCGGCATCGACCCGGCCGCGATCGAGGGCATCCACGCCCGCCTGCGCGACCTCGCCGGCGACGCCCCCTTCGCGCTGCTGGAAGTGCGGGCCAGCGACGACCCCGCCCTGGCCGGCACCGTGACCGAACGCGCGCCCGGCTTGCTGCGCGGTTTCGTGCCGGGCTTCGCGCCCTACGACGCGGCCGACACCGGCGACTTCGCCTGCTGGACCGCCATCCTCGACCGCGCCCTGGAGATGGTCCCCGGCGACGACTGGACGCGTCGCCTCGCGGGGCTGCGGGTCGCCTTCGCCGACAGCACGGTGCAGCTCGCCTTTCCGCTCGGCGCCGATCACGACCTCGGCCGGCCCATCGCGGCGGACCTGCGCGCCGGCGCGGGCGTGCTGCACAACGGCGGCGCTTGGTGCCGGCCCTTCGGCGGCGCCTTCCGCCTGCACGGCCCGGCCCCGGACGCGGCGGGCGCGGAACTCCACTGGACCGGCGTTTGCGCCGACGGCCCCCGCCAGCTCGGCGCCAGCCTGCGCTGCGCCGTCGAGGATTCCGTGCCCGTGGACGTCGTGGTCACCGTCCGCGACGGCGCCGGCGCGACGGTCGCGCGACAATCCCTCACGGTCGGCCCCGAACGGCCCGAGGAGATTGTGACCGACCTGCCCGCCGGCCTCGGCCGCCCGCTCGACATCCGTCTGGTGGCCAACGCGTCCCGGCCCCTTCGCCCCGGCGAGCGCGCCGTGGCCGACCTGTCCCCCCCGGCCCTCTACCCCGCCGCCTGAGGCGCGCGGGCGGTTTCGCGGCCGCCGCCACCGTCCGGCGGCCCGGCGCCGGCCCGGAAGGGTACCGCCCCCGGCCCCGGGCCGGAGCGACGAGGACCGGGGACGGCCGGAAGCGCCCCGCGCTCAGCCCGCCGGCGCGGTCGCGCCGGGACGCGCCGCCAGCCCGTCGAGGAGGGCGGCCTGCCGGGTCAGGCACTCGGCGCGGTCGTACCGGGCCGCGGCCAGCGCCCGGGCCGCGGCGCCC
>CAXTEL010000028.1:0-40489 GCA_964243365.1 uncultured Roseomonas sp. | reverse complement strand
CTCAGGTCGAGCACACTCAGAGGAACGCGTCAGCGTGTCGTGGCCGGACGGTTACCCGACACCAGTGACGTGCGCAACTATCCCACCCGCATCGGCTGGTCGGAGGGGCGGGCGCCGACCGCGCCGCCGGGCTTCCGCGTCACCCGGCTCGCTGGCGGCCTCAGCAACCCGCGCTGGCTGCACGTGCTGCCCAACGGCAACGTGCTGGTAGCGGAATCCGCCACCGAGCGTGGCACGCCGCCGACGAGGACGAGCGGGTCAAGGCGGAAGCGCCGCGCCGCGCCGGCGTGCTGCGCGACAGCGGCGACCGAATCATCTTGCTGTGCGACCCGGACGGCGACGGCGCGGCCAAGGACCGCCGCGTGCTGCTCGACGGCCTCAACCAGCCCTTCGGCATAGCCCACCGCGACGGCGCGCTCTACGTCGCCAACACCGACGCCGTGCTGCGCTTTCCCCATCCCCGCGGCGCCGCGCGGATCGAGGGACGCGGCGAGCGGATCCTCGCCCTGCCCGCCGGCGGCTACAACAACCACTGGACGCGAAACCTGCTATTCTCGCCCGACGGCTCCCGTCTGCTCGTGACGATCGGCTCGGCGAGCACGGCACGGCCGAGGAATCCCGTCGCGCCTGCATCCGCTCGATCAACCTGGACGGTTCGGACGAGCGCGCCGTCGCCGTTGGCCTGCACAACCCGGTCGGCATGGACTTCCACCCCGACACCGGCGCGCTGTGGACGGCGGTGAACGAGCGTGACCAGCTCGGTGATGAACTGGTGCCCGACTACATCACCGCGGTGCGCGAGGGCGGCAACGACGGCTGGCCCTTCAGCTACTGGGGCGGGCGCGAGGACCCGCGCCGCCGCGGCGAGAACCCCGCCCGCGTGGCCGCCGCCATCACCCCCGACTACGCGCTGGGCGCCCACACCGCCTCGTTCGGCCTGTGCTTCTGCACCGGCGACGGCTTCCCCGAGCGCTACCGCGGCGGCGCCTTCGTCGGCCAGCACGGCTCCTGGAACCGGCGCGAGTTCTCCGGCTACCGCGTCGCCTTCGTTCCCTTCCGCGACGGCCGCCCGAGCGGCCCGCCCGAGGAATTCCTCGGCGGCTTCGTGGCCGATCCGGCCGCCGGCATCGTCCGCGGCCGCCCGATGGGCGTGGCAATGGACGGGCGCGGCGGCCTCCTGGTAGCCGACGACACCGGCGACGCGGTGTGGCGGGTGGTTCCCGTCCGGGCCTGAAGCGAACGCGACGGGTCCGCCGGCACGGGCGGTCGCCCTTCGTCGCGGTGCGGGGCTCCGCGGCGGGGGCGCGCACGGCGATCCCCGCCCTGGCACGAAAACTGCGATGGTCCTTCGGACGCGCCGTGCTACCGGCGCAGCGGCGTCGGCGTCCCGATGCATCCGCCGCCGGGGTGGGGATCGCGTCCGGAGGGGGAAAGATGACGGCGGACAGCCCGGGCACGACGAAGCGCCGCGACCTACTGGCACGCATCGGGGCCGTAGCCGGCGGCGCGGCCATGTACCAGGCTATGACCAGCCTCGGCGTGGCGGCGGAGTCCCCCTATCGCGGGCCGCCCGAGCTCGACGGCGACCCGCGCGGTGCTTCCGTGCTGATCCTCGGCGCCGGGCTCGCCGGCATGACCGCGGCGCTGGAGTTGCGCCGCGCCGGCTACGCGGTCCGGGTACTGGAGTACAACCTGCGGGCCGGCGGCCGCACCTGGACGCTGCGCGGCGGCGATCGCTACGTCGAGATGGGCGGCGCCGCCCAGCATTGCGAGTTCGACGGCGACCTCTACCTCAACCCCGGCCCGTGGCGGATCCCCTATCACCACCACGCCGTGCTGGAGTACTGCAAGCGCCTCGGCGTGGCGTTAGAGCCCTTCGTGCAGGTCAACCACAACGCTTTTGTGCACAACCGGCGCGCATTCGGCGGCGTGCCGCAGCGCTACCGCCACGTCCAGGCCGACTTCAACGGCGGCATCGCCGAGCTCCTGGCCAAGGCCACCAGCCAGAACAGGCTCGACGGCATAGTGACCAGGGAGGACGCAGCGATCCTGCTGGAAGCGCTGCGCTCCTGGGGCGCACTGGACCGCGACTATGCTTATTCCAAGAGCATCCTCACCAGCGACCGCCGCGGTTTCGACCGCGACCCTGGCGGCGGCCTGGGCGGCGAGCCGATCCCCTCGACGCCGCGCGGCCTGTCCGACGTGCTGTCCTCGCGCCTGTGGAGCGTCCTGGCGACCGGCGCGATCTACGAGTTCCAGACCACCATGTTCCAGCCGGTGGGCGGCATGGACAGCATCGCCCGCGCCTTCGCGCGCGAGCTGGACGGGCTGATCCGCCTCAACAGCCGGGTCACCGCCGTCCGCCAGGACGCCGCCGGCGTCACCGCCACCTTCGAGGACGCCGCCACCCCCGGCGAGCCGCAAACGGCGCGCGCGGACTGGTGCATCTGCACCCTGCCGCTCTCGGTGCTCAGCCGCATCGAGATGAACGTCGGCCCGGCGATGGCTGCCGCCATCGACGCGGTGCCCTACGCGCCCTCCTTCAAGGTGGGCCTCCAGTTCCGCCGCCGCTTCTGGGAGCAGGACGAGGCCATCTACGGCGGCATCTCCACCACCGACCTGCCGATCCGCCAGATCTCCTATCCCAGCACGCAGTACGGCAGCCCCGGCAAGGGCGTCCTCCTCGGCGGCTACAATTTCGGTTCCTACGCCTACGAGTTCACCGCCTTGCCGCCGGCCGAGCGGGTACGCCGCGCGGTGGAATGGGGTGCCCAGATCCACCCGCAGTACCG
Source organism: uncultured Roseomonas sp. (assembly GCA_964243365.1). Lineage (GTDB taxonomy): Bacteria > Pseudomonadota > Alphaproteobacteria > Acetobacterales > Acetobacteraceae > Roseomonas. Next base: position 37,697 of record CAXTEL010000028.1, on the reverse strand, counting down.
CGACGAGTTCGAGAACGGCATCGCCGTGGGCTGGCACCGCGTGCCGGGGGCGCTGGGCTGCTACGGCGTTTGGAACGACGCCAACCGCGCCGAGCACTACGCCAACCTGTGCGCCATCGACGGCCGCATCGCCCTGGCCGGCGAGCACGCCTCCTACATCCCAGCTTGGCAGGAGGGCGCCATCCTGAGCGCCCTCGACACCGTCGGCCGGCTGCATCGGCGCGTGGTGGCGGGCTGATGCGCGCCCCCCGCCCCGTTTCCGCCGCCGGCACCCCCAGCCTCCCGCGCGCCTTGCTCGCCGCCCTCGCCCTGCTGTGGGCGGCCGGGCACGCGGCGCGCGCCCAGTCATTCGACTCCCAGTCGCCCCCCGCCCAGCCCTCCGGCCCTCGGCCCGCAGCCGCCCCTTCTCCCGACCTCGGCTTCAGCAGTCCGGCGCACTTCGCGCAGCGGGACGGGGCGGCGCTGTACGCGGCCATCTGCCAGGGCTGCCACATGCCCGACGGCCGCGGCGCGTCGGGGGCGGCAGCCTACCCCGCCCTGGCGGCGAACCCGCGCCTGGAGGCAGCCGCCTACCCCGTCCACGTGGTAGCCAACGGCCTGCGGTCGATGCCGGGCTTCGCCAACCAGCTCGACGACGCCCAGGTCGCCGCGGTGGTGAACTTCGTTCGTACGGAGTTCGCCGGCCACCGCGACGCCCCGGCGACGCCGGAGGAGGTCAGGGCCGCGCGCCCCTGACCACCGCGCCCATCCCCGCCTGCGACCGCGCCGCCCGCACGCTCGCCAGCCCACGCCCCCGAAGGAGCCGCCATGCCGCGATCCCACCCCATCCCCGTCCTTCCGGTGCTGGGGCTGCTGGCGGCGCTCTCCGCCCCTGCCGCAGCGCAGGAGGTCACGCGCCACCGCATCCCCAGCTCCTCCTTCCCGATCGCCCAAGCAGTGGAGGTGCCCGCCGGCCGTACCACCGTTTATCTCAGCGGCGTGGTGCCGCCAGTGGCAGACGAGTCCGCGCCGCGCGGCAGCGCCGCCGCCTACGGCGACACCCGCGCCCAAACCGCCGGCGTGCTGGACCGGATCGGGCGCAACCTCGCCTCCCTGAGCCTCTCGATGGGCGACGTGTTCAAGATGACGGTGTTCCTGGTCGGCGACCCCGCCAGGAGCGGCCGCATGGACTTCGACGGCTTCATGGCCGCCTACACCGAGCACTTCGGCACCACCGCGCAGCCCAGGCTGCCGACGCGCTCGGTGGTTCAGGTCGCGGGCTTGGCGAACCCGGGCTGGCTGGTGGAGATTGAGGTCACCGCCGTGCGGCCCTAAGGCGGCCGCTCGGCCCCGTGCGGCGACCGGCCGCCCAACCCTACAGCCAACCGGCGCGGCGGAAGCGCGCGAACAGGAAGCCGCACACCGACGCGATCACTCCCAACACGGCGAAGTAGCCCCAGCGCCAGTGTAGCTCGGGCATGAACTCGAAGTTCATGCCGTACACGCCGGCGATGGCGGTGGGCACGGCGGCGATAGACGCCCAGGCCGCGAATTGCCGCTGCAGCACGTTCTGTCGCGTCGCCTCCAGCAGCATCACCGACTCGAAGGTCTGGTTCAGCACCTCGCGCAGGGCGTCGAGGTCTTCCGTGACCCGCTGCGCGTGGTCGGCGACGTCACGGAAGTAGGGGCGGATCGCGTCGTCGATGACGTCCCCGAAGCGCAGCTGCTCCAGCCGGCGGCATAGCTCGGCAGTCGGTGCCACCGTCCGGCGCAACGCCAGCATCTGCCGTCGCATGGCGTAGATCCGCTCGATGTCGCCCGGCACCAGCGGCCCCTGGAACACCCGCGCTTCCAGCGCCGAGGCCCGCGCCTCCACGCGTCCCATGACCTCGACGTACTGGTCCACGATGAACGACGCCACCGCGTGCAGTACGTAATCCACGCCGTGCCGCAGCAGTCCCGGCGTCGCCTCGCAGCGCGTCCGCAGGTCGGCGTAGGAGGTCGACGCCCCGTGCCGCACCGTGATCACGAAGCCGCGGCCGAGAAACAGGTGTGTCTCGCCGAACTGCACCGTGTGCTCGCGCCAGCGCGCGGTGCGCAGCACCACGAACAGGAAGTCGCCGTAGGTTTCCAGCTTGGGCCGCTGGTGCGCCTTGAGCGCATCCTGGATCGCCAGCCCGTGCAGGCCGAACTGCGCCTGCACCGCGCGCAGCTCATCGACGGTCGGCTCGTGCAGGCCGATCCACACGAAGTGGTTCGGCCGCGAAGCCCAGTCCCGCCCCTCCCCCATCGCGATATCGGCGACCTTGCGGCCGTCCTCGTAGGCCGCCGCCGCCACGGTCCGCCCCATGCCCCGCACGCTCCCGCCGCGTCCCGCGCCGCCGGGCGCCGGCCGGTCGCGCCCTGGGAATGCGGCGCCGCCCGGGCGATTGTCAACGGCCCGGCGCTTGCGTCCCGCCGCCGCGCGCGACACATGTTTCGCAATCCCGACATGAACGCCGTCGCCACCCCGCCGCGCCCTCCGCGCGAAATCCCCGGCGCCCGCCCGCGCGATGCCATCCGCGATGAGGCCCTGCGCCTGGGCTTCGACGCGGTGGGCTTCTCGCGCGCCCACCTCGGCCCCGAGATCCGCGAGCGGCTGGCCGCCTTCCTCGACGCCGGCCTGCACGGCGAGATGGGCTGGTTGGCCGAGCGCGCCGAGCAGCGCGCCCACCCCCGCGCCCTGTGGCCCGAGGCCGCCTCCGTCGTCTGTCTCGGCCTCAGCTACGCCCCCGGCGACGACCCTCTGGCCAGCCTCGCCCGGCCCGACCGCGGCACGGTCAGCACCTACGCCCGCAATCGCGATTACCACGACGTCGTCAAGCGCCGCCTCAAGACCCTAGCCCGCTGGATGGTGCAGCACTTCCACGGTGCCGGCGTGAAGGTGTTCACCGACACCGCCCCCGTGTCCGAGAAGCCCCTGGCGGCGGCGGCCGGGCTGGGCTGGTCGGGCAAGCACACCAACCTCGTTTCCCGCGCCCACGGCTCCTGGCTGTTCCTGGGCGAGGTGTACACCACCCTCGACCTCGAACCCGATGCCGCCGCCCCCGACCGCTGCGGCTCCTGCGACCGCTGCCTGCGCGCCTGCCCCACCGACGCCTTTCTCGGGCCCCACCAACTCGACGCCCGCCGCTGCATCTCCTATCTCACCATCGAGCATCGCGGCCCGGTCCCGATCGACCTGCGGACCAAGCTCGGCAACCGCATCTACGGCTGCGACGACTGTCTCGCCGTCTGCCCGTGGAACAAGTTCGCCCGCGCCGCCGCGGAGCCCGCCTTCCTCCCGCGCGAAGACCTGCGCGCGCCCCGACTCGCCGCGCTGGCCACGCTCGACGACGCGTCATTCCGCGCGCACTTCTCCGGCTCGCCGATCAAGCGCGTCGGCCGCAACCGCTTCCTTCGCAACGTTCTCTACGCCATCGGCAACTCCGCCGACCCCGCGCTCCTGCCCGCCGCTCGCCCGCACCGCGACGACCCCGACCCGGTGGTCGCCGACGCCGCCCGCTGGGCTGTGGCGCGGCTGGAAGGTGCGGCGTGAGCGAGCCGGTGGCCCCGGCCGGGGAGAACGGCCGAACCCTCGACGCGCCCGGGGGCGCCCGAGCTTCCGACGCGCCCGAGGGCGCGATGGTGCTGTTCTCCGGCGGCCAGGACAGCGCCACCTGCTTGGCTTGGGCGCTGGAACGTTTCCACCCCGTCGAAACACTGGGTTTCGACTACGGCCAGCGCCACCGCGTCGAGCTGAGCTGCCGGGGCGCCTTCCGCGACCGGCTGGCGGCCGGGCACCCGCGCTGGGCACCCCGCCTGGGCCCCGACCACACCCTGGCGTTCGACGCCCTGGCCGTCCTGTCCGACACCGCGCTCACCAACGAGCGCGCCATCGCCCTGCGCGCCGACGGCCTGCCCAACACCTTCGTCCCCGGCCGCAACCTCCTCTTCGTCACCCTGGCCGCGGCGCTGGCCCACCGGCGCGGCCTGCGCCACCTCGTCGCCGGCATGTGCGAGACCGACTATTCCGGCTACCCCGACTGCCGCGACGACACCCTCAAGGCGCTCCAAATCGCCATCAATCTCGGCATGGCCGCGCGTTTCGTGCTGCACACGCCGCTGATGTGGCGCGACAAGGCCGCCACCTGGAGCCTCGCCCACCGGCTCGGCGGCGATGCCCTGGTGGCCATGATCGTCGAGCACACCCACACCTGCTATCTCGGCGACCGCGCGCACCGTCACCCCTGGGGTTACGGCTGCGCGGAATGCCCGGCCTGCGACCTTCGCCGTCGCGGCTGGGAGCGCTTCGTGGCAGGAAAGCCGGTATGACGACCGACGTTCCCCGGGGCGAAGACCCCCGCACCCGCGAAGGCCTGCTATTCCTCGCCGCCTTCACCCTGACCATCCCCGCCGCCAACTGGCTGATCGGCAACGCCGGCACCGTCTGCGTGCCCGACGGCCCCTGCCTGATCCCCGTTGGCTTTGGCCTGATGGCCCCCTCGGGCGTGCTCATGGCGGGTCTGGCCCTGGTGCTGCGCGACATGGTGCAGCGCCGCCTCGGCTTGGGCTGGGCCTTCAGCGCGGTGCTGGCCGGCGCCGCCCTGGCGGCGTTCCTCGCCCCGCCCGCCCTGGTTCTGGCCTCGGCCGCCGCCTTCCTGCTCAGCGAGCTGGTCGACCTCGCCGTCTACACCCCCCTGCAACGGCGCGGCCTGCTGCTGGCGGTGGCGGCCTCCGGCCTCGCCGGCCTGATCGTGGACAGCCTCGCCTTCCTGTGGGTTGCCTTCGGCAGCCTGGACTTCCTGGCGGGGCAGGTGGTCGGCAAGGCCTGGATGGTGCTCGCCGCCCTGCCGCTGGTGGCGTGGCTGCGGCGCGCCGACGCCCGCCGCGGCGTGCAGCCGGCTTGAAAGAAACGGAAGGTCGAGAGAAGGAGTTTCCCCAAACCCCCATCTTCCTTCAGTTCACGCGCGGCGCCGTTGGCGCGGCGCGAACCGTGTGAAAATAGATGGAGAGCCGGGGGAATACCTTTCTCCCTGCTCTTCCTCCTCACCCCGGCCCTACTCCCGCCCGAGATAGCGGAACTGCACCTCCGCCCACCATTCCGACCGCAGCGCCTCCAGCAGCGCCGCGCGCAGCCCGTCGTCTCCCGCCAGCGCCACCGCGTAGGTCTGCGGGTCCAGGTTGATCGGCAGCAGCTCCAGCTCCGGGAAGTTCTGCTTAACCGTCCAGCCCAGCAGCGGCCGGTCGTGCAGGAAGGCGTCCAGCCGCCCGGCCCGTACCGCGCGCAGCCCCTCCGCCGGGCCGGCGAAGCCCTGGAACTCGATCCGCCGCCCGTTGAGAAAGTCCACCGTGGAAGAGCCCGTCACTGCCCCCACCCGGATCGAGCGCAGGTCGTCGGCGTTGCGCACCACCCCCTGCAGCCGCTGCGTGGTCAGCGCCGAGGTGATACCGGCGATGAACACCGCGATGGTCACCACCGACGCCACCATCCACACCACCGCCAGCACCCGCCCGGCCAGCGACCGCGGCCCGTCCATCGCCGCCCCGGCCTGGGTCATGGCCACCGCGGACCACCATGCCCCCGCCACGAAGCCGCGCACCGGCGGCCCGCCGTAGGGCGGGTTGTCGTGCCGCTCGAACAGCCAGATCAGCGTCCCCACCAGCAGCGCGATCAGCAGCAGCGTCAACACCCCCTGGAGGAAGCCGAAGCTGAGGAAGGTCCGCAGCACCGGCAGCCAGGCCGCCGCCGCCCCACCGCGCGCCACAGCCACCCCCAGCCCGGTGGAATAGAAGGGCTGGCTGAAGTCCATCTGCTCGCGCCGCTGCGCCGTGACGGTGAGCGCCGCGATGCCCAAGTCCACCCGCCGCTCGGCCACCGCGTCCACCAGCGCCTGCACCGTGTCCAACTCCACCAGCCGGTAGCGCAGCCCCAGCCGCTCCGCCACGCGACGCCACAATTCGATGCTGATGCCGCTCCACCGGCCGTCGGCGTCCTTCATGGCGAAGGGCGCGGCGTCCTTGGTGCCCACTGCCAGCTCGCGGTCGGGCAGGCGCGGCACCGTCCGGCTGCTCGCGACGGCCGCGGCAAGGGGTTGCCCCGTCGCGGGCGCGGGCTGCGCCGACGCGACGGCTGCCGTCCCGGCGAGCGCGGCGAGGGCCAGCGCCAGTCGCCCCGAAACGCGCAAACCGGCGCGAATGACCGCGCGGACGCGGCGCCCCGGTTTCCCCAGCATCGTGCCCGGCTCAGGTCGCGCGGCGGCGCAACTCGTCGCGTATGTCGGTGAGCAGCAGCTCCGTGGTGGTGGGGAGAACCTCCTTCCTGGCGTCCGCCTCGGCGCGCAAGTTGATCTTGGTGAGCAGCTGCACCACCCAGAACACCGCGAAGGCGACGATCAGGAACTTGATGATCGCGTTGAGGAATAGGCCGACGTTCAGCGTCACCGCGCCGGCCGCGCGGGCCGCCTCCAGCGTCGGCTGGGTGTCGCCGCGGATGGTGATGAACAGGTTGGAGAAGTCCACGCCGCCGATCAGCAGGCCGATCACGGGGTTGAAGATGTCCTCGACCAGCGAGCTGACGATGGCGGTGAAGGCGGCGCCGATGATGATGCCGACCGCGAGGTCGATCACGTTGCCCCGCGTGATGAATGACTTGAAGGCCTGAACCCAGCTCATGGACCGCGCTTCCCTTGGCATCCTGCCGTGGGGCAACCTAGCGTTCGCGGAAGCACGATGACCACTCGGGTTTCGCGGCCTCCCCTTCACCAAGCACGCGGGAGGCGCGACGCCGGGCCGCTCGGCCCGTCCGCCTCAGTCCAGCGATGTGACGTAGCGGTGGCCGGTGCTGTCGAGCCAGGACATGCGGCGCTCCACCACCCGGTCGGAGGCGTCCCACGCCAGCCGCTCCACGGCCAGCAGCGGCGCCCCTGGCGCCACGCCCAGCGCGGCGGCCTGCCGCGGCCCGGCCGCGACGGCCGACAGCGCCTCCTCCGCCCGCACCACCGTCACACCGTGACGGCGCTGCAGGTGCACGTACAGCTCGTCGACCATCTCGCGGCCCAGCGGCATGACGAAGCCCGGGTAGAACGCCGCCGGCAGGACGATCTCCTCCTGCATCCGCGGCGCGCCGTCGATCATCCGCAGCCGGCACAGCCGATGCACCGCCTCGCCCGGCGCCAGCCCCAGCGCGGCCGCCTCCTCCTGCAGCGCCGGCCCGTCCTCGCGCGACACGGCGAGCGAGGTCGGCACCACCTTGCGCCCGTCCAGCGCCCGGACGCGGAAGAAGTGGATTAGGGAGCGCTCGCTGGTCTGCCGGGACACGAAGGTGCCCCGCCCCTGTTGCCGCTCGATCAGGTGCCGCCGCTCCAGCCCGTCCAGCGCTTTGCGCACCGTGCCGTGGCTGACCCCCATCTCGTGCGCCAGCTCCGGCTCGGCCGGCAGGGCGTAGCCGGGCGGCCAGGCACCGTCGGCGATGCGCGACGTCAGGATCGCGTCCACCTGTACGTAGAGCGGCCGCACGTCGGGGCGCTGCGGGTCATGGGGGGCGGGAATCGGATATGCTCCGTTTGTCACTCGAATCGTCCCCCATACTTGGCGGCGGGCAGGCGCTCCGTCCAGTGCTGCACCGCACCAACGAGCGTGACTCGCCCCGTCACCCGCCATCACAACCTGAAATTAACTCTTGTATAAGAATTGCCTCACGATATAGTGCGGGCGCGGCAATCGCACAGCGAGCCGGGTTTAGGGTGGAAGCAGGAGGAACGACGTCGCGCACCGGGCCCGATGGTCCTGGCATGGGCTTTCAGAGCGGGGCTCACCCCCGTCCCAACGCAGTCCCACGGTGCACCCGCCGGTGCTCGACGTCGTAACCTTTCCCACGTCTCCCCTGGCCAGACTTCCCGTGCCCGGGCAGATTGCTGCTCCCCGTCGCGGAGCCTCCCATGCGCGCCCTGCTCGTCCTGACGCTGCTCCTGCCGCCGTTCGCCGCGGCTTTCGCGCAGGACGGCGGTACGACGTCCGCGGCCGCGTCTTCCGGCACCCCGTCGTCCGGCACCGCACCTTCCGACATCGCTCCCGCCAGCCCTGGCCCCAATAGCGATTGCGGCTGCGGGCCGGCCACCGGGGGCGGCGGTCCGCGCTGAGGGTACCCGCCCTCGCGCGGTCCCGATGCCTCCCACCGACCGGCCGCCAATCCCGGCGGCGCCCCCGCTGCGCGAGGCGCTGCGCACCTGGGCACGAATCGGCTGTCTCAGCTTCGGCGGGCCGGCCGCCCAGATCGCCCTCCTGCACCGCGCCGTGGTGACCGAGCGCCGCTGGGTTTCCGACGCCCGCTTCCTGCACGCCCTGAACTTCTGCTTCCTGCTGCCGGGACCGGAGGCGACGCAGCTCGCCACCTACCTCGGCTGGCTGCTGCACGGGGTGCGCGGTGGTGTCGCGGCCGGGCTGCTCTTCGTGCTGCCGGGGACCGCCGTCATGCTGGCGCTCACCCTGCTCTACGTCACCCTCGGAGCCGTGCCGGCGGTGGCGGCGCTGTTCCTCGGCCTGCGCTGCGCCGTGCTCGTGCTGGTGGCCGAGGCGCTGTGGCGGGTGGCCCGGCGCGCCCTGCGCGGACCGCTCGCCATCGCGACGGCTCTCGCCGCCTTCGTCGCGCTGTTCGCCCTCGGCGCGCCCTTCCCGCTCGTGGTACTGGCGGCAGGCCTCCTCGGCGCCGCCCTGCCCCACGCCCTCGCCGCCCCACCACCGGCCGAGGGGCGGGCGGAACCGGCCCTCCTCGACGCGATCCTCCTCGCCGACCCGGGCCGCCTCGCCCGCATGGCCCCTGCCGCGCGCCGCGCCGGCCTGATCGCGCTGGCGCTGTGGCTGTGGCCCGCGGCGCTGCTGTGGGGCGACGGCGCCGGCCCGCCACGGGTCTGGGGCGACCTCGCCTGGTTCTTCTCGCGCATGGCGGTGGTCACCTTCGGCGGCGCCTACGCCGTGCTGGCCTACGTGGCGCAGGAGGCGGTGGACCGCTACGGCTGGCTGTCCGCCGCCGACATGCTGGCCGGTCTCGGCCTGGCCGAGACCACGCCGGGTCCGCTGATCCTGGTGCTCCAGTTCGTGGGCTTCCTCGCCGCCCACCGCGAGCACGGCATCGGCGGCGGCATCGGCGGCGCGGCGCTGACACTGTGGGTCACCTTCGTGCCCTGCTTCGCCTGGATCTTCCTCGGCGCCCCCTTCGTGGAGCGGCTGCACGACGCGCCCCGCCTGCGTGGCGCCCTGGCCGGCGTGGGGGCCGCCGTGGTCGGCGTGATCGCCAACCTCGCCCTGTGGCTCGCCCTGCGGACCCTGTTCGCCGAACGCGCGCCGGCACGCCTCAGCCCTCTCACCGTCGAACTCCCGGTGCCGGCCAGCCTGGACGCGCCGGCACTGGTGCTCACGCTCGGGGCTGGCGCGCTGCTGTTCGGCGCCCGGCTGGGCGTGCCGGCGACCCTGGGCCTGACGGCACTCGCCGGCCTGGGCGTGCATTTCGCGGGCGGCTGAGGGCCCGGGGCCGCGCTCACGCGGACGGCGTCGCGTCGTGCCCGGTCGCGGGTAGCTCGTTGCCGGCGCCGTTCCCTTGATCCGGCCCGGAACCTGAGGGGCGCCCCTCCGGACACCCGCTGAGCGACCCGGGGCTCCTCGACTGTCATTCGTGGGAAAGATGCCGGGCGGACCGATGGGGGGAGGGTTGGCCGCGACGAAATTACGCCACCGAGGCCATCCCCTATCCGCCCGGGCAAACCCAACGGCGGGGGCCCACGGGTCCCCGGCGGAGTCCCTGGCCCGAGCCCGATCAGCGAGAAAGCAGCGCCGGCCACGGGCTGCCCGCGACCAGGTACGGCCCGACATACTCCGCGTCAGGCCGCCGCGGCGTCCAGCAGCACCGGCGCCAGCCGACGCGCCCAGTCTTCCACGCCGGCTGCATCGGCGAGGAGGTCCTGCCGCATCTCCAGCAGAACCGCCGGAAGGCCGCGCGCGTCGCCGTGCACCGGCACGGTGTGGTCGTGCTCCGGCTCGATCCGGTACGGCTCGTTGTCGCCCACGCACAGCGCCGGGTCGGCCCGCAGCCCGGCGATGATCGACCGCGCCATCGCTCCGGCCGCCGCGTACAGCACCCCCGCGTGCCACGGCCGCGCCACTCCGAGGAACACCGGCGTGAAGGAATGCACCCCCAGCACCAGCGCCCGCCGGCCGTCCCGTGCGCGTGCGTCCAGGTGCGACGTCACCGCGTCCTGAAACGGCGCGAAGTACGCCGCCTCGCGCGCCACCCGCTCCTCGCCGCCGATCCCAACGTTGCCCGGGATCGGCGTCGCCTCGCTCAGCGCCGGGATGGAGGTGACCGAACCGGGGGGCCGGTTCAGGTCGATCAGCAGCCGCGAGTAGCCGGACAGGAACAGCGGCGCGTCCAGCGCCGCCGACAGCACCCGCCCCAACGCCGCCGCGCCGATGTCCCACGCAATGTGCCGCCCCAGCTCGGCCGCCATCAGCCCTAGCCCGGCGTAGCGGACGGGGATGTGGTTCGAGGCGTGCTCGCACAGCAGCACCCAGGGCGAGCCGCCGCAGGGGTTCAGCGCCGTCACCGCGGGAGGGTCGTCCGCCCCCGCCGCGCCGGCCCCGCCCTTAGGCGGCATCGGCGGCCGAGATCGCGGCCGCCTCGCCCCGCACCTCGTCGGTCACCACGTGGAAGCCCGCCAGCCGCGCCGCGCCGAAGGCGGTGGAAATCGCGACGTCGGTGGCGTCGCGCCCGCGCGCCATCAGGATGCGGCCGATGCGCCGGGCGTTGTGCCGCGCGTCCGCCGTGTGCCAGCGCCCGCCCAGGTACACCTCGAACCACGCCGAGAAGTCCATCGGCGAGTCCGCCGGCGGCACGCCGATGTCGCCGAGGTAGCCGGTGACGTAGCGCGTGGGGATGTTCATGCAGCGGCAGTACGTCACCGCTAGGTGCGTGTAGTCGCGGCACACGCCGCGCCGTTCCTCGTTCGCCTCGAAGGCGGTCCGCGTCGCCCGGGCGAATTCGTAGCCGAAGGTGACGCGCTCGTGCACGTGGTCCAGGATCGCGGTCAGTCGCTCCCAGCCCGGCCGCGTGTGCCCGAACAGCGACCACGCTTGGTCGGACAGCCTGTCGGTCTCACAGTACCGGGAGCCCAGCAGGAACACGAGCACGTCGTCGGGCAGCTCCTCGACCCGGTGCTGCTCGGCGTCCGGCGCCACCGCGTCCGGCTCGCCGTCGTCGTGCACCAGGAAGTCGGCCGACACCGTCAGCCGCCCCGCCGGCGCCACCAGCCGCGTGCAAACGTTGCCGAAAGCGTCGTGGTAGTCGCGCGACGACACCGGCCGCCCCTGCCCGTCCAGCAGCGAGATGCGCTGGGCCGAGCGCAGGTCCGGCTCGCGGTCCGGCACGATGCTGAGCATCAGCACCATGGGCGTGGGCTGCGGGCTGTCGAAGGAAATCTCGTAGCCGGCGCGGATGAGCATGACGTCCTGTCCTCGGGTGTTCGGCGCGGTGGTTCCGCCGCGGTTGTGGAAATCGTGGGTCGGCGTCGGGCGATCGGCCCGCGGGACCAGATCTGGGTGATCGGTCCGCCACGACCGGGCTCCGGCGATCGCTTTCCGGCGGTCGGTCCCGGGCAGCCGCGATCCGGCGACGGCGGGTTGGCAAAGGTCAGGCGGCCGGCGGCGCGTCCTCGAACGGCGAGGCAGCCTCGGGCGGCGCCTCGGTCACCCGCACCTCCACCGTCAGGCCGAGGCTGTCGTCGGGCAGGCCGCGGTAGGACCCGGCCAGCGGCAGCGCCTGCCGCGGCTCGCGCGTCACCGCCACGCGGATGAGGTCGCGCCCGCCGACGATGCCGTTGGTGGGATCGTACTCCACCCAGCCCGCCCCGGGCAGGTAGACCTGCGCCCACGCGTGGGTGGCCCCGCCCCCCTGCCGCGCCTCGCCCGAGCGTCGGGAATGGTGCAGGTAGCCGGACACGAAGCGCGCGGCCAAGCCCAGCGAGCGCGCTGCCTCCATCATCAGCACGGCGAAGTCGCGGCAGGTTCCCGAGCCCAGGTGCAACGTTTCGGCCGGCTCCTGCACGCCGCGCTCGTCGCGGCGCAGGTAGGTGAAGCGTTCCCGCACCACCGTCGTCATGTCGGCCAGCATCCGCGCCGTGTCCGTGGGCCCGTTCTCGCGCAAAAAGCGCCGCGCCCAGCGATCCACCGCGCGGTTCGGGTCGCGATGGTGCCGCTCGATGCAGCGGGCGAGGTCGGGGACCTCCTCGGCGTCGTAGGAGAAGGGATAGCTCCGCGCCTGCTCCACGATCCAGGCGTCGGGCGGCCCGGGCGGCCGGTGGTCCACCCGCAGCGCGCTCTCGAAGCGCAGCTCCCGCGCGCGGCCCTCGAAGCGCGCCACCGCCACGTTGTTGCCGAACGGATCGAGCATCCAGCGCAGCTCAGCGGGCGCGGGCGAGATCGCGAGGTCCGACTGCAGCAGCCGTTGGTCCTGGCTATCGCGCGGCCGGCACATGACGCGGTGCTCGCTGAAGCCGACCGCCTGCCGGTAGCGGTAGGTGGTGACGTGTCGGACGTCGAGGATCGGCATGGGGAGGGGTGATCCGGCCTGGCGCGACGCAGCGGTATGGCGCGCCGGGCGGGGAGCGTTCCGCTTCCGAGAAGGTTCGGGAACCGGTGTCCTAGTCCACCTCCGCCGGCCCAAGCAACCTCCCCACGCGCGTGGCTGGTCCGTTGCGGACGCGGTACGGCGCCGCCTCCGGGATGGTGCGGGGAGCGGGCGCGGCCGCGCTGCCCCCGGCACGCCGCGGGCGGCCCGGCTCAGCGGCGCAGCGCGCCCCACATCCGGCGCGTGCCCTCGACCTGCTGGCGCCACCAGCTCCCCGACACCAGCGCCGCCGGCGCGTCCGGGTCGCCGGTGGCGGGGAAGTCGTTGCGCGAGAAATCAGCGGTGCCGAACATCCAGTCCCACACCGGCAGCAGCACCGCGAAGTTGTGCCCGTCCTGCCCGGCCGAGAGCACGCCGTGGTGCTGGCGGTGGAAGCGCGGCGACACCAGCAGCCGCTCGCCGACGCGGCCGAAGGACACCCGCGCGTTGGCGTGCGAGAGGGATTCCGCGATCCGCAGAACCAGCACCAGCAGCGGGAACTGCTCGGGTGGCACGCCGATCCCCAGCGCCAGCCCACCCACCCACAGCGCCGCCAGGAGGTCGTCGAGGACGTGGTTGCGGTCCTCGGTCCAGAAGGTCATCCGCGTCTGGGCGTGGTGCACGGAATGCAGCGCCCACCACCACGGCAGCGCGTGCTGCAGTCGGTGCCGCCAGTATTCGCCCAGGTCCAGGATCACGGCGTAGGCGGCGAAGGCCAGCAGCGGGCGATCGCGCAGCACCGGCACCACCGTTTCCAGCGAGGGCGGCACCCAGCCCGCGTCCGTCATCCAGCCGTTCAGCGTCGCCGCCACCCCCGACAGCAGCACGAAGGCCAGCAGCGGCAGCAGCCCCAGCCGGGCGAGCACGGTGTAGACGACGTCGGTGCGCACCAGCGCCCCGCCCTCGCGCGGCTCCGCCGGGCGCCAGCCCTCCAGCGGCCGGCACACCGCGTACACCACCGCCACTTGGAGCAGCCCCAGCACCACGAAGTCCAGCCAGCGGAAAGCATCCTCCTCCCAGGCCATCAGCCCGAAGCGGTAGAGCAGCGGCTGCACGGCGCCGGAGAAGGCCCAGGTGGTGGTGGAGTCCAGGGCATCGCTCAGCGCGTCCAGCATGGCGCCCACCCTAGCAGCACCGGCCATCGCCGCTCCACGACGGATCGGTGCCGTCCGCCGCACCCGCGACGCCTACCCGGACCCGCGCTCCGCGCCGCCCCCCCCCTCACGCGCCGCCGGCCGGCAGCGTCGCGAAGCACAGCCCCCGCTCCTGCAACCCGGCGATCAGCGGCTCCAGCACCCCCGCGAACGGCTCCCGCCGCGAGCGCGCCCCCCAGTGCAGGATCAGCACCTCGCCACCGCGCACCGCTCGCAGTCCGCGCGCCAGCAGCGCCGCGTTGGGTTGCGCGGCGCTGTCCAGCTCGTCGCCCAGGAAGCCGTTGGCGGTCCAGCCCTGGTGCCGCAGCCCGCACCTCTCGGCCATCAGCAGCGCGTTGGGCGAGGTGCGCCCGCCCGGCGCCCGCCACAACGGCAGCACCGCTGCCCCCGGCGCCAGCTCCCGCAGCCGCTCCACCGGCCGGCGCAGCTCGCGGCAGAAGCCGGCGGCGTCCAGCACCTCCGCCCCTTCCCCCGCGCGGCGCGAAGCGTAGCGCACGCGTCCCGACCCCGGATCGGCGCCTAGGTACCAATGGCGCCAGGTGTGGCTGGCGAAGACGTGCCCTTCCGCCGCCCGCGCCCGCCAGAACGGCCCCCAGGATTCGTCGAGCGTGCGTCCGCCCCGGAAATCCGGCTCGTCGGCCACGAACAGCGTCGCCCGCACCCCGCGCCGGCGCAGGATGGCGGCGATCTCCTCCGCTTCCCGGCCCCAGCCGGTGTCGATCGTCAGGTAGGCGGTGCCGGCGCAGGGACCCTCGGCGCCCGCCACCCCGGGCGGCAGCAGCGCGAGCAGCGCCGCCAGCAGCCCCGCGACGACGCGCCGCACCCGCCTCGCCTCAGCGGGCCGTCGCCGCGACCGGCGATCCCACGACGGGCGACCCGGCGGCCGGCGGCGCGACCGCGCGCGGCGCCGCCGACGGCATCGCCGCGGCGGGAACCCCGACGGCCGGCACCATGACCACCGGCGCGACCCCCCCCGTCCCGGCCGTCCCCGTCCCGGCCTGGGCCACCACCGCCGGCGCGGCGTCGGCGCGGTACAGGATGCCGTGCGGCGACCGTCCGGCCGGCAGCGTCTCGAGCGCCCCCGTCGCGGGATCGAGCACGCCCACCTTGCGCACCCAGCGCAGCGTGGTCCACAGCTTCCCGTCGGGCGCGAAGGTCACGTCGTCGGGCCCGCCCGGCAACTCGTACACGCGCCGCACCGCCAGCGTCGCCGCGTCGAGCGCGGTGATGCGACTGTCCACGCGCGACGTGGCGTACAGCACCGACCCGTTTGGTGACGGGAACACCGTGTGTGCCCCGCGCCCCACCGTGATCCGCCGATCCAGCGTGCGGGTCGCCGGGTCCACCACGGCGATGTTGTCGGACCCCATCACGCCCACCAGCAACCGGCCGTCGTGCCACAGGATGCCGGCCGGCTCCGGCCCGACCTCCATCCGCCAAGCGATCTCGCGCGTTTCCACGTCGATGGCGACGATCGCCCGCTCACCTTGCAACGTCACGTAGACCATCCCGCCGTCCGGCCGGAAGGCGAGGTGGGAGGGCATGTCGCCCGCCCGCACCCGCCCCTGGAAGCTCAGCGCCTCGCCGTCCCAGCCGTAGAAATCCACCTGGTCGCGCCGCAGCGACGTCACCACCAGCCGGCGGCCGTCGGGCGCGAACTCCAGGTGGTATGGGTTAGAGATCCGCTCGCGCCGCCGCACCTCGCCCGACGCGGGGTCGAGGAACATGATCTCGTTGCCGCCGGAGTCCCCGACCAGCACCAGCGCCCGGTCGGGCGCGGTGACGAGGTGGTGCACCTCGCGCAGCACCGGCACCCGCCGAACCTCCTCGCGCGTCCGCCCGTCGAGCACCTGGATGGTGGCATCGCCGGAGTTCAGCACGAAAACGAGATCGGACGCCCGCGCCGCGCCCGGCCGCATGGCGAGGAGCAGGGCCGCGGCGAGCGCGAGGCGGGCGAACGGGAAGCGGCGCATGGGGCGGCCCTCGGGGGGTAAGGTCGCGTTCGGGAAGCCCCGAGCTTACTTCGGCGGGGCTTCGCCTTCCATACCGCCCGGCGCGCTTCCGGGATGAAATGCCAGCGAGACGCCGTTCATGCAGTAGCGCTCGCCGGTCGGCCGCGGCCCGTCGGGGAAAACGTGGCCCAGGTGCCCGCCGCACCGGGCGCAGTGCACCTCCGTGCGCGTCATGAACCAGGACCGGTCGGTCGTGGTTTCCACCGCGCCGGGGATCGGCCGGAAGAAGCTCGGCCAGCCGGTACCGCTCTCGAACTTGGTGTCCGAGGTGAACAAGGGCGTGCCGCAACCAGCGCAGGAGAACATCCCGTCGCGCTTCTCGGCGTTCAGCGGCGAGGTTCCGGCCCGCTCCGTGCCGTGCTCGCGCAGCACGCGGAACGCCTCGGGCCCCAACTCCGCCCACCACGCGCTTTCCGGCTTGCTCACCGGAAAACTGGTCTTCTCGGCGGCGCTCACGCCGCACGCTCCCGCAGGCGATGCGAAAAGCTCTTGCGGAACTTCCCCACCTTGGGTGCGATCACCGCGCGGCAGTAGCCGCTCCAGGGCGTGCGGGCGAAGTAATCCTGGTGCTCCGCCTCGCCGGGCCAGAACTGCGGCGCCGACAGGATGTCGGTCACGATTTGGCCGTCATACACCCCGGCCACCTCCGCCGTGACCTCACGCGCCACCTGCTCCTGCTCGGCCGAGGTGAAGAAGATCACCGACCGGTACTGCGGCCCGGCGTCGGCGCCCTGGCGGTCGCGCGTGGTGGGATCGTGGATGGTGTAGAATACCCGCAGCACGTCGGCGTAGGACACCACAGCCGGGTCGAAGGTCACCTTGACCACCTCCACGTGCCCGGTGCGCTTGCCGCACACCTGCTCGTAGGTAGGATTGGGCACTGTGCCGCCGGCGTAGCCGGACACCACCTCGGACACGCCCTCGAGGTTGCGGTACACGGCGTCGAGACACCAGAAGCAGCCGCCGCCCAGCACGGCCGTCTCGGTCGCGCGCTGGGGGCCGGCTGGGGAATGGTTTGTCGCGGATTGGCTCATTGGCCCGATATGGGAAGCGCCGCGCACCTGTCCAACCACGGCCCGCGCCGTCCGCGTGGTCCCGGTCGCGCCGATTAACCATTCCGCAACATTTCCGTCATGCCGGCGTCGCCTCGCTTCCCTACTCCCCCGGCCGACGTTCCTGGGGAAACATCCATGGCCTCGCTCGCCGGCACCGCGACCTTTACCACCCCCGCCACCGGGGGCGCCGCGGGCGGGGCCGAGGTCGCCGCGCTGAATCCGGCCGGCACCACCCTGTTCGTGGTGGGCCCCGACGGCGTGGACGCGCTGGACGCCGCCACCGGCGCCCGGCTCTACGCCCTGCCCAGGTCGGCCGTGCTCTCCGCCGGCGCTCCCGTCGCGCTGGGCACCGGCAACTCCGCCGCCGTCAGCCCCGACGGCACCCTCCTGGCCGTCAGCTTCGACGGCGCCCCGCGCACCGGCCCCGGCCTCGTCGCCCTCTACGACCTCGCCCCCGGGGCCGCGACCTTCCGCACCTCCTTCCCCGTCGGCGCCGTGCCCGACCAGGTGGTGTTCACCGCCGACGGGAGCCGCGTGCTCGTCGCCATCGAGGGCGAGCCGGCCGAGGACTACGCCGCCGACCCGGCGGGCGGCGTCGCCGTGATCGACGTCGCCGCCGGCACCACCAGCTTCGCCGGCTTCGGGGCCTTCGACAACGCCGCCCTGCGCGCCGCCGGCGTGCGCCTGACCGGCCGCGCCGACCCCGCCGCCGCCGCCAACACCGCCACCGCCGCCCGCGACCTGGAGCCCGAGTACATCGCGCTCTCGGCCGACAACACCCGCGCTTACGTCACGCTCCAGGAAGGCAACGCCCTGGGCGTGCTGGCGCTCGACGCCCCCGGCGGCCCCACCTTCCTTTCGGTGCTGCCCTTCGGCCTGAAGGACCACTTGCTGCCCGGCCAGGAACTCGACACCTCCGACCGCGACGGCGGCGCGCGCATCGTCAACGCGCCGGTGTTCGGCCTGTACCAGCCCGACGGCGTCGCCGCCCTCGAGTCCGGCGGACGCCGCTACGTCGTCACCGCCAACGAGGGCGACGCCCGCGAATGGGGCAACTTCGTCGAGGAAATTCGCGTCGGCGCCCCGGCCTACCGCCTCGATCCCGCCGCCTTCCCCGACGCCGCCACGCTCGAGGCCGACGCCGCGCTCGGCCGCCTCACCGTCTCCCGCCACACCGGCGACACCGACGGCGACGGCGACTTCGACCAGATCCACGTCTTCGGCGGCCGCTCGCTTTCCGTCTGGGAGGTGACCGACACGGCGCTGACCCGCGTCTACGACAGCGGCAGCCAGATCGAGTCCATCCTCGCCGCGGAATACCCGCAGCTGCTCGACGACACCCGCTCCGACAACAAGGGCCCCGAGCCCGAGGGTCTCACGCTGGCCACCATCGACGGCGCCCCGCACGCGCTGGTCGGGCTGGAGCGGTCCAACGCCGTGCTGGCCTTCCGCATTGACTCCCCCGCTGACCTCAGCTTCGCCGGCCTGTTCAGCAACCCCGGCGACGTCGGCCCCGAGGTGTTCGCCGCCTCGCGCGACGGCACCCGCCTGTACGTGGCCAACGAGGTCAGCGCCACCACCACCGCCTATGAACTGACGCCCGCCGCGAGCGACACCTTCACCCTGCAGATCCTGCACGCCTCCGACTTCGAGGCCGGCGTCGAGGCGGTGACCCGCGCCCCCAATTTCGCGGCGATCGTGGACGCCCTCGAGGACACCTTCAGCAACAGCATCACGCTGTCTTCGGGCGACAACTTCATCCCCAGCCCCTTCACCGCCGCCGGCACCGACCCCGTCACACTGCCGGCCCTGCGCGCCTTCTACGAGCAGCTCCTCGCGCTGTCCGCCGGCTCCCTGACGCTGGCCAGCCCGCCGGGCTTCAACCAGCTCGACGTCGCCATCCTCAACGCCATCGGCGTGCAGGCCAGCGCCATCGGCAACCACGAGTTCGACCTCGGCCCCAACCCCTTCGCCGCCACCTTCGACTTCACCGCGGGCGCCGCCGGCACCCCGGCCTCGATCACCAGCATCGGCGCGCTGTTCCCCTACGTGTCCGCCAACCTGGACTTTTCCGCCGAGCCGGCGCTGCGCCCGTTGTTCACCGCCACGCTGCGCGACGCCGCCAGCTTCGGCACCACCGCGTCCGACCTCGCCACGTCGGCCGCCATCGCGGCCGAGGCCGCCGACCAGCAGGTCGCGCCCTGGACCACCATCCAGGAGAACGGCGAGACCATTGGCGTGCTCGGCCTGACCACCCAGGTCCTAGCCTCCATCTCCTCGATCGGCGGCGTGCGGGTGCTCGACCCGGCCGGCGACGGCGGCGTGGACAACACCGACGAGCTGGCGGCGATCCTGCAGCCCTACGTCGACCGGATGACCGCCCAGGGGGTCGACAAGATCATCCTGCTGTCGCACCTGCAGCAGTTCGGCAACGAGCTGTCGCTGGCGGGCAAGCTCGCGGGCGTGGACGTCGTCATCGCCGGCGGTAGCCATTCGGTCTTCGCCGACGGGACCGACGTGCTCCAGCCCGGCGACGTGGCGGCTTCCCCCTACCCGACCTTCATCGCCGGCACCGACGGCAGCCCGGTCGCCGTGATCAACACCGGCGCCAACTACACCTACGTCGGCCGCCTCGCTGTGACCTTCGACGCCAACGGCGTGCTCATCCCCGGCTCCGTGGACCCCGCCGTGTCCGGCGCCTACGTCACCACCGACGCCGGCGTGGACGCGGTGGCCGGCAACGGCGACGGCGTGCTGGACGCGGCCGAGCGCGCCGCGTTCTTCGCCGACGGCACCCGCGGCGGCGAGGTCGCCCAGCTCACCGCCCCGGTGGGCGCGGTGATCGCGGCCAAGGACGGCAACGTGTTCGGCCTCACCGACGTGTTCCTGGAAGGCCGCCGCGGCGAGGTCCGCATCGAGGAAACCAACCTCGGCGACCTGTCGGCGGATGCCAACCTCTACGTCGCCCGCCAGGTGGATCCTGGCGTGATCGCCTCCATCAAGAACGGCGGCGGCATCCGCGCCGAGATCGGCGCGGTGATCGGCCAGCCCGTCGCGGTGGAGGTGCCGCCCCAGGCCGACCTCTTCTCCGGCAAGCCGCTCGGCGGCGTCAGCCAGCTCGACATCGAGAACTCGCTGCGCTTCAACAACGCGCTCTCGGTGGTCACGGTTACGGCGGCCGAGTTCGAGCGCCTCCTCGAGCACGCGGTGGCTGCGACCGCCCCGGGTGCCACGCCCGGCCAGTTCGGCCAGTTCGGCGGCCTTTCCTTCTCCTTCGACGCCACCCTCCAGTCGCAGGTGATCGGCGCCGGCGGCGCGGTGACCCGCGAAGGGCTGCGGATGCGCGACGCGGCGCTGCTCAACGACGACGGCAGCGTGGCCGACGAGCTCGTCCGGGACGGCGTCCTGGTCGGCGACGCGTCCCGCGCGGTCAAGTTCGTCACCCTTTCCTTTCTGGCCGACGGCGGCGATGGCTATCCCATCAACTCCTACGCCGACGGCCGCACCGACCTGCTCGACGCCGCCTCGCTGACCGACGGCACCGCCACCTTCGCCGCCAAGGGCTCGGAGCAGGACGCGCTGGCCGAGTTCCTCCGCGCCCGGCACAGCGACGCCGCTTCCGCCTACGGCCAGCCCGACCTCGGCCCGGCCGGCGACGCGCGCGCGCAGAACCTCGCCGACCGCGCCGCGGATGTGTTCCAGTTCACCCTGACCGGGGCCGGCACCATCGCGGGCACCGCGGCCAACGAGTTGATCACCGGCAGCGCCGGCGACGACGCCATCACCGCCGGGGCCGGCCGCGACACGGTGCGCGGGGGCGCGGGCTTCGACACCCTGACCTTCGGGCGGGCGCGCGCCGACGGCGGCCTGCTGTACGACGCGACCGGCGGCGCCCCGGTGGGCTACACCTTCGCCGACCCGCTCGCGGGCACCTCCACCACCCGCTTCACCGGAATCGAGCGGCTGGTCTTCGCCGACGGCGCGCTCGACCTCGGCCCCGGCACCGTCCCGGCGGCGGGCGTCACCCTCTACGGCGGCATCGGCAACGACGCCCTCACCGGCGGCCCCGGCAACGACGTCCTCGAGGGCGGTCCGGGCACCGACACCACCGTGGGCCTCGCGGGCGACGACATCCACGTCGTCGACCGCGAGGCCGACGCGGTGGTGGAGGCGGCCGGCGGCGGCTACGACGCGGTGATCGCCACCGGCGCGTCCTACCGCCTCGCGGGCAACGTCGAGGTGCTGCTCGGCATCGGCGCGGCGCAGCGCCTGACCGGCGGCACCGGGAACGAGCTGATCGCCGGCGGCGGCGGCGCCGACGTGCTCGCCGGCGGGGCGGGGCGCGACACCTTCGCCTTCGCCGCCGGCCCGACCGGCGCGGCGTCGATCACCGACTACGCCTCCGGGCAGGACGTCCTTCTTCTGTCCGGCTACGAGGTGGACACCGCGGGCGAGGCGCTGGCGGCCCTGACCCGGCAGGGCTCGGGCACGCTCCTCGACCTGGGCGGGGGCACCACCGTGCTGCTCGCCGGCACCGCGGTCGCCCAGTTCACGGCGGCCGACTTCCTGTTCGCCTGATCCCGCCCGCGCCGCCCGGAAACGCGCCCCCGGGCGGCCGCGGCCCCACCCATCGAGATGATGCACCGACGAGGGCGGCGGCCGGCATGCCTCCCCTCGCGTTCGCGCCGCAACGGAGAAGAACACCATGGCCACCTTCAACACCCTCGACGGCCAGCCGCCGATCGTCATCGGCCACCGCGGCGCCAGCGGCCTGCGCCCCGAGCACACGATCGAATCCTACCGCGTCGCCATCGCCGGCGGCGCCGAGATCGTCGAGCCCGACCTCGTGGTGACCCGCGACGGCGTGCTGATCGCCCGCCACGAGCCGCTGCTCGGCGGCACCACCGACGTCGCCGAGCATCCCGAATTCGCCGACCGCCGCGTCACCAAGGTGCTCGACGGCCAGAGCTTCACGGACTGGTGGGCCGAGGACTTCACGCTCGCCGAGATCAAGACCCTCTACGCCCGCGAGCGCATCCCCGAGCAGCGCCCCGGCAGCGCCGCCTTCGACGGCCAGTTCCGCGTACCGACCCTGGCCGAGGTGATCGACCTCGTGCGCGCAGTGGAGGCCGACACCGGCCGCGCCGTCGGCATCGTGCCCGAAACCAAGCATCCCACCTTCTTCGAGTACGACGGCACCTACGCCGACGGCACGCGCATCGGCGTCGACAGCAGCCGGCTGCTGATCGACACCCTGGTGGCCAACGCCTTCACCGACCCCGCGCGCGTGACCATCCAATCCTTCGACATCGCCAACCTGATCGAGCTGCAGCGCGACATCATGCCGGCCGCCGGCATCGACGTGCCGCTGCTCCAGCTGTTCTACGGCTTTTACGACATCGCCTTCCACCTCAACCCCGCCAACACGGCAGCGGGCGCCGACCCGACGCTGTTCGACGGCCTGAACATCCCGCTCACCATGGCCAGCGCCACCGACGGCTCGTTGTACTCGGCCGAGGCGATCGGGGCGATGGCCGCGCTCTACGCCGAGGGCATCGGCCCCAGCAAGGATGCAATCCTGCTGTCCCGCGCCCTGCCCGCCGCCGCGCGCGTGGACGACAACGGCGACGGCCGCGCCGAGATCGCCCGCCAGCTCACCGGCGAGGTCCGCCCCTTGGGCGAGCGCGCCCACGCCGCCGGCATCGACCTGATCCCCTACACCGTGCGGCTGGAGGAAGCCTTCGCCGTGCTCAACCCCGGCGGCACGGTGCAGCGCCCGGTGGAAGAGTTCCTCAAGCTCTTCGACGCCGGCACCGACGCGCTGTTCACCGATTTTCCCGCGACGATGCGGGCCATCGTTGACCAGCTCGCGGCCGGCGACGGCGCGGTCGCGGCGGGCAATCTCGCGGGCGGCAACGACGTCTTGGTGCTCGACCCCGCCGGGCTGACGGTGGCCAAGGCGAGCGCAGGCGTGGACACCGCCATCCACGCCGGCACCGGGCGCCTCGCCCTGGCCGACGGCATCGAGAACGCCGAGCTGCGCGGCGCGGCCGGCGCCACGGTGCAGGGCAACGACGGAGCCAACCGCATCACCGGGCTGGGCGGCCGCGACACGCTGTACGGCGGGCAGGGCGACGACGCGCTGCTCGGCGGCGGCGGCAACGACGCGCTGGAAGGCGGCCCCGGCACCGACACCACCACCGGCGGCGCGGGCGACGACATCCACGTCGTGGACGGCCCGGTCGACGTCGTGGTGGAAGCCGCGGACGGCGGCTACGATACCGTGATCGTCACCGGCGCCGCCCACGCGCTCGCGGGCAACGTCGAGGTGCTGCTGGGCACGGAAGCCGACCAGCGCCTGATCGGCGACGCGGGCGCCAACCTCCTCGACGGCGGCGCCGGCGCGGACGATCTCCTCGGCGGCGCCGGCGCGGACACCTTCGCCTTCCGCCCCGGCACCGGCACCGGCAACGACGCCGTGCTGGACTTCGAGGCCAGCATCTACCGCATCGACCTCAGCGCCTTCGGCTTCGCGAATCTGGACGCCGCCCTGGCGACGGCGGCGCAGTCAGGCTCTGGCGTGCTGCTCGACCTGGGTGGCGGCGACCGCGTGCTGGTGGAGAACGCCACCCCGGCGGCGGTCGCGGACAGCGTCCTGTTCTGAACCAGGCTGTTCCGAACCGGGAAAGCCGGGCTGCCCCGTAGTCGGTCAAGTTTCCGGCGGATCGGGCCTGGAGCCGGGGACCCGCGGGAGCCCCCGGATCCCCGCCATCGGCTTGCCTTCGCGGATGCGGGGGTGCTCCCGGCGCGGCCACGCCGCCGGGAACGCTTCCCTGTCCGCCCGGGCACCCCCTCCCGCGGGTGGAAAATAGGGCAACCTCCGCTCCCGCACCGGGTGTTCGGAGGGGCGTGGCGTCCCCTTTCCCGCGCCGGAACCAGCGAAAACCGCGGCCGGCCGCGGATCGTCGCCCGCCCGCACCCGCCGCCGGCTTCCCCTGCCGCCCGCTTTCCCCGATCCTGCGCCCATGCGCTTCCCCCCGCCCGCCCCCGCGCCGTTCCCCGGCGCCGACCCGGCGTCGCTGGGCCTCGACCCCGCGCGCCTGGCCGACGCCGCCCGCTTCGCCCTCGCCCACGAGAGCCCGTTCCCGCGCGACCTCCCGGCGCTCCTCGCTTCCGGCCACTTCGAGCCGCCGCCGGACAACGAGCCCCTAGGTCCCGTCGAGCCGCGCGGCGCCCCCAACGGCCTCGTCCTGCGCGACGGCCTCCTCGTCGCGCGCTGGGGGAACACGCGGGCCGCCGACCGCACTTTCTCCGTGGCCAAGTCCTGCATCTCCGTGCTGGCCGGGATCGCCCACGGCGACGGCCTGCTCCCCGACCTCGACGCGCCCGTCGCGGCCAGCGTCGACGACCCCGCCTTCCGCGGCCCGCGCAACGGCGCCGCGACCTGGCGCATGCTCCTCACCCAGACCAGCGAATGGGAAGGTTCCCTGCACGGCAAGTCCGAGCGGCTCGACCGCGGCCGCGACCTCCGACGCGAGGGCGCGGCACCGAAGGGCTGGGACCGCCCGCTCCTCGCCCCCGGGGCGCACTGGGAATACAACGACGTCCGCGTGAACGCCCTGTCCCTGGCCCTGATGCGCCTCCTCGCCCGCCCGCTGCCCGAGGTCTGGGCCGAGCGCGTCGCCGCCCCCCTGGGCATGAGCCCCGACTGGTCCTGGGACGGCTACCGCGACGCCTGGGTAGACCTGCCCGGCGGCACCCGCGCCTTGTCCGTGCCCGGCGGCACCCATTGGGGCGGCGGCATCCGCACCCACGCCGAGGACCAGGCCCGCCTCGGCCTGCTGATGCTCGAGGATGGCACCTGGAACGGCGCCCGCATCCTTCCCCCCGGCTGGGTGGCGCTGAGCGGCGAGCCCTGCCCGCTCAACCCCGACTACGGGCTGCTGTGGTGGCTCAACCGCACTGGCCGCCACCCCGGCGCCGACCGGCGCGCGCTGTTCGCCCAGGGCGCGGGCGGCAACACGGTCTGGGTGGACCCGGCGCTCCGCCTCGTGGCGGTGTTCCGCTGGCTCGACCCGGCCGCGCTGCCGGAGATGATCGAGCGCGTCGCCGGCGCCGTGACGACCAACGCCGCCGCGACGAACCCCGCCGCAGCGACGGGCACCGGAACAACGAGCGCCGCCGCCGCGGGCGCGAGGACGCACTGAGCATGGACACCCAGCCCCCCGGGATCGTCGGCAGCCCCGAGCCCGAGCGCGACGCCGCCGCCGCCGATCCCGCCGCCGACGCCGCCGGCCACGCCGGGGCCGTCCCGCCCGGCATCCCCGCCCCCGCCGAGCCGGCGCGCCCCGACGCCGAGGCCGCCGCCGTCCACGCCGAAACCCTGACGCTCGACACCCACGTGGACATCCCCTTCCCCGAGGTGGTGGACCCGCGCGGCGAAACCGCCCGCCAGGTGGACTTCGCCCGCATGCGCGCCGGCGGCCTGCGCGCCGTGGTGTTCGCCGCCTACACCGCGCAGGGCCCGCGCACGCCCGAGGGCCACGCCGCCGCCGGCGCCCGCGCCGAAGCGATGCTGCGCCACATCCGCGACACCGCCGCCGGCGACGGCCGCCGCATCGTCAGCACCCCCGACGCCCTGGAGCGCGCCCACGCCGAGGGACGCACCGCCGTGCTCCTGGCCGTGGAGAACGGCAACGCCATGGGCCACGACCTGTCCCGCCTGGCGCTGTGGCGCGGCCTGGGCGCCTGCTACGTCACGCTCACCCACAACGGCCACAACGACCTCGCCGACAGCTCCCGACCCCGCGCCGACCTCGGCGACGCCGAGACCCTGCACGGCGGCCTGTCCGACCTCGGCCGCGCCGCGGTGGCCGAGATGAACCGCCTAGGCCTGATCGTGGACGCCGCCCACGTGTCGCGGGACGGCTTCTTCCAGGCCGCCACGCTGTCCCGCGCGCCGATCGCCGTCACCCACGCCTGCTGCGGCGCCCTGCGCCCGCACCCCCGCAACCTCGACGACGACCAGCTCGACGCCGTCCGCGACGTCGGCGGCGTGTTCCAGGTCACCGCTGTCTCGGCCTTCCTGCGCGGCCCCGACGCGCGCGGCCACTTCCACGCCGGCGTTTCCGACATCGCCGACCACGTGGAGCACGCCGTCCGCCGCGTCGGCCTCGCCCACGTCGGCCTGTCCAGCGATTTCGACGGCGGCGGCGGCGTGGAAGGCTGGCGCCACGCCGGCGAGAGCGCGAACCTTTCCGCCGAGCTGCTGCGCCGCGGCTACGACCCGGGCGCGCTGGCGCTGCTGTGGTCGGGCAACTTCCTGCGCGTGTGGCGCGCGGCGGAGGCGGTCGCGGCGGCCGGCTAGTTGTATGTCCTCGGCGCGCGGCGCGATGGGTCGAGCCCGAAGCGGCCGGGTTCCCCGTCCAGGCGCACTCGACGCTTTCGCGAAGCGCGAGGTGGCGCGGCGTTTCGAGGCGGCGGGCACCGTTGCGGGCGTCGTCCCGACGCCCCGGGGGCCGTGATCCCCGCCGTCCCGGCCGCCTTCCCGCTCCGCGGGCCCGCCCCCATCGGCGAAACGCGGTCGGACACCTAGCGCGGCGCCATCTCCTTCAGGCTCTCGCGGATCAGCGTGCCCAGCGCCGCCCCCTCGCCCAGCCGGTCCGCCACCCGCGCCACGGTGGCCGCAGCCTCCGGCCGCCGCCAGCCCAGGTTGAGCAGCGCCGACACCGCGTCCGCCTCCACGCCCCCGCCCGGGACGGCCGAGGCCGGCGCCGGCAGCGAGGCGCCGGTGGGCATGCCCCCCACCCGGTCGCGCAGCTCGGACACCAGCCGAACCGCGAGCTTCGGCCCCACCCCGTTGGCCCGGCTCAGGCTGCCGCGATCCCCAGCCAGGATCGCGGCGGCGAGGTCGGCCGGCGAGAGCGCCGACAGCAGGCTCAGCGCTACCTTCGGCCCGACGCCCTGGATGGCGGTGAGCATCCGGAACCAGTCGCGCTCGGCCGCGTCGCCGAAGCCGTACAGCGTGATGGCGTCCTCGCGCACCACGGTCTCGACCCACATCACGCCCGAGCCGGGCGGCGGCGGCATCGCCGCCACGGCGCGCGACGAGGCCGACAGCACGTAGCCCACGCCGTTCACGTCCACGACGCAGCCGCCCTCGTGCACGGAGTCCAGCCGCCCGGTCAGCTTGCCGATCACGCCGCCATCCCCGCGCCCGCCGCCCTCACACCGGAACGTGAGCGCGCGCCAGCACCACCCGGCTGGCCCGGTGGTGGGCGTGGCAGATCGCCACCGCCAGCGCGTCCGCAGCGTCCGCTCGTTTGATCACCGCGCCGGGCAGCAGGCGGCGCACCATGTCCTGCACCTGCACCTTGTCGGCGTGGCCGGTGCCCACCACCGCGCGCTTGACCTCCATCGCCTGGTATTCCGCCACCGGGATGCCGGTCAGCGCCGGGGCAAGCAGCACCACCCCCCGCGCCTGCCCCAGCTTGAGCGCGGCGCCGGGGTTCTTGTTGACGTAGGTGTGCTCCACCGCCGCCTCGTCGGGGCAGTGCTCCTCCAGCAGCGCGCTCAGCGCCCGGTAGATCTGCGACAACCGCTCGGCCAGCGGCAGCGCGGCCGCCGTGCTCACCACCCCGTCGCCGAGATGGCGCAGCCGCGAGCCGTGACTCTCAATCAGCCCCCAGCCGGTGTGCTGCAGGCCGGGGTCCAGCCCCAGCAGGCGGACCGCGCGCGGCGCCCCGATCAAGGCACCGCGCCCGCGGCATCGCGCCCGGGGCGCCGCGCCCGGGGCGCGGGGTGAGACGGCACGGGGCGCGGGACGGCCGGGCGCCGGGCGGTCAGGCCGAGATCCGTTCGGCCACGTCGGCGGACACCTCGAAGTTGGCGTACACGCCCTGCACGTCGTCGTGGTCGTCCAGCGCGTCGAGCAGCCGCAGCACCGACTGCGCCTGCGCCTCGTCCAGGTCCACCGTGTTCTGCGGCCGCCATTCCAGCTTGGCGCCCTCGGCGGCGCCGAAGCGCGTCTCCAGCGCGTCGCGCACGGCGAACAGGTCCTCCACCGCCGTGACGACCTCGTGCGCCTCCTCGTCGCTCTCGACGTCCGCGGCGCCCGCCTCCACCGCCGCTTCCAGCATTGCCTCCTCGCCGGCGGCCGAAGCGGGGTAGCGGACCACGCCCTGCCGGCCGAACTGGAAGGCCACCGAGCCGGTCTCGCCCATCGCGCCGCCGTGCTTGCTGAAGGCCGAGCGCAGGTCGGAGGCGGTGCGGTTGCGGTTGTCAGTCAGCGCCTCGACGATGATCGCCACCCCCGCCGGGCCGTAGCCCTCGTAGCGCACCTCGTCGTAGTTCTCGGTGTCAGTGCCGGCGGCGACGCGCTTGATGGCGCGTTCCACCGTGTCGCGCGGCATGTTGGCCACCAGCGCCGCCTTGACGGCCGCGCGCAGGCGCGGGTTGTGCACGGGGTCGGGCAAGCCCGCCTTGGCGGACACCGTGATCTCGCGGATCAGCTTGCCGAAGGCGCGCGCCCGCTTGGCGCTCTGCCCGGCCTTGCGGTGCATGATGTTCTTGGCGTGCGAGTGGCCTGCCATGGCGAGATCCCGTGCCCGTTCCGTATCCGTTCGGCAATGGGCCACTCATAACCCCCCGGCGCGTGGCCGAACAAGCACCCGCCCCGCCGGCGCCGCCCGCCACCAACGTCCCGGCGGCGGCCGGCACGCCCTCGCGGGTACCGCCGGCCGGCGCGCGTCCGGCTGTCGCCGCCGCCAGTTCGGTCGCGTCCCCTCAGTACAGCGTGGCACCGACCACGGGCGCGCGTTCCCTGTCGTAGGTGGCCGCGTCCACCAGCCCGCCGGTGTGGGCGGCCAGCATCTGTCCCGCCGTCGGTAAGCCGTCCGGCCGCTCGCGCCCACCCCACAGCCCGGCGCGCACCACCGCGCGCTGGCACTGGCTGAAAACCTCGGCCACCCGCAGCACCAGCACCACCGCCGGCTCCACCCCGCGCACGGCCAAGCGGGCCCGCAGGCCGGGATCGGCGGTCAGCCGCGCCGTGCCGGTCACGCGCAGGCACTCCCCGGCGCCGGGCACCAGGAACAACAGGTGGGCGCGCGGGTCGTCAAGCACGTCGCGCAGCGCGTCGATGCGGTTGTTGCCGCGCCGGTCCGGCAGCGCCAGCGTGCGCTCGTCCAGCACCGCCACGAAGCCCGGCGCGTCGCCGCGCGGCGTGCAGTGCACCCCGCGTCGGCCACAGGTGCCCAGCACCGCGAAGGGGGAGCGGGCGATGAAGGCCGCCGCGGTCGCGTCCACCACCGGGCTGATCTTGCGCAGCACCAGCTCCTTGGGCGGGGCGTACAGGGCGGCCAGCGCCTCGGGCGTGGTGACGGCGTAGGGGTCGGGGGCGATCGCGTTCATGGCCGCATCCTAGGCACGGCCGCCGCCGCGTCGCGAGGCGAAAGCGACGGGGCGCCTCGCTCAGGCCGCCGGGAACGCCGCCGGCACCGCCTGCGACAGCCGTCCCCCCACCCGCACCGGCGCGATGCCCCGCGCCAGCCCGGTCGCGTCGTCGGTGTCCACCAGCACGCCGCACAGCGTCGCCTCTCCCTCGGCCGGGGCCAGCCGCTCGCCCGGCACCTTGCGCCAGAAGCGCAGCGCCGCCGGGCCCTTTCCCATGCCGATCACGCTGTCGTAGTCGCCGCACATGCCGGCATCGGTCACGTAGGCGGTGCCGCCTTCCAGCACCTGGTGGTCGGCGGTGGGCACGTGGGTGTGGGTGCCCGCCACCAGCGAGACCCGGCCGTCGAAAGAATGCGCGATCGCCAGCTTCTCGCTCGTCGCCTCGGCGTGCACGTCCAGCACCACCGCCTGCACCGTGCCCGCGCTCCCCATGACGTGCCGCGCCAGCTCCGCCTGCACGCCGCGGAACGGGTCGTCGAGCGGGTCCATGAACAGCCGGCCCATCACGTTCATCACCAGCGCCCGGCGCCCGCCCGGCACCTCGACCACGGTGGCCCCCCGCCCCGGCGTTCCGGGCGGAAAGTTCAGCGGCCGGATCAGGCGCGGCTCGCCCTCGATGAAGGGGATGATCTCCTTGCGGTCCCAGGCGTGGTTGCCCAGCGTCAACGCGTCGGCCCCCGCTTCGAGGAAGGCGCGCGCCATGTCGGGGGCCAGGCCGAAGCCGTGGCTGGCGTTCTCGGCGTTCACCACCACGAGGTCGGCGGCCAGCTCGCGCCGCAGTGCCGGCAGGCGGGCGCACAGCGCGTCACGCCCGGAGCGCCCCACCACGTCGCCCAGGAACAGGATTCTCAACGCGATCCCTTCAAGCGGTTCGTTCCCACGATTTGCCCCCCGGGGCGGGGCGTCCCCGGAAGATCACGCCACGCTCCGTGGCCACCGCGCGCAGGGCGACGTCGTCGGGGTCGACCGGCACCGCCACCACCTCCTGCGCCGCGAAGGCGAGGCCCGCCGCGACGGTGTCTGGCGGCAGGGCGGCGAGGGTGCGGTCGTAGTAGCCGGCGCCGTAGCCCAGCCGGTTGCAGCGATGGTCGAAGGCCAGCAGCGGCACCAGCAGGAAGCCGGGCACGGCGGCGGCAGCGTCCGGCGCCGGCTCGGAGGTGCCGTACCGGCCCGGCACCAGCGCCCCGCCCGGTGCCCAGGCGCGGAAGGAAAGCGGCCGGCCGCGCGCCGGCGTCACCGGCAGGGCGAGCGGGTGGCCGCGCGCGGCGAGGGCCAGCAGTAGCGGGCGCGGGTCCATCTCGTCGCCGATCGGCCAGTAGCCGGCCACGATCGCGCCTGGGGGCGGTGGCAACGCGCCGAGGAGGTTGCGGGCGGCGGCCTCGTGCGCGGGTCCCGCCCCGGGGCCGCCGAACTCCGAGCGGAGGCGCGACATCGACTCGCGCAGCATCGCCTTGCGCGCGGCCGGCGAGTCGAAGCCCGTCACGCCGGGCGGATTCGGGGAAGGGTGCGGAGCCGCCGTAGCCGCTGGTGTTTCATCCTCCCAAGGCCTGCTGACGCAGGTGGGCGCCAGGTACCCGGACCAAGGCCCAGGCAGAGCCAGCTCCCGGAGGATGCATATTGGCCCCGGGGATGAGTTACCTGGCGCACCGGGCAGCTCCACCCATCGTAGTTAGGCCCGCTCCAGGGTCGCCGCAATGCCCTCGATCCGCTCCGCCACCCGCGACAGGCGCTCGGCCATCGCGGGATCGGCGGCGGGCACCGGCCGCCCGTCGCGCAGCTGCGACAGCTCGGCGCGCAGGTCGTGCACCTCGTCGGCCAGCAGCAGCGCGGCCAGCAGCAGCGAGCGGTTCTCGCCGAACTGCCCGCCCATGGCGCGGATCGAGGCGACGCGCTGGTCCACCTCCCCCGCCAGGGCGACGAGGTGGGGCTCCTGCCCGTCCTCGCAGGAAACCGGATGGCTGTAGCCGCCGACGCGCACCGTGACCTGACCCAACGCCTACCTCCCCTGCCCGGGCCGGGAAGGGTCGGGTCCCTCCTCCCCGGCCTCGGGCTCGTCCATTCCAGGCTCACCCTCGTCCGCCGCTTCGGCCAGTGCGAGCCGCAGCCGGGCGAGGGCGGTGTCCAGGCGGCGGCCCAGCTCGGCCACCTCCGTGTCGGGCAGAGCCGCGCGCGGGCGCCCGGCCGCGGTGGCCAGTCGTTCCACCGCCGCTTCCAGCCGCGTCGCGGCCTCCCGTAGCGGATCCGCCATCCGGCCTCCGAAGCTGTGGTACTTGCCGCCGGGGAATAGGCACGGGGAGCCGGAAGGGTCAACGGCGCTGCCGGGTTCGCGCGAGCCAGGCGGGGCGGATACGGGCGGGGAAAGCGGGGGGGCGGGATGCGGGCGGTGGTGGTGCACGGCGCGGCGGAAGCGGAAGCGACGCTGGCCGCCGCCGGGCCGGCGGGCGTGCTGCTGCTCTCGGCGGAGGGGGCGGCAGCCTGGCCCGGCCCGGACGCCTTCGCCGCCATCGTGGCGCGGGCGGCGCACGCCCACCCCGGCGTCCGCCACGCTGCGGCGCTGGACTGCGGCGCCGAGCCCGGCGCGGCGCTGCACGCCCTGCGCCGCGGCTGGCGGCGGCTGGTGCTGCATCCCTGCCCCGCCCTGCCGCAGGTCGCCGCCGCCGCCGCGTCGCTCGGGGCCGAGGTGCTGCGCGCCCGCCCCGAAGCGCTCGACGCGCGCCGGCTCGACCTGCGCCGGCCGGGCGGACGGCTGATCCTGGCCGCCTGGCTGGCGGGCTGACGCGCAGGCGGTTGACCGCGACCGGCGCCCCGACCGGGCGGTCCGGGGCGAGTCGGGCCGGATGACACGCGGGGCGGCCTCGGATAAGTCAGTCGCCTCGGAACGCCAGCTCGGACGAAGGACAACACCGGATGCAGCCGACGCAGCGCGTGAGGGAGATCCTCTCCTGGTACGAGAGTGACAACCCCGGCACCAAGACCAACCTCGCCCGGCTGCTGATGGCGGGCAAGCTCGGTGGCACCGGGCGTATGGTGATCCTGCCGGTGGACCAGGGCTTCGAGCACGGCCCCGCCCGCTCCTTCGCGCCCAACCCGGCGGCCTACGACCCGCGCTACCACTTCGAGCTGGCGATCGAGGCGGGGCTGAACGCCTACGCCGCGCCGCTGGGCATGATCGAGGCGGGCGCCAACACCTACGCCGGCACCATCCCGCTCATCCTGAAGCTGAATAGCTCCAACGCGCTGAGCACCATCAAGGACGCCGCGGTGACGGCCGGCGTGGACGACGCGTTGCGCCTGGGCTGCTCGGCCATCGGCTTCACCATCTACCCGGGCTCCGAGGAGCAGTTCGGGATGATGGAGGAACTGCGCGAGCTGGCCGCCGAGGCGAAGTCCGCGGGGCTGGCCGTGATGGTGTGGAGCTACCCGCGCGGCCCGATGCTGGACAAGGCGGCCGAGACCGCGCTCGACATCTGTGCCTACGCCGCGCACATGGCGGCGCTGCTCGGCGCGCACGTCATAAAGGTCAAGCCGCCCACCGCGACGATCTCCCTCGACGCCGCCAAGAAAACCTACGAGACGGCGCCGGTGCCCGACATCTCCGATCTCCCCGGCCGCATCCGCCACGTCGTGCAGGCCTGCTTCAACGGCCGTCGCCTGGTGGTGTTCTCCGGCGGCGAGTCCGGCGCCGCCGAGGCGATGGCGGAGATGGCCCGCGGCGTCCACCGCGGCGGTGGCAGCGGCTCCATCATCGGCCGCAACACCTTCCAACGCCCCAGGGCGGAAGCGCTGGCGATGCTGGCCGGCATCATCGAGACCTACCGGTCCGAGGTTTCCGGCAACCCGGCGCCCTGATGCCGCCGACCCCGCCCGGGGCCCCGCCCGAGCGATGCCGCCTGTACCTGATCACCCCGCCGACGCTCGACCCGGCTCCCTTTGCCGACCTCCTGGCCCGGGCCCTGGACGCCGGCGACGTGGCTTCCGTGCAGCTGCGGCTGAAGGACGCCGACGACGACGCTGTCCGGCGCGCCGCCGACACCCTGCGTCCGGTGGCGCAGCAGCGCGACGTGGCGTTCCTGCTCAACGACCGCGCCGACCTCGCGGTGGCCACCGGCTGCGACGGCGCCCACCTCGGCCAGGAAGACGGCGACCACGCCACCGCCCGCGCCGCGCTCGGCACTGGCATCCTCGGCATCACCTGCCACGACAGCCGCCACCTCGGAATGCGCGCAGGCGAGCTCGGGGCGGACTACGTGGCGTTCGGCGCCTTCTTCCCGACCGCCACCAAGGACACCGTCCACCAGCCCGAGATGGAGCTGATCGAGTGGTGGTCGTCGGTGATGGAGGTGCCCTGCGTCGTCATCGGCGGCATCTCGGCCGCGAACTGCGCCCCCCTGGTCCGGGCGGGCGCGGATTTCCTGGCCGTCGTCGGGGCAGTATGGAGCCATCCGGACGGCCCGGCGGCCGGCGTGCGGGCCATGAACGCGGCGATCGACGCGGCGATGGCCGGCTGACCCCGCCGCCCGCGCGGCCCGCCGTCCCCGGGCGGCCAGCAGGCCGCGCCGGGGACGCGTCGCCGCGCGGCCGGCGGGCGTTCCTCAGCGCATCGGCGCGCCGCGCATGCCCGACTGGGACATCCCGGACGCCGGCACCTGCACCACCGTGCCGCCGCCCGGGGCCGGCGTGAACGCCTGCGGCATCGGCGCCGGCGCGCCCGGCGGCCCCTCGAGGATCACGCCGCCGCCGTTGTAGGCGGCGTCCGACCCGGTCGCCGCCGACCGGCCGCGCGTCTCGCCCCGGCGCGTCGGCATCTCGCGCCGCGACTCCCCGCGGTGCATGGGCATCGCGCCCGCGCGCGACCCGTGGTGCGTCATCGGCGCTTCCGTCCCCATCGGGGTGCCCTGCGACGTCGGCTGGGCGAGAACCGCGCCGGCCGACAAGGTGAGCGCGGCGGTGGCGAGGGCGATCCTGAGCATCGTGGTGGTGTCTCCTATTGCGGTGGCAAGCCGGACGAGTTGCCCGGTCGTCCCCCGATCAACGCGGCCACGCCCGCAAGGTTGTCCCCCTCACCCGTGCGGCCAGACCCCCAGCCACAGCACCTCCCCGATCCGCTCGGCGCCGGCCGCCAGCATCGCCAGCCGGTCGAACCCCAGCGCGATCCCCGACCCCGCCGGCATCCCGTGCTCCAGCGCGCGGAGGAAGTCCTCGTCCACCCCCCAGCCGTCCCCGCCATACAGCCGCGCCCGCTCCGCCGCGTCCCGCCCGAACCGCGCCCGCTGCTCGCGCGCGTCGCACAGCTCATCGAAGGCATTGGCCAACTCCAGCCCGGCGGTGAACAGCTCGAAGCGCAACGCCGCCCGCGGATCGGCCGGGTCCCGCCGCGCCAGCGCGGCCTGCGGCGCCGGCCAGTGCGTCAGGAACGTCGCCCGTTCCCGCCCCAGCCGCGGCTCCACCCGGTCCAGCAGCAGCCGGAAGAACAGGTCCTCCCATCCTTCCCCGTCCGGCGCTTCCAGCCCGGCCCGCCGCGCCGCCCCGCGCAGCGCCGCCGCATCCCCCTCCCCGTCCGCCCCCACCGACGCCAGCACGTCCATCCCCCCGCACCAGCGCCGGAACGCCTCCGCCACCGTGATCCGCTCGAACGGCAACCGCAGGTCCGTTTCCACCCCGCCGTGCGCAACCACCGCCGGCAGCGCCGCCCGCACCAGCGCCTCCGCCTCGTCCATCATCCCCGCCAGCGACAGCCCCGGCGCGTACCATTCCAGCATGGTGAACTCCGGCCCGTGCCGCGCCGACACCTCGCCGTTGCGCCACACCCGCGCCAGCTCGAACACCGGCCCCGCCCCCGCCACCAGCAGCCGCTTCAGCGCCAGCTCCGGCGAGGTCCGCAGCCACAGCGCCCGCCCTTCCCCCGCCCCGAGGTGCGGTGCGAACGCCGTGCGGAACCCCCGCAGGTGCACCTCCGTCCCCGGCACCGGCACCAGCGCCGGCGTCTCCACCTCCGTGTACCCGCGCCCCACGAGGAACCCGCGCACCTCCGCCGCCAGCCGCGCCCGCCGCCGCAGCGCCGGCAACCGCGCGGCCAGCGAGTCCGGGTGCCAGGGAGGCGGATCGGGCGCGCGCGTCATGGACCGCCAGGACTAGCGGCGCTAAGCCCCGGCCGCCATGCTCGACCCCGAGGCCATCCCCGGCGACCCCACCCCGCCGGCCCCGGACGCCGCGCCCCGCCCGGCCGCCCGCTCCGCGCCGCCGCCGGCCCGCACCCTGCGCGACGCCGACGCCCTCGCCGCCGCCGGCCTCCTGCCGCCGGGCGTGGACCTCCCCACCCTGCGCGCCGTCGCTGCCCGCTACGCCGTCGCCGTCACCCCCCGCGTCGCGGCGCTGATCGACCCCGCCGACCCCGCCGACCCCGTCGCCCTCCAATACCTGCCGCACGCCTCCGAGCTGCACACCGCTCCGCACGAGCTGTCCGATCCCACCGCCGACGCCGCGCACTCCCCCGTGCCCGGCGTGGTGCACCGCTACCCCGACCGCGCCCTGCTCAAGCCGCTGCTGGCCTGCCCGGTGTACTGCCGCTTCTGCTTCCGCCGCGAGCACGTCGGCCCCGACGGCGGCGTGCTGGACGAGGCGGCGCTGGACCGCGCCCTGCGCTACTTCGAGAACACGCCCGCCCTGCGCGAGGTGATCCTGACCGGCGGCGACCCGCTGCTGCTCTCGCCCCGCCGGCTCGGCGCCATCGTCGCGCGCCTGTCCGCGGTGCCGCACCTCGAGATCGTCCGAATCCACACCCGCGTGCCGGTGGCCGAGCCTTCCCGCGTGACGGCGGCGCTGTGTGCGGCGCTGGAAACCGACAAGGCGCTGTACGTGTGCGTGCACGCCAACCACGCCCGCGAATTCACGGATGAAGCACGCGACGCGCTGTGCCGGCTGCACGCGGCCGGCGCGGTGCTGCTGGGGCAGAGCGTGCTGCTGCGCGGGGTGAACGACACCGACACCGCGCTGGAGGACCTCCTCCGTGCCATGCTGCGGTGTCGGGTGAAGCCGTACTACCTGCACCAGTTGGACCGGGCGCCGGGAACAGCGCGGTTCGAGGTGCCGATCGCGGAAGGCCGGGCGCTGCTGCGTCGGCTGCGCGGGCGGGTGACCGGGCTGGCCTGGCCGACCTACGCACTGGACCTGCCGGGCGGGGCGGGCAAAGCGCCGCTCAACCCCGATTTCGCGGAAGCCGACGACGCGGACTGGGTGGTGCGCTCGCCGCTGGGCGGCGCGCCGCACCGCCACGCCGCGCCCGCCTGAGGGCTCGGCTCAGCCGCCCGCGCGCCCGCTTCCCGCCGCACCGGCGAGGGACTGGCAGCCGATCGGCTCGATCTCCACCCGGCGGTCCAGCGCGTCCGAGGCGTCGTCGGCGCCGGTGCCGACCAGCGGTTCGCGTGCCCCGGCGCTGTCGGACTGCAGCCGCCCGCGCAGCGTTTCGCGCTCCGTCAGCAGCCGCCCTTCCAGGCGCTCGGCCCGCCGCAGCGCCAGGCGCTCGTTGGCCGCCGCCGGACCCGTGGGACTCGAATGGCCGGTGAGCTCGAGGCATGCGGCGTGCTCGTCGGCGCCGCGCGCGATCTGGCGGAGCCACATGTTGTAGGGCGCGCTCACGGCGCGGTCGGGCCAGAAGACGTCGGAGCCCGGGCGGAAGCTGAACTTCACCGCCAGCCGCCCGCGCCGCAGCCCGTAGTCGATCACCCGCCCGAACGCGGCCTCGGCCTCGTCGCGGCGGCCCAGCTCCCAGTTGGCGAGGTAGACGCCGTTATACACGCGCATCTGGTCGCCGGCCGGCAGCTCCTGCGCCTCGGTGTAGCGGGCCAGCGCTTCGCGGTAGCGGCCGGCCTCGTAGGCCAGCATGCCGTCCGCCACCAGCGCCTGCACCGCGATGCCCTGGACGTAGACCGGGTCCACCGCTTCGCCGGGGCCGGCGTCGGCGGTGCGCAGGTAGGCCGCCGCGGCCGGGTCGGGCAGCCAGCCCGGGCTGTCGCGGAAGAAGGGTGCCGGCGCCGTGCTGACGTCCCCCGCCGGCACCAGCGCTTCCGCGCGGTCGAGCACGCGCCCGGTGCGCAGGTCGGTCAGCACCATGCGCAGCCGGTAGGCGCCCGGTCGGCCCGGAGCCGAGGAAACGGCGCTGGTGCTGCCGAGCAGAACCAGCGGGCGGACGGCGAGGCCGTCGGGGGTGAAGGCGCGTAGCTCGAAGCCCGAGTGCGCGTTGCGCACGCGCCGCAGCACCTGCGCCACCGCCGTGCGGGTGGCCGCCGTCTCGGTGCCCGTGGCGCGGTCCACGAAGCTGTCCACCGCGATCGGGACCCGGCCGCCCGGCCCGGCGTCGGCGCCGCGCTGGCCG
>CAXTEL010000027.1:0-41236 GCA_964243365.1 uncultured Roseomonas sp. | reverse complement strand
GGCGGCCGAAGCGGCGGTCGGCCTCCTGCACCGCCACCACGTCGGCGTCCAGCTCAGCGATCACCGCCGCCACCCGCGCCGGGTCGAAGCGGCCGTCCTGGCCGACGCACTTGTGCACGTTGTAGGACGCCACGCGCGGCCCGGCGGTGCCGGGAGCGCGCCCGCCGGCCCGCGGCTCGCCAGCTGCCGCGCACGACGGCGCGGCGCGATCCTGGTCGTCGCGCAGCCGGCGCATCGCGTCCTGGGCCGTTCGGGAACTTCGGAGGGATCGCACCGAGGTCGGGAACTCCGGAGCAGCCGGTCCCGGGCGGGCAACCGGCGGCGGGGTCGAGAAAGGACGCCCCGCATCCTGCGGTGCGCGCGAAGCTTGGAGACCCGGCGCCCCCGAGTCCAGTTCGTAACGCGCGGCGGCCGTCGCCGTCACCGCCCCCGGCATCACCACTCCGTCACGCGGCCGTCCGGCCCCGCCGACGGCGCGCCGTGGCCGCCACCACCCGCACCCCTGGCCGCGCCGCCCGTTCACCCGCCTGGCGCCGCGCTCCCGGCCCGCGCTGCGGCGACCAGCCCCGCCAGCCGCTCCACCAGCGGGTCGCGCAGCCCCAGGCATCCAACCCGGCCCGGGTGCGGAACAGGTAGTCGGCAGACGAGCCCAGCTGCCCGCTCGCGACCGCCAGGCGGCGCACCGTCTCCGCCTCATGCAGCCCGCCGGCGTACTGCGGCCCAGCGGGGTCGATCACGAAGGCGATCCCCGAGCCGAACACGTGCCTCGCCGCGTCGCGCAGCGGCACCCATTCCGCGCGGTAGGCGCCGGTCAGCATCTCGCGCCGCCACAGCAGCGACAGTTCGGCCTCCAGCGTGTCCTCGGCCAGCAGCAGCGCCACCCCCTCGCAGCCGCCGCCCCGGTCCAGCGCCAGCACCAAGCCCGGCTCCTCGGGGGTGCCGCGCCCGGCCGGCGAGGACAGGCAGAAGGAGCGCCGCCAGCCGTCCACCGTCGCCGCCCGGCGCGCGACGTGGTGCACGGTGGGATTCCAGATCAGCGAGCCGTAGGCGAACAGCCACGCCCCCTCGCCGCGTTCGGGCCGCGCATTCAGCACGGCGCGCAGGGAAGCGTCCCGCTCGGCGTCGGGCAGCAGGCGCAGCGTTGGCGCGCACCCCGCCATCATTCGGGCGACCGAGCCGCTCAGCAGCTGCTCGCGCGTCAGCAGCGCCGGGAGCGGGTCGTCCTCGTCGCCGTCCACGCGCCGCTTAGGCCCCGGCGTCGGTCTCCTCCACCAGGAGCGCGGCCTCCTCGGATTCCAGCATCTCGCGCTCGGTCGGCTCCAGCCCGAAGCGCGCCGCCACGTCGGGCGCGTAGCGCAGCAGGTCCGGCCGCAGGCGGATCAGCGCTAGATCCTTCACCTTGGCTTCCAGCATCACGTCGAACTCCAGCCCCTCCGCGACCCGCATGAAAGTGGCGAACTCGAACGGATTGCAGAAGTCGGCGTGGCCGGTGTTCACGGGGGCCACCTGCACGACCTTCGGCTTGCCGGTGCCCTTCTCCTTGCGCTTCAGCTCGCGCATCTCGGTGCGCGGCGAGGAGAAGTGCAGCTTCGGCCGCTGCCCCTCGGGCCAGGTGCGCAGCACCTGCTCCAGCGCGTCGCGCATGCCCAGGCTCTCGGGGTTCAGGCACCAGAAGTGCTGGTGGTCGAAGATCAGCCGAACGCCGGTGCGCTCGCTGATCCACAGCACGTCGGCCACCGAGAAGCGTATGTCGTCGTGCTCCAACACCAGCCGGCGCCGCACCGGCTCGGGCAGCTTCTCGTTCCACGTCTCCACCCACCGCGCGTTGGCGCTGGCGCGGTCGCCGTAGGTGCCGCCGACGTGGATCACCATCACCGCCTCCGGGCCCAGCCCCATGCGGTCCAGCATGTCCGCCTGGGACACGAGGTCGGCGACGCTCTTGTTCACCAGGACCGGGTCGGGGCTGTTCAGCACCACGAACTGCGAGGGATGGAAGCTCAACCGGATGTCCAACCGCCGGGCCTTAGCGCCGAAGGCGCGCAGCTCCGCGTCGCTGTCGCGCACCATGGAATGGAACTGCGGCATGTCGGGATGCGTGGCGTAGGGCGCGAGGTCGGAGGACATCCGGTACATGCGGATGTCGTGTTTCGCCAGGTAGTCCAGCGCCCGGTCCATGTATTCCAGCGACACGCGCAGGTGCGGGTTCTGCTGCCAGCGCCGCGCGTCGTTGCTCTTGATAGTCGGGTCGCCCATCAGCTTCACCGGGAAGCCCAGCCGCATCGGCGTGCCCGGGTGGGGAGTCGTCGCGCTCAATTCGTCACCTGCATCTCGGGGCCGAAGCCCAGGCCCCGCGCGAACGCGTTCCAATCCGCCGGCCGCAGCGCCCCGCCCGTGGCCTGGGCGTGGCCGGAGCCGTAGTTCTCGTCCGCCCCCGCCGGGCGGTGCTCGCGCAGGAAGGCGATCAGGTCCCGCCCCGTGGCCGAGCGCGCCGCGAAGTGCACCCAGCCCGCGCGGTAGCCGGTGTTGGCCACCAGCACCACCTTGTCCGCTAGCCGCCCGCGCCAGGACTGCGCCACCAGCGGGTGGATCTGGCAGGCCGAGTGCAGCCGCACCAGCGCCACGTCGCCGCTCACGCGCGGGGGCACGCGCCGCCCCTCGGCCAGCGCCGCCGCCACCTCCGCCTTGGCCGCCAGCAGCAGCGCCGTCTCGGGATGCGCGCCGGACAGCACCTCCTTCGGCCCGTCCGCGCGCATCAGCAGCGCCAGGGCGGGCGTGAAGTCGCCGGTGCCGGTGCGGCGCGGCGCGTTGACCAGCGACACTGCGTCGCGCAGCGCGGTCACCCCGTGGCGGGCTCGCGCCCCGGCCATCTCTGCGAAGCCGGACTTTTCCTCCAGGTCGCCGATGATGCCGATCGCGGCCAGCCACAGCAGGTCGTCGGCTGGCGCCACGGCGGCCGCGCACCAGTACGCCAGCAGCGAGGAGGTCGGCGTCGGCGCCCGCCCGTGGCCCGATACCACCGTGGCGTCCGGCGGCACGCCTTCGGGGACGTGGTGGTCCACGATCACCGTGGGCGTGCCGGGACGCACCGCGGCGCCGCGCATCCCGAGGTCGGCGACGATGATCCCGCCCGCCGGGTCGTCGCGCAGCTCGGCCGCCATCGCCGCCGACCACGGGTTCTCGCCGCGGCCGAGGATACGGGTGCGCGCCGTCCGCCCGGCGCGGGGCAGGGCGCGGGCCAGGATGGCGGCGGCCGACAGCCCGTCGGCGTCGTTGTGCGACAGCACCAGCACCGGGCGATCGGCCGGGAAGCCGTCGAGGGCGCGGCGGAACGCGTCCTGCCGGTCGGCAATCCAGGCGGTGTCGGTCAAGTCGGGCTCCTCACTGGCCGGGGGGATGAATGCCGTGCCCGGGCACGCCCGGCCGCGCTCGGCCGAGGGCCCGGGAACGGACGCGTCCGGGGATCACCCGACGCCGGCACGGCGACCGGCGGGCGGCCGGGCGCGCCGTCAGCGCCGCGCCTTGCGGGCGGCGTAGCGGGCGTCGCGCGCCGCCTTCTGCTGGAGCAGCAGCGCGGCGGCGTCGAGCTTGGCCTGCACCGCCTGTGCCGCCGCCTCGGCGACCAGCCGCGCGACCTCAGTCTGGCGGGCCTCCTCCTCGGCGCGGAGGCGCGCGGCCTCCGCTTCCCTGGCGGCGCGCTTCTCGGCCATGCGCTGCTCGCGCGCTTCCTCGATCGCCCTGCGCTCGGCGGCGCGCGCCAGCACGGCGGGATCGTCCGGCTTGGGCCGGTTCTGGAAGCGCTCCAGCAGCGCCTTCTTGGCGGCGGCGGAGTCGGCGGCGCGTTCGCTGAACTTGGTTCCCTTGTAGCTCATTCTCGCTTTCTCTGGGGTGGTCGCCTCGGGCGGGGAATGGCGCGGTCGCCGCGACCCTGCCCGCACCGGGCGCGACGGAACCCCGCGTCGGGGAAGGAGCGGGCGCTTAACCGCGCCGGGGGCTCCTAGCGCGCGGCGAGCCCGCATTCAAACCATTCCGCGCGGACCCGCCGAGGTGCGCATATGGGAACGCGCGCCCCGACCCGCAGCCCGCCCCGCGACGGGCGCGCCCCGATTTGCCCGCGCGCCGGGTTGCCGCCCGCGGGAACTGGTTCATCCTCCCCGCCCATCGCCGGATCTGCCCCGGCACGGGAGACCCATCCTGCGGATACT
The DNA here is from genome assembly GCA_964243365.1 of uncultured Roseomonas sp. Lineage (GTDB taxonomy): Bacteria > Pseudomonadota > Alphaproteobacteria > Acetobacterales > Acetobacteraceae > Roseomonas. The sequence continues at coordinate 37,034 of CAXTEL010000027.1, read as the reverse complement.
CGGCATCGGCCCGCGCGCGTACCTGGGCGACATCTATCTCTCGCTGATGCACGAAGGCCACGAGGTCCGCGTCCACGCCGAGGACCCCCCCGGGGAGCGCGCCTTCGGCGGCATCCTCGACACCGTGCCGGACTGGCGCGCCGAGCTGGACTGGGTGGGCCGGGACGGGATCGTGATGTTCGAACGGGTCAACCGCGGCGCGATCCAGGACGCGCTGCGGGCGGACGGCTACCGCGTGGTCGGCGGCTCCGCGCTGGGCGACCGGCTGGAGAACGACCGCGCCTTCGGGCAGTCCGTGCTGCGCGACGCCGGCCTGCCGATCGCGGAAGGGCACCCCTTCGACACGCCCGCGCTGGCAGCGGTCTGGCTGCGCGCCAACCCCGGCCGCTACGTCCTCAAGCACGACGACGGCGCCCGCAACACCTTCGTAGGCGAGCACCCGGCCGGCCTGGACGTGCTGTTCATGCTGCGCCGCGCGGGCAGGGCGGGGCGGGTGCTGCTGCAGGAGCGCATCGAGGGCGTCGAGGTCGGCATCGGCGCCTACTTCGACGGCCGCGCGTTCCTGCGCCCCGCCTGCATCGACTTCGAGCACAAGCGCTTCTTCCCCGGCGAGATGGGCGAGATGACGGGCGAGATGGGCACGCTGGCCGCCTTCGAGGGCTCAGGGCCGTTGTTCGGGGCGACGCTGAACCGCGTAGCGCCGGTGCTCGCGGCGGCCGGGCACGTCGGCTACGTCAACCTCAACCTGATGGTGAACGAGCGCGGCACCTTTCCGCTGGAATTCACCTGTCGCTTCGGCAACCCCGGCTTCGCCGTGCTGGCGGCGTTGCAGCGCGACGGCTGGGGCGACCTGTTCCGCCGCATGGTCGAGGGCGGCGCGGGCGGCTTTGCGACGCGGCCGGGGTGGTCGGTGGCCATCGTGCTCACCGTGCCGCCCTTCCCAGCGCAGGACCTCTCCGCCGGGCCGGAGGACGACGTGCCGGTGTTCTTCCTGCGCGAGCCGAAGGGGGAGGAGTGGGCGAACCACCACCTCGTGGACGCGCGGCGGGACGCTTCGGGGCAGCTGCTGTGCCGGCGGCGATCCGGGCACGCGATGATCGTGACCGGGGTGGGAGATACGGTGGAGGCGGCGCGCGGGGCGGCGGCGGAGCGGGCGCGGAACGTGGTGGCGCCGGAGCTAAGGTGGCGGGGCGATATCGGGGAACTATATCTCGGAAATTATGCTGCTAAACTACGAGACTTGGGATATGGTTAGATACTGAAAGATGCAGATGAGTGTCAACGTTGCATAAACGAGCGCTAAACAAGCCAATTTCTTATATTCTCTATCCTATCAGTTATAGTCACAAAAATGGTTAGCATAGAAATACAATCCTCTAAAACTCCTTCGTTGGTTCGGTTGCCCTTATAGACATCATTGATTCTATCTTTAATATCTTTAATATCTTTAATATCTTTAATATCGCGCTTTATGTTAGAACCTATGTGCTCAGCTAGTTTAGGATGGTTTCTCGTCAGGGTAAGTGCCCACACGCCAGTTGCAGAAGACTTCAACGCAAGATGGGTCATTACCTCCTGATACTGGTTGATTTAGCTTAGCGAAAACAGCAAACTGGTTTCGCCAAAACGAAATATGTTACTGATTGCTGGAGCATTTTCACCTCCAGTCCTTTGAAGTAATCTCATTAATTTCCTAGTTTCGCGGACCGCTCCTTCTAATTCTTCCTTGAGTTTTTCCAAAACGAATAATGCATCATCATTAAGTTTGGAAGGCGTAGACGACCTATCAGCTATCTGAATGGATAGTCCAGCGAGTTTCCCGAATATGGAGACGCAACTGATTACTGTATTTATTACGCCCAAGGATCAGGATCAACCAAACCCCAGGATGATATTTCAGGTGGTCCTTGCATGTGAAATCCTTTGCATGCGCTTTGTGCGAAAAGAATCAATACTGTTGTTGAAGCGTTACCTGGAACTGGCTTAGCCGCAAGCTAGATTGAGCCACCGCCTCCGCCACCCTGATCCCGTCCACCCCCGCCGACAGTATCCCCCCTGCGTACCCGCATCCTTCTCCCGCCGGGAACAGCCCGCGCGTGTTCGGGCTCTCGTACCCCGCGTCGCGCGCCACCCGCAGCGGCGAGGAGGTCCGCGTTTCCACCCCCGTCAGCACCGCATCCTCCATCGCGAAGCCGCGTATCTGCTTGTCGAAGGCCGGGATCGCCTCGCGGATCGCCGCGATCGCGTAGTCCGGCAGGCAGCCGCTCAAATCCGTTGGCAGCACCCCGGGCTGGTAGGACGGCACCACCGACCCCAGCGCCGCCGACGCTCGCCCGGCCAGGAAGTCCCCCACGCGCTGCGCCGGCGCGGCGTAGGTGCCGCCGCCCGCGGCGAAAGCTCGCTCCTCCCAGTGCCGCTGGAAGGCGATGCCGGCCAGCGGCCCGCCCGGATAATCCTCCGGCGTAATACCCACCACGATGCCGGCGTTGGCGTTGCGCTCGTTGCGCGAATACTGGCTCATCCCGTTGGTCACCACGCGCCCGGGCTCCGACGTCGCCGCCACCACGGTGCCGCCCGGGCACATGCAGAACGAGTACACCGACCGCCCCGCCGCCGCAGGCGAAGTGCAGTGGTGCACCAGCTTGTAGTCCGCCGCCCCTAGCACCGGGTGCCCAGCCTGCGCGCCGAAACGGCAGCGGTCGATCAGCCCCTGCGGGTGCTCGATCCGGAATCCGATCGAGAACGGCTTGGCCGCCATCGCCACGCCGCGCCCGTGCAGCATGGCGAAGGTGTCGCGCGCCGAGTGCCCCACCGCCAGCACCACCTGCCCGGCCGCGATCTCCTCGCCCCCCGCGAGCCGCACCCCGCGCACCCGCCGCCTCCCGTCCGGATCCTCGGCCAGCAGCAGGTCCTCGACCCGGCTGTTGAAGCGGTACTCGCCCCCCAGCGCCTCCACGGTCGCCCGCATCCGCTCCACCACGCCGACCAGCCGGAAGGTGCCGATATGCGGCTTGGACACGTACAGGATCTCCTCCGGCGCCCCGGCGGCGACCAGCTCCTCCAGCACCTTGCGCCCCATGCGCAGCGGGTCCTTGATGCCGCTCCACAGCTTGCCGTCCGAGAACGTCCCGGCGCCGCCTTCGCCGAACTGCACGTTGGATTCCGGCTTCAGCTCGGACCGCCGCCACAGCCCCCAGGTGTCGCGCGTGCGCTGCCGGACGTGCGAGCCGCGCTCCAAGATGATGGGCCGGAACCCCATCCGCGCCAGCAGCAGTCCCGCGAACAGCCCGCACGGCCCGGCCCCCACCACCACCGGCCGTTCGCGCAGCTCCGCCGGGGCGCGAGCCACCAGCCGGTAGGATTCGTCGGGCGCCAGCGCCACGCCGCGCTCGCCCGCCAGCCGGCCCAGCACGAGCGCCTCGTCGGCCACCGCCACGTCGAGCGTGTAGATCAGCCGCACGTCGCCGCGCCTGCGGGCGTCGAGGCCGCGCCGCACCACCGCGTGCCCGCCCAGCGCGGCACCGTCCACGCCCAGCCGCCGCGCCGCCGCCTCGCGCAGCGCGTCCTCCCCGTGGTCGAGCGGCAGCTTGAGTTCGAACAATCGCAGCATGGGCGGAAGGGTGGTCCGGCGAGGATAGGGAGCAGCCCAGATGGGGCGCGGGACCGATCGAGCCAACCGCGGCGGGCGGCAGCGAGTCCCGCGCGGGCCGCGCCAAGCCGTTCGGAGCTTCAGGTTCGCGACACCGCCGAGCTGGTGGCCACGGGCGGGTGTCGGAAGGCAAGTGCAGTTCGAAGCTGGTGTTCCACATCTGCGATGCCACCCTGTCCGTCGCCACCAGGTCGGGGCGGGTGTCACGCGACGTCAACTACGTGTTCACCAGCCTCCACTTCGGCGACTATTCCGTCACCACGCTGGCCGACCCGGCGCACCCCGAGCTTGCGACCACGGACATGGCGCTCGACGAGCTGTGGAACCGCACGATCACCCTGCTGGTGGTTTCCGCGTTGTTGCTGACCTTCATCCTCGGGACGCTGGTCCGGCGTTGGCGCGGCGGGGCGGAGGCGAGAACCGGGACGGACGCCGCCGCGATCTGACGGCCCCCGCCGACGCCGGCCGGCCGGGCGGGCGGCGCGGTCCGCGCCCCGCCGGCCGCGCCCTCAGGCCGCCGCGGCGCTCCCCCGCGCGTCGCGCAGCACCCGCGCCAGCGCCTCGGCCGCGGCCGCGATCTCCGCGTCCCCGTGCCGCGGCGTCGGCGTGAAACGCAGTCGCTCGGTGCCGCGCGGCACGGTGGGGTAGTTGATCGGCGTGACGTACATCGCGTGCTCCGCGAGCAGCCGGCGGCCGACCTCGCGGCACAGCCCCGCGTCGCCGATCCGCACCGGCACGATGTGCGAGGCCGATGGCATCGTTTCCACCCCCGCCGCGCGGAACGCCGCCTTGAGCCGCCCCGCCCGCTCCTGGTGCCGCTCGCGCAGCGCGCCCGCCCCGCGCAAGTGGCGCACGCTGGCCAGCGCGGCGGCGGCGATGCAGGGCGGCAGCGCCGTGGTGAAGATGAACCCCGACGCCACGGAGCGCACGTAGTCCACCACCTCGGCGTCGCCGGCGATGTAGCCGCCCTGCGCCCCGAACGCTTTGCCCAGCGTGCCCTGCACGATGTCCATCTCGGTGCCCACCCCGTCGCGCTCTGCCACCCCCGCGCCGGTGGCGCCGTACATGCCCACCGCGTGCACCTCGTCGAGGTAGACCAGCGCCCCGTGCTCGCGCGCCACCGCCGCCAGCGCGGCCAGCGAACCGATGTCGCCGTCCATGGAGTACACGGACTCGAACGCCACCAGCTTGTTCACCCCCGGCGCCGCGCGCGCGAGCAGCGCGTCGAGGTGGTCGACGTCGTCGTGCCGGAAGATGTCCTTCCGCACGCCCTTCATGCCGGCGATCATCGAGGCGTGGTTCCGCTCGTCGGAGAAGACGTGCCAGGCGCCATCCATGCTGCCCAGGATCGCCCCCAGCGCCGCTTGGTTGGCGATGTAGCCGGAGGTGAACACCAGCGCCGCCTCCTTGCCGTGCAGCGCCGCCAGCTCGCGCTCCAGGGCGGCATGGATCGGCGTGTTGCCCGAGATGTTGCGCGTGCCCCCCGCGCCGACCCCGTGCTCCTCCACCGCGCGGATCGCGGCGTCGCGGAGCAGGTCCGAGCCGCCCATGCCGAGGTAGTCGTTGGACGACCACACCAGCACTTCGCGCCCGGCGGCGTCGCGGTAGTGCGGAAAGCCGGCGCGGGACTTGGTCAGCTCGGCGAAGGTGCGGTAGCGCCCCTCGGCGCGCATCCGGTCCAGCTGGTCGCGGCAGTAGGCGTGGAACGGGTGCATGGAAACGGCTTCCGGAATTCTTTCTCGACGAACGAGATATGGTGGCGCGGCCGATACCGCACCCCGGCGTATCCGGCGGGTGCCCACGTGGCCATCGCTGTTCCCCGCGCGCTCAGCCCGGCGCGTCGAGCGCCCGGCGCAGGTCGGCCAGCAGGTCGTCCACCGCTTCCAGCCCCACTGACAGCCGCAGCAGGTTGGCCGGGCAGTCCGACATCTCCCCCTCGATGGTGCGCCGGTGCTCGATCAGCGAAGAGGTCGAGCCGAACGACGTGGCGCGGTGGAACAGCTCGGTCGCCCCGCACACCGCCAGCGCGCGCACCGCATCCCCGCGCACCAGCACCGACAGCATCCCCCCGAAGCCGCCGCGCATCTGCCGCCGCGCCACCGCGTGCCCGGGGTCGCCGGGCAGACCGGGGTAGAGCACTCGCTCCACCGCTGGGTGCGCCGACAGCGCCTCGGCGATGCGCGCCGCCGAGCGCGAGCTCTGCGCCACCCGCACCGACAGCGTGCGCATCCCCCGCAGCAGCAGCCACGCCTCCATCGCCCCCGGCAGCGCGCCGGCGCTGTAGCGCATCCCCCGCACGCGCTCCCAGTACGCGTCCGCCCGCCGCGTCACCACCACGCCCGCCATGACGTCGTCGTGGCCGTTGAGGTACTTGGTGGCGGAGTGCAGCACCAGGTCGGCGCCGTGCGCGATCGGCCGCGTTAGCGCCGGCGTCGCGGCGGTGGAATCCACCGCCAGCAGCACCCCGGGCGGCAGCACGTCGGCCACCGCGCGGATGTCCAGCGTCCGCCAAGTCGGGTTGGTCGGCGTCTCGATCCACACCAGCCGCGTCCGCCCGGGCCGCAGCGAGCGCCGCACCGCCGCCGGGTCGCCGGCGTCCACCCGGTCCAGCGCCACGCCGTGGTCGGCGCAGTAGCGGCCGATCCATTCCGCGAACTCGTAGTAGATGCCGTCGTGTATCACCAGGTGATCGCCCGGTCGCAGCGCCAGCATCAGCGCCGTGGCGGCGGCCGAGCCGGAGGGAAACAGCAGCGCGTCCTCGCCGCCCTCCAGCGCCGCCAGCAGCTCCTCGACCTGCCGCCAGTTCGCCTGGCCCTCGCGCCCGTAGGACACCGGGTTGCGCAACGCGTGCGAGCTGTCGCGGCTGAAGGTGACAGAGGGTTGCAGGGGAGGAGCCAGTGCGCCGGTGGCGGGATCGGCACCATCGCCTCCCCGCGCCAGGAGGGTTTCGGCCGACATCTCGCGTCGCTGGGTCATCCACCACCCGCGGCGGGGGTCCGCACGCCTGCCGCGGCTATAGCATTTCGCGTGCCGCGCGCCACCCCACGCGACGCCCCGGGGGGGTGTTCGGGGCGATCACTCCCTGCGGAGCACCCCGTCCACCAGCCGGTCGGCCCACCGCGACGCCCCACCCCGGCGCGCGAAGTCCCGCCGCAGCCCCGCCTCGTCGTAGCCATCCCGCACCCAATCGCGGAACGGCGGCGCCCCGCCCCCGGCGCGGCAGGCGTCGGCGTAGAGGCGGAAGAAGGCGTCCAGGATGCCGGTGCGCGAGGCGCTCACGTGCCCCCAGCGCCAGTGCAGCTGCGCGAGCGCGTCCGTCGCCGTGCCGCCCGCGCGCAGCAGCAGCCAAGCGCCGGCGGCCAGCCCGGTGCGGTCGGCGCCCGATTTGCAGTGGATCAGCGCCGGCTCCGCCATGCCCTCGAAGATGTCGGCCAGCCGCAGCAGCCGGTCGCGGTGCGGCGCGCCGCGGCTCTCGAACGGTGCGTCCACGTGCGCGAGTCCCAGCCGCGCCGCCGCTTCCCGCCCCAGCGCGTCCGACCCGCACCCGTCCCGCCGGCCGCGCAGGTTGACCACGGTGCGCAGCCCGTGCCGGCGCGCCGCGTCGGCGAGCTGCCAGGGCTGCGGATGGTTGGATCGGTACAAACGCTTCGGCGCCACGACGCCCCAGTTGCGCCAGCCCGTGCGCAGCGCGGCGTGGTCCGCCAGCAGGCTGTTCGCCCAGGCGGCCCGGCGCCCGGACGGCGCGCTCAGGTCGTGCCCCATGCCCCGCGGTATGGCGGTGGCCGTCGCGGGCCGCAACCGGCGCGCGGCGCCCGGCCACAACCCCGGCGGCTATCCCGCGTTGGAACGGGGGAACATTGGGAGACCTACCGTGACCAACGCACACTTGCCGCCGGTGCCGCCGGCCAACTGCTCGCCGCATGGCGGGAGCGAGGCCGGCGAGGGTGGCATCCCGCCAGAGGAGGCGAAGAAGAACGCCACTCAGCGCGACACCGCCCAGCAAGGCCGCCAGGGCAATGTGCACCAAAACACCACCCATTCCGGCCACCAACAGGATCGTTAATTATGGGCAAGGGCGAGAATCAGGGTGGCGCCACCAAGCACGCCGAGGCTGACCGCGGTGCCGGCGGCCCCGGCAGCAGCCACCAGGGCGGCAGCCACGGCCACGCCCACCGCGAGGGCAGCCACACGGAGCCCGGCGCGCCCACCAACTCGGCCGAGAGCGGCGTTTCCGGCGGCGGTGGCGAGCGCGACAGCCACCATTCCGGCGACCTGGAGCGCAAGGGCGACCGTTCCGGCCGCTGACGCCGGCAGCGCGGACCAGGGCGGCGCGCCGAGGGTGCCGACCCGGCTCCGCCGCCGCTCACGGCCAGCGCACCTCCGGCGGCAGGCTCATCAGGATCGCCTCGACGTTGCCCCCGGTCCGCAGCCCGAACAGCGTGCCACGGTCGTGCAACAAGTTGAACTCCACGTAGCGCCCCCGCCGCACCAGCTGATGGTCGCGCTCGGCCGCCGTCCAGGCCTCGCGCATCCGCCGCTCCACGATCGCGGGATAGGAGCGCAGGAACGCCTCGCCCACGTCGCGAGTGAAGGCGAAGTGCTCGGGCAGCCGCGCCGGGTCGTCCTCGCGCCCCAGCCAGTCGTAGAAGATGCCGCCCAGGCCGCGCGGCTCGCCCCGGTGCGGCAGGAAGAAGTATTCGTCGCACCATTTCTTGAAGCGCGGGTAATAGGCGGGGTCGTGCCGGTCGCAGGCGTCGCGGATGGCGGCGTGGAAGGTTTCCGCATCGGCCAGCGCCTCGGGCGCTTCGGGCACCATCGGCGTGATGTCGCCTCCCCCCCCGAACCAAGCGTTGCGCGTGACGATGAAGCGCGTGTTCATGTGCGCCGCCGGCACCCGCGGCGAGCGCATGTGCGCCACCACCGACACCCCCGTGGCCAGGAAGCGCGGGTCATCCACCGCGCCGGGGATGGTGGCGCGGAACTCGGGCGAGAACTCGCCCGCCACTGTGGACACGTTCACCCCCACCTTCTCGAACACCCGGCCGTGCATCAGCGAGATCACCCCGCCGCCGCCTTCGGCCCGCGCCCAGGGCCGGCGCTCGAAGCGCCCGGGGAGCAAGTGCGCGTGCGGGCCGGCGTCGCACGCATCTTCGATCCGCTCGAAGGCGGCGCAGAGGCGGTCGCGCAGATCCTCGAACCAGGCGCGCGCGGCGGGCGCCAGCGGGTGCTTCCCCGGCGCATCCCACGGCGGAGCCGGACCATCCGGGGGAGGGGGCACCGGGGAAGCTATCGCGTCGGGCGCGTGTGCAAAATCGTGTGTCATTCGTGCCGTGCGTGCTCCGCATCCCGCCGCGGCGGCGTTGTCACGCACCCGGCCGGACCCTTATAAGCCACGCACGCGAACGCGGCAGCCGGACTCGGCTCGCACGGCGCCCGAACAGCTCCGCGCCGCGGAGCGCGGCGGGTGCCGAGGAGCCTCCACCACTGCCGCCGGTCGCAACTCACGCGGGACGAGCAGCACGAATGGCCTATCAGTTGGGGAACGCGGTGGTAATGAGCGCCGCCGAGGCCGGCGGGTCCATCCCCGGCCTGACCGGCTCGCCGGACGTCCAGAGCGCCCGCCCCGGCCTGCCGCCCACGGGACGGGACCCGGAAGGCCGCCGCGACTTCCTCAAGCTGGTCACCACCTCCTTCGCCCTGGTCGGCGCGGGCGTCATGGTGTGGCCTTTCGTGAATTCCATGAACCCGGCGCGTGACGTGCTCGCCCTGTCTTCCACCGACGTCGACCTCGGCCCCATAGCGCTCGGCCAGGCGATCACTGTGGTGTGGCGCGGCAAGCCGGTTTTTGTGCGCCACCGCACGCCCGAGGAGGTCCAGTCCGCCGAGGCGGTGCCCGTGGCCGAGTTGCGCGACCCCGCCACCGACCAGAGCCGGGTCAAGAAGAACGAGTGGCTCGTGGTGGTGGGCGTGTGCACCCACCTGGGTTGCGTGCCGCTGGGCCAGAAGTCGGGCGACCCGCGCGGCGACTACGGCGGCTGGTTCTGCCCCTGCCACGGCAGCCACTACGATACCTCGGGCCGGATCCGCCGCGGCCCGGCGCCGCTGAACCTTGCGGTTCCGCAGTACGCCTTCAATTCAGACACACGCATTCGCATCGGCTGAGGAGCAGATCGACATGGCCGCCCCGGGCCTGATCCAGAGCGACGTCAAGAACCCCGTGCTGCGCTGGGTCGACCAGCGGCTGCCGATCTTCACGATGCTCGAGAAGGAGTACGGGACCTTCCCGACTCCGCGCAACTTCAACTACTTCTGGAACTTCGGCGCGCTGGCCATGGTGTCGCTCGCGATCATGATCGCTACCGGTATCTTCCTGGCGATGAACTACACCGCGCACGTGGACCACGCCTTCGATTCCGTCGAGCGCATCATGCGCGACGTGAACTACGGCTGGCTGCTGCGCTACACGCACGCCAACGGCGCTTCGATGTTCTTCATCGTGATCTACATCCACATCTTCCGCGCGCTTTACTACGGCTCCTACAAGGCGCCGCGCGAGCTGCTGTTCATGCTGGGCGTGGTGATCTTCCTGCTAATGATGGCCACCGCCTTCCTGGGCTACGTGCTGCCCTGGGGCCAGATGTCCTTCTGGGGCGCCACCGTCATCACCAACCTGTTCTCCGCCCTGCCGCTGATCGGCGAGCCGGTGGTGACTTGGCTGTGGGGCGGCTTCTCCGTGGACAACCCCACGCTGAACCGCTTCTACTCCCTGCACTACCTCATGCCGTTCATGATCACCGGCGTAGTGTTCCTCCACATCGCTGCGCTGCACATCACCGGCTCCAACAACCCGCTCGGGATCCAGCCCAAGGGTCCGCAGGACACCATCCCGTTCCACCCCTACTACACCGTCAAGGACAGCGTCGGACTGGTGGCCTACTTTCTGGTGTTCGCGGGCTTGGTATTCTTCGCCCCCAACTTCCTCGGCCACACCGACAACTACATCCCCGCCAACCCGCTGGTGACGCCCGCCCACATCGTCCCGGAATGGTACTTCCTGCCCTTCTACGCGATCTTGCGGGCGGTGCCGGACAAGTTGGGCGGCGTAATCCTGATGTTCTCCTCGATCGCCATCCTGTTCGTGCTGCCCTGGTTGGACAACAGCCCCGTTCGCTCGATGCGCTTCCGGCCGTTGGCCAAGCCCTTCCTGCTGACCTGGGTGGTGGCGTTCTTCGTGCTGCTCTGGGTCGGCGGCAAGCCGGCCGAGGAGCCCTACGTCACCATCAGCCGCGTCGCCACCGCCTACTACTTCCTATACTTCCTGGTGATCCTGCCGGCGTTGTCCCGCCTGGAGCGGCCACTGCCGCTACCGGAGAGCATCAGCCGGCCGGTGATGCGTCGCGGCGCCGGCCCCATGCCCGGCCTCGCGGCGGCCAAGCCGATGGAGAAGGCGTGATGCGCCCGAGCATTGGCGGCGCCGCGCGTGCCGCCGCCCTGGCGCTCGGCCTGAGCTGCTTCGGCCTCGCGCCGTCCGCCCTGGCCGCGGACGCGCACGGGCCGCCGCCGATCCCGAACACGGAGTTTTCCTTCCAGGGGATCTTCGGCACCTTCGACAAGGCCAGCGCCCAGCGCGGCGCCCAGGTCTACACGCAGGTCTGCGCAAACTGCCACTCGCTGCGGCTGCTGTCCTACCGCAACCTGCGCGACATCGGCCTCAACGAGCAGCAGGTTGCGGCCATCGCCGCCTCGGTGGAGGTGGACGCCGCGCCTAACGACCAGGGCGTCGTGGCCCAGCGCCCGGGCCGGCCGTCGGACCGCTTCCGCTCGCCCTTCCGCAATGAGGCCGCCGGCCGTGCGGCGAACGGCGGCGCCTACCCACCCGACCTGTCGGTGATGGTCAAGGCGCGCGAGGGCGGCGCCGACTACATCCACGCCTTGCTCATCGGCTACGAGGACCCGCCGGAAGGCGTCACGGTCCCGGAGGGCATGTACTACAACAAGTACTACAACGGCCACATGATCGCGATGCCAGCCCCCCTGCAGGACGGTCAGCAGACCTTCGCCGACGGCTCCCCCAACTCGGTGGACGCCATGTCCAAGGACGTGTCCACCTTCCTCGCCTGGGCGTCCGAGCCGGAACTAGACCAGCGTCACGCCATGGGCGTGCGCTGGGTGCTGTTCCTGTCTGTGCTCGGCGGCCTCGTTTACGCCGTCAAGCGCAAGGTCTGGGCCGACCTCAAGCCCGGCAAGAACAACGAGAACGAGGACGCGCCGCGCTGATCCACGCCGCCGGGCCGCGCGCCGTCGACAGGTAATCCCCGCGGCGGTACCGGCCGGGCCGCCGGCGCGCGACGCCCTGCGCGCTCGCCCTCGACTCGGCACGCCGCCCGCGGCATAGCCCGCCCCCACCAGGGACCCGCCAGCGGGACGTGATTTTCATGAGCGACATGATCCAACCCGTGATCGGCCTGATCGGCGGTTCCGGCCTGTACGACATCGAGGGGCTGGAGGACCGCGAGTGGCGCCGCGTGGATAGCCCCTGGGGCGAGCTCTCGGACGAGCTGCTGTTCGGTCACTTGGACGGCGTGCGCTTGGTCTTCCTGCCGCGCCACGGCCGCGGCCACCGCATCCCACCGGGCGAGCTGAACTATCGCGCCAACATCGATGCCCTCAAGCGCGCCGGCGTCACCGAGGTGATCTCCCTGTCCGCCGTGGGCTCGCTCAATGCCGACCTGCCGCCGGGCCACTTCGTCATCGTCGACCAGTTCATCGACCGCACCTTCGCGCGCCGGAAATCCTTCTTCGAGACCGGCTGCGTCGCCCACGTCAGCATGGCGCACCCGGTCTGCCCGCGATTGGGCGACGCGCTGGAATGGGCGGCGCGCGAGGTGTCGCTGCCGCACCGGCGCGGCGGCACCTACCTCGTGATGGAAGGCCCGCAGTTCTCCACCAGGGCCGAGAGCGAGCTGTACCGCGCCTGGGGCTGCGACGTGATCGGCATGACCAACATGCCCGAGGCCAAGCTCGCCCGCGAGGCGGAGCTCTGCTACGCTTCCGTCGCCATGGTCACCGATTTCGACTGCTGGCATCCCGGCCACGAGCACGTCACCGTGGAAGCCGTGATCGCGGTGATGACTGCCAACGCCGACCGCGCTAAGGCCCTCCTCCGCGCCGTGATCCCAGCCCTAGGCGCCCCGCGCGGCCCGTGTCCCGCAGGCTGCGACCGCGCCCTGGACACCGCCATCGTCACCGCGCCGCAGCACCGCGACCCCGCCCTGATGGCGAAGCTAGACGCGGTGGCGGGACGCGTTCTGGCCTGACGGCCCGCGGGAGGCACCGCGCCCAGCCGATCGGGCCGAGCGGCTCACGTCGTGATTCGGCCGCGCTCCGTCGGCGCGCGCGGGTCAGCAGGGCTCGGCACCAATGGCCTCTGGCCACCACGGACCCCCCGAACGTCGTCCGCACGGGAACGCCGGTGCCGGCGCCGACCTGCGCACGGTCGCGCCCGTCCCCGGCCGGCGCGGCGCGTGACCGGACTCCCCCGCCGCGGGTTGCGCCGCTATCCTCGCGAGATGGCCGAGATCATCAACCTGAACCGCGCCCGCAAGCGACGCGCCCGCGCCGAGCAGGACGCGCGCGCCGCTGCCCGCCGCGCCGAGCACGGGCGCACGGCCGCGCAAAAGGCGCTGGACCGCGGCGAGGGGGAGCGCCGCGGCGCCCTGCTGGACGCGGCGCGCCTGGACGAACCGGCGACGGGGCCGAGGGACGGCGTGCCGGACTGATCGTGCCGATTCCACTGGGCAACCCGGAGAAGGGCCCCGGATCGCGGCATCCTGGCCGCCGTCGCGCCGCCGCCGCCGGCGTGCTACGGCACCGCCCGACGGATCACGGGAAAGGGGCGACGATGGACGAGGACCGACTTAACATGGCGCTACGCAAGTTCCTCAAGGAGGTCGGCGTGACCTCGCAGCGGGAGGTCGAGAAGCTGCTGCGCGAGAATCCCGCGCCGGTCGGTGAGCTCCGGCTGCGCATGGTGCTCACCTCACCGGACGCGCCGACGCTGAACCACGCGGTCGAGCAGACGATCCCGCTGTCCTGACCCGTCGGCGCGGGAACGAAACCCGTTCCCGCGCGCGAACCTCTGCCCCCGCCCCGGGAACGGGACGCCCCCGCCCCGGGCCAGCCGTCGCGCCGTGATGCCGGACGGGTCAGTCCTTCCTGGCCACCATGCCGCGAACCTCCTCCATCGCCTCGGCGAAGCGGCGGTTGAGCAGGCCCAGCGCCTCGGTGTTAGACTTCTGGATCAACTCGGCCAACTCGCGCATGTTGCCCACGGCGCGCTCGTAGGTGGTCCTGAGAACCTCGGCCTGCCGCGCTGCCTTGCCCTGCGCGTTGCCCTCGCCGCCGACGGCGCGCATCGCGTCGGTCATCTCCGACATCGACTGCTGCAGGATCTCCGTGTGCCGCTTGGCTACCGCCTGCGCGCCTTCCAGCGCGACCCGGTTGGCGGCCGACAGCGCTTCCAGGTTGCGTCGCTGCGCGGCGGCCAAGCTTTCCAGGTCCGGCATCGCCGGCAACCGGAACTCCGCCATCATCCGCATCGGGTCCATGTCGGGCGGCGCGCTCGATTGGTCGGACATTTCTCGTCTCCTCCTTCAACGGCCGGCCCGTCCTGGGCCGGCACTCCGCCCACCGTCCGGGCGCGACGGCCGGCGCCTCAGCCCGGCGGCGGCTCGGCGGCGGCGTCCGGCGGCGCGGTGGCGTCCGGGGCGGGCGGCGGCGGCACCGCCACGTCGCCATCGCCCAACCCAATCGTGCGCGCCAGCCTCTCGGCGCCCTCCAGCGCGCGGTCCAGCGCCGACATGGTGGGGCCCAGATCGGCGCTGTCGTCCTCCGCCCAGGCGCGCGACGCCCGCACCCAAACGCCGGCAAGCCCGTTCACCCGCAGCTTGCCCGCGATGCCGGAGGTGTCCACCTCCGCCCCTTCCAGCATCCAGGCCATGGAGGCGAGCAGCCCCGGCGCCAGGGTGAGCGCCAGCAGCGGGTCGCGCCGCGCGTCCGACATCAGCCGCAGCACGCCCTCCCGGTGCGGCGCCAGCGCGTCGAAGCGGCGCATCAGCACGTCGAAGATCCGGTCGCGCACCGGGTCGCCCGGCGCGGCGGCGGTGTCGGCCAGCACCGCGCGGTCCACCATCCGGGCGTGCGCCGCGAGCAGTGCCAGCGGGTTGACGTAGGCTCCGCGCAGCGACTCCAGGCTCTCGCCGCTGCTTTCCGAAACCAGCCGGAAGGTCACGCCGTGGAAGCCCCGCTCGGCGACCACGCGCCAGAAAGCGTCGAGCAGGCGGGGATCGGCGTCGGGTGCTTTCTGCATGGCTGGGCAAGTTGGCGCGCGGGGGCGGAAACGCCAGCCCCGGCCGGCGTCTCAGCCGCGCAGCGCCCGGCAGCGTTCCGTTGCGGCGTCCACGGCGCGCGCCACCAGCGCCGGCCAGGCGCCGTTGGCCATCAGCACCGCCAGCGCCCGTTCCGTGGTCCCGCCCGGCGAGGTGACCGCGCGCCGCAGCACCGCCGCGTCCTCCTCGCTTTCCCCCAGCAGGGCGCCCGAGCCCGCCACCGTGGCGCGCGCCATGCGCCGGGCCAGCTCGGCCGGCAGCCCCTGCTCGCGCGCCGCGCTCTCCAGCAGCTCGGCGAGCAGGAATACGTAGGCCGGCCCGCCGCCCGAAACGGCGGTGACCGCGTCCAGCATCGTCTCCTCCTCCACCCAGGCGACCTCACCCACGGCGGCGAGCAGCGCCTCGGCCAGCAGCCGCCGCGCCGCGTCCACCCCCGCGCCGGCGCGCGCGACGGTGAAGCCCCGCCCGATCGCCGCCGGCGTGTTGGGCATGGCGCGCACCACCTTGGCGTTGCCCCCGAGCAGTCGCTGCAGCCCGGCCTCGTCGCGCCCGGCCATGATGGACACGAACACCGCGCCGGCGTCGGCGAAGCGCCGGTAAGCCGGCAGCACCGCGTCGGCCGACTGCGGCTTGACCGCCAGCACCACCGCCTCGGGCGCGAAGCCCGGCGGCAGGGCGTCGACGTCGGGCACCACGCGCGCCGCGTCCTCGCCGGCGTGGGCGGGGCGGGGCTCCACCACGAACAGCTCGCGCGCGCCGCGGGCGAGCCAGCCGTGCAGCAGTGCACCGCCCATCCGGCCGCAGCCCACCAGCAGCACCGGCGGCAGCAGGCCCGCCGGGGGCCGCGCCTCGCCCGTCGCGCCGGCCCCGCTCACGCTTCACCCGCGCAGTCGAGCATAGCGGCGCTCAGTGCCTCGGAGGCCGCCTTGCCACCCCACAGCACGAACTGAAAGGCGGGGAAGAAGCGCTCGCACTCCGCCATGGCGATGTCGACCATGTCCTCCAGGCTCTCGGCGGATGCGCCCGGCGCACCGCGCAGCAGCACCGCGTGGCGGAACACCGGCGTGCCATCCTCGCCTTCCAGCCCGAAATGCCCAATCCACAGCCGCTCGTTGGCCAGGACCAGCAGCTCGAACAGCTTCGGTCGCGCTTCGGGCGGCACCTTCATGTCGAAGGCGCAGGTGAAGCTGAGCGCGCTGATGTCGGCCCGCCAACTGAAGTGCAGGCCGTAATCGCACCACTTGCCCGGCGCCTCGGCGGCCATCTCCCGGGATGAGCGGCGGTCGTAGGCCCAGTCATTGGCGGCGATGATCTGCTGCACCACGTCGAGCGGGTTGGACGCCCGCTCCCGGCGTCCGACGGCGAGTGGGGCGGTCATCGCGGCACCTCCTGCACGTCCTGTCGGAGCGGCCATACCGGGTCTAGCGAGACTCGGCGGCGGCAACCCCCAGGGATGGATACCGCGCTGCGGGAAGCGCGGCAACGCCGGGCGCCGCCCCGGCCCGCGCTGCCCGAGCGGCCGTGAGGAACCCTTTCACGGCGAACCGGGCGGGGCTGCCGCCGGCCCGCGCGTCGCCGGGTGGGGCGCCACTCTACCCCACCGGGGATCGCGCCCACGCCCTCCCGCCGGGACGCGTCAGCTGCCGCCGCTGCCGCCGCCCTCGCCGCCGGTGCCCGGATCGACCGGCGGCGTTTGCGCCTCGCTCACCCCGGCCCGACCGCCCTGGTTCGCCGTCGCCGGCCCGGTGGTCGCACCGCCCGAGCCGCGCAACGTCGCCGCGTCGGCCACGCTCGCCCCCATCCCGCCCACGGCGCCACCGCTCTCGCCGGCGGTGTCCGCGGCCGCCCAGCGGGGCTCGCCGGGCACGCCCGCCAGCCGCTGCTCCAGCGCCGCGACCCGAGCCGCCAGCGCTTCGCCCTCCTCGCGCGCCCGGCGCGCCACCTCCAGCGCCGCGTCCAGCTCCTCGCGGCGCACCAGCTCCAGTCGCTGGATCATCGCCTCGGTCTGCGAGCGGACGTTGCTCTCGATCTCGGCGCGCAGCCCGGCCAGCGCCGAGAACGCGCCCCCCGCCATGCCCGCGAGGTCGTCGAAGAAGCGACCGCTCCCCTTGCCGGTTCCTCCGCCCGTCCCCTGACCGCCGTCGCCCGTGCCACGATCACCCAGCATTCCCGCCTCCCTTGTCGCGCGCCGCGCGCGCTGCCATCACGTCGCGCGCATATGGGGGCGCCCCGCCCCCTGCGCGCACGCAGGAAACGCGCCAGCATGTTCCTCGTCACCGGCGGCGCCGGATTCATCGGCTCCAACCTGGTGGGCGCGCTGTGCGCCCGCGGCGCCGAGGTGCTGGCGTGCGACCGGCTGCGTGACGGCGACAAGTGGCGCAACCTCGCCCCGCACCCGATCGCTGGCCTGCTCCATCCCGACGACCTCGCCGCCTGGCTGCGCGACGCGCCCGCGCCGGAGGCGGTGTTCCACCTCGGCGCGGTGTCGGACACCACCGCGCGCGACGGCGACCTCGTGGCGGCGAGCAACCTCGCCCTGACCCTGCGCCTGTGGGACTGGTGCGCCGCCCGCCGCATCCCGTTCCTCTACGCTTCCTCGGCGGCCACCTACGGCGACGGCGCCCGCGGCTTCGACGACGACCCCGACCCCGCCGCCCTGGCCCGGCTGCGGCCCTTAAACCTGTACGGCTGGAGCAAGCACGCCGCCGACCGCCGTGTCCTCGACTTGGTCGCGCGCGGCCGGCCCGCGCCGCCGCGCTGGGCCGGCCTGAAGTTCTTCAACGTTTACGGCCCGGGCGAGGGCCACAAGGGCCGCATGGCCTCGGTGGTACGCCACAAGTTCGACCAGCTCGCGCGCGGCGAGCCGGCCACGCTGTTCGCCTCCGACCTCCCCGGCCTGGCCGACGGCGACCAGCGCCGCGACTTCGTGCACGTGGACGACTGCGTGGCCGCGATGCTGTGGCTGCTCGACCATCCCCGCGTTTCCGGCCTGTTCAACTGCGGCACCGGCACGGCCCGCTCCTTCGCCGACCTCGCCCGCGCCGTGTGCGCGGCGATGGGCCTGCCGCCGCGCGTCCGATACGTGCCGATGCCCGACGACCTGCGCGGCCGCTACCAGTCCTTCACCCAGGCGCGCATGGGACGCCTGCGCGACGCCGGCCACGACCGGGCGCCGCTGTCCCTGGAGGACGGCGTCGCCGCCTACGTCCGCCAACTCCTCGCCGCCCGCGACGGGGGCGCGTGGGCGTGATCCCCGCCATCCTGTTCCCCGCCTTCGACCCGGTGGCGGTTTCCCTCGGCCCGTTCGTGGTGCGCTGGTACGCGCTCGCCTACATCGCCGGCATCGTCGGCGGCTGGTGGCTCGCCCGCCGGCTGGTGGCGCTCGCCCCCGTCGCCGCGACGCGCGAGCAGATCGACGACTTCGTGACCTGGACCACGCTGGGCATCGTGCTCGGCGGCCGGCTCGGCTACGTCCTGTTCTACCGCCCGTCCCACTACCTCCAGGCGCCGTGGGAGGCGCTCTACGTGTGGCAGGGCGGCATGTCCTTCCACGGCGGCGCGCTGGGCGTCCTCGCGGCGCTGGTGCTGTTCTGCCGCCATCACGGCCTCGACCTGCTCCGCTTCTCCGACCGCGTCACCGCGGTGGTGCCGATCGGCATCTGCCTCGGGCGGCTGGCCAACTTCGTCAACGGCGAGCTGTGGGGCCGCGTCACCGACGTCCCCTGGGGCGTGATCTTCCCCGGCGCCGGCCCCGAGCCGCGCCACCCCTCGCAGCTCTACCAAGCCGGGCTGGAGGGACTGGCGCTGTTCGTCCTCCTCCAGGCGCTGGTGCGCGTCCCCGGCATCCGCGCGCGTCCGGGCTTTGTGGCCGGCGCTTTCCTGGCGGGCTACGGCGCGGCGCGGATCGTTGGCGAAACGTTTCGCCAGCCGGACGCGTTCCTCGGCTTCCTGTTCGCCGGCGCCACCATGGGCCAGCTCCTGAGCCTGCCGATGGTGCTGGCTGGCGCTTGGCTGATGCTGCGCGCTCGGCCGACGACGGAGCCGGCGCCGCTCCCGATTCGGCCGTGAGCGGCGGCGCGGCGGCACCGCGCGGGGAGGAGGGTCCCGGTCGCCCGGCCGGCGTCCCCGGAACCTCGCCCGGCGCGGCTTCCCCCGGAGCGACGACCGCCACCGCCGGGGCCGCTTCCGCCAGCCCGCCGGGGGCATCGACCGGGGCCGACGGCGCCGAGCGGCTCGACCGCTTCATGGCCCGCGCCTCGGCCGCCTACTACGCCGGCCGCGACCCCTTCGGCGCGAGCGGCGACTTCATCACCGCGCCCGAGATCTCGCAGTGCTTCGGCGAATGCCTCGGGCTGTGGGCGGCGGTGACGTGGCGGATGATGGGCGGCCCCGACCCGGTGATCCTCGCCGAGCTGGGCCCCGGCCGCGGCACGCTGATGGCCGACGCCTTGCGCGCCGCTCGCGAAGTGCTGCCCGATTTCAGCCGCGCCGCCCGCCCGCACCTCGTGGAAACCTCGCCCCGCCTGCGCGAGGCTCAGCGCCGGCGGCTGCTCGACCTCCCCGGCGGCGCCACCTGGCACGACGAGCCCGGCACGATCCCGCCCGGCCCGCTCCTGCTCCTGGCCAACGAGTTCCTCGACGCCCTGCCGGTTCGCCAACTCGTGCGCGACGACGGCCGCTGGCGCGAGCGCTGGGTTCGGGACGGCGCCTTCGTGTTGCGCGACCCGCCCGACCCGCCGGCCGATCCGCCCCCGGACGGCACGGTACGCGAGTTGCCCGAAGCCGCGCTGGCCGTGGTGCGTCAGCTCGCCGCCCGGCTGGCGCGCGACGGCGGCGCCGCCCTGTTCCTCGACTACAGCCACGAGGCCGCCGGCGATGGCGACACCCTCCAGGCGGTTCGCGACCACGCCCGCGCCGACCCGCTCGGCCCTCCCGGCGAGGCCGACCTCACCGCCCACGTGGACTTCGCCGCCGTCGCCGCCGCCGCCCGGCACGCCGGCTGCGCCGCGCGCGGGCCGCTGCCGCAAGGCGTGTTCCTGCGCCGCCTCGGCCTGACTCACCGCGCCGCCGCCCTGGCCGCGAGCGCCCCCCATCGCGCCGGCGAGACGCTGTCCGCGGCCCAGCGCCTGTGCGCCCCGGAAGGCATGGGGCGGCTGTTCAAGGCGCTCGCGCTAACCCACCCCGCGTTGCCCGCGCCCCCGGGCTTCGAGGACGCGTGACCGACGCGCCGCCCGCCTTCCCCGTTGCCGAGCGCCTCCGCGCCGCCCTTCTCGGCCCCGTCCCGCACGGCTTCTTCACCCGCCGCGGCGGCGCGTCGGAGGGCCCCTTCGCGTCGCTGAACTGCTCCTTCTCCTCCGGCGACGACCCGGCGCGGGTGGCGGAGAACCGGCGCCGGGCGGTGCTCGCGCTCGGCCTGCCGGCGGACGCGCCTCTGCTCGGGCTGCACCAGGTGCACGGCGCCGCGGTGGCCACCCTACGCGCCGGCGACGCGCCCTGGCCCGATGACGCACGCCCGCGCGCCGACGGCGTCGCGACCGACTGCCCCGGCGCGGCGCTGGGCATCGTCACCGCTGATTGCGGCCCGATCCTGTTCGCCGACCTGCGGGCCGGCGTGGTCGGCGCCTGCCACGCCGGCTGGCGCGGCGCCGCGTCCGGCGTGGCCGAGAACACCCTGCTGGCGATGGAATCGCTGGGCGCCCGCCGCGCGCGGGTGGCGGCGGCGCTGGGCCCGTGCATCCGCCAGCCCTCCTACGAGGTCGGCGCCGACCTGCGCGACGCCGTCCTCGCCGCGGCTCCCGGCGACCACCCGCCGCTCGCCGCCCTGTTCGCCCCCGGGACGCGGCCCGGCCGCTGGCAGTTCGACCTCGCCGGCTTCATCGCCCACCGGCTGCGCGCCGCCGGCGTCGGCCGCGTCGAGGTGCTCGACGCCGACACCCTGCCCGACGCCGCGCGCTACTGGAGCCACCGCCGCCGCACCCTGGCCGGCGGCGGCCCGATCGGCCACCAGCTCTCGGCGATCGCGCTGCCGCCGGGCTGAGCCGCCCGCGCGCCGCCGTGGCGCGGCCGCCACGCCGCCCCGGCGGAACGCGCGACGAGAACATATCGTGAATGGCGCAGGAATAGAGTCTCAGGTTAAACGTCGCGCAGCAGTTGCAGCGGCGAATCTCCCCATGCCCCCGGACCCGACGCTCGACCACCTGGAGAAAACCTTCGTCGAGTCCTACCGCAAGGAGCTCGACCAGGAGGAGAACGTTTGGCGCTCGCTGCCGTTCTTCGCGGCCACCCTGGCGCTGCAGGTGGCCGCCCTGGCCCAGGTGCGCGACTGGCTCGGCGCCACGGCCGGCCTGGTGGGCTGGACCGCCGCCGTGCTGCTGCTGCTGGCCGCCGGCGCCACGCTGGCCGCGCTGCTGTTCCTCGCCTGGTCCATCCTGCCCACCGAGCTGCGCTACGTCGCGCGCGAGCCCGACCTGCTACGCTACGCCGAGGCCGTGCGCGCCTGCGCCGAGGCCGACGGCGCTACCCCCGGCGCGGCGAGCGCCACCGCCCACGCGGCGGTGCGGGCGACGCTGGTGGAGCAGTACGCCCTGGCCACCGACCACAACCGCACGGTCAACCAGCGGCGCGCGGCGCGGCGCAACCGGGCCGGGCTGGCGACGCTGTGCTCGGTGCTGCTGTTCATGGCGCTGGTGGCCCTGGCCGTGGTATCGGGCGTCGTGCCACCAGGGCCGAGGAGCCCCGACCGCCCGAATGCCGCCGCCGTCCTCCCCGACGGAGCCGCCGATCCCGGAGCCGCCGATCGCGGGACGGCTTCCGGAACCGTCCGGCCGGGCGGCGCCGGGCAGCGGGATCCCGCCTCGGGCACCGGGAACGGCGCTCCCGGAGCCGCCGACGCGGCACCTCCGGCCGCCGGGAACGCGGCCCGTGTCGCCGGGGCAGGGGCCGGCGCGGCAGGGGCCGTCCCCGGGCGCGGGCCGTCCGCCCCGCGGCGGCAGCCTGGACCCGCGCCGGATCAGCCCCGTCCCGCCCCCGCCCATGGTCGTGCGCCGTGAGGGATTGCTGCGCGACCAGGTGCGCGAGCAGCCGGCCGAGGCGCTGGACGCGGCCGACCGCGCCCGCAGCGACCTCGCCTCCCGCGGCAAGGCGCTGGGCAACGCGCCCGCCATCCACCCCGAGGCCCTGGTCCGCGACAGCCGCTTCGGCCGCTACTGCGAGGTCGGTGCCCGCACCCGCGTCGCCGAAAGCAGCTTCGGCGACTACAGCTACGTCGCCAACGACAGCGACGTCATCTACGCCACGCTGGGCCGCTTCTGCTCGGTCGCAGCGCAGGTCCGCATCAATCCCGGCAACCATCCCCTCGAACGGGTGGCGCTGAACCACTTCACCTACCGCTCCTCCGCCTACGGCCTGGGCGAGGACGACGCCGCCTTCTTCGACTGGCGGCGCGACGGCCACGTCACCCTCGGCCACGACGTTTGGGTGGGCCACGGCGCCGTGCTGCTGCCCGGCATCTCCGTCGGCAACGGCGCCGCGATCGGCGCCAACGCCACCGTCACCCGCCCCGTGCCGGCCTTCGCGGTCGTCGTGGGCACGCCCGCCCGCGTGCTGCGCTTCCGCTTCCCGCCCGACATCGTCGACGCCCTGGAGCGCGTCGCTTGGTGGGACTGGCCGCACGAGCGCCTGGGCGAGGCGATGCGAGACTTCCGCGCGCTCGACGCGGCCGCGTTCTGCCGCCGCCACGACCCGGGCACCCGCGCGTAGGCGCCGGCGCGGCGGGGCCGAAACCACCCGTCCCGACGTACCGCCCCCGGCGCACCACCCCGGTGCGCCACCCTCGACGCCGCGCGCGCGCCCCACGATAAGCTCCGCCCCGATGCCCTACCTCCTCATCTTCGTCCTGCTGATGCTTGTGACCGCCATGGCGTCCTGCGTGCTGCTGTGAGCGAGTATCCTTCGAGCGAGGATCACCCGAGCGAGGCCACTCCGGACGGGAACCCTCCGTGGGGGCCCGCCCGGCAGGACCACCGGCCGACCCCGCGCCCGCCGGCCCGCCGTCGTCGCCTCGCCCCGGCCCTCCTGCTCGCCCCCTTCCTGACGGCCCTGGCGCTGCCCGCCTGCGGCGACCTGCCGCAGCCCTTTCGCGGCAACCCCGGCGGCCAGGCGCGCCGCCTCGCCGCGCCCCCGGCCTACCGCCTCGCCGTGCCGCCGCCGCAGGCCGCGCTGCTCACCGACGCCGCCGCCGGCTCCTTCGCTGCCGCCCTGGCCGGCGCGCTTGAGGCGGCCGAGGTGCCCGCCGTCGCCGGCCAGCCCAACCCGCTGGACTGGCGCCTGACCGTGACCGCCGAGCGGGACGGGCGCTCCGTGGTGCCCGCCTACGCCCTGGCCGACGCCGACGGCCGCACGCTGGCCTCTGCCAGCGGCGCCGCCGTGCCGCTGGCCGAGTGGGGTGCTGCTGGCGACGCCGTGCTCCGGCGCGTCGCCGCCCGCGATGCCCCCGCCGTCGCTGCCCTGCTGGCCCGCGCCGACGCCGCCAGCCGCTCGGCCGATCCCGCGACCCTGGTGGCGGGCGGGCCGCCCCGGCTGCGCTTGGTGCCGGTGCGCGGCGCCCCCGGTGATGGCAACCGCGCCCTGACCGCCCGCATCGCCGACGTGCTGGGCGCGGAAGGCTTCGCGGTGCAGGACCGCGCCGACGGCGCCGCCTTCGCCCTACAGGGCATCGTCGAGGCGGTGAACACCACCCCCGGCAAGCAGCGCATCGAGATCCAGTGGATCGTCACCCGCCGCGACGGCGAGGAGCTGGGCCGCGCCGTGCAGATCAACGAGGTCACCCGCGGCTCGCTCGACCGCCTGTGGGGCGACGTCGCCTACGTCGCCGCCCAGGAAGCCGGCGGCGGCGTGCGCACGATCATCGCCAATGCCGGCGGCTTCGCGGCGATCCCCGGCCCGCAGGAGGCGCCGCCCCCCGCACCCCCGCGAGGAACCTGAGGCTCCTCGACCTCCCATCCGTGAGAGATGCCCGGCGGACAGGGGAAGTGCTCAACGACGCGGCTCCGTCGTCGTTGAGCACTTCCCCTGTCCGCCGGGACGAACCATCGGCGGGGGTCCGGGGGCTCTCACGGGTCCCCGGCGCGCGCGCGGGGGCGGCGCCCCCGTGGCGTCGCGCGCCGCTACAGCGTCGCGCGCACCCGCACGCCGAGCACCAGGGCGTCACGCAGGGCGGCGTCGGCGCGGTAGCGGTCGTCGGGAATGCCGGCGCCGGGGTTGGAAATCCACTGCACCATCGGCCGGACGAACAGCCTCGAAGGCACCACGGCGTGGTCGTAGTTGGCTTCCAGCACGAACTCGCGCGAGCGCACTGGCTGGGCGGCGCCGCCCGCGCGCAGCGCCCGGTCCAGGTCGCGCCCGTCCGAGCCGGGGCGCGCGTAGGCCGCGCCCACCGACACCGTGTCCGACTCCTGCCCGAACGGCCCGCGCCAGGCGACCCCGGCATCGGCGTAGAAGCCGAGCAGGTTGCGCGACGACGGCGTGACCGAGGCACGCGCGAAGGTGGCAAGGCTGGCCCCCTCGCCGCGCCACAGCGTCACCTCGCCGATGGCGTAGCCGCCGTGGTTGTTGCGCCGCCGCCGCACCGGCGCCTCCTCGGCCGTCGCGTCGTCGAGGATGCCCGAGGAGGTCGGCCCGCCGAGGATGGTGTCGATGTTGCCGCGTTGATCTTCGAAGCCGCCGTTGTGGTACCAGCCGCCCAGCTTGCCGACCCACGGCTGCACGTCGCTGCCTTCCGGCGCCGACGCCCCCGCCACCGCCTCGGCGATCATGAAGGCGCCTCCCGCGAGCGAGAAGTTGGTGCCGTAGCGGTTGTGCCGCTGCGGGTCGGTCCCCGCGCCGTACCGGCCGCCCGGGTCGCCCGGGAAGATCGCCGCCCGCAGGCCGCTGCCCTCGTCGGGGTCGCCCAGCGCGAGCCGCACCCCCGGCGCCGCGAAGGGATAGGCCGGGCCGCCCGAGGGCAGGGCGGTCGAGGTCGCCAACGGCCAGCCGAAGGTGCCGTTGGTCAGCCCGCCCGCGCTGGCGGCGGTGAAGAACTCGGAATCCGCCGCCAGCTGCCCGAAGCGGATCGAGCCGAGGTCCTCGAACCGTCGCTCCAGCCACAGCTCCGACAGCCGGAAGGTGGACAGCGCCTCGGCGTTGCTCAGCGCCGCCAGCCCGCCGACTAGCGTGGGCGTCGGCTGGCGGCCGTAGATGCCGAAGGCGGTGGCTTGGAAGCTCCACCCGTCCAGCCCCGCGCCTTCCAGCCAGGGCACCGCGCCGAGGTCCAGTCCCAGCCCGACCTTGGCCTGCCCGAACGCCGCCACGTCGCGCCGCACGCCGCCGCGGGTGTTGGCGAACCCGTCGGCCAGCACCTCGCCCGACAGGCAGGCGCCTGTTCCGATCGCGCGGCCCTCGGCGCACGGCTGCTCGCCGCGCGAGGCGCCTTCCGGTCCGGACAGCTCGATCGGCACCACCGCCGGCGCTTCCTGCGCCTCCGCTCCCCGCGCCCAGGCCGGCGCCGCCGCGACGACGAGCAGCGCCGCCAGCCCCCGCGCGCGGCCCCGGCTCATCCCCGTTCTCATGACGCCCTCCTCATGGTTCCGTCCTCATCGCCCCGTTCTCCTCGCCCGCGGGATCGTCCCGTGCCGCCCGTCGCCCGGATCGTCCCGCGACGCCACCCGCTCCCCGGCGCCGCCCCGTCCCGCAGCAACCCGACGGCCGCCGCGACGCGCGGCAGCATTGCCCCGTGCGCGCGACGGCGGGACGACGCGAACGCTTCCCGCTCCAGCGCCTCGCAGCAGTCGAGGCAGCGCGGTAGCGTCGGCTCCGACCGCGCCGAGCCGGCGTCGGCACACGCGCCACGGCACCAGCGCGTTGACGGCCCGGGCGTCGTGGGCGTGGGCGTGCAGGCGGCGGCGCACGGCCGGCGGCAGCGCCTCGAAGGCGGCCCAGTCGTCGCCGACGTGTCGATGGCGGGCGCCCTCGCGCGACGTCACGTCGTTGCCGGGCCGGCGACCCGCCGCGACTTCTCCGCCCGGCGGGCGCGAACCCGTCCGCGCCGCCCCGGGCCGGGGCACCGAGGCGCCGGCGTCGCTCGGCGGATCGCGCGGGGAAGACCGGGCCAGGAGCACGGCGAACTCTTAACGTACATTATAACATAACATCAAGCCGCCGACGGCCTGCCTTCTTGGCCGGTCAGCGCGGCCCGGCCCAGTCGCCCGGCGCGATGCCGCCGAGCAACGCGATGCCGTTGTTCGCGTCCGGGCGGATCACCCGGGCGACCGCCATCGGCCGGGGATACACGCCGGTCGCCGCCTCGAACGGATCGTCGTGGCCCACCAGCACGGTGTCACGGCCGGCCGGCGGCCGCGCGCCCAACAGCGGCGCCACGCGGTCCCGCATGGCGGCGGTCCGCGCCTCCGTGTGGTCCACGGCCGGCTCGAAGTTCGGCGCCGCCGCCTTCCGGTGCAGGCCGAAGGCCGGCTCGGCGGTGCCCGCGGCGCGGCAGTACCGGCTGCCGACCACCTCGCCCACCGGCACCCGCAGCCGGCGGAAGGCCGCTCCGGTCGCCCGCGCTTCGCGCTCGCCCGCCGCGACTGAGCCGGCGCTGCGTCGCGCAATCGCCCAGCGCGGCGCTCACTTGGTCCGCACGGTACCGCCCCGTCGTCGCGTGCCGCAGGTACACCACCAGCCCGCCCCGCCGCAGCCGCTCCACCAGGCGCTGCGACGCGAGCGGCCGGAACGGCGGCCCGCCGTGGATGGCCGCTCCGGCCGCGGAAGCGCCGGGCGCGGGGGAACCGGACGCGCCGGGCGTGGGCTCCGCCGCTCTGGCAGGCGCGGGCGGCAGCGTCGCCGCGATCCCGGCCGCCAGCAGCAGCGCCGTCGCGGCCGTCGAGCGGAACCATCCGCGCGGATGTGCGTGGGCCAGGGCACGTCTCCTCGGTTCGGCTCCGGGTCGCGACCTAGAAACAAATGCGGATCGTTCGCAAGTGGAAGATTGCCATTTCCGTAATCTCGCGTCCCGGCCGCAGCACACTGCAACCGGATGGACACGCATCCGTGTGGTTGCTAATCCCCGCGCGCCCCCCAGGAAGCCTCGCCGGATGAAAATCCTCGCCTGCAACAGCAACCGGCCGCTGGCCGAGGCGGTGGCGGCCGCGCTCAACCAGCCGCTCACCCAGGCCTCCGTGCGGCGCTTCGCCGACCTCGAGATCTTCGTCGAGATCCACGAGAACGTCCGCGGCGAGGACGTCTTCGTCGTCCAGTCCACCTGCTACCCCACCAACGACAACCTGATGGAGCTGCTGATCACC
Source organism: uncultured Roseomonas sp. (assembly GCA_964243365.1). GTDB lineage: Bacteria > Pseudomonadota > Alphaproteobacteria > Acetobacterales > Acetobacteraceae > Roseomonas. The sequence goes on along the minus strand of CAXTEL010000027.1, from coordinate 9,663 downwards.
CTCGACGCGCTGCGCCGCGCCAGCGCGCGCCGCATCACGGCGGTGATCCCCTACTTCGGTTACGCCCGGCAGGACCGGAAGTCGGGCTCGCGCACGCCGATCTCGGCCAAGCTGGTGGCCAACCTCATCACCCAGGCCGGCGCCAACCGCGTCCTCACGCTCGACCTGCACGCGGGGCAAATCCAGGGCTTCTTCGACATCCCCGTGGACAACCTCTACGCCGCGCCCTTCTTCTCCCGCGACATCCAGGAGCGTTTCGCCGGGCGCGAGCTGATGGTGGTCTCCCCCGACGTCGGCGGCGTGGTCCGCGCGCGGGCCATCGCCACCCGGCTGCACACCGACCTCGCCATTATCGACAAGCGCCGCGAGCGCGCCGGCGTGTCGGAGGTGATGAACGTCATCGGCGAGGTCGAGGGCCGCGACTGCATCCTGGTCGACGACATCGTGGATAGCGGCGGCACCCTGTGCAACGCCGCCGACGCGCTGCTCGCCAACGGCGCCCGCTCGGTATCCGCCTACATCACCCACGGCGTCTTCTCCGGCGGCGCGGTGGCGCGGATCGGCGCCGCCAAGATCGAGCAGATGATCGTCACCGACAGCATCCAGGCCACCGAGGCGGTGCGGGTTTCCTCCAACGTCCGCCAGCTCACCGTCGCGACCCTGCTGGCCGAGGCGATGCGCCGGATCAGCGAGGAGGCGTCCGTCTCCGACCTATTCAGCTGAGGCCGGGCGCGTGCGCCTCCACTATTCCCCCAACGCCTGCTCGCTGGCCATCCACGTCATTCTCGAGGAGATCGGCGCTCCCTACGAGTTGGCGCTGGCGAGCTCGCGCGACGGCACCCTGCACGGCCCCGCCTACGTCGCGCTCAACCCCAAGTCCAAGGTCCCGGCGCTCGACCGCGGCGACGGCGGCCCCGTGCTCACTGAGCTGCCGGCGATCGCCATGTGGCTCGGCGCCACCAACCCGGCCAGCGCGCTGTGGCCCACCGATCCCGAAGCCCAGGCGCGCTGCCTGGAGATGCTCGACTACGTCACCGGCACCGTCCACCCGCAGGGCTTCACCCGGCAGTTCCGCCCCGGCAACTTCGCCGCCGATGCGGCCGACCATCCCCGCGTGGCGGAACAGGGCCGGCAGATGGCCGCGAAGTATCTCGCCCTGATCGACTCGCCGTGACGCGGCGGAGAATGGGTGCTGCCCGGTGGCTATTCCGTGGCCGACGCGGCGCTGTTCTACGTGGAATGGTGGGCCGCGCGCCGCTGCGGCATGACCCTGCCGCCCCGCCTCGCCGCGCACCTGGACGCCATGCTGGCCCGCCCCGCCGTGCGTCGCGCCCTGGAAGGGGAGGGACTCGCCGCGTGAGCCGGCCGGCGCCGCGGATTTCCCCCCTCTCCTCGGGCGCCGCGGCGCACCCGGCGCCGGCCGGCCGCAACGCGCCGCTCGGCACCGGTCGCCCAACCGCGCCGGACCTGTTCCCGCCCACCCCGCCCCGGCTGGGCGGCTGCCTCGGCGCGTACGCCGACCGCCGGCCCGACCTCGGGCGCCCGTCGCGCGCCGTGGCCGCCCGCCCGCCCGCGGCCCCGGCCCGCGAGGACGCCGCGTGACCGGCCCCGCCGACCCCGCCCCGGCCAGCCCCGGCCCGGTGCCCGCCCCGGCGGCCTTCTGGTTCCTCCGCCACGGCGAGACCGACTGGAATGCCCGCGGCTTGTCGCAGGGCGGTGCGGACATCCCGCTCAACGCCGTCGGCCGCGCCCAGGCGGTCCGCGCCGCCGCCGCCCTGGCCGCCCTGCGTGGCGAGCGGCGGGTCGCCAGCATCGTTTCCTCCACCCTCGGCCGCGCCCGCGACACCGCGCGCACCGTGGCGGACGCCCTCGGCCTGCCCTTTGACCTCGACGCCGAACTGCGCGAGGTGTCTTTCGGTGTGCAGGAAGGCCAGCCGATGTCGGACTGGTTCGACAGCTGGGTTTCCGGCGACCGCACCCCCGAGGGCGCCGAAAGCTTCGCCGCCCTACGCGCCCGCGCGGTGGCCGCCATCGATCGCGCCCTGCTCCTGCCCGGCCCCGTGCTGGTGGTGGCGCACGGGGCGCTGTGGCGCGCCTTCCGCCAGGCCGCCGGCCTGCCGGCCAACGTCCGCACTCCCAACGCCCTGCCGCTGTGGGTGGAACCGCCCGCCTCCGGGGGCACGGCGTGGCGCCTCACCCCGGCGACGCTGCCGGCGGGATAGGGAGCCGTCCAGCGTCGGCGACGGGGTGGGCGGGCATCGTCCTCGCGGCGTGGACACCGGCGCCGGGCTCCGCGGTCGCGGTTCCGCGCGCCGAACCGGGCGACGGCAGGCCGCGCCGTCACCGCCGTCCCGACCTCGCGCCGGGAAGCCCGACGCCGGTCGCGCCGCGCGCCGTCCTCGTCAACGCCATCGCGATCCCGCCCCGGACCGCCCGGAGAAGCCAGATGCTCGAACGGCTGCTGCTTTGTCTCGTCCTCGGCGCGGCGTGCGCCCCGGCCCGCGCCCAGGAGGTCGTCAGGCTCGGCGGAGCGCCTGACCTTCGATCCCTACGTGCTCCTGCAGGGGGACCAGGCCGGCTTCCGGCAAAGCCAGCCGGGCGGCCAGGCCGCCGGCTTCAACGCGCGCCGCCTGCGCGTGGGCGGCAGGCTCGAAGTCGCGGAGCAGGTCCAGGTCGGCTTCATCTGAGACTTCGGCCACACCCTCGGCGAGGTGCAGCGGCTGTTCGAGGCCCAGGTGAGCTACGTCGGCCTCGAGCCGTTCCGGATCAGTGCCGGCATCTTCAAGCCCAACTACTCCCTGGAATCGATGCAGGGCGCCGGCGACTACCTGTTCCTGGAGCGCGCCTCCATCGTCACCGCGACGCGCAACCTCGGCGCCGGCATCCGCCGCGAAGGCGTCCAGGTCCAGGCCGATGGGGACCGCTACATCGCCTCCGCCGCCCTCACGGCGGGCCAGGCCGGCCCCGGGCGCGACGGCAACCAGCGCGCCGTCGTGGCCCGGGTGGCCGGGCTGCCGGTCCGCGACCCCGACCTCACCGTGCACGTCGGCGTTTCGGGCCAGTACGTCTTCCGCCCGGCCCGCGAGCCCGGCGCCCCGCGCCTGGCGTCGCTGTCCGAGCAGACGGAGATCCGGATAGACGACGTGGGCTCCTCCGTTTCCACCCCGGACATCGAAGCGAGCAGCATCGGCGTGATCGGGCCGGAGCTGGGGATCACCTGGCGCCGGCTCTTGGTGCGGGGGAGTACCACGCCATGCCGGTCAACCGCCGCGCCTCGGACGGCGGCGGCACGCCCACCTTCGACGGCTGGTACGCGCAGGCCGCCTACACCGTGCTGGGCCGGCCGCGGCAGTGGGAGCACGCCAGCGGCACCTGGGGAGCGCCCAAGCCCGACGCCCCCTTCGATGCGCGGGCGGGGGAGTTCGGCGCGGTGGAGCTTGGGGGCCCGCTTCTCCACGATCGACCTCAACGATCGCAACGTGTGCGGCGGGCGCCAGAACGTCGTGTCGGCCGTGGTCAACTGGTGGCCGATCGAGCCGGTGCGCCTCAGCCTCGTGTACGAGCACGCCGACGTGTCGGGGGGCCCTTCGCCCCGCGACCTCGACGCCGTCGGCGGGCGCGTACAGCTGCAGTTCTGACGGCCGGGGAGATGGCCGCGGGCCGGGCGGCCGCCCCGCCGCCCCCGCCTGCTCAGCCGTCCCCCTCGTTGATCGCCGCCGCCGCGTGGATCAGCGCGAGGTGGCTCAGCGCCTGCGGCGCGTTCCCCAGCATCCCGCCGTCCGCCGGGTCCACCTGCTCGCCCAGCAGGCCGAGGTTGCCGCCGCACGCCGCCAGCATGGCGTCCATCTGCCGCACCGCCGTCGCCTGGTCGCCCAGCAGCGCGAACGCTTCCACCATCCAGAAGCCGCAGGCGGTGAAGGTTCCCTCCTCGGCCTCCATGCCGGAATACCGGTACACCAGCACGCCCCGGCACAGCTCCCGCCGCACCGCGTCGCGCGTCGCCGCCAGCCGGTCCCGACGCTCGAAGCCGAAGCGCGTGGCCAGCAGCAGCGCCGCGTCCAGCCGCTCCGTCCCCGGATGCAGCGTGTAGGACCGCTTCGCCTCCGACCAGCAGTGGGCGTCCACCCAGTCCCGCACGCGGTCCCGCTCGCGCCGCCACCGTTCCGCGTGCGCGGTCTCGATCTGCCCCTTGGCCGCCAGCTCCACCGCGCGGTGGAGCGCCGTCCAGCAGCCGATCTTGGACATGGTGTAGTGCTCGGCCCGCTCCAGCTCCCAGATGCCGGCGTCGCGCATCCGCCACAGGTCGGCGCAGCGGTCGGCCAGCGCCGCGAGCAGCCGGCGCGTGACCAGGTCGAGCACGTGCCCGCGCTGCACGAACAGCGCCGCCGTTTCCAGCACGTCCCCGTAGGCGCCGAGCTGCAGCTGGTCGCGCGCCCGGTTGCCGCGCCGCACCGGCCGGCTGCCGCCGTAGCCCGGCAGGTCCAGCGCCTCCTCCGCGGGCGCGAGGTCGCCGTCCAGCTGGTACATCGTGCGCAAGCCCCCGCCGTGTCGGCGCACCGTCGCGGTCAGCCAGGAGAACGCCGCTTTGGCCTCCTCCGTCGCGCCCACCCGCAGGAATGCCTTGATGCTGTAGGCCACGTCGCGCACCCAGGCGTAGCGGTAGTCGTAGTTCTTCCCGCCCCCGACCCGCTCGGGCAACGACGTCGTCGCGGCCGCCGCGATGGCCCCCGTGGGCGAGAACAGCAGCAGCTTGAGCGCCAGCGCGCTGCGCCGCACCTCCGCCGCGTACGCCCCTTCCACGTCGAGGTCGCCGCACCATTCCCGCCAGGACCGGTCCGAGCGGTCGATGCGCGCGTCGATCGCCGCCATCTCGGGCAGGATCAGCGGCTCGTCGGCCGACGCCAGCAGCGCCACCGTGCAGCGCGACCCGGGCGCGGTGACCAGCCTGGCGACGATGCCCCGGTCGTCGCGCACCAGCGGCTCGACGCCGCCGTCGTAGCGCACCGCGGCGATGATGCCGTCGACGTGCAGCACGTCGCCGTGCGGGCTGGCCTCCCGCCACGGATTGGCCGCGTCGAGACGCCGGCCCGGCCGTGCCTCGACGCGGAACTCCACCGCGCCTTCCAGCCCCTCGACCCGGCGCGCCAGCTCGCTCCACGGCAGCCGGCCGGAGATGCCGCTGTTGAGCGAGTCCGTCAGCCGCGCCCGCCCGGCGGCGGTCGTGAACACCTGCTCCAGCACGTTGCTGTCCGGCCGGTAGCGCCGCTCCACCGTGAACGCCTCGACGGGGGTGACGGAGAAGCGCCCGCCCGCCTCCGCGTCGAGCAGGCGGTCGAACAACGGCTCGCTGTCCATGTTCGGCACGCACCACCAGTCGATGGAGCCGTCCGATCCCACCATCGCGACGCTGCGCCCGTCGCCCAGCGCGGCGTACCGCCCGAGCGGCAGGACGCCCGCCTCGCGCCCGGAGGCCCCGGTCACGCCGCGCCGACCGCGCGTCGCCGCGTCGTCGGCTCCCGCGCGGCGCGTCGATCCGCCATCCGGTTCATCCCCGGCCGTCCCCCATGGGTCCAGGCGCCAACGCCGCCGCTTGGGGCGGGTTGACCGCGGGATCGCCATCGTGTCCGTCGAAGCCGCCCGCACCCGGGCAGCGCCGCCCGGGTGCGGGGCCGTCACTCCGGTGGCGAGCCCGTCAGTCCGGTATCTCGGCCAGCGAGGACGGCTCGACCACCGGGTTGCCGTTGCTCTTCTGCCGGTATGCCACCAGCGCGGGATACGTCCGCAGCCGCGCCCGCATCAGCGATCCCAGCGGCCGGTGCGCTTCCAGGCCGTGCGCCGGGCGGAAGGACATGGCGTCATTGAAGAACACCCGCCGCGCCTCGCTCATCGCGTCCTGCCGCGGCAGCACCAGACGCGCCACGGGGCGGTAGGGGCTCTCCTCCTCCGGCCACTGCACGGACGCGTCCTCGACCGGCATCCGCTCCAGGCTCGTGCACAGCTGCACGCGTATCTCGAACTCCGCGCCGTTCTCCCGGAAGTACGCCACCGCCGCGTCACGGAAGGTGTTCGGGTTCTCCGAGGTGTCCAGCGGGTCGCGGCTCAGCGCGTCCTGCGCCGGGGCCACCGGCACCGCCATGATCTTGGCCACGTGGTCGCCGTACCGCAGCGCCGCCTGGCTGTAGTAGCAGTCGGTCAGCGGATGACGCGGCGCGTGCCCGAAGAAGTCCAGCAGCGGGACGTCCCTGCCGGTGACCGCCTTGACCGCGGTGTTGAGCGCGCCGGCCGTGGCGGCCACCACCTTCTTCAGCGTCTCCCCCGTGCCCGCGCCCGCCTCCAGGCCCTTCATGGCGATCAGGAACCCGGCCGCGTCGGCGTTGGGGAACACCGGCCCGGTGGCGAGCACGAAGTCCTGCGAGGTGCTGTTGCCGTGGTCGGGCAGCATCGCGCCCTCCACCCCGAGCACCTTGATCGCCATGCCGCGATGGGTGTGCACGCTGTCCGGCAGGTGCTCGCCCGGCCCCTGCGCCATGCGCACCGCTGCCTCGTAGGTGCGCGGCTGCGCGAATAATCCCTGGCGCAGCTCGGGAGCCAGCCCGTCCAGCACCCGCAGCTCGCCCTTGAGCACCGCGCTGGCCTTGGCGTGCGAGGCGCGCACTGCGTGCTTCTCGCGCCCGGCGACCTTCTCGCTCTCGTGCGTCATGGACGCGATGATCTTGTCGATCGTCTCGTCCTCGCCCTCGGGACGCTGCTCGACGCCGTCGCTGTAGCGGATGTAGGCGCGCTGCTCGGACATGGTTCCTCCTGGTTCCCCGGGTTCTTCCGCGGGCCGCCCCGGCCGGTCAGCCGGAACACCGCCGCGCGGGCTGCTAAACGCCCGGAGCGCCGCCCCGGAGGCCGGCCCTCGCGCGAATGGGATCGGCGTCGGCCACGACCCCCATCCGCGGAGGAAGGACCCCGCCCGCCGGAAAGTGACCGCGGCGGCGCAACCGCGTCGAGGACACTTCCCCGGCGGGCGGGCCAACCGGCGGCGGGGTCCGGCGACCCCCGGTCCCCGGGGCTAGCCCAGCGGCGCCGCCGGCCGCAGCCGCCGGTAAGCGCCGCCCAGCCCGATCAGCGCCAACCCCAGCCCAAGGAAGGACAGCACCCGCCACAGCCCGCCGAGCTGCGCCACGTCCACCAGGAACACCTTGGCCACGGCGAGCCCGACCAGCGCCAGCCCGGCCAGCCGCATCGCCGCCACCCCGCGCCGCAGCCCCGCCAGCAGCACCCCCGCCCCCAGCGCCACCCAGGCGCCGGACCACGCCCACAGTTCCGCCGGCAGCACGTCCTCGCCCCCGAGGTCCAGCGCGTCGCCGTGAAAGGCGTGGCGGATCGCCAGCGTCACCCAGGTCAGCGCGCCGCCCAGCGCCGCCAGCGACAGCGCCGCCCGCAGCCCCTGCGGCCGCGCGCTCTCGGGGGCTGCCGCCAGCAGCGCGAACAGCGCCGCCGGCAGCGCGTAGGCCGGCAGCAGCGCGTTCAACAGGGTGCCCGCTCCCACCGCGTCGCCGGTGAAGGCCGGGTTGAGCAGCAGCAGCCCGCCTTCCCCCAGCAGCGCCGCCCCGCCCAGCAGCTTCCACGCCCGGCCCGCCACCGGCCGCCCGAAGCGGCGGTGCGCCGCCAGCGCCACCCCCGCCATGACGGCCAGCGCCGCGACGTACAGCGCCGCCTCGATGAAATCCGGGTCCTCGCCGCCCAGCGCCCCGCCGGTGGCGGCGTGGCGCAGCTCCAGCAACACCAACGCCACCAGCAGCGCCGCCGCGCCCGCCTCCAGCACCGCGACGCAGCGGTCGTCGCCGCGCCGCAGGAACAACCGCGCCGCCAGCGCGAAGCTCAGCGCCGGCAGCCCGTAGGCGGCCGGCAGCCCGTTGAGCACCGGCGCCGCGCCGAGCGCGTAGTCCAGCACCGCCGGGTTCAGCAGCAGCCGCACCAGCACGACCGCCGCCACCGCCGTCGCCACCCCGCGCAGCGCCCGCAGCCCGGTGCGGCCCTCGATCGCCGCCAGCGGCGGCAGCAGCAGCGCCACCGCCACGCTCAGCCACTGTTCGCGCAGCAGCATGGCGCAGCCCAGCGCCAGCGCCGCCACCGCCGCCGCGGCGTGGGCCCCGGCCGACGGCAGCCGCCCCCCGCGCACCGAGCGCGCGCTCGCGGCCACCGACACCGCCGCCAGCCCCACCGCCGCCAGCGCCCAGCCGCCATCCGTCGCGAAGCCCCGCACCCGGGCGTAGGCGAGCAGCAGCGCCAGCACCGGCACCAGTGCCGCCAGCCCGGCCCAGCCCGCCGGGCGCGGCGTCCCCGCGCGCCCTTCCAGCAGCAGCCCGGCGCCGAGATTCAGCGCCGCCAGCAGCCCGGCTGCCGCGAGGTAGAACCGCAGCGCCTCGGGCAGCACCGTGCCGCCGAGCCGGATCAGCACTTCGCCGCCCGCCGTCACCGCCTCGCCCTCGATCCCCGTCATCCAGTCCGCCGGCAGCGCCCAGCCGGCCAGCAGCAGCAACCCCGGCGCCGCCGCCAGCCAGGGCAGTCGGTCGAAGCGCGGCTCGACGGCCGCGCGCCCGATCGCCACCGGTCCCAGCAGCAGCACCGCGACCGCCGGCGGCAGCGGCGTGTTTCCCCAGGGCAGCAGCACCGCCGGCAGCAGCGCCGCCAGCCCCAGCGCGGCGAACGGCACCCACGACAGCCGCCGCCCTGCGGGATGGTCCACCGCCGCCGGCGGCAGCAGCCAGCTGAACAGCGCCGCCGCGACCGGCACGAACAGCGCCGCCGCCCAGGCATCCAGCCCGTCCGGCTGCGCCAGGTTCCCGGCCAACGCCCACAGCGCCCCGGCGATGGCGGCGAACCAGCCCAGCCACGCCCAGCCGCTGTGGCGCACCGTGGCCATGGCGGCGGCGGTGACCACCGCGAGGTAGCCGAACAGCCCCGGCAGCGAGGGGTCGGCGTTCTGCACCAGCGCCGGGGTGAGATAAGCGCCCGCCAACCCCAGCGCGCCGACCACCGGCCCGAAGCGCAGCGCCAGCGGCAGCCCCAGCACGCCCGAAACCGCCATCGCCGCGAAGCCCAGCCCGGGGCCGAGCAGGTCGTACAACCCAGTCGCCGCGTAGGAAGCCGCGAACAGCGCCGCCACGCCGCCGGCCGCCAGCGCCGCCGGCACCTGGTCGGGCCAGTCCGCGGCGGCCGCGGGCCGGGCAGGGACGGACGGTGGCGCCGCGGGAGAACCCGACGCCGCGGCGACCGGCGCGGCCGGCTCCGACGCGACGGGGTCCGGCGCGGTCCCGTCGGCGGCCCCTGCCGCCCCGGCCGCGTCCCCCCGGACCCGCGGCGCGCGGCGGCGCGCCGCCTCCGCGCCTCCGATCAGCGCGACCCCGAGCAGGGCGGCCAGGGCGCAGCGCTCCGCCGGGCCGAGCCAGCCTTCCTCCAGCGCCGTGCGCACCAGGAACACCGCCGCCAGCAGCAGCGCCGCCGCGCCGAGCCAGACGCCCCAGCGCAGCGTCAGCAACTCCTCCAACCCGCGCGACTGCGCGCCCCGCGCCGGCGCAACTCCGGCGGGCGGCGCGCCCGCGGCCGACCCGTCCCCGCCCGCGTCGGGCCCCGCCGTCCCGGCACGCCCGGCGGCGCCGGGCTCCCCCGCGG
>CAXTEL010000026.1:23610-41559 GCA_964243365.1 uncultured Roseomonas sp. | reverse complement strand
CCGCGGCGCCGCGCGCGCCGGCCGCCGGCCACGCCGCCGGCCCGATCTCCCACTGGGCCGCCGCCCGGCGCTCCCAGGCGACCCGGGGGCGGCTGGGCGCGCGGGTGGGGCACCTCGACCTGCTGGCGCTGCCCGCGTCGCCCGCCGGGGGCGAGGCCGCCTGAAGCGCGGCGGCGATCAATTCCCGCCCGCCTCTGGTCAGGCCTTGCGTCGGGGGGGTGGGGACGCCACCTGAGCGTGGTCAACTTGTTTGGTTCGGCTTGCTTCCCCGCCCTCTCCGGAGTGCGGGGCCGGTTACCGCTTCCGTGCGAGGCTTGATCCGCCACGCGATCCCGCGTGGCGGTATTCCGTCTGATCGGAAACATCACATGTCCACCGGCATCGTTAAGTGGTTCAACGCCACCAAGGGCTACGGCTTCATCCAGCCCGAGGACGGCTCCAACGACGTCTTCCTGCACATCTCCGATGTTCAGCGCGCCGGCATCACGGAAGTCCGTGAGGGCGATAAGCTTGAGTTCGACGTCGTGCGCGGCCAGCAGGGCAAGCTCTCAGCCGGCAACCTCCGCCAGCTCTGACGCGCCGGGATGGCAGCCGCCGTCCCCCGCCTGGACTGACTTCGCCGACGTACCGGACGCCCCGAGGGGACGCCCGGCAGCCAGCCCCGACCGGGTTCGACCCGGTCGGGGCTTCCGCGTGAAGGGTCACGCCGGCGCGGCGACGGTCGCACCCCGCGCCCGCCTTCGTCGAAGGCTCCCCGATGCGCGGCGCTGGTCCCGTCACCCCGGCACCTTGCCTCCTCCCATCCCGAAAGGATCGGACATGTCGGCCCACAAGTTCACCGTCGGACAGCGGCTCGAGTTCCTGTCCCACCCTTCCGCCAGTCACGTGCCCCGCGGCGCCTACACGGTGGTGCGCCTGCTGCCCAACGACGCGCCGGACCGCGAGTACCGCGTCAAGAGCGTCCTCGACGGCCACGAGCGCGTGATGCTGGAAAGCCAGTTCGTCGCTTCCACCAAGCCCGGCCAGTCCACCGACCCCGCTTCCTGGGGCTGAGCCGCGCGGCGCCGCGACCGCGGGCGTCCGCGCCGCCGTCGGTCGCCCCGGGCACGGCCGCCATCCCGCCCCCGGGCGGAGGCGAGTTCACGCGAAGGCGATGCCCGGTTGGTTCTCGCTCATCACCGCGGGTAGCGTCAGCGCCACGTGCTCCGGGCTCTCGGAGAAGTTGAGCGCCACCGCCACGTGGTCCAGCAAGCCGCCCTCGAGCAGGGCCACGTGGTACGCCACCTCCCCCGCCTCCCCCGCCCGGCCGAGCGCGTTGCGGTACAGCAGCGCCACGTAGTCGGCGTCGTCCGCGTCGCCGCCGTTGCGGGCGCGGAACTCCGGCGACAACGCGAACTCGCGTGCCAAGTCGGACAGCATGGCCGAGCCGTCGTCCAGCCGGGATCGCGCGTATAGAAGACCCGCCACGTCCGGCCGCCGCCCGAGCAGCGCGTCGTATAGCCGCGCCACGGCGGCGGCGTTCTCCGACAGGTCCCAGATCCCCGCCCGCACGGCGTCGGCGGTGAGCGCCTGGTTCTCCGGGCTCTCGGAGAAGTCGACCAGCGTCGCGGCCCGCGACCGCCCCGAGCCGAGCTGGGCGAGGTGGTAGTCCGCCTCCGCCGCCACCGGCACACGCCCGAGCACGTTGCCGTAGAGCCGCTCCACGAAAGCCGCGTCGGCCAGCCCGGCGCCGAAGCGGGCGTCGAACTCCGGGCTGCGCAGCAGGTCCGCGGCCACGGCGTCGAGCCCTGCCCCGGCCATCAGCCGCCCCGCGTGGTGGTTCAGCCCGCCCTGGTCGGGCGCGCGGTCCAGCGCGGCGGCGTACAAGCGCACCACCCGCGCCGCGGGATCGGACCCGTCGAACACCACGCGCCCGTCGGCGAAGTCCAGCACACCGCCGGCCGGCACCGCGAACCCTTCGCCGCCCAGGAACACCGCCCCGTCGCCGTCCGCCGTCGCCGCGAACGTCGCCGCCCGCCGCCCCGCGAAGGCGAACCGCGCCGCGTCCGCGGGCGGCAGGGGAGCGGCCGGCGGAACTGGGACCGGCTCGGGCGGGGGCGCGGCGACGATCTCGGGCGCAGGTGCCGGCGCCGGTAGGGGTGCCGGCACGGGTACCGGTGCCGGAACGGGCGCGGGTGCCGGCGCGGGCTGCGCGGGCACGGGCGGAGTTTCTGGCGACGCTGCCGGGCCGGACGCGGGTGGGGGTGCGGCCGGGGAAACGTCGGGAGGCGCGGCGACCGCCTCGGACCCCGGCTCCGTCGCGGCCGCCGGATCGGGCGCTAGCTCGGGATACAGCGCGCGGATGGCGGCGACGTCTTCCCCGCTCAGGTCGCGGTTGCCGCGCCCGGCGGCGTAGAACATCAGCGCGTCCGGGTCGGACAGGTGGCCCAGCCCGAGCGCGTGCCCGATCTCGTGCAGGATCACCGCGTACACGCTGCCCGCCGTGCCGTCGTAGACCAGCGTGCCGTCCGGCTCGGCTTCCAGCGGGCGCTCCGCCGGGTCCTCGATCTGCACCAGCACGCCGGGCTGCAGGCGCATCTGGCGGTCGTGGCGGCTGACCGTCAGGCCGATGGTGGGCTCGTCGGCGCCGAAGCTGGCCCAGCCGATGCGCATCTCCGCCGCGCCCGCGAGGTTGGGCGCGTCGGCGACCTGCGTGAAGTGCAGCCCCGACGCCGCCGCCCATTCCGCCAGGGCCTGCTGCACGAGCAGCACGGCGAAAGCCTCGTCCATGACGTCGGAGAACCGCCACGACGCGTCGCGGCCGTAGTCGGTCGTCGCGAAGCTCCAGGTGACCTCGGGATCGGCCCAGCGCCGCGCCGTCGCAACCGCCATCCAGCCCGCTCCCGGACACGCGCCCGGCGCCAGCATCCCCCGACGACCTTAAGGATTGCTTTGCGCGACCTCCCGACGACGAGCCCAGCGCCGCTTCCCGTCCACCCGGGCAAACGCCCGGCGGGGTCCGGGACCCCCCACGGGTCCCCCCGGCGGGGTTGTGGGAGCAGCGCCCCTGGCCCGGCGCCCGCCCGACGAGAACCGGCGCCCGGACGCGCGGGTCACCCCGGAACGCGGAAGCGTCGGCGACGCCCACGTCAGTCCGCGAAATCGGGCTCCGGGCGCGCCAGCAGCCGGCGGACGCCGTTCAGGTGCAGCCGCGCCCCGGTGGCGTCGGCGCCGCGCACCTGCGCCGCCGCGACGCGCGCCACCGCCTCGGGCACCGTCACCAGCGGCCGACCCGTGGCCATCGCCAGCACCTGCGCCTCGGCCGCGCGCTCCAGATGGTACAGGTCGTTCCGAGCGTCGGCGACCGTGGGCCCGACCACCACCCCGTGCGAGCGCGGAAACATCACGTCCGCGTCCCCCGTGGCGCCCGCGATCCGGTCGCCCTCGGCGCCGGCGACCTCGCGCCCGCATCCGCCGCCGAATCGCGGGACGATCTGGTCGGGCCGGCAGCCCCGCGCGCCGGCAGCCCCGCGCGCCGGCCGCCCGCCCCCGGCGCGCCGCTCAGCCGCCGCCCAGCGCCGCCGCCGGCCGCAGCGACCCCACCGCGATGCCGTTCCAGTTCCGCAGCACCGGCCGGGCCAGCGCCGACACCGCCGCGCCCGCCGTCGACCCGGACCCCTCGGCGCCGTCGCCACCGTCCTCGGAGCCCAGGCGCAGGAACCGCGCGATCAGCGCCGCCATCACCACCTCCGCCGCCCGGCCAGCGCCGTCGCCGCACTTCACCGCGATCCCCAGGCCCAGCTCCGGCAGCGCGGCGCAGTGCACCCCTTCGGCGCCGACCTTGGTGAAGGCCCGCGCGCCCAGCGCCCCCATCAGCACCGTGTCCGCCCGCCCGGTGCCGGCCACCGCCCAGGGATGCGCCGCCACCGCCGCCCGCAGCCGCCGCAGCGCGAGCGCCCGCACCGGCCCCACCCCGCGCCCGGTGCCGACGCGGGCGAAGCCCAGCGCCAGCGCCCGCAGAGGCGCCGGCCAGGTCGGGATCGAGCAGCCGTCGACGCCGCACGTCCCTTCCGGCGCGGCATACCCCGTCAGGGCGTCCAGCGCCGCCTTGCATTCCCGCTGCACGCGGTGCTCGGGCGCGACGTAGCCGGCCACCTCCTCGCCCAGCGCGCAGGCCGCGCACACGAAGCCCGCGTGCTTGCCCGAACAATTGTTGTGCAGCGCCGAGGGCTCGCCCCCGTCCCGCGCCAGGTCGCGCGCGGCTTCCGCGCGGGAAGGCCAGTGTGCGCCGCATTCCAGCGCCGCCGCATCCAGCCCGGCGCGGCCCAGCATCGCCGCGGCCAGCGCGGCGTGGCGCGGCTCTCCCGAGTGCGACGCGCAGGCCAGCGCCAGCTCCTCCTCGCCCAGCCCGTAGCGGTCGGCCGCCCCGCTCTCGACCAGCGGCAGCGCCTGGATCACCTTCACCGCCGAGCGCGGGAACACCGGCCGCGCCGTGTCGCCCAGCAGCAGCACGGGAGCGCCGTCGGCGTCCACCACCGCCACCGCGCCGCAATGCCGCGACTCCACCGCCGCGCCGCGCAGCACCTCCACCAGCACCGGATCGTCCATCGCCACCCTCCCCCGCCACCGCGCGCCGGGCGGTCCGCGTCGGGCTGCCTAGCGCGGGACGCGGCGCCCGGCGAGGCGTGGGGAGGAAAGACATCCCCCGCGCGCTGGGCCACGCGGGGCGGGGCGGGCGCGCCGCTCGACAACCGCGCCCGGGCCGGTCAGGAAAGCCGGCGCCGCGGGCGCGCGACTCGCGCGATGCTCCCGAAACCCGCACGCGCATCGGCGGGCACCACGAGAAGAATGCGGGATTATGCGCGTCGGTGTCGTCACGGCGTTGTTGCTGGCCGGGTTCGGCGCCGGCGCCCCGGCGGTGTCAGAAGCTCCGGCGGCCACCCCGTCCGCCGCAGCGCGCGCTGTCGCGGCCCTGCCCCCGGAGATTGGCGGCTTCCGCCGCGTCGGCGCGATCACGGATTTCGAGCGGATCCCCGACGGGTCCGGGATGGAGCGCCTCGGCCCGCTACGTATCCTCCGGCGGCCGCGGAACGGCGACCACGGTGTACGTCTACGACCGCGGATAGGTGCGGCGGCCCGACGGCGGCGACAACCCGGACGTGGCGGCGGAACTGCGCGCCGCTGCCGCCGAGGTCGGCGCGATGGTGCGTGCCGGGCGCTATTGGTCCGCGACCTCCGAAGGCGGGATGAGCGTGGGATCGGCGCCCGGTCCGGTCGACGCTCGCTGCGCCAACTTCCGCGCGGTGCAGCAGGACGGGCGTCCTACGGGCGAGAGCGCCTGCGTCACCGTTCAGGGTGGCAGCTTCATCGAGGTGCGCGCCACCACCTGGGAACCACCGGAGCCCGCCGCCGCGAGCCTGGCCGCGGCCTCGCTGTTATCCGAGGTGCGGCAACTGCGGGCGGGCCGCGCCGGCTCCCGGGCAGCGACGCCGGTGGAGCGCCCCGGGAACGCCGGCCGCGCGGGCGCGTTAGCGAGAGCCGTCACCCCGTCGCGACACTTCCAGAGCGCCAAGGTGGAGGCCTTCGTATCCATAGCTGCTGACCCGACGCGTCGCCGGCGACCCCGGCTGCAGGCCGGCGCCCCGGGTGCCGGGGGGCCCGCCACCGCCGCATTCAGGTGCGATGCCGCCGCCACACTTGCCCCCCCGTCCCCGCCGCGCATGATCGTTTCCCTCACCTCCCGGGAACCCTCGCCCATGTCCGGCACCAACCAGCGGATCGACGGCGCCCGCCTGTGGGACAGCCTCATGGCCATGGCCGCCATCGGCGCCACCCCCGGGGGCGGCGTCCGGCGCCTCACCCTGTCCGACGAAGACCGCCGCGGCCGCGACCTGTTCGGCCGATGGTGCGCCGAGCTGGGGCTGGCCGTGCGCGTGGACGAGGTGGGCAACACCTTCGCCCGCCGTCCCGGCCGCGACCCGTCCCGCCCGCCGGTGCTGATGGGCTCGCACCTCGACAGCCAGCCCTCGGGCGGCAAGTTCGACGGCGCGCTGGGCGTGCTGGCCGGGCTGGAGGTCCTGCGCACCCTGGCGGACCTCGGCATCGAGACCGAGGCGCCGATCGAGCTGGTGAACTGGACCGACGAGGAGGGCTCGCGCTTCGGCCGCTCGCTGCTCGGCTCGGGCGTCTGGGCCGGCGTGTACGGGCGCGACCTCGCCTACGCCCTGCGCGACGCCGAGGGCACCGCGATGGGCGAGGCGCTGGAGCGCATCGGCTACCGCGGCCCCCACCCGGCCGCCCCCTTCGCGGCGGACAGCTACTTCGAGCTGCACATCGAGCAGGGCCCGATCCTGGAGGCGGAGGGCCGCATGATCGGCATCGTCACCGGCGCCCAGGCGCAGGTCTGGTGGGATGCCACGATCACCGGCCAGGACGCCCACGCCGGCACCACGCCGCCCGCCGCCCGCCGCGACGCCCTGGTCGGCGCGGCCCGCATCATAGCCCTGGTGGACCGGCTGATGCGCGAGCGCGGCAACGACGGCCGCGGCACGGTGGGCGAGCTGCACGTCGTCCCCAACAGCCGCAACGTCATCCCCGGCGCCGTCCGCTTCTCCGTCGAGTTCCGCCACCCCGACACCGCCGCCGTCGCCGAGCTGGCCGAACGCTTCCCCGCGCTCGCGGCCGAGGCGCTCGCGGGCCAGGGCCTGCGGCTCGACCTGGCGGAAGTGTTCCGCCACGCCCACCAGCCCTTCGACGCTGCCTGCGTGGACATCGTGCGCGCCGCCGCCGCCCGCCTGGGCCATCCCGCGCGCGAGATCGTCTCGGGCGCCGGCCACGACGCGGTCTACGTCGCCCGCCACGTCCCGGCGGCGATGATCTTCACCCCCTGCGCCGGCGGCCTGTCGCACAACGAGAACGAGAGCATCCTGCCCGCCGAGGCCGAAGCCGGCTGCCAAGTGCTGCTGGAAGCGGTGCTGGCGCGGGCCGGACGCGCGACGGGCTGAGCGGGGCGCGCCGGGGCGTCGGCCGCCTCAGCCCGCGGCGACGCGCCGCGGCGCCGGCACCAGCTCGCCGGCGGGCACCGGCCGGCCGTACAGGTAGCCCTGCATGAAGCCGCAACCCTCGCGGCGCAGCGCGAATGCCTGGGCCTCGTCCTCCACCCCCTCGGCGAGCAGGGGGATGTGCATGGACCGTGCGATCCCGGCCACCGCCCGCAGCACCGCCCGCTCGCGCACGCCGCCGGGCAGGCCGGCGACCACGGAACGGTCCAGCTTCACCACGTCCACGGGCAGCCGCACCAGGTGCGCCACCGAGGACAGGCCGCCGCCGAAATCGTCCAGCGCCAGGCGCACGCCCAGCGCCCGCAGCGCTTCCAGCACCGGCTCTAGCGCGTCGAGGTCGCGCGCTGCCACGTCCTCGGGGATCTCGATCTCCAGCGCGGCCGCCGGAACGCCGTGCCGCAGCAGCGCCGAGGCGACGCGCGGCGGAAAGCCCGGGTCGCGCAGCGAAACGGCCGAGATGTTGATGCCCACCAGCGGCGGCGCCCCCGCCAGCCCGGCCCAGTCGCGCGCCTGCCGCAGCGCCGTTTCCAGCACCCACTCGTCCAGCGCCGGCATCAGCCGCGCCTCGGCCGCCTCGGGCAGGAACTCCGCCGGCGAGGCTTCCCGGCCCAGCGGCGAGCCCGGCCAGCGCACCAGCGCCTCGGCCCCGCGCAGCGCCCCGCCGCCGGCCGCAACCTGCTTCTGCCAGACCAGCCGCAGCTCGTCGCGCGCGATGGCGCCGCCCAGGGCGTCGCGCAGCAGGCGGCGGCGCGCGAAGGCCTCGCCCAGCGCCGGGGTGTAGGCGGCGGCCACGCCGCGCCCCTCGCACTTGACGCGGTACAGGGCGAGGTCGGCCGCGCGCTGCAGCGCCTCCGCGTCGGCGCCGTCCTGGGGGTAGCGGGCGTGCCCGATGCTGGCCGACAACGGCAGCTCCGTCCCCTCGGCGCGCACCGGGTCGCGCAGCGCCCGCGCCAGCCGCGCCGCCGTGTCCGCCGCGCGCCCGGCCACGGCGCCGCCGCGCAGCAGCACCGCGAACTCGTCGCCGCCGATCCGGCACGCCAAGTCCCCGGGGCGCACCGCGTCGCGCATCCGCGCGGCGGCCGCGCGCAGCAGCGCGTCGCCAGCGGCGTGGCCGTGCCGGTCGTTGATCGCCTTGAACTCGTCGAGGTCCACCAGCAGCAGCGCCGCGCCGTCCGGGGCCTCCCACGGCAGCGCGTCCAGGGCGCGCTGGAAGGCGGCGCGGTTGGGCAGGCCGGTCAGCACGTCGTGCCAGGCGAGGTGCTCGGCCCGGGCGCGCGCGGCTTCCAGGGCGGACACGTCGATCAGCGTCAGCACCGCCGCCCGGCGCGCCCCCTCGGCGCTCCGGCCGCTGGCGTCCTCCGCCGCCGCCAGCCGCACCCAGCCCGACGCCGCGACCAGCACCGCGACAGGCCCGCGTCCCGGGCGGGCGGGGATCACCGCCCGGCTTTCGCGCCCCGCCGGGAAGCCGAACGGCCCGGCCTCGGCGGTCGCCTCCTCCTGCCGCATCGCCGCCTCGGCGACGCCGGCCGGCGCTTCGCCGCCGAACAGCGCGGCGAGCCGGTCGTTGGCGAACAGCGTCCGCCCGTCCTCGTCGAGATGCCAGATGCCCACCGAGGCGGTGTCCACCAGCGCCCGGTAGCGCGCCTCGCTGGCCGCGGTGGCCGCTTCGCGCGCCTTGAGCTCGCCGATGTCGAGCGACAGCCCGGCGACGTGGCCGTCGGGCAGGCGGACGCGGGTGACGCGCGTCCAGCGGCCGCCGGGGTAGAGCCGCTCAAAGTGCTGGACGCCGGGGCGCTCGTGGGCAGCGACGCGGCGGGCCAGCTCGGCGTCCTCGTCGTCGCACGGCGGGCCGTTGCGGATCGCCGCGCGCATCAGGTCGTCGTAGCGCCGCGGTTGCGGCAGCCCGTCCCAGGACGCGGCGTGCAGGGCGGCGTAGGAGCTGTTGTGGAACACCAGCCGCCGTTCCGGGTCGAACAAGGCGAACTGGCAGTCCAGCCCTTCCAGGGCGCGCCGCAGGAGCGCGCCGGATGCGGGCGAGGGAGAGGCCGCGGGCGGCGCGGGCGCGGCGCGGGCGCCGAAAATCCTCCGCCAGTTCATGGGATGCCCCGGGTTGCCGCGTCGTATCATGCGGCGCCCGTCCTAACGCGCGGCTAACCGCGACCCGCGCCGGCCGCCGCCCGCCGCCCGCGGCCCGCCGTAGGGTTGGCTTCGGCCGCCGCCGCACGTATGGAGTGCCCCGCGACGGGGGAATCCAACTTGGCCACAGCCGAACCCGACACCCAGCCCGGCGCGCCACCGAATCCGGCCATGGCCGCCCAGGCCGCGATCCTGGCCCGGCCCGCGACCCCCGCCCGCCGCCTGGCCGACTGCATCCGGGCGCTCGCCATCGACGGCGTCGAGCGCGCCAAGTCCGGCCATCCGGGTATGCCGATGGGCATGGCCGACGCGGCGACGGTGCTGTTCACCCGCTTCCTCAAGCACGACGTGGACGACCCGCGCTGGCCCGACCGCGACCGCTTCGTGCTGTCGGCCGGCCACGGCTCCATGCTGCTCTACGCCTGGCTGCACCTGACCGGCCACGCCGGCATGGGCGTCGACCAGCTCAGGACCTTCCGCCAGCTCCATTCCCACGCCGCCGGCCATCCCGAGCACGGCGAGCACCCCGCCATCGAGACCACCACCGGCCCGCTCGGCCAGGGCCTGTCCACCGCGGTCGGCATGGCGATGGCCGAGCGCCACCTCGCCGCCCGCTTCGGCAAGTCGCTGGTGGACCACCGCACCTGGGTGATCTGCTCCGACGGCGACCTCCAGGAAGGCATCTCCCACGAGGCCGCGGCGCTGGCCGGCCACCTGCGGCTGAACAAGCTGTGCGTGCTGTGGGACGACAACCACGTTTCCATCGACGGCGACACCGCGCTGTCGTTCTCCGAGGACGTGGCCGCCCGCTTCCGTGCCTACGGCTGGGCGGTGCGCCGCGTCGACGGGCACGACCACGAGGACGTGGCCACGGCGGTGAACTGGGCCACGCGCTCGCGCCGCCCGGTGCTGATCGCCTGCCGCACCATCATCGGCTTCTCCGCGCCCCGGAAGGCCGGCACCGCCGCCTCGCACGGCGCCGCACTCGGCCCCGACGAGGCCCGCGCCGCCAAGGGGGCCCTGGGCTGGGATGCCGAGCCCTTCGAAATCCCTCCCGACCTGCGCGAGCAGTGGGAAGGCGCCGGCCGCCGGGGGGGAGGCACCCGGCGCTCCTGGCTCAAGCGACTCGCCCGCCATCCCCAACGCGCCGAGTTCGAGCGCGCGGTGGCCGGCAAGTTGCCCGAGGACTGGGCCGCCGGCATCACCGCGCACAAGCAGAAACTCGCGGCCGAGAAGCCCGGGATCGCCACCCGGATCGCCGGCCAGCAGGCGCTCGGCGCCCTGGTGCCGGCGATCCCCGAGATGGTCGGCGGCTCGGCCGACCTGACCGGCTCCAACAACACCAACGTCAAGGGCGTCGCCTCGGTCACGCCGGAGAACTTCGCGGGGCGCTTCGTCCACTACGGCGTGCGCGAGCACGGCATGGCGGCGGCGATGAACGGCATGGCGCTGCACGGCGGCGTCATCCCCTACTCCGGCACCTTCCTGGTGTTCGCCGACTACCTGCGCCCCGCCCTGCGGCTGGCGGCCCTGATGAAGCAGCGGGTGATCCATGTCCTCACCCACGACAGCATCGGCCTGGGCGAGGACGGCCCCACCCACCAGCCCGTGGAAACCCTGGCCTCGCTGCGCGCCATCCCCAACGTCCACGTGTTCCGCCCCGCCGACGCGATGGAAACCGCCGAATGCTGGGAGTTGGCGATCCGCCGCACCGGCGGGCCTTCCGTGCTGGCGTTGTCGCGGCAGAGCCTCCCCGCGCTGCGCGACGACGCGGGCGAGAACCGCTCGGCGCGCGGCGGCTACGTGCTCGCCGAGGCCGACGGCCCGCGCCGCGCCACCCTGGTTGCCACCGGCTCGGAGGTGCACCTGGCGATGGCGGCGCGCGAGCAGCTCCGGGACGGCGGCATCCCCACCGCGGTGGTGTCCCTGCCCTGCTGGGAAATCTTCGCTCTGCAGGACGAGGGCTACCAGGACGCCGTGCTCGGCGACGCCCCGCGCGTGGGCATCGAGGCCGCGCTGCGCTTCGGCTGGGACCGCTGGATCGGCCGCGACGGCGGCTTCGTCGGCATGACCGGCTTCGGCGCGTCCGCCCCGGCCGAGCAGCTCTACGCCCATTTCGGCATCACCGCCGAGGCCGTCGCCGCGCTGGTGCGCCAGCGGGTGAACTGACGGCGCCCCCTCCTCCCCGCGCGAGGCGCGCCCAACCGCCACGCGCGGGGCACCCCGGGCGAACCCGCGCGGGACGCGCCCGACGAATTCGCGCAGGATGCGCCCCACACCGACGAGGAAGGAAGACATCGCCATGGCCGTGAAGGTCGCCATCAACGGGTTCGGGCGGATCGGGCGCCTGGTGCTGCGCGCCGCCATCGAGAGCGGGCGCGAGGACGTGGAGATCACCCACGTCAACGACCTCGGCTCGGTCGAGGCCAACGCCCACCTGTTCCGCTACGACAGCGTGCACGGCCGCTTCCCCGGCGAGGTCCGCGTCGAGGGCGACACGCTGCACATCTCCGCCCGCGGCCGCAGCTTCGCGCCGATCAAGGTGACCGCCGAGCGCGACCCGACCAAGCTGCCCTGGGCCGGCGTGGACGTCGGCGCCGAGTGCACCGGCATCTTCTCCAAGTCCGCGGACGCGGCCAAGCTGATCCAGTCCGGCGTGCGCAAGGTGCTGGTCTCGGCCCCCGTCACCTGGACCGAGGAGCTGGCCGACGAGTCCGCCCAGGCCACCATCGTCTACGGCGTCAACCACCGGTCGCTGAAGCCCGAGCACAAGATCGTCTCCAACGCGTCGTGCACCACCAACTGCCTCGCCCCCGTGGCGCACGTGCTGCACGAGAAGTTCGGCATCCTGCGCGGCTACATGCTGACCATCCACTCCTACACCGGCGACCAGCCCACCGTGGACACGCTGCACAAGGACCTCCACCGCGCCCGCGCCGCCGCGGTCTCGGCGATCCCCACCTCCACCGGCGCCGCCAAGGCGATGGGCCTGGTGCTGCCGGCGCTGAAGGGCAAGCTCGACGGCTCGGCCATCCGCGTCCCCACCCCCAACGTGTCCTTGGTCTCGCTCGACGTGAACCTGGCGGCCGAGGGCGTCACCAGGGAGGCGGTCAACGCGGCGATGAGGGAAGCCTCCGAGGGCGCCCTGAAGGGCATCCTGGGCTACAACACGGCGCCGCTGGTCTCGATCGACTTCAACCACGACCCGCATTCCTCCACCTTCGACGCCACCCAGACTCAAGTTGTGGACGGCGCGATGGTGCGGGTAATGGCCTGGTACGACAACGAGTGGGGCTTCTCCAACCGCATGTCGGACACCGCCGCCCTCCTCGGCAGCCTGTAAGGCGAAGGCAACCCCCATGACCCGCTTCCGCACCCTCGACGACTTCGCCGCGCAGGGTCCCCTGGCCGGCAAGCGGGTCCTGCTGCGCGCCGACCTCAACGTGCCGGTTCGCGACGGCGCCATCACCGACCGCACCCGCATCGAGCGCCTGTGCCCGACCATCAGGGAGCTGTCCGACAAGGGCGCCCGCGTGGTGGTGTGCTCGCACTTCGACCGCCCCAAGGGCCGCGTCGTGCCCGAGATGTCGCTGCGTCCGATGGCCGAGGCGCTGTCCGACGCGCTCGGCCGTCCCGTCGCCTTCGCCCCCGACTGCGTCGGCCCCGAGGCCGAGGCGGCGGTGGCGCGCACGGGCGATGGCGACGTGCTGCTGCTGGAGAACACCCGCTTCCACGCCGGCGAGGAAGCCAACGACCCTGCCTTCGCGGCCGCGCTGGCCCGGCTGGCCGACGCCTTCGTGTCGGACGCCTTCTCCGCCGCCCACCGCGCCCACGCTTCCACCGAGGGCGTGGCGCACCTGCTGCCCGCCTATGCCGGCCGGCTGATGGGGGAGGAGCTGGTGGCGCTCGACGCGGCGCTGGGCAGCCCGGCGCGGCCACTGATGGCCATCGTCGGCGGCTCCAAGGTGTCCACCAAGCTCGACCTGCTGGGCAACCTGTCGCGCAAGGTGGACATTCTCGTGATCGGCGGCGCCATGGCCAACACCTTCCTCGCGGCCCAGGGGCACGCCGTGGGCCGCTCGCTCCAGGAAGCCGAGATGCACGACACCGCGCGCGCCATCCTCGACGCCGCCGCGCGCGGCAAGTGCGAGATCGTGCTGCCGCGCGACCTCGTGGTGGCCGCCGAGTTCAAGGCCGACGCCGCCACCCGCACCGTGCCCGTGGACGCGGTGCCGGCCGAGATGATGGCGCTCGACGTCGGCACCGAGACGGTGGACCTGATCGAGGCCCGCCTGCGCCAGGCCTCCACCCTGGTGTGGAACGGCCCGCTCGGCGCCTTCGAGACGCCGCCCTTCGACACCGCCACCGTGGCCGTGGCGCAGGCCGTGGCGGGCCTGGGCGACAGCGCCGGCCTGAAGTCCATCGGCGGCGGCGGCGACACCGTGGCCGCACTCCGCCACGCCGGGGTGGCGGAGCGCATGACCTACGTGTCCACCGCCGGCGGCGCCTTCCTGGAATGGCTGGAAGGCAAGACCCTGCCCGGGGTCGCGGTGCTGGAGAAGCCGGCGGGCTGAGCGGCAGGCCGCGGACCCCGGACGGCTTGCGCCGGAACCCTTCCATCGTCCCGCCCTCCCCCGCGACGTCCTCGGTCGCGCCGGCCACCCGCGCGGCGCTGGCGCCCGTCCACTAGCCCGTCCCCCGGCGCGCCCGCCCGCGACCGTCGCGCGAACGTCACCCGTCCCGCCCCCGCGCCGCCGCAGCCGACCCTGCCATCGGGCGTTCCCCCCGCGCCAGCCCGGCACCACCGCCGGCCCAGCGGAAGGATTCCCCCCACCATGTTCAGCCGCGTCGACAAGCTGCTCACCGAGCTGCCCGAGCCCCGCAACCAGGACCCCAACGCCGCCGCTGCCCTCCAGGAGCTCCTGGGCGGCAAGTACGGCGAGATGTCCACGCTGAACAACTACCTGTTCCAGAGCGTGAGCTTCCGCTCCAAGGCCAAGCTGCGGCCTTTCTACGACCTCGTCGCCTCGATCACCGCCGAGGAGATCGGCCACGTCGAGCTGGTCTCCACCGGCGTCAACATGCTCAACAACGGCCCCGACAAGGAGGAGGCCGGCGGCGCCGACATCTCCGGCGCGCCGTTCGAGGCCATGAAGGACATCCGCCTCGCCGCCAACTTCTCCTCGCGCGGCGGCACGGTGGCACCCTTCGACGCCAACGGCTCCCCGTGGAACGGCACTTTCGTCACCACCACGGGTAACCTGATCCAGGACCTAGTCTTCAACTTCCACCTCGAGTGCGGCGCGCGCATCCACAAGCTGCGCGTCTACGAGACCCTGTCCGATCCCACGGGCCGCGAGGTCTGCGGCTACCTGCTAGTGCGCGGCTCGGTGCACGCCCACGCCTACGCGCTGGCCCTGAAGAAGCTGACCGGCGTCAACGTCGAGAAGCTGCTGCCCACCCCCAACATCAACCTCGACAAGATCCCGGAGTCGAAGAAGTACCTCGACGCCGGCAAGCACCTGCTGCTCTACACCGGCCAGCACGACGACAGCTTCAAGTCGATGGCCGGCATCTGGGGCGGTGGCGAGATGGCGCTGCCGGGCGATCCGCCGGGCGAGCTGAAGGTGGTCGAGGGCCTGCCCGAGGGTGGGCGCGTGCCCAACCTGGAGGGCATGCCCAGCAGCTTCTCCCCCGACTACGAGCCGCAGGAATGGTTCGACATCGCCAAGAAGCTGTACCAGGCGTCGCGCTAGAACGGCGGGGCGCGGTGTCCGGAGGGCGCGGGCTCGCCGGGACCGGGCGACGGGATCGCGCTCGCGCCGACCCGGGCGCGTCCGGGCCCCGGCGCCGGGCGTCCGATCCGATGCCGGGCGGGCGGCCCGACGCCGGCCGGGCCGCCCGCAGGTCCCGTCCTCCGGCGCCGACCGTCCCGGATGGCCTCTCCGATCGCCGGACGCGCTCCCTTGATCGAGCGCGCGGCCCGGCGGCATGCCGTGGCTGACCCGCCCGCGCCGGCCACGGCGCACCCCCTCCCCGGCCCGTCCGAGCGGCGCTCCACGCGCGCCGCCTTCTTCGTGGCGGGCCTCGGCATGGCGGCCTGGGCGCCGCTCGTTCCCCTCGCCAAGGACCGCCTCGCCGTCGGCGATGGCGCGCTCGGGCTGCTCCTGCTCTGCCTAGGCGCGGGCTCCATCGTGGCCATGCCGCTGGCCGGGGTCGCGGCGGCGCGCTTCGGCTGCCGGCGGGTCATCGGGGCCGCGAGCCTGGCGATCTGCGTCGCCCTGCCCCTGCTCGCCGCGGCGAGCACCGTTCCGGCGCTGGCGGCGGCGCTGCTGCTGTTCGGCGCCGGCGTCGGCACCGTGGACGTCGCGATCAACATCCAAGCCGTCATCGTGGAGCGCGGCGCCGGCCGCGCGCTGATGTCCGGGTTCCACGGCCTGTTCAGCGTCGGCGGCATCGCGGGCGCCGCCGGCGTCAGCGCCGTGCTCTGGGCGGGCGGCTCGCCCCTGCTCGCCACCGCCTGCGTGGCCGCCCTGATCGCGGCGGTGCTGCTCGCCTTCGGGAACGGCCTCCTTCCCCGCGGCGCCGCCGCCGGGGGCACCGCCCTCGCCGTTCCGCGCGGCGCCGTCCTGCTCATCGGCTGCCTCTGCTTCATCTGCTTCCTCGCCGAGGGCGCCATGCTGGACTGGAGCGCCCTGGCCCTGACCGAACTGCACGGCCCCGACCCGGCCGGGTCGGGGCTGGGCTACGCCGCGTTCTCCGTGGCGATGACGGCGGGGCGGCTGTTCGGCGACCGCGTCGTGCGCGCCGTCGGCGGGCGCGCCGTCCTGGCGCTGGGCGCGACCTGCGCCGCGTGCGGCATGGCGCTGGCGGTGCTGGCGCTGTCCCGGCCGTGGGCCCTGGCCGGCTTCGCCCTCGTCGGGCTGGGCGCCTCCAACATCGTGCCCGTGCTCTACTCCGCCCTCGGCCGGCAGCGCGCCGTGCCCGCGGGCGCCGCGGTCGCAGCCGTCACCGCGCTCGGCTATTCCGGCATCCTGGCCGGCCCGGCGGGGATCGGCCTCGCGGCCCACGCGGTTGGCCTGCCCGCGGCCCTGCTGGGCGTGGCGGCGCTGCTCCTGGTCGTCGCCGCCCTCGCCGGCGCCGCGACGCGCGACGGGGCGGCCGGCTAGTACCCCCGCGCCGGCTCCACCCGGTTGGGCATCTCCCGCCCTTCCCGCCGCGCGCGCAGGTTCTCCAGCAGAATGTCCAGCGTCCGCGCGTTGTAGGTCGCGGGGTCGTCGCTCGACATGTGCGGGGTCACGAACATCCCCGGCGTGCGCCACAGCCGGTGGT
Source organism: uncultured Roseomonas sp. (assembly GCA_964243365.1). GTDB lineage: Bacteria > Pseudomonadota > Alphaproteobacteria > Acetobacterales > Acetobacteraceae > Roseomonas. The sequence continues at coordinate 25,051 of CAXTEL010000026.1, read as the reverse complement.
CGGGCGGCAGCGGCTCGGGCACCGCCACGTCAGTCACGCACCCGCCCAGGTGCCCGCAATCCAGCAGGTCGCAAGCCGCCTCCTGGTCCCAAACCTGCCCGCGCGCCACGTTCACCACCCCCGCCCCGCGCGGCAGCCTCTCCAGCCGCTCGCGCGACATCATCCCCCGCGTGCGCTCCGTCAGCGGGCAGCTGATGGCCAGGAAGTCCAGCCGCGGCAGCACCGCGTCCAGCGCGTCCTCCCCGAACACCTCGTCGCAGTCCGGATGTGGCCGCGCCGTCCCGCGCACGCCCAGCACCCGCATCCCGAACTGCCGCGCCCGCCGCGCGATCCCGCCCCCCAGCGAGCCCAGCCCCAGCACCCCCAGCGTCGCGCCCCCCAGCGTGGACCCGAAGCGCTGCGCCCAGCGCCCTTCCCGCGCGTCGTGGCTGAACCAGGGCAGGCCGTTGCGGATCATCAGCACCGCCATGATCCCGAACTCGCCGGCCTTGTCGCCGTGGGTGCCCCGGTTGTTCAGGATCGCCACCCCTTCGGGCAACCAGTCGAACGGCGCCAGCCTGTCCAGCCCGGCCGAGGTGAACGAGATCACCCGCAGCCGCGGCGCGAGCGCCGGCAGCGCGCCGGGCGGGAAGCGTTTCCGCGCCTCGCCGGTCCAGGTCACCAGCACCTCCGCCTCGCGCATGGCCGCCGCGAAGCCCGCGTCGTCGTCGGCGATGCTGGCGCGCAACTCGCCGTGCCCGGGGGCGCGCCCCAGCGCCGCCTCCCACTGCGCGGGGGTGATGCGGAAATGCGGGTCGTCGGGCGGGTTCTGGACGTGCAGGCGCATCGGCGCAGCCTGCCACGGTTCGGCGCGGCGCGGACAGGCCACCGCGGACGGACGACCGTCGTCGCGCGACGCGGCGGCGGTCCCGCCGACCCGGGACGGGCGCCCGTCCGCCCAACCGCGGCAGGAGCCCGCGCCGCGGAGCTGGCGGCGCGGGGCACCGTCGGCCGGAAGGGCCGGGGGAATGGCTCCCCCCCCCCATCCCCACCTTTCTTCCTTCGGCTTCAGCGCTGCTCCCGAGCCCTCCCGAGGAACCGGAGGGAGATGGGGGCTCGGAAGAACTCCTGCCCGCGACCTTCGGCGCGGGCCCGGGCGGACCGGCGCCGGGGAACGCCGCGCCTCGCGCGTCTCCCACCCCGGCCACCACGTCCCGCGTTCGAACCGTCCGCCCGGCCGACGGACCCTCCAACGGTGCCGGATGGCATCTCCCTCGGCCAGAGCTCCGGACCTCCATCGCCATCGCCGCCCCGCGATTGACGCCCCAACGGCGCGGCGCTAACCCCGCTCGCCTCCGGCCCCGACGCCGCGAGCCGGGCGGCGCGCGTCGCCCGGCTCGCGGCCCGCCCGACGCCGCCCGCCACGGGAACACTTCGAACCGCATGCCGCCACGCCCGACCC
>CAXTEL010000026.1:0-23510 GCA_964243365.1 uncultured Roseomonas sp. | reverse complement strand
CCCGACGCCGCCCGCCACGGGAACACTTCGAACCGCATGCCGCCACGCCCGACCCCGACCGACAGCGGCATCCCGCAGCGCCTGGGCGACTTCGCCACGCTGCCCGAAGCGCTGGACTACGCGGCGCGCGGCGCGAGCGGCCTCAACATCTACTCCGGCCGCGGCGACCTGACCGACGCCGTCCCCTACGGCGCCCTGCGCGACCGCGCCGCCCGCCTCGCCCGCCAGCTCCTCGGCGCCGGCCTGGCGCGCGGCGACCGCGTGGCGATCGTGGCCACCGCCGATGCCGACTTCGCCGCCACTTTCCTGGCCTGCCAGCTTGCCGGGCTGATCCCCGCCCCCTTGCCCCTGCCGCTGGCCTTCGGGGGGCGCGAGATCTACGCCGACCACGCCGGCCGCCTCGCGAGCGCCTCGCGCGCTTCCGCCTTGATCGCCCCGCCCGCCCTGATGGACTGGCTCGCGCCCCTGCGCGACGCGCTCGCCCTGCGCTTGTGCGCCACCGCCGCCGAGCTGGACGCCCTGCCCGAGCCCGCCGCCGACCTCCGCCCGGCCGGCGCGGACGAGGTCTGCTACCTCCAGTTCTCCTCCGGCTCCACGCGCTTCCCGCTCGGCGTCGCCGTCACCCAGCGGGCGCTGATGGCCAACCTGACCGGGATCCACTGCCACGGGCTGCGGGTCCGTCCCGGGGACCGCTGCGCGTCCTGGCTGCCGCTCTATCACGACATGGGGCTGGTAGGCTTCTTCCTGGCCCCGATCGGCTCGCAAATGTCGGTGGACTGGCTGCCCACCGCCGACTTCGCCCGCCGCCCGCTGGAATGGCTGCGGCTGATGTCGGCCAACCGTTCCACCTTCGCCTTCTCGCCTTCCTTCGGCTACGAGCTGTGCGTCCGGCGCCTGCGCGGCGGCCCACCGCCCGAGGGGCTGGACCTGTCCAGCTGGCGCGTCGCCGGAATCGGCGGCGACATGATCCGCCCGCACCACCTCGACGCCTTCTCCGACGCCTTCGCCCCCGCCGGCTTCCGGCGCGACAGCTTCGTGCCGAGCTACGGCATGGCCGAGGCCACCCTCGCCCTGAGCTTCGCCCCCCTGGACCGCGGCATGCGCACCGACCGTGCCGACCTCGACCGGCTGGAACGCGACGGCGTCGCGGCCGCCCCCGCCGCGACCGCCCGCGCTCCAGGTCCCGTGCCCCCGGGCTCCCCCCCGACCGGCGCCCCCCGCACCCGCGACTTCGTGCTGTGCGGCCCGCCGCTACCCGACCACGCCCTGGAACCCCGCGACCCCGAGGGCCGCCCTCTCCCCGACCGCCGGGTAGGCCGCATCTTCGCCCGCGGCCCTTCCCTGATGCGCGGCTACGACGGCCAGCCCGCCGAAACCGAGGCCGTGCTTTCCGCCGACGGCTGGCTCGACACCGGCGACCTCGGCTACCGCCTCGACGGCCAGCTCGTCGTTACCGGCCGCGCCAAGGACCTGGTGATCGTCAACGGCCGCAACGTGTGGCCGCAGGACCTGGAATGGACCGTGGAGCACGCCCTGCGCGGCGCCCGCGGCGCCGTGGCCGCCTTTTCCGTGGACGACGCCCTCCTCGCGGACTCCCCGGGCGCCCCTTCCGGCGGCGAGTCCCTGGTCGTGCTGGTCGAGGCCCGCACTTCCGAGCCCGACGCCCGCGAGCGCCTGCGCGACGACGCCCTCGCCGCCCTGCGCCAGGCCCACGGCCTCGAAGCCCGGATCCGCCTCGTCCCCCCCGGCGCCCTTCCCCACACATCCTCCGGCAAGCTGTCCCGCGCCCGTTCCCGCGCCCTCTACCTCGCCGGCGCCTTCGACCAAGCTACCCAGGACGCGTGACCCGGCCGGCGTCGGGGTGGCCGGCGCGCGTCGCGCGGCCCGCAGGGGCCGCCGCTGCCCGCACCCACGCCGGCCACCGCGGATGACCGCGCCCCTGGCGGCGCTGACCGGCGGCACCGGCTTCGTCGGGCGGCACGCGGCGCTGGCGCTGCACGAGGCGGGGTGGCGGGTGCGGCTGCTGGCGCGACGGGACGCGGCGCACCCGCTGCTGGCCGGGGTGCCGGCGGAGGTGGTGCGCGGCGACCTCGCCGATGCGGCGGCGCTGGAGCGGCTCGCGACCGGCGCCGCGGCGGTGGTGCACGCGGCGGGGCTGGTGGCGGGCTCGCGCGACGCGTTCCTCCGCGCCAACGCGGTCGGCAGCGCGGCGGTCGCCGCCGCCGCGGCGCGAACGGCGCCGGGCGCGCGGCTGGTGCTGGTGTCGTCGCAGGCGGCCCGCGCGCCGTGGGTATCCCCCTACGCCGCCAGCAAGCGCGCCGGCGAGGACGCGGCGACTGCGGCGGCGGCGGGACCCTGGGCGGTGCTGCGGCCGGGGGCGATATACGGGCCCTGGGACAACGAGAGCCCGGCCCTGCTGCGGCTCGGCGCCGCCCGACTCGCCCCCGTGCCGCGCCGGCCGGAGCCGCGCCTGACCCTGGTGCACGTCCGCGACGTCGCGGCGCTGATCGTCGCGGCCTGCGGGCCAGACGCGCCGTCGGGGGCGCGCTGGGAGGTCGGCGACGCGCGCGCCGACGGCTACGGCTGGCGGGAGCTGCTGGCGCTGCTGGCCGCCGCCGCGGGCCGTCCCGCCCCGCCGCGCGCAGTGCCGCTGCCCGACGCCGCCTTCCTCCTCGCCGGCCTCGGCGCCGACGCCTGGGGCGCGCTGCGCGGCCGCCCGGGGCTGTTCGGGCTGGGCAAGGCGCGCGAGATCCTACATCGCGACTGGTCGCCGGACCCCGCCGCCGCCGTGCCGCCGGCACTGTGGCGGCCGCGGATCGGCGCGGCGGAGGGGCTGGCGGAGCTGGCGCGCTGGCTGCGCGACGCGGCGCCCGGGCGCGCGGCCGGCGCCCGGTGAGCGAGCCCCGACGAGGGAAACGGGGGCGGCCCGCCGCGGCCGGTCGATCGTGGCACGCGCGACACGCCTGGGAGGCACGACGAACCGGCGGGTGCCCAGGTATTGCGCGACCCTCTCCGAAAACTTAATCGGTGGGGCATCATGTGTTGCACTCGCGTGGCACCGCCGCGGCCCGTGCGTTTCCCGGAAGGTGATGGCGGGCCCGAATGACCGACGAGGACGACGTCCTGCTCCAGATCGAGCAGGAACTGCGGCCGTTGCTGCGGGAACCGTGCCCCATCACCCCGGAGTCGCAGATCATGGGTGACCTCGGGCTGGACTCCCTGGCGGTGATGGACTTCGTGATGGTGCTGGAGGATCGCTTCGAGATCGTGATCCCGATCGATCGCATGGCCGAGGTGCGCACGGTGCGCGACCTCGCCGACGCCGTACGCCAGATACGCGGCCAGCCCGGCGCTCAGACCCCCAGCCCCGGCAGCGCCGCATGAGCGGCATCCTCGACCGGTTCCGGCCGCTGCGCGCGGCCTACGACGCCGTCCGCGCCGTCGGGCGCGATCCCTTCGCCGTGCGCTTCGAGCGCGTGCTGTCCCCCACCGAGGGCATCCTCGACGGCCGGCGGGTGATCCTGCTCGGCACCAACAACTACCTCGGCCTCACCTTCGACCCGGCCTGCGTTTCGGCCGCCGTGGACGCCACCGAGCGCATGGGCACCGGCACCACCGGTTCGCGGATCGCCAACGGCACCTACGACGGCCACGAGGCGCTCGAGACCGCCGTGGCGCGCTTCACCGGCAAGCGCGCCGCGATGGTGTTCACCACCGGCTACCAGGCCAACCTGGGCGTGCTGTCCACCCTGGTGGGCCGCGACGACCACCTCCTGCTCGACGCCGACAGCCACGCCTCGATCTACGACGGCGCCCGCCTGGGCACCGCCCGGGTGACGCGCTTCCGGCACAACGACCCCGAGGACCTCGCCAAGCGCCTGCGCCTGCTTCGCCACGAGCCCGGCCACAAGCTGATCGTGGTGGAGGGCATCTACTCCATGCTCGGTGACGTCGCCCCCCTGCGCGAGATCGCCAGCGTCAAGCGCGAGCTGGGCGCCACCCTGCTGGTGGACGAGGCGCATTCACTGGGCGTGCTCGGCGCCAGCGGCCGCGGCCTGGCCGAGGCGGCCGGCGTCGAGGCCGACGTCGAGTTCCTGGTCGGCACGTTCTCCAAGAGCCTGGGCGCCATCGGCGGCTTCTGCTCGTCGGACCTCGAGGGCTTCGACGCCCTGCGCGTGGCCTGCCGCCCCTACATGTTCACCGCCTCCCTCCCTCCCGGCATCACCGCCTCGGTGCTGGAAGGGATTTCCCGGCTGGAAGCCCAGCCCGGGCTGCGCGAGTCGCTGCGCCGCAACGCCCGGCAGCTCTACGACGGGCTGGCGGGGGCAGGCTTCCTGCTCGGCCCCACCGCTTCGCCCATCGTGGCGGTGCGCCTTCGCTCCCCCGAGCTGGCGGTGGCGGCCTGGAACGCCCTGCTCGACGCCGGCCTGTACGTGAACCTCGCGCTTCCCCCCGCGACCCCCAAGGGCGAGGCGCTGCTGCGAATGTCGATCAGTGCCGCCCACACGCCCGGGCAGATCGCCGCGGCGATCGAGTCGGTGACCGCGGTGGGCCGGAACCTGGGCGTGCTGGAGATGCGCCAGGCCGCGGAGTAGAACGGCCGGCCAGCGGGGGACGCGCCCCTCGGGGCGCCCCGTCCCCGGCCTTATCCTCTCGTTGTCACCCCCGGGCGGACGCGCGCCCCTGGCCCGGGACGGACGCCCGGCTCAAGCAGCGGCCCTGCGCCACCCGACCGCCAGCGCCTCGGCGCCGATCAGGGGCGAGCCGCCGATCCGGTTGACGCTGCACCGCACCCGCAGGTGCCGGCGCGCCGCCGAGGCGAGCGGCGCGATAGGGTCACATTGGCGACTCGAAGGGCTCGGCGGGAACCAGGAACTGCGGCACGAAGACGATGAAGAGGACGATGCCCTCGGGATTGAGCCCCGTGACCGCGCAGGCGTGGGCGAACATCCGCCCCAGACCCGCGCGGGGCGCGTCGCTGTCGGGCATGCCGGCCCGCACCGCGGACGCGGCGAAGGCGAGCCAGTGGTTGATCGGCGTGACGTCGGTCCCCGGCGGTGCTCCCGTGCCGAGCCTGCCGCGTGCGAGCCGGTCCGCTCCCCGCCGGGAGCCGCCCTCCCGGAACCACGCGGGGTGGCCCGGCGCCGCGCGGTCCGTGACGCGGCCCCACCCGCCCTCCCCGGGGCCCGGAGCCCGCGCGGCCGACGCGCCCGGGCACCGCGCCGCCGGGGCGCGACGGCATCGATCCGGGAAATGCCGCCGGACCGGCCAATGGCATCGCTCCCCGGGATCGGCACGGATCCGGGAAGTGGCACCCGCCGCGCCGATGGCACGGACGGGGGCGGATGGCACCGCCGCACCGGATGCCGTCGCCCAACAGGGCTTGCGGCGCGAACCCGCTGATGTTATAGGAATAAATGCAGTGCGAGTACATCCGCGGGATCACGGTAAGGAAGTAAGGCGCGGCGGCCTCAGCGTACCGCGCCGGCGCGGCGCAACCGCCACAGCAGCAGCGGCGCGGCCAGGACGGGGTGGCGGCGCTGCCAGGGCGTCAGCCGCAGCGCCACGCCGGAATGCCGTTCCACCTTCCAAGCGAGGTAGTCGGCCCCGCCGGCGAAGGTGAAGGCCGCCTTGACCAACCGCAGCGCGTTCAGCGCCTTGCCCCAGCGCCGGCGCAGTGCCCACGCCCGGACCGCCGCCCGGCCTCCGGCGCCCGGCGGTCCGACGCCCGACGATCCGCCCCGCCCCGCCCCGCCGCCGCCGGTCGCCAGGGCCAGCAGCGCCTCGTAGCGCCCAGGGTCGGCGGCGTGCACCAGCGCGGCGCGATCCCCGCCCCGCTCGGCCCGCAGCTCGGCGCCGTAGGTCGCGCGGAACAAGGCGCGCCAGCGCTCCGCCGCCGTGCCGCCTTCCGGCCCCAGCCGGACCGCCCAGTGAACGGCGGCCGCGACGGCGCCGGCGACCGCGTCGCGTACCGCCTCGCGCACCGCCCCGTCGCGCGCGTGCAGCAGGGCCGCGGGCTGACAGAACCGGGCCCAGACCGTGGTGTCGAGCGACCCCGGCCGGGCCCGCCCGCAGAACTGCGCTAGGGTCATGATCGCCACCTTGGCGCGCAGCCGGCGGCCGTCGCACTCGGCGGTCCAGTGTTCCACGTCGGGCGGCAGCAGCCGGAGCGCGGCGGCGCGCAGCGACGCGCGGACGCGCCGGTCGCGCCCGGGCACGCGGCGATGCCAGTCGCCCGCCCGGTCCACCAGCACGTACAGGTCCAGCAGCCCCGACGCGTCGCGGTCGCGCAGCGCCGAGCCGTAGAACAGGATGGCGGCCACGGCGTCGCCGTGCCGGCGCAGGATGGCGTCGGCCAGGGCGCCGGCTTCCGGCATGGCCGGCCGGTCCAGCTCGGCCGCCACCAGGGCGCGCAGCCCGTCCCTCAGGGCGACACGAAGCCCTGCCGGCCGGGGGCGCGCAGCTCCACCCCTTCCGGCCCCGGCGCGTAGGCCTCGCCGTCCAGCACGAAGGGCACCGCCAGCCGCACCCGCAGCGCGTCGGCGCGCCCGGACCGGTACCCGGCCGCTTCCATCCACCCGGCGTCGGCGCCGCGCCGCGCGGCGGCCCACATGGCCCGGCCCAGGCGCCGCGGCGGCGCGGCGACGTCCAGCCAGCGCAGCGGCCCCTCCCCCCCGCCGCGGAACGGCCACAACCCCAGGGTGAGCCGGTCGAGCGTGGTGGCCAGCACCAGGAAGCGCCGGCCGGGCGGCAGCGCCGCGCCGTCGGCGCTGAGCGCCATCCGCTGCCCGCCGGCCAGCTTGCCGCTGCCGCTCAGCAGCGCGCGGGCCAGCATCGCCGCCAGGGTCAGCCCCACCGCGGCGTGGCCGAACACGCCACCGGAATGAATGCGCGCGTTGGCCAGCCGGTGCCCCTCGGCGAAGGCGGCGGCGCCGAACAGGAAGCCGCGCAGGGTGCGTTGCGGCTCGCCGGGCCAGCGCACCTCCAGCACCGCGCGCTCCTCCCGGCGCAGAATGGCGCCGCGCTCCACCGCCACCAGCAGCCGCGCCAGCCCGACGGCGCCCTGCCCCGCGCCGCCGACGTCGCCGGCCGCGATGTCGGTCTTGCCGGCGGGCAGCAGGGCGAGGTCGGGCGGCGGCCCCGGCCAGGCCAGCGGCAGGGCGGTCAGCACCTCGCGCAGGGTGCCGTCGCCGCCGCTCACCGCCACGATCCCGGCGCCGGCGTCGCGGAAGCCGCTCAGCGCCTGGACCAGCGCCCCGCGCGAGCGCGGCTCGGCCAGCATGGCTCCCTCGTGGCGGGCCGCCACCGCGCGCAGCGCTTCCGAGCGCCAGGAACGGTTGCCGTGGCTGGCGGGGTTGCCGACCACCCCGACGGGGACACCGGCCGGGGCGCGCCGCTCGACGTTCATCGGTCGCGGGGCGCGTCGGCCAGCCGGTCGAGCGCCTCGCCGTCCAGGACGTAGTGCACCTTGGCCGCCCCCGCGGCGCCCAGGCCGTCGTACAAGGCGCGGGCAGCGGCGTTGTCGGGGCTGGTCAGCCATTCCAGCCGCCGGCAGCCGCGCTCCCGCGCGCAGCGGGCCACCGCTGCCAGCAGGAGCCGGGCGACGCCGCCGCGCCGGGCCGCCGCGGCGACGTAGACCTGCTGGACGTAGGTCAGCGACAACAGCGCGCCGACGGGGAACAGGGTCGCGAACGTCGCGAAGCCGAGCAGCGCCGCGCCGTCGGACGCCACCAGGGTTTCCACGCGCGCGGCCTGGTCCGCGACCTCCGCCTCGACGTTCCGCTCCGCCGCCACGGCGGCGCCGTAGTGCCGCGTCATCTCGGTCATTAGCGCGGCCAGGGCGGCGGCGTCCCCCGCTCGGAAGGGCCGGACGAGAATCATGCTGCTCCTGCGGCGGTGGGACTCCGGGCGCGCAGCAATACCCCAACCGGCGGCCCGGGGAGACCACCCTTCGGCGCGCGGCCGCTCGTCGCGCCGTCGGACGGGCGGAGCGGCGTCCGCCGGCGGCGCATCGCCGCGAGGCCCCGACGCGCCCGCGCACCGCCGCCGGCCGGCCCGCTCAGTACCGCAGCGCCACCGGCACCCGCGTCGTGCCCAGCCCCGCGTCGAAGGCGGCGTCGCGGAAGCCGGGCAGGCCCACCGTCGCCGGCGCGTCGCGCGAGAAGCCGTAGCCTTCCGCCGGCAGGCCCAGCAGGTTGCGGTTGAACGTCCGGTCGTCGTTCTCGTCGTGGTAGACGACCACCGCGTAGGTGCCGGGGCCGGACACCGCGAAGCACGCCTCGGCTGACGTCGCCTCGGGACCGAGCGGCACGCGCAGCCGGGCGAGGCGGCCGCCGCGCGCCAGGAAGCGCTCCGGATCGGCGCCGTACAGCGTCACCGCGACGTTGCCCGCCGCCCGCCGCGCGCCCGTCACCCGCACCACCACGCGCGGGTCGCGCGCCCCGGGGCCGCAGGACTCGGCCCGCTGGGCGCCCGCCGGCGACGCGTCCTGGGCCGCCCCGGTCGCGGCGGCGAGCAGGACCGCCAGCAGCGCCGCGGCGCCGCGCCGGCGGGCCGTCTTGACGGGTCGCGCGGAAGCGCGGACGACGTCGGGCATGGTCGAGGCCACCTCGCGGAAGTTCGGGCACCCAACCACGCCGGTGGCCGATGGGGAATGCCGGGCGGCGGCGCCCCGCCCGCGGCAGCCCGCCCCCGGCGCCCCGATGCCGGTGCGCGAGGAGCCGGTCGCGTTCTCCGGTTCATTCCGCGCGGCATCCTTCGCCGGGCCGCGCGCCGGCCGGCCGGTGCCCGGCGCGCCGCCGGCGTGATCCTCGCGACGCTCGGCGCGGTCAAGCTTCCGTCGCGCGGCCCTCGAGGCGGTGCCGCTCCCTCGCCCTTCGCTGCGGGGAACCCGGGACTCCCCCAGGTCCCGTACGCGAGGAATACGGCCCCCGCGGGCTGCGCGACGCTTCGCCGCCGCCATTGGACGCCGCGTCGATGACCGCCCGCGCCGACCGCCGGCCGTCCGGTCCGGCGGCGCGGCTGGACCGCTACCTGCTGGGGCAGCTGCGCGGGCCGCTGCTGGCGGCGCTGCCGGTGCTGCTGCTGGCGCTGCTGCTGGAACGGCTGCTGCGTTTGTTCGACGTCGCGGCGCGCACGGGCGGGCCGCTGGACCTGGTGCTGGCGATGGTGGTGAACCTCGGGCCGCACTACCTCGGGCTGGCGGTGCCGGCGGCGTTCTTCGCCAGCGTCTACGTGGCGATCTCGCGCCTGGGCGAGGCGCACGAGCTGGACGCGATCTGGGGCACCGGCCTGTCGCTGGGGCGGGTGGCGCGGCCCTTCGTGGTGCTGGGCGTGCTGCTCGGGATCGCGGGGGTGGGGCTGTACGGCTACGCCCAGCCCTACGGCCGCTACGCCTACCGCGCGCTGTACGACGCCTTCATCCACGCCCGCTGGAACGCGTCTGTGCCGGCGGGAGTGTTCACCCGCGTGGCGCGCGGGGTGACGGTGACGGCCGACCGCGCCGACCCGTCGGGGCGGCTGCTGGAAGGGGTGTTCGTGCACCAGCGCCGCGCGGACGGCGACGAGACGGTGACCGCCGCCGCGCGCGGCCAGCTCGAGCCCACCGCCGAGGGCGGGCAGCTGAACCTGCTGCTGGAGGACGGCTCGCGCTTCGAGAACCTGGCGGACGGCCGGGCGCGCGTCACCCGCTTCACCGAGGCCACCGGGCTGCGCGACTTCTCGGCCGCGCCCCCGGCTTTTCGCGACCGCGGCAGCGACGAGCGCGAGATGACGCTCGACGAGCTGTGGCACGGGCGCGGCGTCGCCGAGCCGGCGCGGATGCGCGCGGAGCTGCACGCCCGGCTGGCGCGGGCCGCCTCGCTGCCGGTGCTGGCGGTGCTGGCGGTGCCGATGGGGCTGGCGGCGCAGCGCGCGCGCCGCTGGCAGGGCGCGGTGGGGGGGGCGGTGATCCTGGTGGCCTACCAGCACGCGCTGCAGCTGGGGGAATCGCTGGGCGACGTCGGCCGGGTGGACCCGCGCCCGGCGATCTGGGCGCCGTTCCTGTTGTTCGCGCTGCTGGCCGGCTGGGCGTTCCGGCGCGGCAACGCCCGTCCCTCGGAAGGGCCGTTCGACGCGGCGGCCGGCGCGGTCGCGGCGGCGGCGCGCCGGCTGGTCGGGCGACGGCGGCCTGTGCCGACGGCCGCGGCGGTTGCTGCCGGCCCCGGGCGCGCGGATTGAGCGGGCGGCGGGGCCGCGCGGCGTCGCGGCGCGTGCCGGATGGACGGCCCGCGCGGGCGGCGGGCGACCGGGGCCGGGCTTCGGGCGTGCGGTGGTGAGCATCGGGCCTTGAGCGTCCTGGGCCGGCACCTGTCGCGGCTGTTCCTGGGGCGGTGGCTGGCGGCGCTGCTGGGGCTGGCGGTCATGCTCCAGCTGCTCGACCTGCTGGACAACGCCACCGACGTGCTGGCGCGCGGCGGCGGCGCGGCGGGGGTGGCGCGCTACGCCGCGCTGCGCTTCCCTTCGGCCGCCGAGCGGCTGGTGCCGCTGGCGGCGCTGGTGGCGGGGCTGCTGACCTTCGCGCGGCTGGCGGCGGCGTCGGAAGCCGCGACGCTGCGGGCGCTGGGGGTGTCGGGGCACCGCATGGTGGGGCTGCTGCTGCCGGCCTGCGCGCTGGTGGCGGCGCTGCAGTTTGGGCTGAGCGACCAGCTGGTGCCGCGCACGCAGCGGCTGTTCGCGGACTGGTGGGCGGCGCTGCCCGGCGCGCCCGCGCCGGCCGAGCGCGACCAGGTGTGGCTGCGGGCGGGCGCGGACGTGGCGGCGCTGGACCGGGTGTCGATCGACGGCGCCTTCGCCGAGGGCGTTCTGCTGGTGCGCCGCGACGCGCGCGGCGAGGCCTTCGCGCGGCTGGACGCGGCGCGCGCCGAGCGCGGGCCGGACGGCTGGACGCTGCTCGACGTGCGGGTGACGCGGCCCGGCGGCGCGCCGCCGGAGCGGCTGGCGGCGGTGGCGTGGCCGGAAGGGCCGGCGCCGCGCAACCTGGCCGAGCTGGCCCGGCCCACCGAGGGCATGCCGGTGGTCAAGGTGCTGCGCATCCTGGACGGGCGCTGGCTCGGCGGCCGCAGCGAGAGCTTCTACCGCACCCGGGTGCAGGAGCGCCTGGCGGCGATCCCCGGCGCCGCGATCATGCTGCTGCTGGCGTATCCCGCCTCGCGCGCGGTGCCCCGGCGCGGCGGCGCGGCGCGGTTGGCGGCGCTGTCGATCGCGCTGGGACTGGGCTACGTGGCGCTGTCGGGCGGGGCGGCGGCGCTGGGCGAGGCCGGGCTGGTGCCGCCGCTGCTGGCGGCCTGGACCGCACCCATCGTGTTCGGCTGCGTCGGGCTGGTGATGCTCCTGCACCTGGAAGGCTGACGCGGGCGGCGTCCGGCGCGGGGCAGCCGTTCGCCCGGCGCGGCTCGGCCGTCGCGCGGGCGCGTTGCGGCGATGGTACGGGATGCTCTAGGACACGGCGATGTACACGCGCTGGCGCCGCGACGGCCGATCCTTCGACCTCGGCAAGATGACCTTCCGCGAGCTGCTGGTGGCCTGGGGCACGCACCCGGCGATCCACGCCTACGCCGTGCTCGCCCTGGCCGGGGGCGCGGTGGCGGTGCAGCGGGCGCGGGCCGACGGCACGGCTTGGTGGCAGCTGCTACTCGCGGTGCTGGCGGCGGAAGCGGCCTACCCGGTGGTGTGGTACGTGCTGCACCGCTTCGTGCTGCACGGGCGCTGGCTGTACCGCTCCCGCTGGACGGCGGCGCTGTGGAAGCGGGTGCACTTCGACCACCACCAGGACCCGCACCGGCTGGACGTGCTGTTCGGCTCGCCGCTCAACGTGATCCCCACCATCCTGGTGCTGCTCACCCCGGTGGGCTGGCTGATCGGCGGCGCGGCGGGCGCGGGGGCGGCGGTGGGCGCGGCCTTCCTCACCACCATGCTCTACGAGCTGTGCCATTCCATGCAGCACCTGAACTACAAGCCGCGCTCGGCGTGGCTCAAGCGGGCCAAGGAGCTGCACTTGGCGCACCACTTCCACCACGAGGGCGGCAACTACGGCATCACCGAGTTCGCCGTGGACCGCCTGATGGGCACCTACTACGCGTCCGCCAAGGAGAAGCCTCGCTCGCCGCACGCCTTCAACCTGGGCTACGACGCGGCCGAAGCGGGGCGGTTCCCGTGGGTGGCGCAGCTGTCGGGCGGCCCGCCGCGCGACCGGCCGCCGCCGCGCCGCGAAGCGTCGCGCGAGGCGGGCGCCTCCGGCGCGCAGGCGGCGTCCGGTCCGGCGGAATGAGCGGCGGCGGCGCGGTGGCGCTGCTGCCGATTTCCGACGCTGCGACGCTGGACCGCTTCATCCGCCTGCCTTTCGCGCTGCACGCCGCCGACCCGCACTGGGTGCCGCCGCTGCTCCTGGAACGGCGAGAAGCGCTGTCGCCGCGCAAAAACCCGTTGTTCGAGCACGCGGAGGCGGCGCACTGGATCGCCCAACGGGCGGGGCGCGACGTCGGGCGGATCAGCGCCGTGGACGACCGCTTCGCGCCCGCCGGGCCGGACGGCGACCGGCCCGGCCACTTCGGGCTGCTGGCGGCGGAGGACGACCCGGCGGTGCTGGCCGCGCTGCTGGGAGCGGCCGAGGGCTGGCTGAGGGGGCGCGGCTTCCGGCGGGTGCTGGGGCCCTTCAGCCTGTCGATCAACGAGGAGCCCGGGCTGCTCGTGGCAGGCTTCGACACGTCGCCGATGCTGATGATGCCGCACGACGCGCCGCACCTGGGGCCGGCGCTGGAGCAGCACGGCTACGGCCGCACCAAGGACCTGCTGTGCTACCTGTTCGACCCGCGCGAGCCGCTGCCGCCCGGGCCGCGCCGGCTGATCGAGCGCGGTCCGCCCCGGGGGGTGACCGTGCGCCCCATGCGGATGCGCCGCTACCGCGCCGAGGTCGCCACCATCGTGGACATCTTCAACGACGCCTGGAGCGGCAACTGGGGCTTCGCGCCGCTGACGGTGGCCGAGTTGGACCACATGGCGGCGCAGATGCGCCCGCTGGTGCACGAGGACCTGGTGTGGTTCGCCGAGGTGGACGGCGAGGCGGTGGGCTTCATCGTGTGCCTGCCCAACCTGAACGAGGCGATCGGCGACCTGCGGGGCCGGCTGCTGCCGCTGGGCTGGGCGCGGCTGCTGTGGCGGCTGCGGGTGCGGGGGCTGCGCACCGCGCGGGTGCCGCTGATGGGGGTGCGGCGGGCGCACGCGAGCGGGGTGGCCGGCGCCATGCTGCCCTTCCTGATGATCGAGGCGGTGCGCCGGGCTGCGGCGCGGCGCGGCATGCGGGCGGTGGAACTGTCCTGGGTGCTGGAGGACAACGCGCCGATGCGGCGGATCGCCGAAGCGCTGGGCGCCCGGGCCTACCGCACCTACCGCGTCTACGAGAAGGCGCTGACGGCCTGAGCGCCGGCGGCCGGGACGACGAGGGGGGCGTCACGGCGCTGGTGCTGGCCGGCGGTCGCGGGGGCGCCGCGGACCCGATGGCCGCCGCGGTCGGCGTGCCGGTCAAGGCGCTGGTGCCGGTGGCGGGCGTGGCGATGCTGGAACGCGTGGTCGCGGCCCTCGCCGGCAGCCGGGGCGTCGGGCGGATCGTCGTGTGCGGGGCGCCCGAGGCGGGGGCGCTGGGGCTGCCGGGCGTCGCCGCGCTGCATCGCGCGGGCCGGCTGGCGTTGCTGGGCGCCGCCGCTTCCCCGTCCCGGTCCGTCGCGGCGGCGCTGGCGGCGCTGGGGACGCCGCTGCTGGTGACCACCGCCGACCACGCGCTGCTGCGGCCGGCCACCGTGGAACACTTCCTCGGCGCCGCGCCGGACGGGGCGGACGCCGTCGCCGGGCTGGCCCGCGCGTCGCTGGTCCGCGAAGCCTTCCCGGGATCGCGCCGGACGTTCCTGCGCTTCCGCGACGGCAGCTGGAGCGGCTGCAACCTGTTCCTGCTGCGCGGCCCGGCGGCGGCCGGCGCGGTGGCGTTCTGGCGCCGGGTGGAGGACGAGCGCAAGCGGCCGTGGCGGATGCTGCGGCTGGTCTCGCCCCTGCTCGCGCTGCGGCAGGCGCTGGGGCTGCTGACGCTGCGGGGCGCCCTGGACGCGCTCGGCCGGCGGACGGGCGCGCGGCTGGCAACGGTGGAGCTGCCCTGGGCGGAAGCGGCGGTGGACGTGGATTCGCCGGCGGACCTCGCCCTGGCGGCAGGGTTGCTCGCGGCGCGGGGGGAGTGAGGCGGCGCGGTCCCGTCGCGCGCGGCCGGCGCAACTAAACGGTTTCTCAACGGGAGCCCAGGCTACATGCTGGCGGCACCCGGAGTGGACGCGACCTCATGCTGACCCGCAGGCACTGCACTTCGGCCATCGCGCTGTCGGGTCTGAGCCTGGCCGCGGGTCCCGCCGCGGTCGGGTCGGCGCGAGCGGCCTCGGTCTGGCTGCGCGTCGGCGGCACCGGCATGGCGCTCACCGCGATGCGGCTGCTCGGGGAAGGATTCGCGGCGCAATACCCAGGCGCGGGGGTCGAGGTCATGCCGAGCCTGGGCAGCGACGGCGGCCTCGCGGCGGTCAGGGCGGGGGTGATCGACGTGGCGCTCGTCGACCGACCGCTGGGCGAGGCCGAGCGGGCGTTCGGCCTGGACGCGCGCGCCTACGCCCGCACGCCCATGGCCTTCGTGACCCACGCCGGGACCGCGGCGACGGGCATCTCGACCGCCGACGTTTCGCGCGTCCTGCGCGGCGAGATCACCGTCTGGCCGGACGGCACCCCGCTGCGCCTGGTGCGGCGCGAGCCGCTGGACGCCGACTGGGCCATGCTCCGCGCGCTGTCCACGGAAATCGGCGAGGCGGTCGAGGTGGCGCTGCGGCGGCCCGGGCTGCTCACGGTGGGCACCGACCAGGAGAACGCCGAGGCGCTGGAAGGCAGGCAAGGCTCCTTCGGCGCGATGTCGCTCGGCCAGCTGCGCGCCGAAGCGCTGCGGCTCAGGCCGTTGTCGCTCGACGGCATCGCGCCGGGCGTGGGCGCGGCCGCCGACGGGCGCTACCCGCTGTGGCGCACGCTGCGCGTCGCCTGGCGCGGCGAGCCGGACCCGCTGCTGAGGGCTTTCCTCGACTTCCTGCGAAGCCCGGAGGCCGGCGCGCTGCTTCTGCGCGTGGGCCACGACGCGCCGGGGGCCGACGCGTGAGGCCCGCGCCGGAGAACATTGAGCCGGGCATCGTGCGGCTGGCAACGTCGCTGGCCCTGATCATGGCGCTGTGCGTGGCGGCGGCGCTGCCCGGCGCGTACTTCTACGCCGGCCGCATGAGCATGCAGGCGGAGCTGGAAGCGCGGGCGAACCTGGGCGCCATCGTCATATCCGAGCACGCGATGCGCAACCCGGACCTGTGGACCTTCGAGAACAGCCGCATCCGCGGGCGGCTGATGCTGCTCGGCGAGACCGGGCAACCCGAGATGCGGCGAGTGCTCGACGCGGACGGCAGGCTGGTCGCCTGGGCGGGGGAGGAGCAAGCCGGGCCGGTGCTGACCGTTTCACGGCCGATCCAAGATTTCGGCGTGGTGATCGGCCGCGTCGAGGTGGAGCGGTCGCTGCTCGACCTCGGCGGCCACACCGCCAGCGTGGCTTTCTTCTCCGTGCTGCTCGCCGGCCTCGCCTTCGTGGTGCTGCGCACGCTGCCGCTGCGCCTGCTCGCGCGGGCCCTGGCGCGCGCGGCGCACTCGGCCACCTACGACTCGCTGACCGGGTTGCCCAACCGCGTGTTGTTCGCCGACCGGCTGGAGCGTGCCCTGGCGCGAGGGCGGCGCGAGGGCGGCACGGTGGCGCTGGTCTGCCTCGACCTCGATCATTTCAAGGAGGTCAACGACGCGCTGGGCCACGCGGCCGGCGACCACGTGCTGCGGGAAGCGGCGCGGCGGCTGGGCGCGTGCGTGGGGGAGGCGGACACGCTGGCGCGGCTGGGGGGCGACGAGTTCGCGATCGTGCAGGTGGGCGGGCCGCAGCCCGCGCGGGCCGAGGCGCTGGCCGGGCGCGTGGTGGCCGCGCTGGCCGAGCCCTTCGACTTCGGCGGGCATCTCGCGTCGCTCGGCGCCAGCGTCGGCGTGACACTGCGCGACTGCACCTCGTGGTCGTCGTCCGGGGAGGACCCCTCGATGGGCACCCTGCTCCAGGAGGCCGACGTGGCGCTGCACCGCGCCAAGGCCGGGGGGCGCGGGACGCACCGCTTCTTCGAGGCGGGCATGAACCAGCACCTGCAGGAGCGCAGGGCCTTGGAGGCGGACCTGCGCGAGGCGGTCGCGGGGGGGCAGTTCCGGCTGCACTACCAGCCGCAGGTGAGCCTGGACGGGGGCCGGATCTTCGGCGCCGAGGCGCTGATCCGCTGGCGGCATCCGGTGCGCGGCGACGTGCGGCCCGACGCGTTCATCGCGCTGGCGGAGGAAACCGGGCTGATCCTGCCGATCGGCGCCTGGGCGCTGCGCGAGGCCTGCCGCGAGGCCAGCGGCTGGCCCGGGGCGATGCGCGTCGCGGTGAACGTGTCCCCGCCGCAGTTCCGCAAGCCGGGATTCGTGGACTGCGTCGACCGCGCGCTGCGCGACACCGGCTTGGCGCCCTCGCGGCTGGAGCTGGAGGTGACCGAGGGCGTTCTGCTGTCCGACACCGACGACACGCTGGCCACGCTGGGGCGGCTGCGCGCGCTGGGCGTGACGATCGCCATGGACGATTTCGGCACGGGCTACTCCAGCCTCGGCTACCTGCGGAAGTTTCCCTTCGACAAGATCAAGATCGACCGGTCCTTCATCGGCGGCCTGGGCCGCGACCCGCAGGCGGCGGCCATCGTGGGCGCGGTGCTGGGGATGGGCCGCGCGCTGGGCATCCGGGTCAACGCCGAGGGCGTGGAGAACGAGCGGCAGGCGCAACTGCTGCGCGAGGAGGGCTGCGAGGAGGTGCAGGGCTTCCTGTTCGGCCGCCCGATGCCGGCCGACGAGTTCCTCGCGCTGCTGGCGCGCGAGGCGGTGCCGCCCAGGGCGGCGGCCTGACGCGGCGGGCGGGGTTCCGGCCGACCAGCGCGGACGGGCTCGACGCGCGACCACTCGCGGGCAGCCCCGGGGCCGTCCCGGTCAGCCTCGGTGCGGCGCGCATCGGTCCGGGCCGAGCAGCCAGCGGAGCGAGTGCCGCAGCCGCGCCGCGGCGTCGCGCTCGATGGGCGCGCCGTGCGTGACGATCACGCGCTCCGGCGCCCAGGCGACGAGCTGCGCTGCGGCGAGGGCGGCGTCGCGCCGACGCAGCCGCACGACGGCGCGCAGGTGGGCCGGGGCCCTGCCGTCCGGCGCCAGGGTGCCGGCCAGGCGCATCAGGGCACGGGCGGGGGGCGGCAGCTTGGCGGCTTCCAGGTTCAGGACGAGGTCGGTGAGCAGCAGCGTGCGCGACGGGCGGTGAAAGCAGGCCACCTCGCGGAAGCCGAGGCCCCCGGGAACCACCTTCTGGTCGATCTCGCCTTCCCACGCCTCGGGCGCGCGGTCGCCCAGGTCGGTGTCGAGGCGGACGCCCGAGCGGCGCACCTGGCCGCGGTCGCGCAGGCCGGGGGCGGCCCAGGTCAGGGCGTCGGGGCAGTGCGCCTGCCATTGCTCGAGGAAGGTCCAGTGCGCGACGTTGGGCGCGACGAGATGGCGGATGGGGCCGATCCGGTCGATGGCCGCGCGCAGGTCGAAGCTGAAACGGGTGGGCGAGTGGAGCCAGACGTCGCCCGACGCCAGGCGGATCACGGTCATCCGCACGGGGAGCGGCAGGCCGGGGATGCCGAGCGGGCTGCTGTCCACGATCCAGACGTTTTCGGCGAACGGCTTGGGGGTGTCGAGCGGCGGGTAGGTGGCGCGGCCGTCGGCGGTCGGGGCTGGCATGTTCGGGGGGGTTCCGGTTCGCGTGCGGTGGATGAACGCGCGAACCGGGCCGGCAGCGCTGCGGCCAGCGGAGAAGTGTCAGGCGTAGGAGGTGGCGGCGGCGTGGTGGCCGGTGGTGCGGTTCTGCGCCAGGTCGATGCCGAGGTCCTCCAGCGCCAGCCGCACGGCCCGCAAGGTTTCGGGGCGGACGCCGGGCTTGCCGCGCTCGACGTTGGAGATGGTAGACGGCGACAGGCCGGCCATAGCGGCGAGCCGCGCCTGGTCCACGCCGGCGAGCATGCGGGCGGCGGCGACGACCCGGCCCTGGGCGACGTTGGGGTTGATCTTCAAGGAAATTCTCCCTTCTCTACAGCGCTCTATATGGGAATCCGGTGGCCCCGTTGCAACGTTTCTGTAGCGGACCGGACGGTCGTGGGCGAGGCTCGGGTGGGCGACGGGGCGAGGTCCCGGAAGGGTGGCGGGGCGCCGCGTTCCCGGCCCTAGGGATAGCGCGCAACACCGCCCAGACGCGCGTACCTTGCCCGCGCGCCGCGTCGCGGCTATACATCGGCGCTCGCCGCGCGATCGGGCCATGCTGGGCTGCCCGGCCGCGGCTCGAGCGTCCCCCGCCGCATGGTGTGGCGCGGGCCCTCCCTGGCCGGGGGCCGCAGGGGCGCCGCCGACCCGGGGAGGTCCGAAATGCCCAAGATGAAGACCAAGTCGTCCGTCAAGAAGCGGTTCAAAATCACTGCGTCGGGCAAGGTGCTCGCGGGGCCGGGCAAGAAGCGGCACAACCTGTCCGCCCGGCCGCAGAAAGCCAAGCGTCAGAACCGCGGCACCCAGGTGCTGCGCCACCAGGACGGGCTGACCGTTATGCAGTGGCTGCCCTACGGGCTGGATCGGTAAGGGGAGGGCAGCATGGCTCGCGTCAAGCGGGGCGTCGCAGCGCACGCCCGTCACAAGAAGGTCCTCAAGCTCGCCAAGGGCTACGTCGGCCGTTCCTCCACCGCCTTCCGGCCGGCGCTGGAGCGCGTCGAGAAGGCGTTGCAGTACGCCTACCGCGACCGCCGCAACAAGAAGCGCGACTTCCGCGGCCTGTGGATACAACGCATCAACGCTGCCGCGCGCGAGCATGGGCTGACCTATTCCCGCTTCATCGCGGGGGTGAAGGCGGCGGGCATCGAGATGGATCGCAAGGTGATGGCCGCCATCGCCTACGACGATCCCACCACCTTCGGGGCGATCGTCGAGAAGGCCAAGGCGAACCTGCCGGCGGCCTGAGCGCACGCGGCCCGTGCCGGCGCCTCGGGGAACCGGGGCCGGGATGCGGGCGGACGACACACCGGGGCCGTGCTCCGCCATCCGTGGCGAGGCGCGGCCCTTCCCGTTTCCGGGGATGGGCGAGGAACGCTCGATGAGCGAGCTGGATGGCGACGGGCTCGACGCCCTGCGCGCCGAGACCGAGGCGGCGATCGCGGCGGCGGCCGATCCGAGGGCGCTGGACGCGGTGCGCGTGGCGGCGCTGGGCAAGAACGGGCGGGTGACGGGCCTCCTCAAGGCGCTGGGCGCGGCGGCGCCGGAAGCGCGGCGGGCGCGCGGGGCGGCGGTGAACGCCCTCAAGACGGCGCTGGAGGCGGCGCTGGAAGCGCGGCGCGTCGTGCTGGAACGCGAGGCGCTCGACGCGCGGCTTCGGGCCGAGCGGCTGGACGTGTCGCTTCCGCCGCGGCCGCACCCGCCGCTGGGAACCGAGGCGGGGGCGATCCACCCCATCGCGCGCACGATGGAGGAGCTGACGGCGATCTTCGGCGCCATGGGCTTCACGGTGGCCGAGGGGCCCGACATCGAGGGCGACTGGCACAACTTCACCGCGCTCAACATCCCGGCGCACCATCCAGCACGGCAGGACCAGGACACGTTCTACCTGCCGCCCGTCGGCGGGAACCAGCCGCCGCCGGCGGGCGGCGGCCCGGCGGAAACGGTGCTGCGGACGCACACCTCGCCGGTGCAGGTGCGGACCATGCTGGCCGGCGACCCGCCGGTGCGGGTGATCGTGCCGGGGCGGACGTATCGGGCCGACCACGACGCCACACACTCGCCGATGTTCCACCAGGTCGAGGGGCTGGTGCTGGACCGGACGATCACGCTGGGGCACCTGAAGGGCTGCCTGATCGACTTCCTCCGCGCGTTCTTCGCGGTGCCGGACCTACCGGTGCGGTTCCGTTCCTCCTACTTCCCGTTCACCGAGCCCTCGATGGAGGTGGACATCGGCTGGGACCGGCGCACGGGCGAGCTGGGGCGGGGTTCCGACTGGCTGGAGATCCTGGGCTCGGGGATGGTGCACCCCAAGGTGCTGGCCAATTGCGGCATCGACCCCCGCGCTTGGCAGGGCTTCGCCTTCGGGATGGGGATCGAGCGGATCACCATGCTCAAGCACGGCATCCCCGACCTGCGCCCGTTCTACGAGTGCGACGCGCGCTGGCTGCGCCACTACGGCGCTCCCGTGCTCGCCCCCTTCACGCTGCACGACGCGGGCTGACGCGCATGAAGTTCACGCTCTCCTGGCTGCGCGAGCACTTCGACACCGACGCGACGCTGGCGCGCATCACCGACGCGCTCAGCGCTATCGGGCTGGAGGTCGAGGGGGTGGAGGACCGCGCCGCGGCGCTGGCCCCGTTCCGCATCGCCGCCGTGGTGGAGGCGGTGCAGCACCCCAACGCCGACCGGCTGCGGGCGCTGACGGTGGATGCCGGCGACGGGGTGCTGCGCTCGGTGGTGTGCGGGGCGCCCAACGCGAGGGCGGGGATGCGCGCGGTGCTGGGCCTGCCGGGCGCGCACGTGCCGGGAACGGGGATCACGCTGAAGGTCGGCGAGATACGCGGCGTGGCGAGCGAGGGGATGTTGTGCTCGGCGCGCGAGCTGGGGCTGGGGGACGACCACGAGGGCATTCTCGACCTGCCGGCGGACGCGCCGGTGGGCCAGCCCTACGCCGCCTGGGCGGGGCTGGACGACCCGGTGGTGGAGATCGGCGTGACGCCCAACCGCGGCGATGCGCTGTCCGTGCGCGGCGTCGCGCGCGATCTGGCAGCGGCGGGGCTGGGAACGCTGCGGCCGTGGGTGCCGGCGGTGGTAACAGGCGCCTTCCCGTCGCCGCTGGCTTGGGAGATCGCCGACCCGCGCGCCTGCCTGTGGGTGACGGGACGGGCGCTGCGGGGGTTGCGCAACGGGCCGTCGCCGCGGTGGCTGGCAGACCGGCTGCGCGCGGTCGGGCTGCGGCCGATCTCGGCGCTGGTGGACGTGACCAACTGGTTCACCCACGACCTCGGCCGGCCGCTGCACGTGTTCGACCTGGGCAAGGTGCGCGGGCCCGCGCTGGTGATGCGGATGGGGCGCGAGGGCGAGGCTTTCGACGCGCTGAACGGCAGGCGGGTGACGGTGGGGCCCGAGGACGCGGTGATCGCCGACGCGTCGGGGGTGCAGTCGCTGGCCGGGATCGTCGGCGGCGAGGACACCGGCTGCGACGCCGACACCACGGAGTGCTTCATCGAGTGCGCGCTGTTCGACCCGGTGCGGGTGGTGCTGTCGGGGCGGCGGCACGGCATTCACTCCGACGCCCGGGCGCGCTTCGAGCGCGGCGTCGACCCGGCGCTGCTGCCGGCGGCGCTGGACGCGGCGACGCGGGTGATGCTGGAACTGTGCGGCGGCGAGGCGGGCGAAGCGGTGTCGGCCGGCGCCGAGCCGGCGTGGCGCCGGCGCGCCGCGCTGCGCTTCGAGCGGCTCGCCGGACTGGGCGGGGCGGACGTTGCGCCGGACGAGGCGGTGGGTGCGCTGGAGCGGCTGGGCTTCGCGGTGTGGGCGCGCGACGAGGCGGGGGTGACCGTGGAGGTGCCGCCCTGGCGCAACGACGTCGCATCCGCCGCGTCCGGGTATCGCGCGGGGGGGACGGAGCTGGCGCAGGCCCCGGCGCTGGATCCCGCGCGCGCTGCGGCGGCGGCCGAGGGCTGCGCGGCGGCGGAGGCGGAATGCGACCTGGTGGAGGAGGTGCTGCGGCTGCGCGGGCTGGACGCGGTGCCGGCGGTGTCGCTGCCCGCCGCCTCGCGCGTGCCGGCGCCGGCGCTGAGCCCGGCGCAATCGCGCGCGGCGCTGGCGCGGCGGGTGCTGGCGGCGCGCGGCGCGCTGGACTGCGTGACCTTCGGTTTCACGTCGCGGCGGGTGGCCGCCTTGTTCGCCGCCACCGCCGAGCGGCCGGACGCGGCGGCGCCGGACTCGCTGCGGCTGCTCAACCCGATCAGCGCCGACCTCGACCAGATGCGCCCCACCCCGGTGGCCAGCCTGCTGCTGGCGGTCGGGCGCAACGCGGCGCGCGGCGTGCCCGACGTGGGCCTGAGCGAGGTGGGCGGCGCTTGGCGCGACCCTTCCCCCGCCGGGCAGAAGCTGGTGGCGGCCGCGGTGCGGACCGGGCAGACGCCGCGGCACTGGTCGGAGAAGCAGCGGCCGATGGACGCGCTGGACGCCAAGGGCGACGCGTTGGCGGTGCTGGGGGCGCTGGGGGCGCCGCTGGCGGGGGTGAGCGTCACCGCGGACGCGCCGGGCTGGTACCACCCGGGGCGCTCGGGCGTGCTGCGGCAGGGGCCGAAGGTGGTGCTGGCCACGTTCGGGGAGATACACCCCGGCGTGCTGGCAGCGCTGGGCGTCGCGGGTCCGGCGGTGGCGTGCGAGGTGTTCCTCGACGCGATCCCCGAGCCGAAGCGCCGGCGCAAGGCGGCGCCTGACCTGCCGACGCTGCAGCCGGTGCGGCGCGACTTCGCCTTCCTGGTGGATGCCGACGTGCCGGCCGAGGCGGTGCTGCGCGCCGCGCGCGGGGCAGAGCGGAGCCTGGTGGCGGCGGTGTCGCTGTTCGACCGCTACGCCGGGGCCGGGCTGCCGGCGGGGCAGGTGTCGCTCGGGGTCGAGGTGGTGTTGCAGCCGCGCGAGCGGACGTTGACCGAGGGGGAGATCGAGGCGGCGGCGGCCAAAGTGGTCGCGGCGGTGGCGAAGGCGACCGGGGCGGTGCTGCGGGGCTGATCGCTCAGGTCGGCGGCGGCACGGCGGCATCCGCCTCGGCCCGCGCCAGCGAGCGCGCCGCGTCCTCCAGGGCGGCCAACGCCGACGCCGCTTCCGATGCCTCGCGGTCGCGCAGTGCGCGGAGCCGGTCGAGGCCGTCCCGCAGCGTGCCCAACAGTTCGGCGCGGCGCACAGCGTGCGGCGCCGGCGCGGTCGCCGGGTCGTCCGGCGCGGCGCGCTGGCCCGCGAGGTACCGGCGCAGCAGCCCGTCGCGCCAGGCGAGGACGTCCGCGACCTCGCCGTAGGAGATGCCGGGAATACGGGCCAGGGCGTCCTCCGAGGCGGCGTCGGCGTCGGCGATCCCGTGCGCGAGGAGACGGAGGCGCAGCCCGGGACCGACGCCCGACGCGGCGGCCTCGACCGGGTGCGCGGCGAGCATCGCCCGGACGGCGCGGCCAGGGGCACTCGCGGCCGCGTCGGCGCGCGCCGTCGTCCCGAGCGCGCGCAGCGCGTCGCGGGCGGCGCGGAGCGGCGGCAGGGCGGCCCGCCACTCCGCCTCGGCCGCGGACCCGACC
>CAXTEL010000025.1:0-42902 GCA_964243365.1 uncultured Roseomonas sp. | reverse complement strand
GCGCAGGGCGGCGTCGCGCGCCTCGCCGGGCGCGCGGGCGAGCCGGCCGGCGGCGCGGCGCGCGGCGCGGGCCATGTCGGGCAGCGCGACCCCGGCGGGGTCGGCCAGGCGGGCGGAACCTGTGAGCGCGTTCATGGCCGCATCGGTAGCGCCGCGCGCCGGCGCGCGAAAGGCCGCTCCGCGCGACGGCGCCGCGACGGGGAGCGGGTTCGGTGCCCGATCGGCCGGACGGGCCTTAGTCGCCGGTCAGAACAAGCCCTCGAACAGCCCGCGCTGGCGGCGCTGGATGACCGGGGTCTCGCTCTCGCCCGGCGCGCGGCCCAGGGCGGCGTTCTCGCGCAGGCGCTGGCTTTCGCGCCGCGCGTCGAGGGCGGTGCCGGAAGCGGGCGCCGGCTGCCAGAACAGCAGCCGGTCCACCAGCGTGCGGTCGGGGCGGTCCAGACGGAGGCTTTCCTCGTCCACGCGGCGGCGGATGGACGGGTCGGCGGGGCGGCCGCTGCCGGCCTGGGCTACCAGCGCGCTTTCGCCGCCCGAGGGACGGTCGCGGCGGCCTTCGCCCAGAATGGCGCTCGGAACCAGCGTGCTCTCGCCGCGCTCGCGCGCCGTCAGTTCCTGCGGCCGGACGGCGCCGAGGCGGGGGTTGGGTAGGCTGCCCATCTCGGGGGGCAGGGCGAGGGGGGCGCGGGTGACCACCTGGAACTCGTCCGGCGCGTCGCGGGTGAAGCCCAGGGTGCGGGCGGTGTCGCCGCCGCAGCCGGCGAGCAGGCAGACCAGGGCCAGGAGACCGGCGGTCGGGCCGGAACGGACGCGCTTGCTCATGCCGGCTCCTTAGCCACGACGGGTGGCCGGAACAAGGCGTCGGCTACCAGCACCAGCACGCCGCCCACGATGGCGGCGTCGGCCACGTTGAACACGTACCAGTGCCAGCCCCAGGCGGAAGCGTCCACGAAGTCGAACACCGCGCCGAATCGCAGCCGGTCCACCACGTTGCCCACCGCGCCGCCGACCACGGCGCCCAGCGCGAGCGCCACCGCGCGCGTTTCGGCCCGCGCCATCCAGCGCAGCAGCACCGCGGCCACCGCCAGGGCCAAGCCGGCCAGCAGCCAGCCGTGCCAGGGCGCGTCGCCAGCGAGCAGCCCGAAGGTGACGCCGCGGTTCCACACCATCGACAGGTCCAACGCGAAGGGACCGGCTTCGAGGAGGGGAACACGGCGGCGCTCGGGCAGGCGCAGCACCTCGGCCATCCACCACTTGGTCCCCTGGTCGGCGGCGAACACCAGGAAGGCGGCGAGCAGGCCGGGGCGCAGGGTCACGGGGCCACGGCCGCGTCGCAGCGCAGGCACAGGTCGGGATGCCGGCGGCCGGCGAGGTAGTCGGGGTCCACCTCGGGGAGGACGCGCCAGCAGCGGGCGCACCTGTGGCCGGGGGCGATGGCGGTGCGGACTACGAGCGCGTCGCTTGGCGAGGCAGTCGCGAAGTTGCCCCTTAATGGCGGTGGTTCCTCCACCTCCACCTTGGAGACGATCAGGACATCCTCCCATTCCCCCGGCGGCAGCATCCCGCGCGCCTCTTCGGACGCGCCGAAAGCCACCAAGGCCTGCAACGACGAGCCAATCCTGCCTTCCCGACGATCCGTTTCCAGGAGTTGAGTAATGAGACGCCGTTTTTCGCGCACCCGCTCCCACTTCGCGGCGAGCGCGTCGTCTCGCCATTCGGTCGGCACGTCGGGGAAGTCGAGCAGGTGGATGCTGCCGTCCTCGGACGGGAAGCGGGCGAGCCAAGCTTCCTCGGCGGTGAAGGGCAGCACGGGGGCGAGCCAGGCGGCGAGGTGGCGGTGCAAGGCGTCGAGCACCGTGCGGGCGGCCCGCCTACGCGGGGCGTCGAGGGCGTCGCAGTACAGGCTGTCCTTGCGGACGTCGAAGTAGAAGGCGGACAGATCGGCGGCGCAGAAGGCGTGGATCTCGGGGTACACGCCGGTCCAGTCGTGGTCGGCCACGGCGCGCCTCAGGCGGGCGTCCAGCTCGGACAGGCGGTGCAGCACCCAGCGCTCCAGCCCGGGCAGCTCGGCGTGGGCGACGCGCTCGGCGTCAGTGAAGCCGTCGAGGTTGCCCAGCAGCCAGCGCAGCGTGTTGCGCAGGCGGCGGTACAGTTCGGCGGTCTGCTCCAGGATGCGCGGGCCGATGCGCTGGTCCTCGGTGGCGTCGGCCATCATCACCCACAGGCGCAAGATGTCGGCGCCGTACTTCTTCGTGACTTCCTGCGGCGCGGTGACGTTGCCCAGCGACTTGCTCATCTTGCGGCCGGACTCGTCGAGGGTGAAGCCGTGCGTCAGCAGCGCCTTGAAGGGCGCCACGCCGCGCGTGCCCACGGATTCCAGCAGCGAGGAATGGAACCAGCCGCGGTGCTGGTCCGAGCCTTCAAGATACAGGTCGGCGGGGAACGGCAGGCCGCGCCCGGGGGTGAGCGTGAAGGCGTGGGTCGAGCCGCTCTCGAACCAGACGTCGACGATGTCCATCACCTGCTCGTAGTCGTCCGGCGAGCGCTCGTTGCCCAGGAAGCGCTGCGCGGCACCGGGCTGGTACCAGGCGTCCGCCCCTTCCTCGCGGAAGGCGGCCACGACGCGTTCCAGCACGGCCGGATCGCGCAGCGGCGTCGCGGTGGCGCGCTCCACGAACACCGGGATCGGCACGCCCCAGGCGCGCTGGCGGGAGATGCACCAGTCCGGCCGCGCCGCCACCATGGAGGTGATTCGGTTGCGCCCGACCTCCGGCACGAAGCGCGTGGTGGCCAGGGCGGCGAGCGCCTTTTCCCGGATGCGGTTGCCGTCGTCCATGGCGATGAACCACTGCGGCGTGGCGCGGAAGATCACCGGCTTCCGGGAACGCCAGGAATGCGGGTAGCTGTGCCGCAGCGAGCCGCGGGCGGCCAGCGTGCCCATCTCGGCCAGCGCCGCCCACACCGCGTCGTGCGCCTTGAACACGTGGGTGCCGGTGAGGCCCGGAGCCTGCGCGGTGTAGGTGCCGTCGTCGCCCACCATTTCGGGGACGGGGATGCGCGCGTCGGGGTGCAGCCTGTTGTGCGCAGCGACCAGGGCGAAGTCGTCCTCGCCGTGCGCGGGCGCGCTGTGCACGAAGCCGGTGCCGGCCTCGGCGGACACGAACGCACCTTCCAGCATCGGCACGTCGAAGTCGTAGGCGCCCATTCCCGCGGCCCAGCCGCGCAGGGGGTGGGCCAGCACGGTGCCGGCCAGCGCCGCGCCCTTGAGCACGCGGCGGACGCTATGTGCTTCCAGCCCGGTATCCCTGCTGAATGCCGGCAGCAGCGGCAGCGCGAGCAGAAGGTTCTCGCCCGGGCGCAGCGACGAGCCCTCGGCCACGCCGTCCACGTGCACCAGCGCGTAGTCGATTTCCGCCCCGTACGCGACGGCGCGGTTGGCCGGAATGGTCCAGGGCGTCGTGGTCCAGATCACCACCGAGGCGCCGGGCAGGTCACCGGCGGGCGCGGAGGCCACCGGGAAGCGCGCCCACACCGTGGGGCTGGTGTGGTCGTGGTACTCGATCTCGGCGTCGGCCAGGGCGGTGCGCTCGACCGGGCTCCACATCACCGGGCGCAGGCCGCGGTACAGCGAGCCGTTGAGCAGGAACCTACCGATCTCGCCGGCGATGGTTGCCTCAGAAGCGAAGTCCATCGTGGCGTAGGGGTGGGCCCAGTCGCCCAGGATGCCCAGGCGCCCGAACTCGTCGCCCTGCACGGCCAGCCAGTGCGCGGCGTAGGCGCGGCATTCGGCGCGGAACTCCAGCACGGGGACGGAGTCCTTGCCGCGGTTGCCGCCGTACCTGCCCTTGGGGTCGCGGTACTCCTCCTCGACCTTCCACTCGATCGGCAGGCCGTGGCAGTCCCAGCCCGGCACGTAGTCGGCGTCGCGGCCCGACATTTGGGCGGCGCGGTTTACCACGTCCTTGAGGATCTTGTTCAGCGCGTGCCCGATGTGCAGCGGGCCGTTGGCATAGGGCGGGCCGTCGTGCAGGACGAACTTCTCGCGGCCCGCCGACTGCGCCCGCAGCCGCGCGCGCAGGCCGATCCGCTCCCAGCGCGCCAGCCAGTCCGGCTCCCGCTTCGGCAGGTCGGCCCGCATCGGGAACGGGGTGCGCGGCAGGAACACGGTGTCGCGCCAGTCCGTTCCGGGGGCGGCGGGCTCGGGCGGCGGGGCGTCGGTCATGGGCGGGTGTTCCGGGCGGCGGGCGACGCGGCTGGCCGCGGGCGGGGGAAGCGCGACGAGGCCCCAGCCCTCGACCGGGGGACGGGCTGGTCGGCCGCGCGCGGCACGTCCCGCGGGGGCGTCCCGCGGAGCGCGGTGGCGTTATGAGGAGGGTGGCCGGACGGGGTCAAGCGCTGGGCGAGGAGCCGGGTGCCCCGGGGGGGGGGCACCCCCCCGGGGCACGGGCCCGCCCACGGCGAGCGGAACCGGCCGGGGCGCGCGGCGCGCCGGCAATTCAGTCGCTGATGCGGGCCGGGATCAGGCCGTCGGTCGCCATAAGCGGAGCGACGCCGATGCGGGCGGTGATGTTGCCGGCCACTAGCGCGGCCAGGACGACGAGGAAAGCGACTTCGAGCAAGGGAGAAATCCTTTGTGTTGCCCCACCCCAAACTTGCTGAGTGATCTGGATGCTGCGGCGCAGCATGACAAGTCGGGATGCCCCGGCCAGCCACGGGCATTCGTGGGGGCCGCCATGCCCGGAGTCGCGGACGGCCGACGCGGGGTTCTCAGAGTCCGTCGATCAGGAACCCGTCCAGGGAAAGTGGTGGGGCGGCTCCCGCCATGCTTTGCGGAGGGCGCGCGGACGCGAGGGAGGTGCGTGGCCGCGGGTCCATCATGGGCATCGCCTCCGGTGGCGACGCGGCAGGGTACTCCGGCCCATTCGGGGGACGCGATCGGCCCGCGGGCCAGCCTCGGGCCTCCTTCCCCGGACCGGCGGCGGGCCCGTTCGCGGCCCGGCCACCGCGACGCGGGCCTCGCGACTTGCCCCCGCCCTTCGCGCCCTCTAGGTGGAACCGGACCCTTCCGGCCTTCGCGGCCGCACACCGGCAGAACATTATCCCATGAGCGACGAACAACATCCGACCCCCCACGGGGCACAGGCATCGGCCCATGCCGAGGCCCAGGCCCCCTCCCCGGACGCCGCACCCGGCACCGAGCGCGTCGCCGCGCTGGAGTCCGAGCTGGCCGAGATGCGCGACCGCTGGATGCGCAGCGAGGCCGAAGCGCAGAACAGCCGCAACCGACACCGCAAAGAGATGGAGGACGCGCGCAACTACGCCGTCCAGAAGTTCGCGGCCGACGTGGCCGAGGCGGCGGACAATTTGCGCCGCGGCCTCGATAGCCTGCCCGCCCCCGCGCCGGACGAGGCGGAGCTGCTGGGCAAGCTGCGCGGCGGCTTCGAGGGGGTGGAGCGCGCCTTCCTGTCGATGCTGGAGCGCCACGGCGTGCAGCGGGTGGAGGCGGCCGGCCAGCCCTTCGACGCGGCGCTGCACCAAGCGATGAGCGAGCAGCCCGCCCCCCCGGGCGTGGCCCCGGGCACCGTGGTGCAGGCCTGGACGCCGGCCTGGACGCTGAACGGGCGGCTGCTGCGCCCGGCGATGGTGGTGGTGGCGGGCAGCCCGCAGGGCTAGAATCCGACGCCGGTCGCAGCGCCGCGGCTCGGGATGGCGATCGGAACGGGAACGCCGGACGGTCGCGACCGCGCGCCGGCTTCGGCCGGCCGGCGGACCTTGTTGGCGGGCACCGCGTTGAATACATGCCAGGCGGCTGGGCCCGTCCGGGTCCGGAATTCCTTCAACCATCCAACATCAGGGGTCGGGGCTAGGCGCCTGCGGGGCCGGCCGATGACCGCCACAGGGAGCTTAAACGGATGAGCAAAGTCATCGGCATCGACCTCGGCACCACCAATTCCTGCGTGGCCGTGCTGGAAGGCGGCGACGCCAAGGTTCTCGAGAACGCCGAGGGCGCGCGCACCACGCCGTCCATGGTGGCCTTCTCCAAGACCGGCGAGCGGCTGGTCGGCCAGGCCGCCAAGCGACAGGCCGTGACCAACCCGACCGACACGCTGTACGCGGTCAAGCGGCTGATCGGCCGCCGCTTCGACGACAAGATGGTGCAGAAGGAGAAGGGCCTCGCCCCCTTCGGCATCGTGCGCGCCGACAACGGCGACGCCTGGGTCGAGGCGCGCGGCGACAAGATGGCGCCGCAGCAGATCAGCGCCTTCGTGCTGGGCAAGATGAAGGAGACCGCCGAGAGCTACCTCGGCGAGACCGTGACGCAGGCCGTGGTCACCGTGCCCGCCTACTTCAACGACGCCCAGCGCCAAGCGACCAAGGAAGCCGGCCGCATCGCGGGCCTGGACGTGCTGCGCATCATCAACGAGCCGACCGCGGCCGCTCTGGCCTACGGTCTGGACAAGAAGACCACCGGCACCATCGCGGTGTACGACCTCGGCGGCGGCACCTTCGACGTTTCCGTGCTCGAGATCGGCGACGGCGTGTTCGAGGTGAAGTCCACCAACGGCGACACATTCCTCGGCGGCGAGGACTTCGACCAGCGGGTGATCGACTACCTCGCCGACGAGTTCAAGAAGGACAACGGCATCGACCTGCGCGGCGACAAGCTCGCCTTGCAGCGCATGAAGGAGGCCGGCGAGAAGGCCAAGATCGAGCTGTCCTCGGCCAAGCAGACCGAGATCAACCTGCCCTTCATCACCGCCGACGCCTCCGGGCCGAAGCACTTGGTGATGCAGCTGACGCGGGCGAAGCTCGAAGCGCTGGTGGACGACTTGGTGAGCCGCACGCTGGAGCCCTGCCGCGCCGCGATGAAGGACGCAGGCATGCAGCCCAGCGAGGTCGACGAGGTGATCCTGGTCGGCGGCATGACCCGCATGCCCAAGATCGTCGAGACGGTGAAGCAGTTCTTCGGCAAGGAACCGGCCCGCAACGTCAACCCCGACGAGGTCGTGGCGATCGGCGCCGCGATCCAGGGCGCGGTGCTGCGCGGCGAGGTCAAGGACGTCCTGCTGCTCGATGTCACCCCGCTGTCGCTGGGCATCGAAACGCTGGGCGGCGTGTTCACCCGGCTGATCGACCGCAACACCACGATCCCCACCAAGAAGTCGCAAACGTTCTCGACCGCCGACGACAACCAGACGGCGGTGACCATCAAGTGCTTCCAAGGCGAGCGCGAGATGGCGGCCGACAACAAGCTGCTCGGCAACTTCGACCTCACCGGCATCGCCCCCGCGCCGCGCGGCATGCCGCAGGTGGAGGTGACCTTCGACATCGACGCTAACGGCATCGTGTCCGTCAGCGCGCGGGACAAGGCCACGGGCAAGGAGCAGAACATCAAGATCCAGGCCCGCTCCGGCCTGTCGGAGTCCGACATCGAGCGCATGGTCAAGGACGCCGAGGTCAACGCCGAGGCCGACAAGAAGCGTCGCGCTGCCGTGGAGAGCAAGAACAACCTCGAGGCGCTGATCAACAGCACCGAGAAGGCGCTGGCCGAGAACGGTGAGAAGCTCGGCGCCTCCGAGAAGGGCGAGGTTGAGGGCGCGCTGGAAGCGGCCCGGACCGCGCGCGAGGGATCGGACGCCGAGACCATGAAGCAAGCCACCGACCGCCTGTCGGCGGCGTCCATGAAGATCGGCGAGGCGGTCTATCGCCAGCAGCAACAGGCGGAGGCGGCGAGCGCCGGCGCGTCGGGGCCGTCGTCGCAGGGGGCTCCGGGTGGCGCCGAGCCGCAGGGCGACGGGGCCAAGGTGGTGGACGCGGAGTTCGAGGACGTGGACCACAAGAAGAAGGGCTGAGGCGGGGCGGAAACGCGTACCGCGTCGGTTCGAATGGGTGCGCCCGGTCCGCGAGGGCCGGGCGCATCGTCTTTGAGGGTTTCCGGCGGAACTAGAGAATGGCCAAGCGCGATTACTACGAGATCCTGGGTGTCCCCCGGAGCGCGGGCGAGGAGGACCTCAAGAAGGCCTTCCGCAAGCACGCCATGAAGCACCACCCCGACCGCAATCCCGGCGACAAGGTCGCCGAAGCGGCGTTCAAGGAGTGCAACGAGGCCTACGACGTGCTCAAGGACAGCGAGAAGCGTGCCGCCTACGACCGCTACGGCCACGCGGCCTTCGAGGGCGGGGGTGGCGGGGGTAGCGGCGGGCCCGGCTTCGGGGGCGGCGGCTTCGAGGATATCTTCGAGCAGATGTTCGGCGCCAACTTCGCCCGTGGCCGCGGCGCCACGGCCGCGGCGGGTCGCGGGTCGGACCTGCGCACGGGCATTGAGATCGGGCTGGAGGACGCCTACGCCGGGGTCAAGCGGACCATCCGCCTGCCCAGCACCGTGGCCTGCGAGGTCTGCTCCGGCTCCGGTGCCCAGGACGGCAAGGCGCAGTCCGACACCTGCGCCACCTGCAAGGGCAGCGGCAAGGTGCGGGCGCAGAACGGCTTCTTCCTGGTGGAGCGCACCTGTCCCACCTGCGGCGGCCAGGGACGCACGGTGCGCAACCCGTGCAAGGTGTGCCAGGGTTCGGGGCGCGTGCAGCGCGAGCGCTCCCTCAACGTCACCATTCCCGCCGGCGTGGAGGACGGCACGCGAATCCGACTGTCGGGCGAGGGCGAGGCCGGGCTGCGCGGGGCGCCGGCGGGCGACCTGTACGTGGACATCGGCGTGCGGCCGCACC
The DNA here is from genome assembly GCA_964243365.1 of uncultured Roseomonas sp. GTDB lineage: Bacteria > Pseudomonadota > Alphaproteobacteria > Acetobacterales > Acetobacteraceae > Roseomonas. The sequence continues at coordinate 34,182 of CAXTEL010000025.1, read as the reverse complement.
CGATGTTCCAGCGCGACGGGCAGAACATCTTCCTGCGCGTGCCGCTGCGCATGGCGCAGGCGGCGCTAGGCGGCAGCGTCGAGGTGCCTTCCATCGACGGCGGTCGGGCGCGCGTCTCGATCCCGCAGGGAACCCAGACCGGGGATCAGTTCCGGTTGCGCGGAAAGGGCTTCTCCGTGCTGCGCTCGGCCGCCAAGGGCGACATGTACGTGCAGGTCAGCGTCGAAACTCCGCAGAACCTGACGCCCCGCCAGCGCGAGCTGCTGGAACAGTTCGAGGCGGCGGCCGAGGGAAAGGACAGCCCGGAAAGCGAGGGCTTCATCGCCAAGGTGAAGGAGTTCTGGGAAGGGTTGGGACGCTGAGGGCGTAGGGAGCGGGCGCGGCCGCCGCCTGCCGGCGGGATGGGGTCGCGGGCTACCGCTCGCACCGGATGAACACGGTGGCGCGCCCGGCGATCTCGCCCACGTCGGCTGCGCTCCGGTCGGCGCCACGGCTTTCCGCCCCGACGGGCTGCAGGCCCGCCGCGCGGAGGAAGGCTGCGGCCCGGTCGCCCTTCACCGCGAAGTTGATGTTCTGCGCGATGTCGCCGGTGCGCTGCGCCACGCGCTCGGCGTTCAGCTTGCTCACCACCACGCCGACCACGTTGCCCTGCATGTCCAGCAGCGGGCCGCCCGAGTTGCCGGGCTGCACGGGGGCGGAGATCTGGAACTGGTTGGGGTCGTCGCGAAGCCCCGCGAGGCCGTTGATCTCGCCGCGCGTCAGCTTGGGATCAGAGGAAAGCAACCCGGTCAGTGGGAAGCCGTAGGCCACCACGCTCTCGCCCCGGCGAACCGGGTTGGAGCGGAACGGCAGCACCGCGCCGGTCAGGCCCGGCACGCGCAGCACGGCGAGGTCGAGCCGGTTGTCCACCTGGGCCGGCGGCACGGCGGCGTGGTTGCGCCCGTCGGGGCCGCGCACCAGCAGGCGGTCGCAGCTGTTGACGACGTGGTGGTTGGTCATCACCCGCTCGTCCGCCACCAGGAACCCGGTGCCGGTGGCGGCGCGCGAGCCGGGGTTGGGCTGGGCGGAAGGCGGGGTGGGGACGGGCGCGGCGGGCCGGCCCGCGACGGCGGCGGCCTCCAGCACCACTGTGCGCTCGGCGCAGATGTCGTTGTCGCGCTTCACCGACTCCCGTCCGTCGGCCAGCACCACGCGCACGTCGAAGCGGCAGCCGGCGTCGGCGTTGGGCCGCAGGCCGTAGGCGGCGTCGTTCGCCAGCGGTCGGGACAGGAAGTTGCGCCCCCAGTCCGCGCGGCCGGAGCGGACCGCGAAGAGTTCCCTGGCTTCCGCGCCCGTGCGGTTGAGGATGCGGAAGGGCGTCGCCGCCTCGGCCGGGGGTGCGGCCGGGTTCTGCGCCCGGACGGGCGGACCGGCCACGAGGGGGACGGCCAGGAGGGCGGCGAGGAGCGGAGCGCGTCGCGTCATGCGCAGGATGTCGTCCGCCCCGGGGCGGCGGTCAATCGCGGGCGCGGTCGGGCCCGTCACCCTGGCCAATCGAGCGGCCGTACCCAACATAAGGCGGCGGAGAGGAACCGCGGCCGACACGGCCGGCCGAAGTCGCGCGGGGCGGCGCGCCCGACGCGGTGCAGGGCGAGACAGGAGCGGCCGCGGCTCGGGAGCTGAGGGTTCTCGCCGCCACGAAACCGTTGGCATCGGACGGCGCGATCCATGCCTATACTTCCGGTCGGCGTGCCCGAATCGGCGCGGGAACTCAGGGGCTTCGTAGCCGGGATCGTCGTTACAACAAGGTTGTGGATTGAACGCGGGCGCACTCGTAACATCCTCGGGGACATGGTCATGGCACAGTCCGACGACATCTTCTCCCTCCATGCCGCCCTCCGCGAACAGCGTTCCGAGGTGGAGACCAGCCTCGTCGAGTACCTGGAAGCCTGCCGCCGCGATCCCGGCTGCTACGCCGGCCCCGCGGAGCGGATGCTGCGGTCGATCGGCGAGCCCGAGACGATCGACACCGCCAAGGACCCGCGCCTGGGTCGCCTGTTCCTAAACCGGACCATCCGCGTCTACCCGGCCTTCGCCGAGTTCCACGGCATGGAGGACACAATCGAGCGGATCGTGGGTTTCTTCCGCCACGCCGCGCAGGGCCTGGAGGAGCGCAAGCAGATCCTCTACCTGCTCGGGCCGGTGGGCGGGGGGAAGTCCTCGCTCGGCGAGCGGCTCAAGGCGCTGATGGAGCAAGAGCCGATCTACGTCCTCAAGGCGGGGCGCGATATTAGCCCCGTGTTCGAGAGCCCGCTCGGCTTGTTCGACCCGGAGCGCATGGGCGCGATGATGGAAAGCAAGTACGGCATCCCCAGGCGGCTGCTCACGGGTATCGCCTCGCCTTGGGCGCTGAAGCGGCTGGAAGAATTCGACGGCGATCTCCAGCGCTTCCGCGTGGTGAAGCTGTACCCCTCGCGGCGCCGGCAGATCGCCATCGCCAAGACCGAGCCCGGCGACGACAACAACCAGGACATCTCGGCCCTGGTGGGCAAGGTGGACATCCGCAAGCTGGAGGACTTCTCGCAGTCCGACCCGGACGCCTACGGCTTCTCCGGCGGGCTGAACCGCGCCAACCAGGGCCTCCTCGAGTTCGTGGAGATGTTCAAGGCGCCGATCAAGATGTTGCACCCGCTGCTGACCGCGACGCAGGAGGGCAACTACGTCGGCACCGAGAACGTGGGCTCCATCCCCTTCGGCGGCGTCATCGTGGCGCACTCCAACGAGGCGGAATGGCAGAGCTTTCGCAACAACCGCACCAACGAGGCCTTTCTCGACCGCGTCAGCGTGGTCAAGGTGCCCTACTGCCTGCGGGTGACCGAGGAAGGGCGCATCTACGAGAAGCTGATCCAGTCCTCGGCGCTGGCGAGTGCTCCTTGCGCGCCGCACACATTGGAGATGCTGGCGCGCTTCGCGGTGCTCTCGCGGCTCAAGCCGCACGCCAACTCGCGGCCCTTCGCCAAGATGCGCGTCTACGACGGCGAGAACATCCGCGAAACCGACCCCAAGGTGCGGACCATGCAGGAGTACCGCGACGCAGCCGGCATGGACGAGGGCATGGACGGCGTCTCGACGCGCTTCGCCTACAAGGTGCTGTCCGCCACCTTCAACCACGACAGCTCCGAGATCTCGGCCGACCCGGTGCACCTGATGTACGTCCTCGAGCAGGCGATCCGGCGCGAGCAGTTCCCGCCCGAGACGGAAGCGGCCTACCTCGCCACCATCAAGTCCGAGCTGGCGTCGCGCTACGCGGAGTTCATCGGCAACGAGATCCAGAAGGCCTACCTGGAAAGCTACCACGACTACGGGCAGAACCTGTTCGACCGCTACCTCGACTACGCCGACGCCTGGATCGAGGACCAGGACTTCAAGGATCCCGACACCGGGCAGCTGCTCAACCGCGACCTGCTGAACGCCGAGCTGACCAAGATCGAGAAGCCCGCGGGCATCGCCAACCCCAAGGACTTCCGCAACGAGGTGGTCAAGTTCGCGTTGCGCACGCGTGCCACCAACAGCGGCCGCAACCCGTCCTGGACGTCCTACGAGAAGATCCGCGACGTGATCGAGAAGCGGATGTTTTCCCAGGTCGAGGACCTGCTGCCGGTGATCTCCTTCGGCTCCAAGAAGGACGGCGACACCGACAAGAAGCACAGCGACTTCGTCGAGCGGATGGTGTCGCGCGGCTACACCGAGCGGCAGGTCCGCCGTCTCGTGGAATGGTACATGCGAGTCAAGCAGTCGGCCTGACCCACGGTACAGGAAACACCTGCTTGGACATCATCGACCGCCGCCCGAATCCGCACGGCAAGAACCTGGAGAACCGGCAGCGCGTCCTGGCACGCGCCCGGACCGCCGTTTCCCGAGCGGTGCGGGAGGCGGTCGACGGGGGCACGCTGCGGGAGGTGGGGCGCGAGCAGGCGGTCACCATTCCGGCCGACTCCCTGCACGAGCCCTCCTTCCACACCGTCTTCACGGGCGGCGCGCGCTCGATCGTGTTGTCCGGCAACAAGGAGTTCTCGGTCGGCGACCGGCTGGAGCGGCCGACCGGCGGCGGCTCGGGCGCGGGCGGCGGGGCGGGCAGCGGCGAGGACGGCGGCGGCGGCGAGGACGGCTTCCGTTTCGTACTGACCCGCGACGAGTTCCTCGACCTGTTCTTCGAGGACCTGGAGCTGCCCGACCTGGTGAAGCGACAGGTGGTGGACGTCGAGACCATGGCGCCGTCGCGGGCCGGGATCAGCGTGGAAGGCTCGCCGTCGCAGATCGACCTGTCACGCACGATGCGGCAGTCGATGGCCCGCCGCATCGGCCTGCGCCGCCCTAAGCCCGAGGAACTGCGCGAGCTGGAGGCGACGATTGCCCGGCTCGACGGGGAGGAAGGCGACGGCGAGCACCTGGACGCGCTACGGGCGGAGCTGAAGCTGGCGCTGCGCCGGACCGCCCGCGTGCCCTGGGTGGACCCCGTCGATCTCCGCTACCGCCGCTTCACCCCGGCGCCGCGGCCGACGGCGCGGGCGGTGATGTTCTGCCTCATGGACGTTTCGGGCTCCATGACGGAAGCGATGAAGGACGTCGCCAAGCGCTTCTTCCTGCTGCTCCACGTCTTCCTGGAGCGGCGCTACGAGCGCGTTGACCTCGTTTTCATCCGCCACACCGAGGCGGCCCAGGAGGTCGACGAGAAGACCTTCTTCACCGACCCGCGCACGGGGGGGACGGTGGTGTCCTCGGCGCTAGCGGAGTTCACGCGCATCCAGCGCCAACGCTACCCCGCGGAGTCGTGGAACATCTACGCCGCCCAGGCGTCCGACGGCGACAACTACGGGTCCGACACGCTGCGCGCGGTAGCCATGCTGGAGAACGACATTCTACCCGCGGTGCAGTACTTCGCCTACCTGGAGGTGGCACCGTCGGGCGCGGTGATCCGCGGCGAGACGGATCTGTGGCGCGGCTACGACCCGCTTTCCAAGCGCGCGCCACGCCTCGCCATGCGGCGCGTCAGCGAGCGGCGGGACATCTTCCCGGTCTTCCGCGACCTGTTCGGCAAGCGCGCCACGGCCGGCTGAGCCGATCCCCATCCCGAGCGAGCCGGAGCCGTCGATTTGCCCTCAGATCTCCTGTTTGCCGGCCCGGACTGGGACTTCGCGGCCCTGCGCCGCTCCTACAAGGCGATCGAGCGCGTGGCGGAGGACGAGCTCCGCCTGGAGGTCTTCCCGAACCGAATCGAGGTGATCACCGCCGAGCAGATGCTGGACGTGTACACGGCGCACGGCATGCCGCTCACCTACCGGCACTGGTCCTACGGCAAGCACTTCCTGCAGCACGAGAGCGGGTACAAGCGCGGCTTCACCAATCTCGCCTACGAGGTGGTGATCAACTCCAACCCCTGCATCTCCTACCTCATGGAGGGCAACAGCGCGACGATGCAGGCGCTGGTGATCGCGCACGCCGCCTTCGGACACAACCACTTCTTCCGGGCCAACCACCTGTTCCGGCAGTGGACCGAGCCCTCGGCGATCCTCGACTACCTGGAGTTCGCCCGTACCTATATCTCGCGCTGCGAGGACCGGCACGGGGTGGCGGCGGTGGAGCGCGTGCTCGACGCGGCGCACACGCTGTCGCGCCACGGCGTGCACCGGCACGGCGGCACCCGGCCGCTCGACCTCAAGACGGAGCAGCGCAGGGCGCGCGAGCGGCGGGAATACGACGAGCGCGTGTACAACGACCTGTGGCGAACCGTGCCCGGCGCCAAGGCCGCGGTTGGCGGCGATCCGGTGGGCGAGCGGCGCCGGCGGCTCGGCCTGCCGGAGGAGAACTTGCTCTACTTCCTGGAGAAAACCTCGCCGCGCCTGCAATCGTGGGAGCGCGAGGTGATCCGAATCGTCCGGCTCATCGCGCAGTACTTCTACCCGCAGCCGCAGGCCAAGCTGATGAACGAGGGCTGCGCCACCTGGGTGCACCAGCGCATTATGACGCGCCTGCACGAGACCGGCCGGATCGACGACGCCGCTTTCTTGGAGGTGCTGCACTCCACCAGCAACGTCATCACCCAGCCCGGCTTCGAGCACGCGGCCGACTTCAACCCCTACGCGCTCGGCTACGCCATGATGCTCGACATCGAGCGCATCTGCGCCGCGCCCGCGAGGGAGGACCGCCAGTGGTTCCCCGACATCGCGGGCAACGGGGATCCGCTGGGCACGCTGCACCATGCCTGGGCCAACTACCGCGACGAGAGCTTCGTGCTGCAGTTCCTGTCGCCGGCGGTGATGCGGCAGTTCCGCATGTTCCGGCTGCTCGACGACAGCAACGATCCCTCGCTGCTGGTGGACGCCATCCACGACGAGGCCGGCTACCGCGAGATACGCCGGACCCTGGCCAGGACCTACGACCCCGGCGAGAACGACGCCGACGTGCAGGTGCTCGACGTGGACCTGGCCGGCGACCGGCGGCTGATGCTGGAGCACCGGGGACGGCCGGGGCAGCTGCTGGCCAAGCGCGACGCGGAAGCGACATTGCGCCACCTCGCGGCGCTGTGGGGGTACGGCGTCCGACTGCAGGAGGTGGACGCGGCGACCGGGTCGGTGCTCGCCGTGCACGAGGCCGCCCCCCCTCCCCCGCCCTGACGCGCCCTCATTCCGCCGGCAGCGGCGCCGCCGCGCCCGCTCCGCGCGCCGGGCGCCGCTGCCGGAAGCGGTCCAGCGCTAGGTAGACCACGGGAGTCGTGTAGAGCGTCAGGACCTGCGAAAGTGCCAAGCCACCGATGATGGTGATGCCCAGCGGCTGGCGCAGCTCGGCGCCGGTGCCGCCGCCGATCGCCAGCGGCACGGCGCCGAGCAGCGCAGCGAGCGTGGTCATCAGGATCGGGCGGAAGCGGTCGCGGCAGGCCGCCAGGATCGCTGCCTCGCTGCCCAGGCCCTCGCGGCGCTCGTGGTCGAGGGCGAAATCCACCAGCATGATGGCGTTTTTTTTGACGATGCCCAGCAGCAGGATGATCCCAATCAGCGCGATTACCGACAGGTCGGTGCCGGTGGCGAGCAGCGCCAGCAGCCCGCCCAGGCCGGCCGTGGGCAGGCTGGACAGGATGGTGAGGGGGTGGACGTAGCTCTCGTAGAGCACGCCGAGCACGACGTAGATGGTCAGCAGCGCGCCGAGGATCAGCAGCGGCTGGTCGCGCGCAAAGGACTGGAACGCCGCCGCGCTGCCGCCGAACTGCGGCCGCACGGTGGCGGGCAGCAGCACCTCGCGCTCGGCCTGCCGCAGCAGCTCCTGCGCCCGACCCAGCCCCGTGCCCTCCGGCAGATTGAAGGTGATGGTGGCGGCGGGGAACTGACCCTGGTGCGTCACCTGCTGCGGCGCCGTGGCGCGCTCGATCCGCGCCACGGCGCCGAGCGGCACCTGCGCGCCCGACTCGCCGGGCACGAACAACCGGTCGAGCTGGCCGGGATCGCGCTGGAGCAAGGGCTCGACCTCCAGCACGACGCGGTACTGGTTGCGGGCGCCGTAGATGGTGGACACCTGCCGCTGGGAATACGCGTCGTTGAGGACGGCGTTGATCGCGGAGATTTCCACGCCCAGCCGCGCCGCCTCGTCGCGGTCGATGGCCAGGCGGGTCACCAGCCCCGGCCGCTCCTGGTCGCTGGACACGTCGGTGAGCCCCTCCATGCCGCGCAGCTTGTCCACCATGGTCCGGGTCCAGAGCCGAAGCTCCTCCAGCTCCGAGCCCAGGAGGACGTACTGGTACTGCGCGCTGCTCTGTCGGCCGCCGACGAACAGGTCCTGCTGGGCGCGCAGGAACACCTGGGCGCCCGGGATCACGCTCAGCGGCTGGCGCAGCCGGTCAATCACCTGGGCGGCGCTGGCGTCGCGCTCGGCGCGCGGCTTGAGCGTCACGAACATCTGCCCGCGGTTGCTGGCCCCGCCGCCGAAGCCGCCGCCGATGGAGCCGATCAGGCTGGAGACCGCCGGGTCGGCCAGGATGATGTCGCTGGCCTGCCGATGCAGCCGGCGCATGACCTCGAAGGAGGTGTCGGGGGCGGCGATGGTGGCGCCGCCGAGCAGGCCGGTGTCCTGCTCCGGGAAGAAGCCCTTGGGCACGATCACGTACAGCCACACGGTCAGGCCCGCGAGAGCCAGCGTGAGCAGCAGCATCGCGCGCCGGAAGCGCAGTGCGGTGCCCAGGCTGCGCACGTAGCCGCGCACGATCCAGTCCAGCGAGGCCTCGAAACCGCGCGCGAACCGCCCCGGGGGCGAGGGCGGGCCGTCCCGCTCCATCCGTCCCGCGACCATCGGCGTGAGGGTGAGCGAGATGATCCCCGACAGCGCCACCGCCACCGCGAGGGTGACGGAGAACTCCCGGAAGATGCGCCCGATGAAGCCGCCCATCGCCAGCAGGGGCAGGAACACGGCGATCAGCGACACGGTGATGGAGACCACGGTGAAGCTGATCTCGCGCGCCCCCTCCAGCGCCGCCCGCAATGGCGGGACGCCGCGCTCGCGCAGCCGCGACATGTTCTCGATCATCACGATGGCGTCGTCCACGACGAAGCCCACCGAGATGGTGAGCGCCATGAGCGTGAGGTTGTTGAGGGAGTAGCCGAGCAGCCACATCACCGCCAGCGTGCCGAGCAGCGACAACGGCACCGCGACGCTGGCCGCCAGCACCGGCGCCGGCCGGCGCAGGAAAGCCGCCACCACCAGCACCACCAGCACGACCGTCATGCCCAGCGTCAGCTCCACCTCCTCCACGCTGGCGCGGATGGTGGCCGAGCGGTCGCTCACGGCGTCCAGGGACACGCCGCCGGGCAGCCATTCGCGCACCTGGGGCAGGGTGGCGCGCACGGCGTCCACCACGGCGATGACATTGGCGTCGGCCCGCTTGTAGACGTTGAGCACGATCGCCGGCCGGTGGTTGTACCAGCCGGCCTGCCTGCGCGAGCGCGTGCTGTCGGACACGCGGCTGATGGCGGACAAGCGCACGATGTGGCCGTCCTCGGCCCGGAGCACGATGCGGCCAAACTGCTCCGCCCGGGTCAGCTGGTCGTTGGTGGAAAGGGTCGCGGCCTGCTCCGGCCCTTCCAGCGCGCCCACGGGCTGGGTGACGTTGGCCGACACGATGGCGGCCCGCACGGCGTCCAGACCGATGCCGGCTGCCGCGGCCGCGGCCGGGTCCACCGCCACGCGCACCGCGGGCTGGTCACCGCCCCACACCGCCACCTGCGCCACGCCGGGCAGCTGCGCCAGCCGCTGGGCCACGAGGGTGTCGGCCACGTCGTACACCGCCGTCGGCGCCAGGGTGTCGGAGAACATCGCCACGCTCAGCACCGGCGCGTCGGCCGGGTTGATCTTGCGCACGGTGGGCGGGTTCGGCAGGCCGGAGGGCAGGTCCTGGCGGGCGGCGTTGACCGCGGCCTGCACGTCGCGCGCCGCGTCGGCTTGGGAGCGCGACAGGTCCACCTGCACCACGATGGCGCTGCTGCCGAGCGAGGAATACGAAGTCAGCTCGGTGACGCCGGCGATGGCGCCGAGCCGGCGCTCCAGGGGTGCCGCGATGCTCGACGCCATGGTTTCGGGGTCGGCACCGGGCTGGGCGACGGTGACGAGCACCGTGGGGATGTCCACCCGCGGGGTCGCCGCCACCGGCAGGTCGCGCAGCGCCACGAGGCCCACCAGCGCCAGGCCGAGGGAAAGCAGGCCGGTGGCGATCGGGCGCCGGATGAAGGGCCCGGAGATGGACAAGGCCGGCTACTCCGCCGGCGCCGGGGCGGGACGCGGGCGCCAGGCGCGCGCGGCTAGATCGCGCGCCCGCTCCAGCCCGAGGTACACCGCCGGGGTGGTGAACAGGGTGATGACCTGGCTCAGCAGCAGCCCGCCGACGATGGACACGCCCAGCGGCACCCGCAGCTCCGAGCCCGTCCCCGTGCCCAGCATCAGCGGCAGCGCGCCGAGCAGCGCCGCCAGGGTGGTCATGGTGATGGGGCGGAAGCGCAGCACCGCCGCCTCCACGATCGCCTCGCGCGGGGCGAGGCCGCGCTCGCGCTGCGCGTCCAGGGCGAAGTCGATCATCATGATGGCGTTCTTCTTCACGATGCCCATCAGCAGGATGATGCCGATCAGGCCAACGATCGACAGGTCCAGGTCGTACAGGCGCAACGCCAGCAGGGCGCCAATGCCGGCCGACGGCAGCGTGGACAGGATGGTGATGGGGTGGATCAGGCTCTCGTAGAGCACGCCGAGCACGATGTAGATCACCACTACGGCCGCCAGGATGAGCCAGGGCTGCCCGGCCAGCGAGCGCTCGAACTCGGCGGCGTCGCCGCCGAAGCGCCCCGACACCGTTTCCGGCATCCCGAGCGACCGCCCAGCCGTGCCGATCGCCGCCACCGCGCGGTCGAGCGACACGCCGTCGGCCAGGTTGAAGGACAGGGTGGCGGCGGGGAACTGGTTCTCCCGCGTCACCAACAGCGGCCCGTTGACGCGCGTGACCGTGGCGATCTCGGCCAGCGGCACCTGCGGCACCACGGTTTCCAGCGCCGCCCCGGAAGCGCCCGCTGTCCGCGCCGCGTCGACGGCGCCGCGCCCGGCGATTCGGAGCTGGCCGAGCTTGGCCGGGTCGCGCGCGAAGTCGGGGGCCGCCTCCAGCACCACGCGATACTGATTGTTCTGGGCGTAGATGGTCGAGATCTGGCGCTGGCCGAAAGCGTCGTAGAGCGCGTCGTCCACCTCCTGCATGGTCACGCCCAGGCGCGAGGCGCGATCGCGGTCCACCAACACCGACAGGCGCAGCCCCTCCTCCCGCTGGTCGGTGGCCACGTCGCGCAACTCGGGCAGGTCCTGCAACCTCGCCAGCAGGCGCGGCGCCCAGGTCGCCAGCTCGGCCGCGTCCGCGTCGATCAGGGCGTACTGGTACTGGGTGTTGCCGACCCGGACGCCGAGCTGGATGTCCTGCACGGGCTGGGCGTAGGCCATCAGGCCGGGGATCGCCGCCAGCCGCGTCCGCAGGCGGGCGATCACCGCCTGGGCGTCCGACCGCTCGCCGCGCGGGCGCAGCACCACGCCTAGGCGGCCGGTGTTCTGGGTCACGTTGACCGTCCCCGCCCCCACCACGGAGGTGACCGCGGCCACCGCCGGGTCGGCGCGGACCGCCTCCGCCGCCTCGCGCTGGATCGCCGACATGCGGGCGAAGGACACGTCCTGCGGCCCTTCCGTGGCCACCTGGATCAGGCCGGTGTCCTGCACCGGCAGGAAGCCCTTGGGGGCGGCGGCGTACATCCAGGCAGTGAGTCCCACGGTCAACGTCGCCAGCAGCAGCGTGACGCCCTGCCAGCGCAGCGTGCGCTCCAGCGCCCGGCCGTAGCCGTCGCGGGCGCGGTCGAACAGCCGCTCGAAGCCGCGCACCAGCCGGCCCGGCCGGTCCTCGCCCGCCGGGCGCAGCACGAAGGCGCACATCATCGGCGTCAGCGTGAGCGAGATCACCATCGAGACGAGCACGGCCAGGGTCAGCGTCTCGGCGAACTCGCGGAACAGGCGGCCGACCACGCCCTCCATGAACAGCAGCGGGATGAACACCGCGATCAGCGACAGGGTGAGCGAGACGATGGTGAAGGCGATCTGCCGGGCGCCCTCGTAGGCCGCGGCCAGCGGCTTCATGCCTTCCTCGATCAGCCGGACGATGTTCTCGATCATGACGATGGCGTCGTCCACCACGAAGCCGGTGGCCACCGTGAGCGCCATCAGCGACAGGTTGTCGAGCGAGAAGCCGAACATCCACATGGTCGCGAAGGTGCCGACGATGGACAGCGGCAGCGCCACCGCTGGCACCAGCGTGGCCCGCGCCGTGCCCAGGAACAGGAAGATCACCATCACCACCAGCACCACGCTCAGCGCCAGGGTGAGCTGCACCTCGTGCACCGAGGCGCGTATGGTCTCGGTGCGGTCGGACACCACCGTCAGCCGGATGCCGGCCGGGAGCGCCCGCTCCAGCTCGGGCAGCCGCGCGCGGATGCGCCCCACTGTGTCCACGATGTTGGCGCCGGGCTGGCGCTGCACGTCCACCAGCACGGCGGCCTCGTCGTCCAGCCAGGCGGCGTTGCGCTCGTTCTCCAGTCCCTCCGTCGCTTCGCCGACGTCGCGCAGCCGCACGGGGGCGCCGTCGCGCCACACCAGCACGGTCTCGGCGAAGGCCGCCGCGGAGGAGATCTGGTCGTTGGCCATGATGGTGGAGGCCTGGCGCGCGCCGTCCAGCGAGCCCTTGGGCGCGTTGACGTTGGCCGCGGCGATCGCGGCGCGCACCTCGTTCAGGCCGATGCCGTAGGCCGCCAGCCGCTCGGGATCGACGCGCAGCCGCATCGCCGGGCGCATGTTGCCCTGCACCGTCACCCGCCCCACCCCGCTCGCCTGGCTCAGCTTCTGCGCCAGCAGGCTGTCGGCCGCCTCGCTCAGCCGGGCGATGGGCAGGGTCTCGGAGGTGAGCGCCACGGTGAAGATCGGCGGGTCGGCCGGGTTCACCTTGGCGTAGGTGGGGGGGTAGGGAAGGTTGCCGGGCAGCGTGCCGCGCGCCGCGTCCAGCGCCGACTGCACGTCCTGCGCCGCGTCGTCGAGGTTCTTGTTCAGGCCGAACTGCAGCGTGATGCGGCTGACCCCGGGCCCGGAGGTCGAGGACATGGCGGTGAGCCCCGAAATCTGGGCGAACTGCCGCTCCAGCGACGCCGCCACCAGCACCGCCACCGTGTCGGGCGAGGCGCCGGGGAGCTGGGTGCGCACCTCGATGGTGGGGAAATCGACCTCGGGCAGGGCCGAGACCGGCAGGCGGAGGTAGCCGAACAGCCCGGCCAGCAGCACCGCCATCGCCATCAGCGTGGTGGCCACGGGCCGCGCGATGAAGGGTGCGGAAATGTTCAACGGCCGGCCTCGGCGGCCTGCCGCCTGCGGGCGCGCGCCACCGGCGTCGTGGCGGGCACCACCGGCGGCTCGGTCACAGCCAGCGCGGTGCCGGCGTTCAACCGCAGCGCGCCGGAGGTCACCACCTGCTCGCCGGGCGCCAGCCCGTCGCGCACCACCGCCTCCGCCTGGGTCAGCGGGCCCAGGGTGAGCCGACGGATCTCCGCGGTGCGGTCCTCCTTGACCACGAAGGCGTAGGGCCCTTCCGGCCCGCGCTGCACGGCCACCAGCGGGATCACGGTGGCGTCGGGCACCACCTCCACCTCCAGGCGCAGGCTCACGAAGGCGCCTGGCCACAGGCGCCGGTCCTCGTTGGGGAAGATCGCCTTGGCGCGGATGGTGCCAGTGGCGCTGTCCACCTGGTTATCCACGGTCAGCACGGTGCCGCGCGCCGCGGGGGCGTCCGGGGGCGCGCCGGGGCCGGGCAGCACTTCCAGGGCCACGGGTCCCGCCGCCATCGCCGCGAGCAGCCGCGGCAGCTCCCCCTGCGGCAGGGTGAAGGTGGCGGCGATGGGCTGCATCTGCGTCACCGAAACGATGCCGGCGCCGTCGGAGGCGCGCACCAGGTTGCCGGCGTCCACCTGCCGGATGCCGACCCGCCCGCCGATGGGGGAGCGGATGGTGGCGTAGTCGAGCTGGGTCCGCGCCTGGTCGATCGCCGCCTGGTCCTGGCGGACCTGCGCCTCGAACATCGCCACGCTGGCGCGCTGGGTGTCCACCTGCTGGCGGGTGACGCCGTTGTTGCGCGATAGCTCGGTGTAGCGGTTCATGTCCACCCGGGCGTTGGCGAGCTGCGCTTCGTCGTAGCTCTTCCTGGCCTCGGCCTGGGCCAGGGCGGCTGCGACGCTGCGCGAATCCACCCGCGCCAGGAGATCGCCGCGCCGCACTTCCTGGCCCTCGACGAAGGCGATCTCGTCGAGCCGCCCGTCGAGCTGGGTGCGCACCGTGATGCTGTTCAGCGCCTGCACCGTGCCCAGCGCGTCCAGCGTCAGCCGCACATCCTGGCGCGCAGCAGCGGCGGCGGTGACCGGCACGCTCTGCTCGCCGGCACGGCCGCCGCGCCCGCCGGCCCCGCGCCCCTGCGATGCTTCCTCCGGCGCCTGCCGGCCGATCATCCACCAAGTCGCGCCCCCGGCCGAGAGGACGAGGAAGAGGACGGCGAGGAGGACGGCGCGGCGGCGGGTCATGGCGTTCCGGCAGCAGATGGTGTGGCGGAGGGCGGGAACATCACCGCCAGCCCCCGCCGAGGGCGCGGTACAGCCCGACCGCCGATTGAAGTCGCGACAGGCGCGCCCGCACCAGGGCGATCCGCGTCTGGAACAGCGCCTGCTGCGAAGTCAGCAGGGCGATCTGGTTGATGGTGCCGGCGCGCAACTGCGCTTCGGCGATCCGGTAGGCGCGTTCCGCCACCACCGCCGCGTCGGCCAGCCGCGCCTCCTGCTCGGTGTTGCGGCGCAGCGCGGCGAGGGCGTCGTCCACGTCGGCCAGGGCGGACACGATGGCGCGGCGGTATTCCACCAGCAGCTCCTCGGCCCGCCCGCGCTCCAGCCGCACCTGGCCGCGCAGGGCGCCGCCGTCGAACACGGTCTGCGCCAGGCTGGCGACGATGGAATAGAACACCGCCTCGGGCTGCAGCAGGGTGCCGAGCGCGAGGCTCTGGAAGCCGCCCTGCGCGCTCAGCACCACCGAAGGCAGCAGCGCCGCCCGGGCGGCCGCGACGTTGGCGTTGGCCGCAGCCAAGCTCGCCTCGGCCGCGAGCACGTCGGGGCGCCGCGCCAGCAGGTCGGCCGGCTCGCCCGGCGAGGGTTCGGGCACGCGCAGGCGCTCGAAGCCGCCACCCTCGACCTCCAGCTCCTGCGGCACGTCGCCCAGCAGCACGGCCAGAGCGTTAGTCCCCTGCGTCACGGCCAGCTCCAGCGCCGGCAGCGCCGCCTCGCCCTGGGCCACGAAGGTCTCCTGCTGCGCCTGCTCCAGCCCGGTGGCGACGCCGGCCGCGACCTGGTCGCGCACAGTGCCCAGGATGCGCCGCGCGGCGTCGAGGTTGCCGCGCTGCACCCGCAGCTCCTCCTGCGCCTGGAGCACGCCGAAGTAGGTGTTGGCGACGGACGCCTGGGTGGTCAGCGCCACGGTGCCGACGTCGAAGCGCGCGGCCGTGAGGTCGGCCGCCGCCGCGTCGGCCGCGGACCGGTTCCGGCCCCAGAAGTCGATCTCGTAGCTGGCGGCCAGCGTCGCGTCGTAGATGTTGCGCCCGGGCAGGCGCGGCCCGCGGACCAGGGTGGCCGAGCGCTGCCGGCGCGGGCCGCCGGTCACCGACACGTCCGGCAGCAGCGCCGCGCCGGTGATCCGGAGCACCGCGTCCGCCTGCCGCACCCGCGCTGCCGCGACGGCGAGGTCGAAGTTCCCCTCCGCCGCCCGGGCCATCAGCGCGTCCAGCTCGGGCGAGCTGAAGCCGCGCCACCAGTCCGGGTCCGGCCAGCGGGCGGGCTCGTCCGGCGCCGCCTCCCGGAAGCGCGGCGGCGCGGCGATCCCGGACAGCGCGGGCTCCGGCCGCGGCCCGCACCCCCCCAGCCCGGCCAGCAGCGAGCCGATCGCGGCGCGGCGCCCGAAGGGGCGGGCGACGGCTTCGGTTCGTGGCGAGGGTGGCGCGGTGCGGCGGAGCGGTGGGGCGTGCGGTCGCGTACTCATTTCCACCGGGGTCGGGTTCCCCCCATCCTACGGGACGCGGTGCCCCATTCCGCGCAGGGATTACCTACGGAAACATGACACTCGCACCTTCCGCGCCCGCCACCCTGACGGTCGACGCGGCGGACCGGTTCTGCCGCATCGCGCTCGGCCACGCGTCGCGCGAGTACCCGAACAAGCCGGACCACGTGCTGGCCGGGTTCGCCGACGTCCGCGCGCCGCGCGACCTGCACCCGGTGTTCTTCGGTTCGCTCGACTGGCATTCGGCCGTGCACGCCCACTGGATGATGGCGCGCCTGCTGCGCCGCTTCCCGGATATGGCGACGGGCGGGGCGGTGCGCGCCCTGCTCGCGGAGCGGATCACGCCGGAAGGGGTGGCGGGCGAGCTGCGCTACCTCGACCGGCCGGAGTCCCGTGGCTTCGAGCGGCCCTACGGCTGGGCGTGGCTGCTGCACCTCGCGGCGGAGCTGGGCCGCCACGAGGATGGCCGCCCCGCCGCCGCCCTGGCTCCGCTGGCGCAGGCCTTCGCGGCGCGCTTCCGCGACTTCCTGCCGCGCGCCACCTACCCGGTGCGCAACGGCAGCCACGCCAACACCGCCTTCGCCCTGCTGCTGGCCGACGACTACGCCGCCGCGCGCGACCCGGACCTCGCCGCCCTGATCCGCGCCAAGGCAGCGGGGTGGTACGGCGCCGACGCGGAATGCCAGGCCTGGGAGCCGGGCGGCGACGACTTTCTGTCCCCCGCCCTGGTGGAGGCCACCCTAATGCGCCGCCTGCTGCCGGCCGGGCCCTTCGCGTCCTGGTTCGACCACTTCCTGCCCCGCCTCGCGCGGGGCGAGCCCGCGACCCTGTTCCGCCCCGCCGCGGTCAGCGACCGCTCGGACGGCAAGATCGCCCACCTCGACGGGCTGAACCTCAGCCGCGCTTGGTGCTGGCGCTGCCTCGCCGACGCTTGGCCGGCGGGCGATCCGCGCCGCGCCCTGGCGGACGCCGCCGCCGCTGACCATCTCGCCGCCGGCCTGCCGCACGTCGCCGGCGACTACATGGGCGAGCACTGGCTGGCCAGTTTCGCTGTGCTGGCCTTGGACGGATGATGCCGGGGGCGCCGGACCGCGACCGCCGCGGGCGGCCCGGAGCCAACCCCCGATCATCGGGCGTGGGACCGGAGGGACGTCGCCCTTCCGGACACCTCGCGAGGGCCTCGGGGTTCCTCGACCCACGTCCGGAGCGAGCGTCCGGCGATGACGCGCCGGCGCGGCGCGGCGGGTGTGCTCGGGCCGAGAACCGTCCGGCTCACCCCGTGCCCAGCAGGCGGTACTTCGCGAAGCCGCCCGCGGCGGCGTCCATCGGCTCCACGCGCAGGCCGGCCGGCGCGGTTCCGGCCGCGCCCGGGCCGGTGACGAAGGACACGACCGCCGGGGCGGGAAAGGGCACCAGTGACCAGTTGCCGTCCGCCGCGGGGTCGATGGTCCTGCGCTCCACGATGTAGCGCACGAGCACGTCGCGGTTCAGGTCCGGCGCGTTCAGCACGATCGTCCTGCCGTCGGCGCCGGGGAAGTTGCCGCCGCCGCCGGCGCGGTAGTTGTTGGTGACCACCAGGAACTCGCGGGCCGGGTCGATCGGCGCGCCCTCGAAGCGCAGGTCCAGGACGCGGTGCGCGTCGGGCGCCGCGAGCTTGCCGTCCACGTCGTAGCGGGACGGCCGCGTGGGGTCGACGCGATAGGTCACGCCGTCGATGACGTCGAAGTTGTAGGACGGGAAGCGCGGGTCGATCAGCTCCTGCTCGCCCGTCGCCGCGGGGTCGATGCGGTTGAAGATGCCCGCGGAGCGCTCCAGCCACTCGCGCACCTGCGCGCCGGTGATCCGCACCACGCGCACGGTGTTGGGGTACAGGTAAAGGTCGGCGACGTCCTTGATCGCCAGCGGCCCCGGCTTCACGTTAGTGAAGTAGTCCGGCCCGTTGCGCCCGCCCGCCTTGAACGGCGCCGCCGCCGAGAGCATCGGCAAGCCGCCCAGCCCCGCCGCGGCGGCGATGCCGCGCGCGTACCAGAGCTGGGCGTTGGTGACGATCTGCACGGAAGGGTCGTCGGCGACCAGCGCCCAGTAGCTGTTGATGGGCGCCGTCGTTTCGCCCACGGGCTGTCGCACGTAGGCCAGGGTGGCCTCGTGCTCGGTCCGCACCGCCGCCTCGACGGCGGGGTCGGCTTCCACCCTCGGCACGATCCGGCGGTCGGCGGCGCGCTCGTAGATCGGGCGCGCTTCCACCGCGAAGTCCGCCACCCGCCACGTCGCGCCGTCCCGCTCCAGCGACAGGTCTACCACGCCGAGGTGACTGCCCCAGAACCCCGCCATGACGGCGGGCACCCCTCGCAGCGTGCCGCGCGCCGCGTCGACGCCGGCGAGGTTGCCGAAGTCGCGCCCGGGAAAAACGAGGTGCTGGTGGCCGGCGAAGATCACGTCGATGCCCGGCACCCCCGCCAGGAACAGCGCCGCGTTCTCCGCGCCCGCTTCCTCGCCGGCGGCGATGCCGGAATGGCACAGCGCCACCACCAGGTCCGACTGCTGCCGCAGCGCCGGCAGGTGCCGCCGGGCGCTCCGCACGATGTCCACCGCGGTCGCCCGGCCCTCCAGGTTCGCCTTGTCCCACTGCGTGACCTGTGGCGGCGCGAAGCCGATCACGCCGACGCGCAGCGCGTGCCGGCCGCCGCGCTCGTCCACCAGCGTTCGCTCGAAGACGCGGAACGCTTCCACCAGCGGCGCGCCGTCGGCCCCGAGCACGTTGGCGCAGACGGACGGAAAGTTCTGCCCGGCCAGCGAGGTGCGAAGGTAGTCGAGGCCGTAGTTGAACTCGTGGTTGCCCAGCGTCCCGCAGAGATAGTCCAGCCGGTTCATGGCCGCGACGATCGGGTGCACCTGCCCGGGCCGAAGGCCGTGCGCGTAGGCCATGTAGTCGCCCATGGGGCTGCCCTGGATCACGTCGCCGTTGTCGAGCAGCAGCACGTTCGGCACTTCCGCCCGGGCGGCAGCGATGAGCGACGCGGTTTTGGCCAGTCCCACCGTGTCGTCTCGCCTGTCCCGGTAGTAGTCGTAGGGGAGGACGTTCACGTGCAGGTCGGTGGTCTCGAGCAGCCGCAGGCGCAGGCGCGGCGCCGACTGCGCCAGGGCCGGGCGGGTCGGGAGCGGGCTGACCGCCCCGGCGGCGGCGGCCAGCAGCAGGGGGCGGCGGGAAAGGGGCGGACCCGGCATTCAGGCCTCCTGGCGCACGGTCGCGGCGGGACGGCATCTTCCGGCGGGGTGGTCGGCCGGGCAACCCTCGGACGCCGGCCCGGGCGGACAAGGGCGGCGTCCCCGGCCCCGAGCCGGATCATCGGGGACCAGGGGCGGCCACGGGCCGCTCGCGACCGGTCGCGGTTCGGCGCCGTCGCCACGAGCCGCGCGGCTGTCGCGGCGGCACGCCCCGTGGCATGGGCGGCGGCCATGCCAGCGCATCCTCCCGCCCATCAGCGCGCCGTCGGCGCCGTCGAGCTTCGCTTCGGGCCGGGGAACGGGGGGCGGACGGTGCTGCGGCACCTGTTCCAGTCCACCCCCATGCGCGCGCTGTTCCCCGCCCCCGAGCCGGGCGAGCCGCCGCTGGCCGCGCTGGTCAACACCGCCGGCGGCCTGGCGGGCGGCGACGCGCTGCGCCTGGAGGTCGCGCTGGAGCCGGGTGCGGGCGCCACGATCACCACGCCCGCGGCCGAGAAGCTGTACCGCTCCCTCGGCCCGGACACCCGGGTGAGCGCGACGCTCCGGCTCGGGGCGGGCAGCGTGCTGGAATGGCTGCCGCAGGAGACCATCCTGTTCGAGGGTGCGCGCCTCGACCGCGGCCTCGCCATCGAGATGGAGCCGGGGGCGCGGCTGCTGGCGGCGGAGATGCTGGTGTTCGGCCGCGCCGCCCGGGGCGAGCGGTTCCGCCGCGGCTTCCTGCGCGACGGCTGGCGGCTGCGCCGGGACGGGGCGCTGCGCTGGGCCGACGCGCTGCGGCTGGACGATCCGGGCGCGGCGGCGGACGACCGCTTCGGCCTGGACGGCGCCGGCGCGATGGCGACGCTGCTCCACGCGGCCGACGGCGCCGAGGCGCTGCTGCCGCTCCTGCGCGACGCTTGCGGTCCGCTGGGGGCGGCCACGGTTCCGCGTCCCGGCATCCTGCTCGCCCGCTGGCTCGGCGGGGCGACGGCGGTGCGCGCGGCGATGGGGGGCGCGATCCCGGCGATGCGGGCGGCGGCGCTGGGCCTGCCGCCGCGCCTGCCCCGGCTCTGGACCACCTGAGCCGCGCAACCCCATACTCGCCCACCATGCACCTGACGCCGCGCGAGAAGGACAAGTTGCTGGTGGCCATGGCGGCGGGCGTGGCGCGGCGCCGGCTGGAGCGCGGCGTGGTGCTGAATCACCCCGAGAGCGTGGCGCTGATCTCGGATTTCGTGGTGGAGGGCGCCCGCGACGGCCGCTCGGTGGCCGAGCTGATGCGCGACGGCGCGACCGTGCTGACGCGGGCGCAGGTGATGGAGGGAGTGGCCGAGATGATCCCCGAGATCCAGGTGGAGGCCACCTTCCCCGACGGCACCAAGCTCGTCACCGTGCACCAGCCGATCCGGTGAAGGCCGATCCGATGGCGCGCCCGACGGGGTGCCGCGCGTGATCCCCGGCGAGATGTTCCCGGCCGCGGGCGAGATCGAGCTGAACAGCGGCCGCCCGGTGACCGAGCTGGAGGTGGCCAACACCGGCGACCGCCCCGTCCAGGTCGGCTCGCACTACCACTTCGCCGAGGTCAACCCGGCGCTGCACCTCGACCGCGCCGCGGCGCGCGGCCAGCGGCTGGACATCCCCGCCGGCACCGCCGTGCGCTTCGAGCCCGGACAGACCCGCACCGTGCGCCTCGTGCCCTTCGGCGGCGCCCGCGCCGTGCACGGCTTCCGCGGCGAGACCGAGGGGAGCGTTTGAGCGCATGCCCGCCCGCATCTCCCGCGCCGCCTATGCCGGCATGTACGGCCCCACCGCCGGGGACCGGCTGCGGCTGGCCGACACCGAGCTGGTGATCGAGGTGGAGCGCGACCTCACCACCCACGGCGAGGAGGTGAAGTTCGGCGGCGGCAAGGTGATCCGCGACGGCATGGGCCAGTCGCAGCGCGGACGCGACGAGGGCGCCGCCGACACCGTGATCACCAACGCGCTGATCCTCGACCACTGGGGGATCATCAAGGCCGACGTGGCGCTGCGCGACGGGCGGATCGTCGCCATCGGCAAGGCCGGCAACCCCGACACCCAGCCGGGCGTGGACATCGTGATCGGCCCCGGCACTGAGATCATTGCCTGCGAGGGCCGCATCCTCACCGCCGGCGGCGTGGACGTGCACATCCACTTCATCTGCCCGCAGCAGATCGACGAGGCGGTGGCGGCGGGGATGACCACGCTGTTCGGCGGCGGCACCGGCCCGGCGCACGGCACGCTGGCCACCACCGCCACGCCCGGCGCCTTCCATATGGGCCGCATGCTGCAGGCGGCGGAGGCGTTCCCGGTCAACCTGGGCTTCCTGGGCAAGGGCAACGCCGCCCTGCCCCGGGGCCTGGAGGAGCAGATCCTCGCCGGCGCCGCGGGGTTGAAGCTGCACGAGGACTGGGGCAGCACGCCCAAGGCCATCGATACCTGCCTGCGCGTCGCCGACGCGCTGGACGTGCAGGTCGCGCTGCACTCCGACACGCTGAACGAGGCGGGCTTCGTGGAGGACACCATCCGCGCCATCGGCGGGCGCACCATCCAGGCCTTCCACACCGAGGGCGCCGGCGGCGGCCACGCCCCTGACATCCTGCGGCTGGTGGGCGAGCCGAACGTGCTGCCGTCCTCCACCAATCCCACCATGCCCTACACCGTGAACACCCTCGACGAGCACCTCGACATGCTCATGGTATGCCACCACCTCGACCCGCGCATCCCCGAGGACGTGGCCTTCGCCGAGAGCCGCATCCGGCGCGAGACGATCGCCGCCGAGGACATCCTGCACGACCTCGGCGCCATCTCGATGATGTCCTCCGACAGCCAAGCGATGGGCCGGGTGGGCGAGGTGATCATCCGCACCTGGCAGACCGCCCACAAGATGAAGCTGCAGCGCGGGCGGCTGGCGGGCGAGCGCGGCGACAACGACAACCTGCGCGTCCGCCGCTACATCGCTAAGTACACGATCAACCCCGCCATCTCCCAGGGCATCGCCGAGCACGTCGGCAGCGTCGAGGTGGGCAAGCTCGCCGACCTGGTGCTGTGGAGCCCAGCCTTCTTCGGGGTGAAGCCCGAGATGGTGCTCAAGTGCGGCACCATCGTCGCGGCGCTGATGGGCGATCCCAACGCGTCCATCCCGACGCCGCAGCCCGTGCACTACCGACCCATGTTCGGCGCCTTCGGCCGGGCGCTGCCGGCTTGCGGGGTGACGTTCGTGTCGGCCGCCTCGCTCGACATGGACCTGCCCGGCCGGCTCGGTCTGGGAAGAGCGCTGCTGTCGGTGCGAAACACCCGCGGCGGCATCTCCAAGCGCGACATGGTGCACAACGACCTTTGCCCGCGAATCGAGGTGGACGCCGAAACCTACGAGGTGCGCGCCGATGGCGAGCTGCTGATCTGCGAGCCGGCGAGCGTGCTGCCCATGGCGCAGCGCTACTTTCTGTTCTGACCGTCGACCGGAGCGCCGCCGACATGCCGCACGACGCCGCACACCAAGCTCCGCTCCCGCGCGCCACGTCCGTGCTCCCGGCAGGCAGCTGGGCGGCGGAGGATGCGCGCGACAGCGTCACCGTGGACTTCGACGATCGCTTCCGCCGCCGTCGCCGCTACGTCGCCGCGGGCGGCCTCGCCTTCCTGCTCGACCTGGCGGACGCCACCGTGCTGCGCGACGGCGACGGGCTGCTGCTGGAGGATGGCGGGGTGGTGCTGGTGCGCGCCGCGCCGGAGCCGCTGGTCGAGGTCACGGCCGACACGGCGGCGCACCTGCTGCGGCTCGCCTGGCACCTGGGCAACCGGCACCTGCTGGCGCAGCTCTCGGACGGGCGCATCCTGATCCGCGACGACCACGTCATCACCACCATGCTGCGCGGCCTCGGCGCGAACCTGCGCCCCGTCAGCGCGCCCTTCGACCCTGAGGGCGGCGCCTACGGCGAGCGCGAGCGCAGCGTCCATCAGCCCTTCCGGCACGAGGGGCACGCGCACGGCGTCGGGGATCACGGCCATGGGGACGGGCACCATCACCGCCACGGCTGACGCGGCGAACCGGGAGGCGCTGTTCCGGCTGCTCACCTGGCTGTCGCCGGCCTATCCGGTCGGGGCCTATTCCTACAGCCACGGCCTGGAAGCGGCGGTCGAGGGCGGCGTCGTCCGCGACCGCGCCACCCTCGTCGCCTTCGTCTCGGCCGCGCTGCTTCGCGGTGCCGGCTCGGTGGACGCCGCGCTGCTGGCGGCCGCCTGGCGCGCCGCGCGCGCCGGGGACGACGCCGCCCTGGACGCGGTCGCCGAGCTGGCCGCGGCCTGGCGGAGCACCGCCGAGCTGGCGCTGGAAATCTCGGCCCAGGGCGCGGCCTTCACCGCCATCACCCTCGCCGCCTGGCCGGAAGCGCGCTTCGGCGCGCTGGCGGCCCGCCTGCCGCGCCGGCTTCCCCACCCCGTGGCGTTCGCCGCCGCCGCGGCCTGGGGGGGCGTGCCGCTGGCGGACGCGGTCTTCGCGTGGCTCGCGGCGTTCGCGGCCAACATCGTTTCGGCCGGGGTCCGGCTGGTGCCGCTCGGTCAAACGGACGGGCAGGTGGCGACCGCGGCGCTGCTGCACCACGTATCCGCCGCGACGGAGGCGGCGATGATCGCGGACCTCGACGCGCTCGGCACCGCCACCCCCATGCTGGACCTCCTCTCCATGCGCCACGAAACCCAGTACACGAGGCTGTTCCGCTCGTGACCGCCGTCGGCAACGGCTCCTCCGGGAACGGTCCCCTGCGCGTGGGCGTCGGCGGGCCCGTGGGCTCGGGCAAGACGGCGCTGGTGGACCGGTTGTGCAAGCACCTCCGCGGGTCGCACGACCTCGCCGTGGTGACTAACGACATCTACACGCGCGAGGACGCGGAGTTCCTCACCCGCTCCGGCGCCCTGGCCCCCGAGCGGATCGTCGGCGTCGAGACCGGCGGCTGCCCGCACACCGCGATCCGCGAGGACGCATCTATCAACCTGGCCGCGGTGCAGGGGCTGGTGGATCGCTTCCCAGCCCTGGAGATCGTTTTCATCGAGTCCGGCGGCGACAACCTCGCCGCCACCTTCTCCCCCGAGCTCGCCGACCTCACGATCTACGTCATCGACGTGTCCGCCGGCGACAAGATCCCGCGCAAGGGCGGCCCGGGCATCACGCGCTCCGACCTGCTGGTCATCAACAAGATCGACCTAGCGCCGATGGTGGGCGCGGACCTGAGCGTGATGGATCGCGACGCGCGGAAGATGCGCGGCGCGCGGCCATTCGTCTTCACGAACCTCAAGGAAAATCACGGCCTCGCGCAGATCGCGGCCTTCATCCTCCACACGGGCGGCGCCGCGTCAGGGGCGCGCTAGCCGGCCGGGGCTCGGGCGCCTCATCGGCGTCGGATCCAGTGATCCGGCCGGCCGTTGGGCATCCCCGACGCGAGGACCGCACGTGGGGATCAGCCGGCGCGTCGGCCGCTCCGCGTGAGCGCCACAGTTCGAGCCAAATCCTGAAGCTTCGGGAACACCGTTTCCCGGCGCGACCGGAAAACAACCCGGGGCGCGTTCCGGAAAACCGCCGCAGCACTGGATCGGCGACGGCGAGAGCCGTGGTCGCGGCATTCACCCCGCAGCAGCCGTAGTCCCGCGCGATGCGGCATCGCGCCGGGATCACGCCGCGGGCGCCGGGCGGGATGCCGCGAAGCCGCGGCACCGCGCGAGGTTCTCAGGCCTCGTCGGGATCTACGATAGGAACGAGGAAGACGATCGTGGCGACCTCCTCGTCCTCGTCGTCGTCATCCTCCTCGACGGCGTCACCCTCGTCCTCGTCATCCTCGTCGTCGTCCACCTGCTCGAACTCGGTGATCTCCTCCTCCGTGGACGATCGCAGCGTGAGGGCGCTCCTCCCGTTCCAGAGGGGACCGCCATCGGTCTCCAGCCGGAGCAGGTCGGCCCGGAACTCCTCGCCTTCCAGGAGCTTGCGAGCTTCCTCCTCGTCGGCGTCGGTCACGGCAACCGGCTTGCCGCCAATCTCGATCGTGAACATCCTCAGTCCTCCATCCCAGGTACGCCTGCCGGCACGTGCTCGGGCGTCGCCGGCATCATCCCTTAGCAGCCTTCCGCTTGGCCTTCTTGCGTGCCGCGAAGACGGCCTCCTTCAGCGAAGGGCTGACCTTGAACCTCACCGTCGCCCCGGCCTTCACCGGCACCTTCTCGCCGGTGCGCGGGTTCAACGCGAGGCGCTTGGGGGTGTCCCGCACCGTGAAGGAGCCGAAGTCGGGCAGCGCGAAGCGTCCGGTCTCGATGATCTCCTTCTTGATCGCCGCGATGATGACGGCGGCGAGCCGGCCGGAGGCGACGCCGGTCATGTCCGTCGACTGCACGATGACGTCAGACAAGAATTTCTTGGACATGCTAGACTTCTCCTGTGCGCGCGAGGCTGTCTACCGGAGCTTTGCCGGCGCGAGTAGCCGAGCCCGCTGCCGGCCGTGGCGGGGAAGCGTCGCCGCTCCCGCATCCTCGAACGGGCAGGTCGCCGCCACTTCCCGCCGGCGACGCGGCGAGCACGCATTCTCCGGACGGCGGGCCATGCCCGGCGTCCCGCCCACTCGACGCCACGACGCGACGGGCCTTCGCGGGTCGATCACGGGTCGTCACGCGCTCCGCGACGCGACGGGGTCCCGCCCGGGCCTCGCGGGCGGCCGGGCCGGCCCCCCCCGCTAGCCTCGTCGACCCGCTTCTCGCGGCCGGCGCGGCGAACGGGGCGAGGCCAGCGCTTCGCCATCGCGCGCCGGAGGACGGGCGTCCGCGACGATCGCGGGCCCGAGCCGGCGACGCACGGCGCCTCGGGTCACGACGCCAGCAGGTTCAACCGCATCTCCGGCGCCCGTGCCACGACGGCGGCCTCGTAGTTCGACAGCGGCTCGAAGGAACGCATCGACCAGCCGTCGAGGCCCCGCAGCACGCGCGCCGGCTCGTCGGGCCCGACCGACACGCTGAAGCTGTCGAGCGCCCGAAACAAACCCCGGCCATCCGCCTTCACGCAGGCCTCCTTGCGCGTCCAGCATCGAAAGAAGGCTCTCGACCGCTCTCCCGGTGAGAGATCCCGCAGCGCTCTCACCTCATCGGGCGCGAACAGTCCCTCGGCGACGGCGGAATACGACAGGCGGGGATTGCGCCATTCCACGTCGCAGCCCAGGTCGGTGTCGCGCGACACGGCGAGCAGAGCGACGCCGCGCGAGTGGGATGCGTTGAACCACAGCCCTTCCCGATCCAGGACCGGTTTGCCGTGCGTCCCGCGCCCGATGCTCAGGAGCGTCGGATCGCGGCCGAGATAGTCCGCCACGCGCTCCCGCAGCCAGGCACGGCGCAGCACGAAGCGACGCCGGTCCCGGTCGAAGCGGAAGCGCTCCGCGCGCGACCGCTCCCCCGGGTCCAGCAGTCGGAGCGCGCCCTCGATACGCCCGACCCGGGCATCGAGTCGCGTCCAATGCACGTCCACCGTGGCGAGCGACATGCGCGGCTACAGCGCGTCCCGGGACACCGCCGCGAGGCACTCGCCGATCCGGGCGGCGAGACCCGCGATGTTCCACGGCTGCAGCAGTGTGCTGTGGTCGCCGGGCACGTCGAGGGCCGCGAACGCCCCTGGCACCACCAGGGCCCAGCCGGGCCGGAAGTCGATCCGGCCCGGCCTCTCGGCCGCCTGCAGCAGGAACACGCGGCCGCCGTAGGGGCGGGGCATGTAGCGGAGCGCCGCCTGCGCCACGACCTCGATGGCGCCCGGTGCCCGCTCCGAGGCGGAGGGCCGGTGCGTGAGTCGGTAGTGCAGCCGGCGAAGCTGCCACAGCACGTAGTCCCAACGCGCTCGCGCAGTCATGTTCGCCGTCCGCCGCGCGTGGAAGCGCAGCTTGCTCAGCTCCACCATGGGCGGCCCGAACTTCCGGTACAGGCTGGGGTTCTGCGCGTCCAGGAGCACCAGCCCCGCAACCTCGTGCCCGGCCGCGCGGAGCTGCGTCGCCACCTCGAAGGCCAGGATGCCCATGTTGCACAAGCCGCCGAGACGGTAGGGCCCGCGCGGCTGGTGGTCGAGCAGCGCGCGCACGAGGCGGGCGGCGATGGCGGGCAGGTCGGCCGTCCCGCCCAGTTCGGCCACGTCCTGCGCGTCCAGCGTCAGGCCCAGGAAGGGCTGGTCCGGCCCTAGCGCTTCCGCGACCTTGCGGAAGGACGGCGTGGGCTCCACCCAGAACAAGGGCGGCCGCGCGCCGCCGGGCTGCACGGCCACCACGCGCGGGGCGCGCGGCGTGCCCACGCCGCGCTCCGCGTCGCGCAGCACCGCGGCCATGCGGGCGACTGTGGGCGCCCCGAACAGCGACGCGATGGACAGGTGCTGGCCGAACTCGGACCGTATGCGCGCCTGCAGCTTGGCGACCAGGATGGAATGCCCGCCCAGGTCGAAGAAGTCGTCGTGGACGCCGACGCCCTCCATGCCGAGCACGGACTCCCAGATCGCGGCCAGGCGCGCCTCGTGCCCGTCGCGCGGCCCGGCCGGCGCCTCGTCCAGCCGCGCCGCCTCGCGGCGGGGTTCGGGCAGGGCCTTGCGGTCGAGCTTGCGGTTGGCCGTGAGCGGCAGGGCGCCGATCGCCTCGACGCGGGTGGGCACCATGTAGTCCGGCAGCTTGTCGCGCAGGAACAGCCGCACCTCCGCGGCGTCCGGGGCGGCGGCGCCCTCGCGCGGCACGAGGTAGGCGGCGAGACTCGTCACCCCCGACGGGTCGGCCCAGGCCCGCACCGCCGCCGCGGCGAGCTGCGGGTGCCCGGCCAGGGCCGCCTCCACTTCTTCCAGCTCGACGCGGAAGCCGCGCACCTTGACCTGGTTGTCGGCCCGGCCGAGGCATTCGAGCAGCCCGTCCGCCCGCCAGCGCGCCAGGTCGCCGGTGCGGTACAGGCGCTGCCCCGGCGCCGCGTCGCGCCCGACGAACCGCTCGCGCGTCAGGTCGGGGCGGCCGCGGTAGCCGAGCGCCACGCCGGTGCCGCCGATGAACAGCTCGCCCACCACGCCGACTGGAACCGGCTCGCCCCCGGGGTCGAGAACGAACACCGTGGTGTTGCCGATCGGCCGGCCGATCGGCACCGAACCGACCTCGCCGCGCGCCACCTCGTGCGTCGTGGACCAGATCGTCGTTTCGGTGGGGCCGTACATGTTGCGCAACCGCATGCCGCGCGACAGCAGCGCGTCCGCCAAGTCGCGCGTCATCGGCTCGCCGCCGCACAGCAGCCGCATGCCCGGCACGCCGGCCCAGCCGGCCTCGACCAGGCCCCGCCAAGTCGCCGGCGTCGCCTGCATCACCGTGCAGCCGGAACGGCCGACGGCCTCCGCCAGCAGCGCCGGGTCGGTGCTGACCTCGCGGCTGGCCAGCACCACCTGCCCGCCGCCGACCAGGGGCAGGAAGATTTCCAGGATCGCGATGTCGAAGGCGAGCGTAGTGACGGCGAACAGCGAGTCCGACGCCGCGAAGCCGGTGATATCCCGCACGGAAACGAGGTGGTTCACCACCGCGCGGTGCGGCACCTCCACCGCCTTGGGCTTGCCGGTGCTCCCGGAGGTGTACAGGACGTAGGCCGGCGCTTCCGGATCCACTTCCGGCCAGCCGCCCGCAACCTCCCCCGCCGCGTCGGCCGGCGCGTCGTCGAGCAGCAGCACCGGCAGGTCGCCCGTCCCGGGCAGCCGCGGCAGCAGGGCGCGCTGCGTCAGCAGCACGGCCGGCCGCGCGTCGTCGAGGTAGGAGGCCAGCCGCGTCCGCGGCAGCGCCGCGTCGAGCGGCAGGAAGGCGGCGCCGACCTTGAGCACCGCCAGCAGCGCGGCCACCATCTCCGGCGAGCGATCCAGGCTGACGGCCACCAGCGCGCCCGGCCCGGCGCCGGCCCCGCGCAGCCGCGCGGCGAGCGCCTCGGCGCACCGGCCCAGCTCCCCCCGGCTCCAGCGCCGCTCCCCGCAGGCCACGGCGGGCGCCCCGGGGTCGCGCAGCGCCTGCCCGGCGACCAGGGCGTGCAGCGTCGTCGTCGGCACCGGCAGGGCGGTGTCGTTCCAGTCCTCGCGCTGCTGCCGCAGTTCCTCCCCGGTCAGCAACGGCAGGCGGCCCAGCGCGCGGCCGGGCTCGTCGGTGGCGCCGCGCAGCATCGTCAGCCAGTGGCCGATCATGCGCCGGACCGTGGGCAGGTCGAACAGGTCGGTGTTGTACAGGAAGCGGCCCAGCATCCCCTCGGGGCGGTCCTCCATCTCCAGGTACAGGTCGAACTTCGCCGTGCCGCTGCCGACGTCCATCTGGGTGATGTCCCAGCCCTCGTCGCGCTGCTCCACGGGCGGCTGGATGGAGAAGAAGGCCTGGAACACGGGGTGGCAGCTCGGGTCGCGCGGGACGTTCAGCTCGCGCACCACCCGGCCGAAGGGCACGTCGCTGGCGCCGAGCGCGCCCAGCGCTGCGTCGCGCACCTGCCGCAGGTAGTCGCGGAAGGGCAGATCGCCCGTCGGGCGCGTGCGCAGGGCGATGGCGTTGAGGAAGTAGCCGATCAGCCCTTCCAGCTCCGGCCGGCGGCGGGCGTCGGTCACGCCGCCGACCACCACGTCCTCCTGCCCGCCGTAGCGGAACAGCATCGCCTTAAAGGCGGCGAGCATCGTCATGTACGGCGTGACGTTTTCGGCCCGGCTCAGCGCCTTGATCGCCCCGGTCAGCCCGGGCGGGAAGGGGAACACCTCCATCGCGCCGCGGTGGCTCTCCACCGCCGGGCGCGGCCGGTCGGTCGGCAGGCGCAGCACCGGCAGCTCGCCCGCCAGCTCGCGGCGCCAGTACGCCAGCTGGCGCGCGGTCTCCTCGCCATCCACCTGCCGCGCCCGCCACACCGCGTAGTCGCCGTACTGCAGCTCGGGCATTGGCAGCGCCGGCTCGCGCCCCGCAGCGAAGGCCGCGTACAGCGCAGCCAGTTCCGGCAGCAGCACGCGGTAGATAGAGACGCCGTCGAAGATGACGTGGTGGACCACCAGCTGGACGCGGTGCTCCTCCGCCGACATCCGCAGCACCTTGCCGCGGATCAGCGGCGCCTCGTCCATGGCCAGCGGCACGCGTGCGTCGGCGTTGCCGATCCGCGCCGCCTCGCGCTCGCGCTCGGCGGGCGGCAGCGCGCTGAGGTCCACCAGCGGCAGGGCCACGCGCACCGCGTCGTGCACGACCTGCATCACCTCGCCGTCCACGAGCGCGAAGGAGGTGCGCCAAGCCTCGTGTCGGCGCAGCACCTCGTCGAATCCGCGCCGGAACGCGTCCACGTCGAACGGGCCGCGCCGGTGGATGGTGATCGGCTCGTTGTAGAGCGGCAGGTCCGGCACCAGGGAGGCGTGCAGCCAGACGTGGCGCTGCTCCACCGACAGCGGCACCGCTGCCCCGGCCGGCCGGGGGCGGATGCGCTCCGCCGCCGGCCGCGGCCCGCCGGCCCCGCCGCGCAGCCGCCGTTCCAGCAGGAGGCGCCTGGCCTCCGACGCGTCCAGGGTGGTCGACATCACGTCACCTGCGGGGTCTGGGTCCCGCGCCGCGCGGCCGCGGCCGCCCCGTCGCGGGAGAAGGACACGTTGAGCGAGGTCAGCCCGCGCAGCCCGAGGTTGGCGCGCCAGGTCGGGCGCCGCTCCAGCAGGGCGAGGTCCGGCAACCGGCGCAGCAGCGCCGCGAAGGCCACCTGCGACTCCAGCCGCGCCAGCGTCGCCCCGAAGCAGAAGTGCGAGCCCCAGCCAAAGGACAGGTGCCGGTTCTCGGTGCGGTCAAAGTTCAGCCGGTCGGGATCGGCGAAGCGGGACGGGTCGCGGTTGGCCGCCGCCATCACCACCGTCACCGGGTCGCCGGCCCGCAGCGTCTCGCCGCCCAGCTCGAGGTCGTGGGGCACCACGCGCCCGGTGTGGTGGCTGGGGGTGTCGTAGCGGAGCAGCTCCTCGATGGCGGCCGGCAGCAGGGCGGGCTCGTCGCGCAGCCGCGCCAGCGCCCCGGACGTGCGGAGCAGGACGAGCAGCCCGTTGCCGATCAGGTTGGTGCTGGTTTCCAAGCCGGCCACGAGGGTGATCACGACGTTGGCGATCACCTCCTCCTCGCTCAGCCGCGTCCCCTCCGCTTCGGCCTGCATCAGCGCGCGGATCAGCCCGTCGCGCGGCTCGCGCGCCTGGTCGCGCATCGCGCCCGCGACGTAGAGCTGCAGCTCCTCGAGGCTGCGCAGCACCTGGGCGGCGCGCTCGGGGTCGTGCTGGAAGTTGCCGAGCAGGTCGGCGAAGTCCGCCGACCAGGACTTGAGCTTCGCATGGTCCTCGGTCGGCACGCCGAGCAGGTCGGCCATCACGATGGCGGGCATGGGCGCGGCGAAGTCCGCGATCACGTCCATCCGGCCCTGGTGCGCGACCCGGTCGAGCAGCCCCTCGCAGATCCGCCCGACGTTCTCGCGCAGCAGCTCGATCCGCCGCGGCGCGAAGGCCGCCGCGCACAGCTTGCGCAGCCGCGCGTGCTCCGGCGGGTCCTGGAACAGCATCTGCCGCGCCATGACCCGCGCCATCGGCTCGAGCGACTCCAGGCCCGACCGGCGCAGGAACTCCGGCTTGGGCGTGCGGTCGGACGAGAACTTGCCCAGCGCCGTGACCACCTCGGCGTAGCCGGTGACCACCCAGGAGTGCACGAACGGGTCCCAGCGCACCGGGCCCTGCGCCCGCACCCGGCGGTACAGCGGGTACGGGTCGGCCAGCACCTCCGGGTCGAGCAGCTGGAACAGGCTCAGCGAAGGGTCGGCCGCCGCCGGGCGCGCGAGCGTGCGCGTCGTCACGACCCGTGCTCCCCCTCGGCCCCGCCCATCAGCCGGAGCACCTCCTCCTCGCTCATGCTCTCGATCTGCGCGATCAGCAGGTCCTCAACCTTGGCGGCCAGGGTCGCCACCGTGTGCGCCTCGAACAGGTGGCGCAGCGTCAGTTCCACGCCGAAGGCTTCCCGCGCCCGCAGCACCACCTGCGTGCCCAGCAGCGAGTGGCCGCCCAGGAGGAAGAAGTTGTCGTCCGCGCCGACGGCCTCGACGCCGAGCAGGCCGCCGATGATGGCGGCGAGGCGCTCCTCCGTCGGGGTTTCCGGGGCCCGGCCGGCGGGCTCGCCCGGGCTGTTGCGCGCGTCCAAGCTGTTGGCCGCGTCCGGCTCGGGCAGGGCGCGCCGGTCGATCTTGCCGCTGGTGGTCAGCGGCAGCGCGTCGAGCCGCACGAAGGCGGCCGGCACCATGTAGGACGGCAGGATCGCCGCCAGAGCCGCGTGCAGGACCGGCGCCGTCACGTCCGCGGCATCCGGGGCGGGCACGACGTAGGCGACCAGCTGGCGGTTCCCGGACGCGTCCGGGCGCGCCACGACGACGGACGTCGTCACGCCGGGCTGGCGGTTCAACGCGCGCGCCACCTCCTCCGGCTCGACGCGGTGGCCGCGAATCTTCTCCTGGTCGTCGATGCGGCCGCCGAAGGCGATCTGCCCGTCCGCCAGCATTCGCCCGAGGTCGCCCGTGCGGTACATGCGCGCGCCGGGCCGGCCGGCGAACGGATCGGGCAGGAAGTGGCGGACCGTGAGCTCGGGGCGGTTGCGGTAGCCGCGCCCGACGCCCTCGCCGCCGATGTGCAGCTCGCCCAGTTCCCCGGCCGGCACGGGCATGCCCCGCTCGTCCAGCACGTGCACGCAGGTGCCAGCGATGGGCCAGCCGATGGTCGGCGCTTCGGCGCCGCCCGACGGCGGCACCACGCCCGAGGTGGCGACCACGGTGCACTCCGTCGGCCCGTAGTTGTTCACCAGCGCGAAGGGCAGGCCCGGACGAGGATGCGAGCGCAGGACGTCGGCGCCGGTGAGCATGAAGCGCAGCGCGGTGTCGGCCGGCCATTCCGCGGCGATCATCGGCTCGGCCAGCGCCGTCGGCACGAAGGCGACGCTCACCCGCTCGGCGACCAGCCAGCGGCCCAGCAGCTCGGGCGAGGTGCGCGTCATCTCGTCGGCTAGGCACACGCCGGCCCCGACCGAAAGGTAGGGCCAGACCTCCCACACCGCCGCGTCGAAGCCCAGCCCGGCGAGGTGGCTCGCGCGGTCGGCCGGACCGATCCCGAAGGCGTCGCGGTGCCAGGAAACGAGGCTCAGCAGGTTGCCGTGCGTGATCTCCACGCCTTTGGGCGTCCCGGTGGAGCCGGAAGTGTAGATGACGTAGGCAAGATCGTCGGGCCCGGGGCTGACCGGCGCGCTGTTGGAAGCGAAGCTGTCGATGATCCTGGCGTCACGCGCCATCCGCACAAGGACGCGACCCTCGCCGAGATCCTCGGGGATCGCCGGTCCCGCGAGCAGCACCGAGGCCCCGGCGTCGGCGAGAATGGCGCGCATCCGCTCGTGCGGCCAGGCCGTGTCCAGCGGGAGGAACGCGCAACCCGACTTCATGGCCGCCAGCAGCGACGTGATCTGGTCGAAGGAGCGGTCCATGAGGACGCCGACGATCGTGCCCGGGCCCGCGCCGAGCGACCGCAGGTAGGCCGCCAACTGGTTCGCGCGGGCGTCCAGCGCGCCGTAGCTGACCTCGCCGCACGGCCCGCGAAGCGCGATCGCCTCCGGCGAGGCCCGGGCGGCGGACGCGACCAAGTCGGGGACGGCGGACCGTGATGCAGCCGCGGAGTTCCCGAGATTGGCCCCGAGCACTTCGGCCGCCGACATCGATCCCCAAGGGTACGTCTCGCTGAGGGCAGTCAGCGATGAAGCCATGACGTTGTCCAAAACAATCCAACTCCCCGAAAATCGCTGAACGCATGTCGAACAAGCTTAATCAACATGTCTTAAGTGAGGATTTCTCCTGGCCGGAATCAGCCACCCCAGCCCTTGGTACAACGCATAGTATCTCAATTTTAGTGTCTTTGCACCATTTTTGTTGAACAGAGAGGCGTTGAGAAGGGTATCCGTTGAAGGATACGAGCATTTTTGCGCAACTCTGGATTGTTTCGTTAGTAGGATTTCGTGTTATGAATAATTCATGGTTCGGGGTTTTCATGTCTTTTAAGTAACGTAATTTGAAAACAAGAATCTTTCGCGTGAACGCTACAGTGTAATTTGGTGAATGTTTTCGGTTTAGCATTGTTCTCTTATCTTCTTGTCTACGCAGGATCTGAGGACATCACGTATTTGCCCTCAATTCCTGCCGTCGCGAGCACGACCGGCCGATCGTGTTCAGTGACCGTTTGAGAAATCAGCGATGGGCGATCCTGCGTAGGAGGAGGGCGCC
>CAXTEL010000024.1:0-43673 GCA_964243365.1 uncultured Roseomonas sp. | reverse complement strand
GGATGGCGTTGGTGTTCAGCGGACCGCGTCAGCGTGTCGTGGCCGGACGCTTACGGTGTCGGTGGGGTCGGGCAGGGTGGGGTCGACGCCGGTGCTGCCCTGCGATGGCAGGAGCGACTAGGCGCGGGCGGCGGCGTCGGAGGCGCCCAGGGCGGTGGCGGCGAGGAGGAGGTGGCGTCGGTCCATCCATCGAAGGTTGGGCCGGTGACGGCGAGGCGCCAGGGCGCGCCGCGGAAGCTTCATCGCCGGCCCCGAATCCCGGGGCTGGTCGCGGTCAACCCCGGCCGCGGTAAGGGGCCACGCCCTGGTCGGGCAGCCACACGCCCTCGGGTGGGGCGCCGGTCTGCCAGAACACGTCGATCGGGATGCCGCCGCGCGGGTACCAGTAGCCGCCGATGCGCAGCCACAGCGGCGCGATGGCGTCGGCCACGCGGCGGCCGACGTCGAGGGTGCAGGCCTCGTGGAACGAGCCGTGATTGCGGAAAGCTGTGAGGAACAGCTTGAGCGACTTGCTCTCCACCAGCCACTCGCCGGGCACGTAGTCGAGCACGAGGTGGGCGAAGTCGGGTTGGCCGGTCATCGGGCACAGCGAGGTGAACTCGGGCGCGGTGAAGCGCACGAGGTAGCGCTGTCCGGGGTGAGGGTTGGGAACACGCTCCAGCCGTGCCTCGGTCGGCGAGGCGGGAAGTGGGGCGTGGTGGCCGAGCTTGGTGAGGCCGGCGGTGTCGGTGGTGCTCACGCGGGCTCGCCTTCCGGGTGCCCGGGCGCGGCGGGCTGCTCGGTTTCCCAGCTGGCGGCGAGGATGGCGGCCTCGTCGGCGAAGCGGCCGTCCAGGATGGCGGCGCGCAACCGTCCCGTGAGTCGCTGGTAGTGGTGGATATTGTGCCAAGTCAGCAGCATCGGTCCCAGCATCTCCTCGGCCCTGAACAGGTGGTGGAGATAGGCGCGGGAATGGCGCGTGCACGCCGGGCAGTCGCACTCGGCGTCGAGCGGGGCAAGATCCTCGGCGTGGCGGGCGTTTCGCAGGTTCAGCGCGCCGCGGGAGGTATAGGCGCGGGCGGTGCGGCCGGAGCGGGTGGGGAGCACGCAATCGAACATGTCCACGCCGCGCGCCACGGCGCCGACGATGTCGGCCGGGGTGCCGACGCCCATGAGGTAGCGGGGGCGGTCGCGGGGCAGCAGGGGAGCGGTGCGGTCCAGGGTGGCGAACATCGCCTGCTGGCCCTCGCCGACCGCGAGGCCGCCGATCGCGTAGCCCTCGAAGCCGATCGCGGTGAGGGCGGCGACGCTCTCGGCGCGCAGGTCGGGATAGGTGGAGCCCTGGACGATGCCGAACAGGCCGTAGCCGGGGCGCGGGACGAAGGCGTCGCGGCAGCGGGCGGCCCAGCGCATGGACAGGCGCATGGAGGTGGTAGCTTGGTCCTCGGTGGCGGGGAAAGGGGTGCACTCGTCCAGGCACATGGTCACGTCGGCATCGAGCAGCTGCTGGACGGCGATGCTGCGCTCGGGGGTGAGGCGGTGCCTGGTGCCGTCGAGGTGCGAGCGGAAGGTGACGCCGCCCTCGTCCATGTCGCGCAGCTTGGCCAGCGACATCACCTGGAAACCGCCGGAATCAGTCAGGATCGGGCCGTGCCAGTCCATCATGCGGTGCAGGCCGCCCAGGCGGCCGACCCGCTCGGCGCCGGGGCGCAGCATCAGGTGGTAGGTGTTGCCCAGAACCATCTGCGCACCGGTGGCGCGCACGGCATCGGCCGTCATCGCCTTGACCGTGCCGGCGGTGCCGACCGGCATGAAGACCGGGGTGGGCACCTCGCCGTGGGCGGTGCGCAGCGTGCCGGCGCGGGCGGTGCCGTCAGTGGCGGAAAGGGTGAAGGAGAGCGGGGCGTCGTCGGACGGCGGGCCGGCCGACGACGCCCCGACAGTGCCGGCGCCGCTCACGGCGCGTCGTCCCGGCGCAGCAGCGTGGCGTCGCCGAAGGAGTAGAAGCGGTAGCCCTGCGCGACGGCGTGGGCGTAGGCGGCGCGCACCCGGTCGGTGCCGGCATAGGCGCAGGCGAGCATGAACAGCGTGCTCCGCGGCAGGTGGAAGTTGGTGAGCAGCAAGGCGGCGGTGCGGAAGCGGTGGCCGGGGAGGAGGAACAACGCGGTCTCGCCCCGGAAGGGCGCCACCGCGCCGTCCGGCCGCGCGGCGCTCTCCAGCAGGCGCAGCGCGGTGGTGCCGACGGCGACGATCCGCTGGGCGCGGTTGATGGCGTCCGCCGCGTCGGGGGTGATCTCGCCCCATTCGGCGTGCAGGGCGTGGGCGCGGGGATCGTCGCCGCGCACGGGCAGGAAGGTGCCGGCGCCGACGTGCAGGGTGACGGCCGCGCGCCCGACGCCGCGCGCCTCCAGCGCGGCCAGCAGCGCCGGGGTGAAGTGCAGCGAGGCGGTGGGGGCGGCGACCGCGCCGGGGTGCCGGGCGAAGGCGGTCTGGTAGTCGTCGCGGTCGGACGCGGCGGCGCCGTCGGGGCGGCGGATGTAGGGCGGCAGCGGCACCTCGCCGGCGGCATCCAGGGCGGCGAGCAGGGCAGCCTCGTCGGCGCCCATGTCCAGGATCACGGCGCCGTCGGGGCGGCGTTCGAGAACGCGGGGGCGCAGAACGGGGGCGCCGGGGACGTCCAGCACGTCGCCGGGGCGCAGGCGGCGGGCGTTGCGGGCCAGGGCGTGCCACAGCCCGCCGCCCTCGGCGCGGTTGAGGAGGATTTCCACGGCCGCGGCGCCGCGGCGGGCGCGCAGGCGGGCGGGGATCACGCGGGTGTTGTTGACGACGAGCAGGTCACCCGGTTCCAGCAAGGTGGGAAGCTCGGACACGACGCGGTCGGCGAGGCCGTCGGGGCGCACGTCGAGTAGGCGGGCGGCGTCGCGCGGGCGGGCGGGCGACTGGGCGATCAGCGCCTCGGGCAAGGCGAAGTCGAAGTCGGCCGTGCGCAGCGGGGCGGGATGGGTGGGCATGGCGGGGCGGCGGGCCGTAGCCGGGCAGGCGACGGCTGTCCAGGCCGTGCGCCGCAAGGGGGCGGGATGCCGGGGCGGCATGGGGGTGCCGGGTGGGAGGGAGGCCGCGGTTCAGCCGACGGGCCGCGCCGGCAGCTCGGCGGGAGCGCCCGACGGTTCCACCTCGCCCTCACGCTGCAGGCGCAGTGCCACCAGCCAGCACAGCAGCGCCCAGGCGGTGCCGACGCACCAGCCCGCCAGCACGTCGGTGGGCCAGTGGACGCCCAGGTAGACGCGGCTGACGCCCACCAGCAGGGTGGTGAGCACTGCTAGGGACAGGACGTAAGCCCGCAGCCGCCAGCGCGCCTGCACCCGCATCAGCAGCGCACCGAGCGTGAGGTAGGTCACCGCCGAGAGCATGGCGTGGCCGGACGGGAAGCTAAGCGTGTAGACCTCCACCGCGTGCGGCACGAGTTCGGGGCGGGGACGGTTGAAGCCGAGCTTGAGCGCGCTGCTCAGCGCCATGCCGCCGCCCACGGAGGCAGCCACCAGCAGGGCGGCGCGGCGCCTGCCGTCCAGCGCCAGGTAACCCACAACCGCCAGCGTGACGGCGGTGAGCACGACGTGGCTGCCCAGCGCGGTGACGTCGCGCGCCACCTCCTCCAGCCAGCGCGGTCCCACCGGGTCGGAAGGGTCGCCGGGCTCGCGCAGCGCCAGCATGGCGGCGCGGTCGAAGGCGCCGGTCTCGCCTTCCAGCATCTCGGCCGCGATGCCCCAGAAGGCGAGCAGCCCCGCCGCCGCGGCCAGCAGGCCGAGCAGCCAGCCGACCTCGGCGCGGGTGGTGGGCCGACGGCGCCAGGCCGCCGTGGCGAGCCGGCGGAGTGCGCCGGAGGAGTTCGCCGCCGGCATCAGGCCTCGCGGGCGAGAATGGCGTTGAGCGTGCGGCAGGCGGCGACGAGGGCCATCAGCAGCACGCCGTCGCGGATCAGCCCGCCCGGCGTCAGCAGCCAGCCGGCGGCGTCGAAGCGGGCGGGCAGGGTGTCGAGCACGGCCTGTACGGAGGGCTCAACCGAAACGGCGCCGGCTACTCGCAGCGCCGCCCACCAGGCGAGGCCGGCGGCGAGGACCAGCGGCGCCACGACCTCGGCGACCTGCTCGACGAGGTTGAGCGCGAAGCTCACGGCGCCCCAAAGGGCAATCCGGCCGGCGCGGCGCAGGGTCGCGGCGCGCGGGCTGGGGGCATCACCGATCGAAGCGTGGAGGTCGTCGCGGGCGGAGACATCCAGCATCGGACCGCTCCTAGCAGCGGCGGCCGGGCTGGGCCAGCGTGGCGGCCGCGCGGGGGGCATCGGGCCGGGGCGCGCGACGGCCGGCTCCGCCGCGGGGGCGGGCGGCCGAGCGCGGTCTGGTGCGGCGTCCGGCATCGCCACTGCCTCGGCGCGCGGTTGAGGGGGGCGAACGCGGTCGCGGAACGTGCCAGCCGGGCGGGACATCGTCGCACGCGTCGCCCGTCGCGGGGCGACGACCTTGTCCGGCATCGGCGGGTCGCCCAGGCTGCGCTTCCATGGATACAGAACCCGCGCATTCTCGGCCCGACACGGGGCGCTTCCTTGCCGACCTGCACGAGCTACGGCGGATCGGCGCCTTCCGCACCGGCGTGCACCGTCCGACCTACTCGGCCGATGACATGGAATCCCGTCGCTGGCTGATGGCGCGCATGGCCGAGGCCGGGCTGGAGCCCGCGATGGACGGCATCGGCAACGTGCTGGGCCGCCATCCCGGGCCGGGCGCCAAGCTGCTGGCGGGATCGCACCTCGAGAGCCAGAACGAGGCCGGCTGGCTGGACGGGGCGCTGGGTGTGGTGGCCGCGCTGGCGCTGGCCCGCGCCGGGCTGCCGGTGGACGTGGTCGCCTTCGCCGACGAGGAAGGGCACTACGGATCGTTCATCGGCTCGCGCTCTTTCATCGGGCTGCTGCCGGAAAGCGAGATCGACGCGCTGACGAACCGCTACCACGGCAAGCCGCTGCGCGCGGCGCTGCGCGAGGCGGGGCTGGAAGGGTTGCCGCGGCTGGCGGTGGAGGCGGGACGGCACGCGGGGTTTCTAGAGATGCACATCGAGCAGGGGACGCAGCTCGAGAGCCGCGGCATGCAGGTGGGCGTGGTCACCGGCATCGTGGCGATCTGGCAGTATCGCATCGTGTTCGAGGGGCAGCAGGATCACGCCGGCGGTACCACCA
Organism: uncultured Roseomonas sp.; assembly: GCA_964243365.1. GTDB lineage: Bacteria > Pseudomonadota > Alphaproteobacteria > Acetobacterales > Acetobacteraceae > Roseomonas. The sequence goes on along the minus strand of CAXTEL010000024.1, from coordinate 38,467 downwards.
TGGCCGAGCGGCGCGACGCCGGGCTGGCGGCGGTGCGGCTACTGGCCTGGCTGGACGCGGAGTTCCCGCGCCATTGCGGCGAGCGCACGGTTTGGACCTGCGGGCGGATCGCGCTGTCGCCGGGGGCGGCGTCGATCATCCCGGGGCGGGCGGAGGTGTTGTTCCAGGTGCGCGACATCTCGCTCGACGTGCTGGAGCGGCTGGACGGGGTGCTGCAGCGCGGCGTGGCCGAGAGCAACCGGCGCGAGCGCTGCGCGGCTGTTCTGGAGGTGGTGAGCCAGTCGCGGCCGGCGCCGTGCGACCCTGGCCTGCAGGAAGCGCTGGCCGGGGCAGCGGAGGCGTTCGCGCCGGGGCGCTGGCAGAGGATGCCCTCGGGCGCCGGGCACGACGCGCAGTACGTGGCGCGGGTGATGCCGTCGGCGATGCTGTTCACCGCTTCGGTCGGCGGCATCAGCCATCACTGGAGCGAGGACACGGCGCCGGAGGACCTCGCGATGGGGCTACGGGTGCTGCACGAGGGGGCGCGGCACTTCCTGGCCGGGGAGTGAGCGGGGCGGCGGGGGTGGCGCGGAAGCGGGCGGCGGGGTCGCTCGTCGCCCATCGCGCCGGCATTTGCGGCGCGACGGCGGCGGACGGGATGCCGCGCCCCCTTGCCCGCGCCGGCCATCGGCGGGGATGATGCCGGGACGACCACGAAGGATTGCCGTCCCATGCTCCTCACCCGCCGCACGGCGCTCGCGGCCGGCTTGGCCGGCGCGTCCACCCTGGCCGCAGGCGGGGCGCGCGCCCAGGCGGCGCGGTGGCAGTTCGCCACGCCCTACCCCGACAGCAACTATCACACCCGCAACAACCGGATTTTCGCCGAGGAGCTGGAGCGGGCCTCGGGCGGGCAGCTGGCCGTGGCGCTGCAGGTGAACGGGTCGCTGCTGCCGATGCCGCAGATCAAGGCGGGCGTGCAGCGCGGGCAGGTGCAGCTGGGCGAAGTGCTGCTGTCGGCCTACGGCAACGAGGACCCGTTCTTCGAGGTGGACGGCATCCCGCAACTGGTCTCGAATTTCGCCGAGGCACGCAAGCTGTACGAGCTGGCCAAGCCGTTCGTGGAGGCGCGCTTCGCCCGGCAGGGAGTCGTGCCGCTGTATTCCGTGCCCTGGCCGCCTTCGGGCTTCTACACCAACGCGGCGCTGGAGGGCATCGAGGGGCTGCGCGGCACCCGCATGCGGACGTTCAACGTGATGACCGGCCGCTTCGCAGCCCTGGTGGGAGCGACGCCGACGCTGGTGCAGGCGGCTGAAGTGCCGCAGGCCTTCGCGACGGGGGTGGTCAACGCGATGGTGACGTCCTCGGTGACGGGGGTGGACACCTCGGCCTGGGACTACGCGAAGTTCTACACGCCCGTGGGCTTCACGCTGACGCGCAACGTGGTGTTCGTGAACCGGCGGGCGCTGGACGCGCTGGCACCCGAGATGCAGGCGTCCTTGCGGACGGCGGCGGCGAGCGCCGAGGCGCGCGGCTGGGGCTTCGCCGAGGAGGCGTCCACCACCACGCGCAACACCCTGGCGTCGCGCGGCATGACGGTGGCGCAGCCCTCGGCAGCCCTGATGGAGGGCATGGCGCGGGTCAGCCGGACCATGGTGGACGAGTGGCTGGGCCGTACCGGCGAGGACGGGCAGAAGCTGATCGCGGCTTACCGGGCTTGATCGCCCGGCCCGGGGACGGCGGTGCGGGGCGCGCCGGAGCGGGGTCGGCCGGTCGCGTGCTGCGGCGCGCGTTGGACGGATTGTACGCGCTCAGCGCGGCGTTCGCGGCGCTGTCGCTGCTGGGCATCCTGGTGGTGATGCTGGGGCAGGTGGCGCTGCGCGAGATGGGGCGGCAGTTCCCGGCGGCCGACGACGTCGCGGCCTACCTGTGCGTGTCCGCCACTTTCGGGGCGCTGGCGCAGGCGTTCCGCCGCGGCGAGCTGATCCGGGTGGGCATGCTGCTGGACCGGCTGGGCGCGCGCGCGCGGCGGCTGGCGGAGCTGGCGGTGCTGGCGCTCGCGGCCGTGGTGGTCGGCACGATGGTCTGGTGGACCGCCGGGGACGTCGTCTTCTCCCGCGAGATCGAGGAGGTGGCGCAGGGCTCGGTGGCGTTCCCGCTGTGGATCCCCAAGCTGGCCATGCCGCTCGGCGCGGGGGTGCTGCTGGTGGCGATCCTCGACGAGATGGCGCGCGTGGCTGGCGGGCGCACGCCTTCCTACTCGGAGGCGGCGGCCGAGCGCGCGGAGCGCGGCGACTTCTCGGCCGAGGTCTGAGGCGGTGGCCCCGGCCGACCTGGGCGTGCTCGCACTGCTGCTGCTCGTGCTGCTGTGCGCGCTGCTGGGCTCGGGGCTGTGGATCGCGATGAGCCTCGCCGCGGTGGGCTGGGTCGCGACGAGTTGGGTGCACCCCGAGCCGGGGCTCTACCTCGCCTCGGCGCTGTGGGAGAGCACGGGGTCGTGGACGTTGGCGGCGCTGCCGATGTTCGTGTGGATGGGCGAGATCCTGTTCCGCACCAAGCTGAGTGAGGAGCTGTTCAACGGGTTGTCGCCCTGGGTGCGTCGGGTGCCCGGGGGATTGCTGCACGTCAACGTGCTGGCCTGCGGCATCTTCGGCTCGGTGTCGGGCTCCTCGGCCGCGACCTGCGCCACGGTGTCGCGGATCGCGCTGCCGGAGCTGCGGCGGCGCGGCTACGACGAGGACGTGGCGATCGGCAGCCTCGCGACATCCGGCACGCTGGGCATCCTGATCCCGCCCTCGATCATCATGGTGGTGTACGCCGTGGCGGCGGAGGTCTCGATCATCCGGGTGTTCCTAGCCGGCATGATACCGGGGGCCATCGTGATGGGGCTGTTCAGCCTCTACATCGCGGTCTGGGCGTTGCTGAACCCCGGCAAGCAGCCGCCGCGGGAGCCGCGGCTGTCCTTGGTGGGTAAACTGCGCGCCTCGGCGCAGCTTATTCCCTGCGCGATCCTGATCGTGGGCGTGATCGGCACGATGTTCGTGGGCTGGGCGACGGCCACCGAGGCCGCGGCGTTCGGCGTGCTCGGCAGCCTGATCCTGGCGGCGGCGACGGGCACGCTGACGTGGCGCGCCTTTCTCGACAGCCTGGGCGGCGCCACGCGGCTGTCGTGCATGATCATGTTCATCCTGGCCGGCGCGGCGTTCCTGACCAAAGCGATGGCGCTGACCGGCATCCCCGCCGCCCTGGCGGGCATGGTGGTCGCGATGCAGCTCGGGCCCTACGGCATCATCGCGGTGCTGACGGTGGTCTACGTGCTGCTCGGCACGGCGCTCGACGGGGTGAGCATGATCGTGCTGACCACCTCGATCGTGGTGCCGATGGTCACCGCCGCGGGCTTCGACCTCGTGTGGTTCGGCATCTTCATCGTGCTGCTGGTCGAGATCGCCGAGATCACGCCTCCCGTCGGCTTCAACCTGTTCGTGATGCAAACCATGACTGGGCGCGAGCAGACCGCGGTGGCGCGCGCCTCGCTGCCGTTCTTCGCGATGCTGGTGCTGACTGTGGCGATCTGCACCGTGTTCCCGGTGGTGGTGACCTGGCTGCCGGACGCGCTGCTCAACCGGGGGTGAGGGCGTCGGTGCGCGCCGTGGCGGGCGCGGGATGGGAAGACTGCGGCACGCTGGGGCGCGGGCAGGCGGTGATGAACTCCTCCGAGAGCCCCGAGCGCCGGGCCGTCACCGCACCCGACGTGCTCAGCGACAACCCCGCCCGGTTCGGCATCGCCCTCGCCCGAGGGCGGAAATCGGGCTGGGTGCGCGCGGAGGGGATCAGCGCGGCCCGCGCGCCATCGGCTGAAGCGCTGCTTCGCGCGGAAAGGACCGGCAGGCGAGCGCTCCTCGTCGCGATCCGTACAGCCCGGCCCGGGCCCGCTTACGCCGCTGGCCCCGCCCCGTGTAGGGTAGGCCGCGAAACCGCGCCCCACGGGGGGGCCGGCGGGGGGATTCGGGGCCGGACATGTCCGCACACGCCGAGAACGCACGAGCTGGGGCGGGACCCGGGGGAGCCGAGCCCTTCCGGCTGCGCGCCGCCAACTTCAGCTTGCTGGTGCTACGCCTGCTCGACGCGCGAGCGGAGGTGGTGGTTCCAGCCATTGCCGACCAGTTCCGCCGCGCGCCGGGCTTCCTGCGCAACGCGCCCATCGCCATCGGGCTGGACGAGCTGGGGAATGACGCTCGCGTGGACTTCGCCGTCCTGGTGCGCGAGCTGCGGGCGGCGGCGATCCTGCCCATTGGCACCACCGGCGGCTCGCCCGCGCTGCGCGCAGCGGCCCAGCAGGCCGGACTGCCGCCGCTGCGCTCGGCCGGCGGCGAGACGGCTGCGAACATTCCCGCGAGCCCGGGCGGGCCCGCTCCCCCGGCGCCAGAGCCGGCCGTGCCCGAGCCGCCGCTCCCGGCGCGGCCGACGATGGTGGTGGACGAGTCGGTGCGGGCCGGGCAACGGGTTTGGGCCCAGGGCTGCGACCTGGTGGTGAACGGCTCGGTGAACGCCGGGGGCGAGGCCATCGCCGACGGCAACCTGCACGTCTGGGGCGCGCTGCGCGGCCGGGCCATCGTAGGGGGCGCGGACAACGTGTCGGCGCGGGTGTTCGCGGCCAACTTCGACCCCGAGCTGGTGTCCATCGCCGGCTACTACGCGGTGCGCGACGGGCTGACCGAGGCGCCGATCGGCAAGGCGGTGCAGGCGCGGCTGGTGGGCGAGAGCATGCGGTTCGACCGGCTGGGCTGAGCTCGCCGGCGCGGCTTACGGGATTTCACGAGGGGGTGCGGGCGCGATGGCGCAGGTGATCGTGGTGACGTCGGGCAAGGGAGGGGTGGGCAAGACGACGTCGTCGGCCGCCTTCTCGACTGCACTGGCGCAGACCGGCAAGAAAGTGGCGGTGATCGACTTCGACGTCGGCCTGCGCAACCTCGACCTCATCATGGGGGTCGAGCGGCGAGTGGTATTCGACATCGTCAACGTCATCCAGGGCGAGGCACGGCTGAACCAGGCGCTGATCCGCGACAAGCGGGTGGACACGCTGGCGATCCTGCCGGCCTCGCAGACCCGCGACAAGGACGCGCTTACCAAGGACGGGGTGGAGAAAGTCATCGCCGAGCTGTCGAACGAGTTCGACTACATCCTGTGCGACAGCCCCGCCGGCATCGAGAAGGGGGCGCTGCTGGCGCTGTACTTCGCCGACCAAGCGCTGATCGTGACCAACCCCGAGGTGTCCTCGGTGCGCGACAGCGACCGCATCCTGGGGGTGCTGCAATCGCGCTCCAAGCGGGCCGAGGAGAAGCGCGACCACGTGCGCGAGCACCTGCTGGTGACGCGCTACGACCCGGCGCGGGTGGAGCGCGGCGAGATGCTCAAGCTGGAGGACATCCAGGAAATCCTGCGAATCCCGCTGCTGGGGGTGATCCCGGAGAGCGAGAGCGTGCTCAAGGCGTCCAACACCGGCAGCCCAGTGGTGCTGGACGCCGAGAGCAACGCCGGCGCGGCGTACAAGGACGCCGTGGCACGCTTCCTGGGTGAGGAGCGGCCGATGCGCTTTCTCAGCGCGGAGAAGAAGGGCATCCTGTCACGCCTGTTCGGGGGGAGGGCGGCGTGAAGAGCTGGTTGGACGTATTCCGCGGCCGCCGCACCGAGCAGCCGGCCACCGCGAGTGCCGCCAAGGAGCGGCTGCAGATTATCCTCAGCCACGAGCGCATCAGCCGCAACGGGGAGGATTTCCTGCCTAAGCTGCAGCGCGAGATCGTGGAGCTAGTCGCCCGGCACGTCGCCATCAACCCGGACAAGGTGAACGTGGCGCTGGAACGGGGGAGCGACTTGTCGGCACTGGCGATCACGGTGGAGCTGCCGGGGCCGGAGCGCCCTGCCGCCTGACTGGGCGCGCATCGCGCGGGACGGGAGCCGGCGCCCGGACCTGCGGGTGCCCGTTCGCGAGGACGTCCGAGCGCCCCGGCATTGGCGCGGTTGACGCGTTTCTTCGTCGCCGGTAGAGCCCGGCGCTCGGCGCGGACTCGGAGCAGTCGCGAAGCAACTCCCCCGACGAACGCCCAGCCCCCAACGGATGCCCCTCGGTGGACGTCCAGAGCAGACAGTGTGTCATGAAAATCCGCAACAGTCTCAAGAGCGCCAAGACCCGCGACAAGAACTGCGTGCTGGTCCGCCGCCGCGGCCGGCTCTACGTGCTGAACAAGAAGAATCCGAGGATGAAGGCACGCCAGGGCTGATCCGGGGGCTCTGACGCTGTGGGCGCTCCCGCCCGCCGCAGTGATCTCCCGTCGGTGGTCGCCTGCTCACCTCGCCCGCGCCGGCTCGTCCGGACCCACTCGTATCGCTTGCCGGGCCGGGCGGTCCGGCTCATCCTCGCCGCAATCAAGAAGCGAGGAAGTGGGCCGATGATCCAGTTGCCAGTTCCCAAGCCCGAGGTGATGGCGCGGCGCGAGGAAATCCTCGACGCCTTGCGCGCACTCGTGCCCGGCGGTCCGCTGGGCGAGGGCGTGATCGGCGACACGCTGCGCCTCAAGCCCTACGAGGCCGACGGCCTGTCCGCGTACCGCATGCCGCCGCTGGCCGTGGTGCTGCCCGAGACTACCGAGCAGGTGGCCGCGGTATTGCGATACTGCGGCGAGAACGGCATACGGATCGTGCCGCGCGGGGCAGGCACGTCGCTGGCAGGGGGCGCACTGCCGCTGGCCGATGCCGTGGTGATCGGGCTGATGCGCATGAGCCGAGTGCTGGAGATCGACTTCGACGACCGGCTGGCCGTGGTGCAGGCCGGCGTGACCAATCTCGCGATCACCAAGGCGGTGGAGGGGGAAGGGTTCTTCTACGCGCCCGACCCGTCCTCGCAGCTCGCCTGCATGATCGGCGGCAACGTGATGATGAACTCGGGCGGCGCGCACTGCCTGAAGTACGGCGTGACCGCCAACAACCTGCTCGGCCTGACGATGGTGACGATCACCGGCGAGGTGCTGCACCTCGGCGGCGATTACCTCGACGCGCCCGGCTACGACTGGATGGGCATCGTCACCGGCTCCGAGGGTCAGCTCGGGATAGTCACCGAGGTGACGGTGCGAATCCTGCGCGGGCCGGAGGGGGCGCGGGCCATGCTGGCGGCGTTCCGCGCCAACGAGGTGGCGGGGCAGGCGGTGGAGGCGATCATCGGCTCGGGGATCATCCCCGTGGCGCTGGAGTTCATGGATCGGCCGGCGATCCACGCCTGCGAGGCCTACGCCCATGCCGGCTACCCGCTGGACGCCGAAGCGCTGCTCATCATCGAGGTGGAAGGCAGCGTGGCCGAGCAGGACGCGCTGCTCGACCGCATCAAGGACATCTGCTCCCGCTTCGACCCGATCAGCCTGCGGGTGTCGCAGACCGTGGAGGAGAGCGCGGCGATCTGGAAGGGACGCAAGGGCGCTTTCGGGGCGATCGGGCGGATCAGCCCGGACTACCTGTGCATGGACGGCACCATCCCCACCGGGCAGCTGCCGCACGTGCTGCGCCGGATGGGCGAGATGTCGGACAGCTACGGGCTGAAGGTGGCCAACATCTTCCATGCCGGCGACGGCAACCTCCATCCACTCATCATGTTCGACGCCAACGACCCGGCGAGCTTCCACAAGGCCGAGGCGTTCGGGGCTGACATCCTGCGGCTGTGCGTCGAGGTCGGCGGCTGCCTGACCGGCGAGCACGGGGTGGGGGTGGAGAAGCGTGACCTGATGGGGGTGCAATTCACCGGGTCGGAGATCGCGCAGCAGCGGCGGATCAAGACCGCCTTCGATCCAGACTGGCTGCTGAACTCGGCCAAGGTGTTCCCGTTAGAGGAGACCGCGCCTCGGCTCGCGGCGGAATGAACGCCCGGCTCGCCGCCGACCTCGCGCCCGACACCGAGGCGGGAGTGGCGGAGGTGGTGGTGGTGGCCCACGCGTCGGGTGAGCCGCTGGCGGTGGAGGGGGCCGGGTCCAAGCGCGCGCTGCTGCGGCCGGTGCAGGCGGCGCGGACGTTGAGCCTGCGGAACTTGACCGGGATTACCCTGTACGAACCTTCGGAGCTGGTGATGTCGGCCCGCGCCGGCACGCCGATGCCAGTAATTGAGGCGGCGCTGGCCGAGCGCGGGCAGGGGATGATCGCCGAGCCGCCAGACCCGCGGCCGATCTTCGGCGGTAACGCCCCCGCGACGCTGGGCGGCACGGTGGCCGCGAACCTGAGCGGGCCGCGCCGGATTGCCTGGGGCTCGATGCGCGATCACGTGCTGGGCGTGCGCTTCGTGAACGGGGAAGGCGAGGTGTTACGCTCCGGAGGGCGGGTGCTGAAGAACGTCACCGGGCTGGACCTGCCCAAGCTGCTCAGCGGCTCGCACGGGACGCTGGCAGTGATGACGGAGATCACCTTCAAGGTGCTGCCCGCGGCCGAGGCGGCCGCGACGCTCGCGGTTCGGGTACCCGACTTGGCGCGCGGGGTGGCGGCGCTGTCGGCGGCGCTGGGCAGCCCATTCGGCGTGACCGGCGCGGCGGTGCTGCCCGACGGCGACGCAGCGCGTGGGCTGGCGGGGCTGGTGGCGATCGTGCGGCTGGAGGATTTCTCCGAGTCCGTGCGTTACCGCGGTGGGCGTCTGCGCGAGGCGCTGGGAAGCTTCGGTGCGTTGGAATGGATCGAGGGCGAGGCGTCGCGCGCGCTGTGGCGCGGCGTGCGGGACGGGGCGGCGCTGGGCGCGGCGGCCTCGGAGGCGGTGTGGCGGGTGTCGGTGCGGCCTTCAGCCGGACCGGCGGTGGCGCGGGCGGTGCGGGAAACCTTCGGGGCGAAGTTGCTGCTGGACTGGGGCGGTGGGCTGGTCTGGGTCGCGGGGCCGGCTACGGCGGAAGCGCACGCGGCAGTGGTCGAGGCGGCGCGCGCGTTGCGCGGGTCGTACACGCTGTTCCGGGCGCCGGAGCCGCTGCGCGCCGCCGTGGCGGTGATCCCCGACGAGCCGGCGGCGCTGGCCGCGCTGTCCGTACGCGTGAAGGCGGCGCTGGACCCGCGCAGCGTGTTGAACCCAGGTCGGATGCGGGCGGGGCTGTAGGCGAGATGGTGCCCGAAAGCTCACGCGCCGCGCCGCGCCCACAAGCCGGGGCCACCCCGGTCGGGAACTCAGCGCGGCGTCACGCGATCCACGGCGCGGTCGGTGGCGCGGCCGGCGCGTTCCACCGGGCCGCTCGGCGGGTCCACGGTGTCGCGTACCCTCTCGCCCACGGTCCGGTCGCTGCCGGAGCAGGAAGCCAGGGCCGTGGCAGCGAGCAGGAGCAGGGTCGGCACGGTCGTGGCGCGCATGCGGCGGGTCCTCGGTGGTGGATGACCATTGCTGAGCGAACGATGCACCTCAGGGTTGCGGTCGATCTGCCGCGCGGCGCACCGTCGCCGGCGGGGAGACCGCGAAGCCCGGAGCAAGAAGGGAACGCGACGTGCGAGATCCGGCGGCGGACGCTGACAGCCCGGCAGAAGCGGAGCGGCGCGCCAACGCGCTGATCGGCAAGTGGCGGGGCGGTCATCGATGGGAGGCGGCCGAGGCCGAGGAGGCGGAGGTGCTGCTCAAGCGGCTGCGGCGCGGCGACGAGCCGCACGCGAGCCTGCTGGACGCGCTCGAGGGCAACCGGGATGCCGTGGACCCGCTCGTGGGTTCTTGAGGCGCCCGTCGCCCCGGGCGCGGGCGGCGTAGCGGCGTTCGCGCGGGGAAGATAGGGATCGGACATGCAGACGAACTTCACGGCCGAGCAGCTGCTAGACCCGGACATCAAGGTCGCCAACGGCGTGCTGCGGACCTGCGTCCACTGCGGCTTCTGCACCGCCACCTGCCCAACCTTCGTGCTGCTGGGCGACGAGCTCGACAGCCCGCGCGGTCGCATCTACCTCATCAAGGACATGCTGGAGAGCGGGCGGGCGGCCACGGAGGAGGTGGTGCAGCACGTGGACCGCTGCCTGTCCTGCCTGGCTTGCATGACCACCTGTCCCTCGGGCGTGAACTACATGCACTTGGTGGACCACGCCCGGCGTCATATTGAGGAAACGTACGAGCGCCCCTGGCCGGAGCGGATGATGCGTGCCGTGCTGGGGCGGACGCTGCCGAACCCGGAGCGGTTCCGCCTATCACTGCTTGGCGCGCGGATGGCGCGGCCGTTCCGCGCCCTGGTGCCGGGGCGGAGCATGACGGCGCAGCGGGTACGGGCGATGCTGAATCTCGCGCCTACCAGCCTGCCGCCGCGCTCGGCCATGCAGCGGCCGCAGGTGCATCCGGCGCGGGGCCCGGGCGAGAGAATGGATCCAGAGGTGAAGAAGGACGCGCGGCGCGGCCGGGTGGCGCTGCTCACCGGCTGCGCCCAGACCGTGCTGGCGCCGTCGATCAACGAGGCGACCATACGCCTGCTGACCCGCATGGGCATCGAGGTGGTGGTCACGAAAGATCAGGGCTGCTGCGGCGCGCTGGAGCACCACATGGGCCGCCACGACCCGGCCATGACGCGGGCGCGGGCCAACATCGGCGCCTGGGCGGCCGAGATAGAGGGCGAGGGGCTGGACGCGGTGGTGGTCAACACCTCGGGCTGCGGCACCACGATCAAGGATTACGGCCATATGTTCCGCGAGGAACCGGAGCCCTGGCGTGCTCGCGCCGCGGCCGTGTCGGCGCTGGCGGCGGACGTGTCGGAGGTGCTGGCGCGGTTCGACTACGCGCCCTCCCGGGAGGCGCCGGACCTGACGGTGGCCTATCATGCCGCGTGTTCGCTGCAGCACGGCCAGGGGATTACGGCGCAACCCAAGGCGCTGCTGAAGAAGGCGGGATTTCGCGTGCGGGAGCCGGCAGAGGGGCACCTATGCTGCGGCTCGGCTGGCATCTACAACATCGTGCAGCCCGAGATCGCCGGGCGGCTGCGGGAGCGCAAGCTGGGCCACCTGGAGCGCACCGGCGCCGACCTCGTGGCGGCCGGCAACATCGGTTGCCTGACCCAGCTCGGCGGCGGCGCGCTACCGCTGGTGCACACGGTGGAACTGCTGGACTGGATGGCGGGCGGGCCGGAGCCGGCCGTGGTGGCGACCGCGTGGGCGCGCCGGGAGGCGGTTCCGGCCTGACGCGGACGGCGCCGAACCATCATCGGTCGCGCGGGCGGGCCAGACTCGCCAGCATGATGCCGTTCCTCGCGCTCCTCGTCCCGCTGCTTCCCACCATCGCGCTGGCGCAGGGGCGACCGGCGCTGCCGGGGGAGGCGCCGGTCCGACGGCCGCCCGCGGAGGCGCAGCGGGCGGACGCGCAGCGGCTGCTCGACGAGTTGGCCCAGGCGCCGGACGCGGCGGCGGCCGCGGCGCTGGAAGCGCGGCTCCAGGTACTGTGGGCGCAAGGTGCGAGCCCGGCCGTGGTGCTGCTGCTGCGCCGGGCGGATCGCAACCTGGGGGGGCGGAACTTCGCCGCGGCGGTGGAAGACCTCGACGCCGCGATCACGCTGCAGCCCGACCATGCGGACAGCTGGGTACGGCGCGCCCGGGCGCAGGCCGGGGCGGGCGACCCAGTGGCCGCGGGGAGCGACTTGCGCGAGGCGCTTCGGCTGGAGCCGAGGCACTTCGGCGCACTGCTCGCCTTGTCGTCCCTGCTGGAGGAACGGCGCGACATGAACGGCGCCCTGCGCAGCCTGGAGGCGGCGCTACGGCTGAACCCGCGCATGCCGGGCGGCGATGCCCGCCTGCGCAACCTGCGGCGGCGGGCGCTGGGTGACGACACGTGAGGTCCGGGTGCGCGGGGTCGCGGCGGGGAGACGGGTGACGGCGGATCGGCCGCGCGCGGCTAGGCACCGCGGGGCGGAGAGTGCGCAACGGCTACGGGCGCGAGGGATCCTGTGGTGCCGGGGTGGCCGGCGGCGCGGCGCGCGGGGTGAGGGTCTCGGTGCCGATCGCGCTGGTGCCCACGAGGGTCCACTGGCCGGTCATGCTGCCGTCCGCGCCCACGGCGTAGATCGCGATGCCCGGCCGTTGGCCCAGCGCGAAGCCCACCGCGAAGGTGTTGCCCGACGACATGCCGTAGCCCTCGAAGCGGCTCTCGCCCAGGTTCCACAGCACCTGCCACGAGGCGAGGCCGACCTGCCGGAGACCGATAATACCGGCGTAGGAGGAGCCGTCCGGGTTGGTACCAGCCACGTCGTACAGGCCGGGCCGCTGCGCCGGTGCGGGCCCCGCCGAGGCGGCGAGCGCTACCAGTCCCGCGAGGGCGCGCCGGACCGCTCTCGGCCGCATCGTACTCAATCGTCCCCGGCCGGCGGCACGGCGGTGGCGGACCGCGGCGGGTCGGACTTGGCGCCCACCACGGCGACGCGCAGCGCGTTGGTGGTGCCGGGGGTGCCGAACGGCACGCCGGCAGTCACCACCACTTCGTCGCCCACGCTGGCAAATCCCTCGGTGGAAGCGGCGCGCAGGGCGCGGCTGACCATGTCGGTCATGGAGTGGGGCTGAGGGGACAGCAGCGGGTGGACGCCCCAGACCACGGCCAGGCGGCGCGCCGTACGCTCCTCGGAGGTCAGGCCGATGATCGGCGCCGACGGGCGCTCGCGGGCCACGCGCAGCGTGGTGGAGCCGGTGGAAGTGAAGGTGGCGATCGCCTCGGCGTCGATGGTCTTGGCGATCTGGCGCGCGGCCGCCGCGATGGCGCCCGCCGCGTTGGGCTCGGGGGCGGGCCGGGCGTTGTCGGTCATCTCGCGCCAACCGGGGTCCTGCTCCACGCGGAACAGGATGCGATCCATCATGTTCACCGCCTCGAAAGGAAAGCCGCCCGCGGCGCTCTCGGCCGAGAGCATCACCGCGTCGGCGCCGTCGAACACCGCCGTGGCCACGTCGGATGCCTCGGCGCGGGTGGGGGAGGGGGCGCTGATCATGCTCTCGAGCATCTGGGTGGCCACCACCACCGGCAGGCCGCGGGCGCGGCAGGCGCGGATGATGCGCTTCTGGATCAGCGGTACCTCCTCGGGCGGGCACTCCACGCCGAGGTCGCCGCGCGCGACCATCACGGTGTCAGTCAGGTCGAGGATGCCGTCGAGGTTCTCGACCGCCTGCGGCTTCTCCATCTTTACCATGATCCAGGCGCGGCCGCCGGCGATCTCCTTGGCCTCGGCCACGTCCTCGGGACGCTGGACGAAGGACAAGCCGATGTACTCGATGCCCATGTCGAGGGCGAAGGCGAAGTCGGTGCGGTCCTTGGCCGTCAGCGCCGGGATCGGCAGGATCACGTCCGGAACGTTCACGCCTTTGCGGTCGGACAAGGCGCCGCCGACCAGCACCTCAGTCTGCAGGTGGTCCTCGCGCTGGCGCACGACGCGCAGGCGGAGCTTGCCGTCGTCGAGCAACAGCGAGGTGCCGATTCGCGCGGCGGCGATGATCTCGGGATGCGGCAGCCGCACGCGGAGGTTGTCGCCGGGGTTGGGCGACAGGTCGAGCCGGAAGGACTGGCCGGTCTGGAGTTGCACGCGGCCGGCTTGAAATTGGCCCACGCGCAGTTTGGGCCCCTGCAGGTCGGCGAGGATGCCGATCGGTCGGCCGGTCCGCTTCTCCAGGTCGCGAATGATGGCGACGTTGCTCGCGTGACCCTCGTGGGTGCCGTGGGAGAAGTTGAGGCGGAACACGTCGGTCCCGGCACGAAACAGCCGCTCAATCACCTCCGTCGTGGAGGAAGCCGGACCCAGCGTGGCCACGATCTTGGTGCGGCGTCGGCGACGCATCGGGATTCTCGGCGGCATGGAAGCTCCTTCCGGTCGAGGATTCGTGTTCAGCCTGATCGGGGGCCTGCATCTCACACGCGCCGGGGGATGCCAAGGCGGCGGGATGTTGCGGGACGGAGACACCGGCGACGGGACCCACGCGCGCCGCCGGTGGCCTCAGACGATCGCGTTGGCGCGCGCGCAGGCGCCCAACCAAGCGAGGCTGGTGCGCGGCGTGCGGCGCAGCGACGGGCGCTCGACCCGCACTAGGCCGAAGGTTTGGCGGAAACCTTCGGCCCACTCCCAGTTGTCGGTCAGCGTCCAGGCGAAAGCGCCGGTGACGCGGCAGCCCTCGGCGATGGCCTGCCGGGTCGCCTCCAGGTGGGCGCGCAGCCAGGCGATGCGACGGGGGTCGTCCACCACGCTCCCGTTCTCCGTTCCGACGCCTTCCGGGAGAGGAGGGTCGCGGAAGGCGGCGCCAATCTCGGTGATGACGACCTCGGGGTTGCCGTAGCGGTCGCGGAACAGGCGCAGCGCTTCCAGCAGGCCGTCGGGGGTGATCGGCCAGCCGTTGTCGGTGCGCGGCAGTTCGGGCGGCTGCGGGCCGAAGGCGGTGCCGAAGGGGGCGTCGGGCGCGGCGCGCGCGCGGTAAACCTGGTAGAAGTTCTGCCCGAGGAAGTCGGGGCGGGCGGCGATCGCCTCCATGTCGCCGGGGCGCAGCAGCGGCGCCAGGAGCGCGTCGAAGCGCGCGGGGTAGGGCCGGCCGTACAGCGGGTCGAGGAAGCCGAAGTTCCACAAATCACCCAGCGCCAGCGCCGCTTCCGCGTCGGCCGGGGAGTCGGTAGCGGGACGGCAGGGCTGAATGTTCAACGTGGTGCCCAGCCGCGCCGTCGAGGGCAGGGCGGCGCGCATGGCCTGGAAGCCCAGGCCTTGGGCGAGGTTCTGATGATGCATCGCGGTGACGAAGGGCACGGCGCCGCGCAGTCCGGGCGCGTGAATGCCCTGAAGGTGGCCGATTACCGCCACAGTGGCAGGCTCGTTGAACACCACGAAGTCGCGCACCCGGTCACCGAGCCGGCGCGCGACGTTGGCCGCGTAATCGGCGAAATGCCGGGCAATATCGCGGTTCATCCAGGCGCCGGGGAGGGCGGCGGGAACCTCCCAGTGCTGGATCAGCGGCCAGGGCGTCACGCCGCGCGCCAGCATGGCGTCCACCATGCGATCGTAGAGCGCCAGCGCGCGGGCGTCCGGGGTACCCGTGCCGTCGGGCATCACGCGGGCCCAGTTCATGGAAAAACAGAAGTTGCGTAGGCCGGCGCCGGCGAGGAGCGCGACGTCCTCCTCGTAGTGGGTGTCGAAACGGTTGTTCACGGCGGGGGTCGAGCCGTCGGCGATGCGGCCGGGCTGGGCCGCGAAGTCGTCCCAGATGGAGCGGCCGGCGCCGTCCGCGCTCTCGGTCTGCGGGGCGCTGGCGGAAACGCCCCACGCGAAGCCGGACGGGAAGCCGCCGGGGCCCGGTGAATGGGAGGATTGCGTCGCAGCGGGGGTCGCCGCGGCGACCGAGGCAGCGGCCGCGAGCGTCAGGGTGCGTCGGGTGGTCATGATGTCCCGGTCGGTGAAGGGTCCGAGCCGGTGGAACGTCGTGTTGGTGCCCGGGTTGGCGGTTGGGGTGCCGCCGTGTCAGCGCGGCACGGAACCCGGCGTGCCCGCGGCGGGCTGGCGCTAGGCGGGCGCGAACGCCACCTGTGCTCCCCAAAACTTGGAGAATGCGATGCCAGTACCCCAGCCCGAAGCCAAGCTCGACGCCGGCGCCGCCGCGGCGCTGACGCCCGACCAGCGCGAAGCGTTGGAGGCGGCCGCCTTCCGCAAGCTGGTGGCGCACCTGCGCGACCGCGCGGACGTGCAGAATATCGACCTGATGAACCTCGCCGGCTTCTGCCGGAACTGCATGTCGCGCTGGTACCGCGAGGCGGCGGCCGATGCGGGCGTCACCATGGCGGACCCCGACGCGCGCGAGGTGGTATACGGGATGCCGTACAAGCAGTGGCAGGCGGAGAACCAGCGCGAGGCGAGCCCCGAGCAGCGCGCTGCCTTCGCGTCGGGCAACCCGGGGCACTGAGCCGCTCGATGTCGGCCGTCCTCGCCAGCTTGGTGCTGCCGCTCGGGCAGGTGTTCGATCCCGGCTTCCGCTCGCCGCTGATCAAGGGGCTGCTGTGCGCCGTGCTCGCTTTCTCGGGGGTGGCGGCGCTGGCAGCCTGGGGCGCGGGTGCTCTGGCCGGCGGCGGGGGCTGGCTGGCGACGGCCGCCGGGGCGCTGGGCGGGGTGCTGGTGCTCGTCGCCGCAGTGTGGCTGTTCGTGCCGGCGGCGCTGGCGACCTCGGGGCTGTTCCTCGATGAGACCGCCGCCGCGGTGGAGCGGCGCCACTACCCGGCCCTGCCGATCCCCGCGTGCGGCGCATCGCTGGCAGCGCAGGCGCGGTTCAACCTTGGGCTCGCGCTGCGGGTGCTCGGGCTGAACCTGCTGGTGTTACCGCTGGCGCTGGTGCTGCCGCTGGTGGGCGCGGTGGCGCTGTGGGCCGTGGCCGCAGTGGCGCTGGGGCACGGGCTGTTCGAGGGCGTGGCGCAGCGGCGGATGCCCGTGGCCGAGGCGCGCGCTCTGCGCCGGCGGCGGCGCGGCGGGGTGTACGCGGTGGGCGGTGTCCTGGCCGCGTTCGCGGCGGTGCCGGTGTTGAACTTGTTCGTGCCGGTGCTGGGCACGGCGGCGATGACCCACCTGCTGCATCGCGGCTCGGCGGCCGCCGCAGCAGTTGAGGGCCCGGCGCAGGCCGTATCGGGAAGGCTGATCGTGGCACCGGGCCGGGCCCGCGCCGCCTGACGGCAGGGTTCCCGTTTCGTCCGATCGTGGAACCGTTCGCCGCCGCGCCTATGGCGGCGTTGGCGACCCGTCCACGCGCCGCTATACCCGCCCCCCTTCTCGAGGGAACTAGGACGAGCATGTCGGACGCGATGGACGAGGACCAGGACCACGCGAAGAAGGGGAAAGACGCCGACGTCGGCGGCATCGCGGCCGATCGGCTGCGCTCGATCATCGAGCGCGTGGAGCGGCTGGAAGAGGAGCGCAAGGCGTTGGGCGACGACATCAAGGACATCTTTCAGGAGGCCAAGAGCGCCGGTTTCGAAGTGAAGGTGGTCCGCCAGATCATCCGCATCCGCAAACAGGAGCCGGCCGACGTGGAGGAGCAGGAAACCTTGCTGGACCTGTACCGACGCGCCCTGGGAATGTGAGGAGCGGTCGCCGAGAGAGGCTCGTACGGACAGCGTCGCACTATGCGCGTCGCTGGGTAGGCTCGGGCCGGCTACGGTCTTCGCTGATCGGGTTCCGGGCCAGGGGCTCTGCCCCTGTCCGCTCGGGCATTTATCTCGCGGGTGGGAGGTCGCGGAGTTCCCGGCTTCCGTGCGGGGTGTCCGGAGCGGTGGCGCACCTCTGGTCCCACGCCCGAACAACGAGGCCAAGGGCCGGCCGGCGACCAAGCGCTGGTGACTGCCGCGAATCAGTCCGTCGCGGGCTTCCCACGCAGGGTCTTGATGCCGGCGCGGACGGCCTTGGCCCCGAGTCGTCGCTCCCGCGAGCCGCGCGTCGGCCGCGTGGCCCGGCGGACGGGGGGCGGCGGGGTCGTCGCGTCCCGGATCAGCGCCAGCATCCGTTCCAGCGCGTCGGCGCGGTTGCGGCCCTGCGTGCGGTGCTGCTGCGCCGTGATGACGATGACCCCGGCGGACGTGGCCCGGCGCCCGGCCAAGCGCAGCAGCCGTTCGCGCACTGGCTCGGGCAGATTGGGCGAGGCGGCAGCGTCGAAGCGGAGCTGAACCGCCGTCTCCACTTTCTGGATGTTCTGCCCGCCCGCCCCGGAGGCGCGCAGGAAGCTTTCCACCAGTTCGCCCTCGTCGAGGGAGATGCGCGCCGTCACCGGGATCAGCACCATGCACCGCGCCCGCCGGGCTGGAACCGGAACGGGAGGCGCGCGCCGGACGGCCGCGCGTTCGCGACAGCGCGCGCGGACCGCACGCCGCCGGCCCTGCTCAGCGCCGCGCCGCGGCCGGCGTCGCGGCGGCAGGTGCGGCGGCCGGCGCCGCGGCGCTAGTGCCCGCGCGCTCCATTTCGTCGCGCGCGCACTTCTCGATGGCGAAGGTGGTTTGCCAGCGGGCGGCACAAGCGGGGCGGAACGGCGCCACCGGGTCGGGCGGCACCGATGCTACGGGGGAAGCAGGCTTGTCGCAGCCAGAGGCGAGCAGCAGCAGCACGCAAGCGATCTTCTTCATGGATTTCCTCGATTCGACCGGGCCAGTTGTCCTCGATATGCACGGTCTCGGGGTCGGAGCAACGGCGGCTGGGTGACCGTTACGGTTGCGGCGAGCATGGCGACCCTGCGCGGCGCCGTTGCTGCGCCGCGCGCTCAGTAGAGTGCCGCCACGACGGCGGCGTGCTCGGCCAGCACGACCCGGCGCCTCACCTTCATGGTCGGCGTCAGCAGGCCATTCTCCACGGTGAAGGGCGGGACCTCGCGCCACTTCCGCACGCGCTCGGCCGCCGGCAGGCGCGCGTTCACTCGCACCAGGGCGAGGGCCGGATCGGCGCCGTCGGCCGGCACGAGCAGCGCGACTAGGGAAGGGCGGCCCTCGCCCGCGATCACCGCCTGGGCGATCTCGGGCTCGGCCATCAGCAGTCCCTCGACCCGGGCGGGGCTAACCATGTCGCCGCCCAGGGTTTTGATGAAGTCCTTCTTGCGGTCGCGCACCGTGATGCGACCGTCCTCGAGCGAGCCGACGTCACCGGTGTGCAACCAGGGCGTCCCGTCCGTTGCGTCCCCGGCCGGCGCGTCGACCGGGCGCAGGACGGCGGCGGTGGCGCCGGGATCGTTCCAATAGCCGTCCATGACCAACTCGCCGCGCAGGAGCAACTCGCCGTCCGGGGCGATCCGTGCTTCCACCCCGGGCAGCGGGCGGCCCACCGTGCGGCGGTCGTTGTCCCAGGGCAGGTTGGTGCTCACCACGGGCCCGGCCTCGGTCTGGCCGTAGCCCTGGATGACGGGGATGCCGAGCGCCAGGAAGAAGCCCGACAGATCCGGGTCCAGCCGCGCGCCCCCCGACACCAGCGCCCGCAAGTCACCGCCGAAGCGTGCCCGCACCTTGCGGCGCACCAGCCGTTCCAGGGCCGCGTCCTGCAGGCGTTCCAGCGGGCCCAGCGGCGGGCCGTCCAGCCGGCGCATGCCGAGGGCCACGGCGCGCTGGAACAGCCGCCGGCGCCAGGGCTTCTCCTTGTCCAGCGCCGACAGCATGCGGCCGCGCAGCACCTCGAACACCCGCGGCACGGCGGTGACGATGGCCGGCGACACCTCGCAGAATTCCGCCGCCAGCCGGTCGGGGCCGCGGCTGTAGACCACCTCGGCACCTACGGAGGGGAGCAGGAAGTTGCCCACCGTGTGCTCGTAGGCGTGCGAAGGGGGTAGGAAGGACAGGTAGGCGGTGCCGTCCAGCTGCAGGCGCTCCGCGACGATGGCGAAACCGCGCTGGTTGGCCAGCATGGCGCGATGCGGCAGCATGACCCCCCTGGGCGCGCCGCCGGTGCCGGAGGTGTAGATGATGCAGGCTAGGCGGCCGACGGGGACGTGTTCCACCTCGGCAACCAGCATCGCCAAGTCGCCTGGGTCGGCGGTCAGCGTAGCCCAGGGAATCGCGCCCGCGGGCAGGTCACCGGGGGCCGCATCCACCACGGCCAGCAGGTCGAGGCCGTCCTCGCCCCGCGCTTCCTGCGCCGCGGTCGACAGCGAGGTAGCGAGTCGGGGGGTGGAGGCGATCGCCGCTCGCGCGCCGCTGTCGCGCAGCAGGTGGGCGTGGTCGGCCACCGTGGCGGTGGTGTAGGCCGGCACCGTTACCGCGCCGATGGCCATGATGGCGGTGTCGGCCACGAGGAACTCCGGCCGCCCCTCGCTGAGCAGCGCCACGCGATCGCCGGGCGACACGCCGTGCGTCCGCAGCCCCACCGCGACCGCGGCGACAGCGCGGGCGAAGTCCGCCCAGGTCACGCGACGCCACTCCCCACCCGACCAGTGCCGCAGCATCGGCCGGTCGCGGCGCTGCGCGGCCAGTGACAGCATCATGCCCGGCAGGCTGGTCCACTCGCCCCGCATCGCCCGTTCCGATCCTCCTGCCTCGCGGCACGTCGCCCGCCGACTCGCCTGCGGGCTTGGTGGGAACCGCGGCGGCCACATATCGAGAGGCGAAACCGCATTCCCGCAAGGCGCCGCACCGTCCATGACGCTCCCGAACCGTTCCCGCGATATCCTGGCGCGCGCGCCGCACCACGACACCGTCGTGCGCGCCCCGCACGATGCGCCCCGCCGGACGTTCCCGCGCGACACCGCCAACCGGGTGGGCGGCGACGCCGCGGAAGGGTTGCCGGAGTGGGACCTGTCGGACCTGTACGCCGGGGCCGACGATCCCCGGTTGGCGGCCGACCTGGACGCGGCCGAGGCGGAGGCGCGGGCGTTCGAGGCGGCACACGCCGGCCGCGTGGCGGAGCTGTCGGGCGACGCACTGGCCGACGCGCTGGCGGCGTTCGAGCGGATCGAGGAGCGGCTGGGGCGCGCCGCGTCCTTCGCCCAGCTCGTGTTCTCGGGCGATGCCACGGACGCCGCGAATGGGCGCTTCTACCAGACCATCCAGGAGCGGGTCACCGCGATCGGCAGCCACCTGCTGTTCCTGGCGCTGGAGCTGAACCGGCTGGAAGACGCCGCCCTGGAGCGTAAGCTGGCGGGTTCGGCGGCACTGCGAGCCTGGGACGGCTGGCTGCGTGACCTGCGGGTGTTCCGGCCGCACCAGCTCTCCAACGAAGTCGAGAAGCTGCTGCACGAGAAGGAGGTGACCGGCCGCGCCGCCTGGAACCGCCTGTTCGACGAGACGGTGGCGGCGATGAAGGTACCGGTGAGCGGCGAGGAACTGACGGTGTCGGCGGCGCTGAACCGGCTCTCCGACCGCGACCGCGAGGTGCGCGCGGCCGCCGCCAAGGGCGTGTCGGCGGCGTTCGGCGAGCGGGTGCGGCTGTTCTCGCTAATCACCAACACGCTGGCCAAGGACAAGGAGATCGTCGACGGCTGGCGCCGCTACCCGCGCCCGACCTCGTCGCGCAACCGGGCCAACATGGTCGAGGACGCGGTGGTGGACGCGTTGTCGGGCGCCGTGCGCGATGCCTACCCGCGTCTCTCGCACCGCTACTACGCGATGAAGGCACACTGGCTGGGGCTGGAGAAGCTGCAACACTGGGATCGCAACGCGCCGTTGCCGGAGGAGGAGGACCGTGCGATCCCCTGGACCGAGGCGCGGGGGCGCGTGCTGGGCGCCTACGGCGCGTTCTCGCCGGAGCTGGCAACGGTGGGCAAGCGGTTCTTCGACAATCCCTGGATCGACGTGCCGCCGCGGCCGGGCAAGGCAGGCGGGGCGTTCGCGCACCCCACCGTGCCGTCGGTGCACCCCTACCTGCTACTGAACTACCACGGCAAGCAGCGCGACGTGATGACGCTGGCCCACGAGTTGGGGCACGGGGTGCACCAGGTGTTGGCGGGCGGGCAGGGCTACCTGCGGTCGGGGACGCCGCTGACGCTAGCCGAGACTGCCTCGGTGTTCGGCGAGATGCTGACCTTCCGCGCCGTGCTCGATGCCGAAACCGACCCCACCCGGCGGCGGATGCTGTTGGCCGGCAAGGTCGAGGACATGTTAAACACCGTGGTGCGGCAGGTCGCCTTCTATCAGTTCGAGATGCTGCTGCACGCCGAGCGCAAAAAGGGCGAACTAAGCGCCGAGCGGATCGGCGAGCTGTGGATGCAGGTGCAAGTGGACAGCCTCGGACCCGCCTTCGAGTTCACCCCCGACTACAGCGTCTATTGGGCCTACATCCCGCACTTCGTGCATTCGCCCTTCTATGTGTACGCCTACGCCTTCGGGGACTGCTTGGTGAACGCGCTGTACGGCGTGTACCAGTCCGGCGCAGTGCCGGACTTCGCCACGAAGTACCTCGACCTGCTGCGGGCCGGCGGCACGCTGCGGCACCGCGAGCTGCTGGCACCGTTCGGTCTGGACGCGTCCGACCCGGCGTTCTGGAGCAGAGGGCTGGACGTGATCGCCGGCTTCATCGACGAGCTGGACGCTCCGCGGGAGGCCGCCGCGTGAGCGGCGCGGACGGGCGCGAGGGCAGCGGGCTGTTCGGCGAGATTCGCCGCATGGCGCGCACCTCCGGCGCGGTGGGCGGCATCGCCGCACGCGTGGCGGGGCAGCGCTACCTGGGCATCCGTACCGACAAGGCGGCGCACGCCGAGGACCTCAAGGCCATCCTGGGTGGGCTGAAAGGGCCGATGATGAAGGTGGCGCAGATGCTGTCCACCATTCCCGACGCGCTTCCCGAGGAGTACGCCAAGGAATTGGCAACCTTGCAGGCCAACGCGCCGCCGATGGGATGGGCCTTCGTGCGCCGACGCATGGCGAGCGAACTGGGGCCTGACTGGCGCGGGCGCTTCGCCGAGTTCGGGCAGGAAGCAGCGGCGGCCGCCTCGCTAGGGCAGGTTCACCGCGGCACGCTGCACGACGGTAGGCTGGTGGCGTGCAAGCTGCAGTACCCGGACATGCCGACCGTGGTGGACGCTGACCTGCGGCAGCTGAGGCTGGCGATGGGCCTGTACGCGCGCATGGACACCGCGATCCAGGGCAGCGACATCTACGACGAGCTGAGCGACCGGCTGCGCGAAGAGTTGGACTACGAGCGGGAAGCCGCGCAGATGCGGTTGTACGGCATCATGCTCGACGGCGTCGAGGGCGTGAGGGTGCCGGTGCCGGTACCAGAGCTGACTACGCAGCGGCTGCTGACCGCGACGTGGCTGGAAGGCCGCTCGATCCAGGAGCGGCTGATGGAGAACCCGCCGCAGGAGGAGCGCGACAGCTACGCGCGGACCCTATTCCGCGCCTGGTACCTGCCGTTCTACCGCTACGGCGTGATCCACGGCGACCCGCACCTGGGCAACTATCAAGTTCGGCAGGCTGACGGAGGGATCAACCTGTTCGACTTCGGCGCCATACGCGTGTTTCCGCCGCGCTTCGTGGGCGGCACGCTGCTGCTCTACGAGGCAATCGAGGAGGGTGACGACGATAAGGCCGCCCATGCCTTCGAAAAGTGGGGTTTCCGGGACCTCAAGCGCGAAACGATGGACGTGCTGATGAAGTGGGCGCGCTTCATCCACGAGCCGCTGCTGCAGGATCGCGAGGGACCGATCCAGCAGACCGACGACCCGATGTTCGGGCGACGCGTGGCCGAGGAGGTACACGCCGGGCTCAAGCGCACCGGAGGCGTGCGGCCGCCGCGCGAGTTCGTGCTGATGGATCGCGCGTCGGTGGGGCTCGGCAGCGTGTTCTTGCGCCTCAAGGCGCGGGTGAACTGGCACCGAATGTTCCACGAGATGATCGCGGACTTCGACGAGGAGGCGCTCGGCGCTCGGCAGGCCGAGGTGCTACGCCGGGCAGGCGTTCCCGACACCCTGGCGGCCTGAAGGCCGTCATCCGCGAGGCGTTCACCGAAGCGGAACACGGCTCCGGGCAGGACCTGGGGTCGCCCGCTCGCGCCGGTGCTAGGCCAAGTAAGTCCCGGAGTTCGGGCGATGAGGCCGGACCGCCGGCCTTCGCGCCGAGCCTGCTCCACGAACGTGCCTGCCGTCGATGGCGGCGCGCGGCGTAGCAACGGCGGGCCGGGTGGATCCGTCCACGCTTATGGACACCCTCACGCTGCCCCCGCCTTGTGCGGTACGGCGACTTCATCGCATGTTGCCGTCCAGCGGGGAATGCGTGCTCGAAGGGGGTTCTGCGGAATGCGGGTGGCTGTTCTGAAGGAGCGACGCGACGGGGAGTCGCGCGTTGCGGCCACGCCCGAAACGGCCAAGAAGCTGATCGGGCTCGGCGCCACGGTCGCAATGGAGGCCGGCGCGGGGCTCTCGGCGGGCATGCCCGATTCGGCGTACGTGGACGCCGGCGCTGAGGTGGTCCCGGACGCGGCCGCGGCGCTGGCCGGGGCCGGGATCGTGCTGAAGGTGCGGGCACCGCTGATGGCCGGCGAGGGGGAGGTGGACGAGCTGTCGCTCTTCCCTCGCGGCGCGCTGCTACTGGGCTCGCTGGACGCGCTGGCCAATGACGGCGAGCGGGCGCGGGCCTACGCGGCGGCCGGGGTGGATGCGGGCAGCATGGAGTTGCTGCCGCGGATCACCCGGGCGCAGAGCATGGATGTGCTGTCGTCCCAGGCTAACCTCGCCGGCTACCGCGCGGTGATCGAGGGCGCGGGCGCCTTCGACCGGGGCTTCCCGATGCTGATGACGGCGGCCGGCACGATCCCGGCGGCCGTGGTGCTGGTATTGGGGGCCGGCGTCGCGGGGCTGCAGGCGATTGCCACGGCGCGTCGGCTGGGCGGGCGCGTGTCGGCCTCCGACGTGCGGACGGCGGCCAAGGAGGAGATCAAGTCGCTCGGCGCCGCCTTTGTGGGCGTGGAAAACGAGGAAACCGCGGCCGCCCAGACCGCCGGCGGCTATGCCAAGGCGATGAGCGAGGACTACCTGCGCAAGCAGGCCGAGGTGGTCGGCTTGGCCGCATCCAAGTCCGACGTGGTGGTGTGCACCGCGCTAGTGCAGGGCCGCCGGGCGCCGACCCTGTTGACCGAAGCGATGGTGGCCGCCATGAAGCCGGGCTCGGTGGTGGTGGACATCGCCTCGGATGCCGGCGGCAACTGCGCCGCCACCGTGCCAGGCGAGATGATCATCACCCCCAACGGGGTGAAGGTGCTGGGCTTCCGCAACTGGCCGGGCCGCATCCCGGCGGCAGCCTCGGCGCTGTACAGCCGCAACCTGCTCACCCTGCTCACGACCTACTGGGACAAGGAGTCCGGCGCGCCGAAGCTGCCCGCCGACGACGAGATCGTCCAGGGCGTGATGCTGACCCGCGACGGTCGGGTTATTCATCCCAGACTGCAAACCGAGAGCGTGGCCGCATGAACGCAGACGAACTCGCCAACTTGGCGACCGCCCGGGCCGAGGAAGCGATCGCGCTCGCCCGGCAGGCTCGCGCGGCGGCCGGCGCAGCCATGCCGCAGGTGCTGGGAGCGGTGGAGCACGGCGCCGCGGCGGCGGAGCCGTTCCTGCTGCTGCTGATGATCCTGCTGCTGGCCTGCTTCGTGGGTTACTATGTGGTTTGGAACGTCACCCCGGCGCTGCACTCGCCGCTGATGGGTGTGACCAACGCCGTTTCCTCGGTGATCGTGGTGGGTGCCATCCTAGCCACCGGGCTGGGCGACAGCATCGCGGCGAAGGTGTTCGGCTTCCTGGCCGTGACGCTCGCCTCGGTGAACATTTTCGGTGGGTTCTTGGTGACGCGACGCATGCTCGCGATGTTCCGGCGGAAGGGCTGAGGCAGAAACAGTGGCGCATTCCCTATCGACTTTCGCTTACCTCGTCGCCGCCGTCCTCTTCATCCTGGCGCTGCGGGGGCTGAGCAGCCCCACCACCAGCCGTCAGGGCAACATCTTCGGCATGGTGGGCATGGCCATCGCCGTGGTCGCCACCCTGGCGCAGCCGGGAATGGCGGGCAGCGGCATCGGCATCGTGCTGGCCGGGCTGGTTATCGGCGGCGCCGCGGGTGCGTACTTGGCCGGCCGCATCGAGATGACGTCGCTGCCGCAACTGGTGGCGGCCTTCCACTCGCTGGTAGGCCTCGCCGCAGTGTTCGTGGCGGCCGCGGCGCTGTATGCGCCGCAATCCTTCGGCATCGGCGTGCCGGGCAACATCCACGCTCAGTCGCTGGTGGAGATGTCGCTGGGCTTGGCTATCGGCGCTATCACCTTCTCCGGCTCGGTAATCGCCTTCGCCAAGCTGCAGGGCGCGATGTCGGGTGCGCCGATCACCTTCCCCCGCCAGCACCTGCTGAACGCCGGGCTGGGCTTGCTGCTGCTGGTACTGGTGGTGTCGTTCGTGATGACCGGCAGCCAAGTACTGTTCTGGCTGATCGCGCTGCTCGCCTTTGGGCTGGGCTTCCTGCTCATCATCCCCATCGGCGGCGCCGATATGCCGGTGGTGGTGTCCATGCTGAACAGCTACTCCGGCTGGGCGGCTGCAGGCATCGGCTTCACGATCGGCAACCTCCTGCTGATCGTTACCGGCGCGCTGGTGGGCGCCTCTGGCGCAATCTTGTCCTATATCATGTGTAAGGGCATGAACCGCTCGATCATCAACGTGCTGCTCGGCGGCTTCGGCGGCGCGCCGGCCGCCGTGGGTAGCGACGGGGGGCCGGCCCAGCCGGCACGGCCGGTGAAGTCGGGCTCGCCCGAGGACGCTGCCTACATCATGAAGAACGCGTCCAAGGTCATCATCGTGCCCGGCTACGGGATGGCGGTGGCGCAGGCGCAGCAGGTGCTACGCGAAATGGGCGACCTGCTGAAGAAGGAGGGCGCCACGGTGGAGTACGCCATCCACCCCGTGGCCGGCCGTATGCCCGGGCACATGAACGTCCTGCTGGCCGAAGCCAACGTGCCCTACGATGACGTGCACGAGCTGGAGGATATAAATCCCGAGTTCGCCGAGGCCGACGTGGCCTACGTGATCGGGGCCAACGACGTCACCAACCCGGCGGCTAAGACCGACAAGACCTCGGCCATCTACGGCATGCCGATCCTGGACGTGGAACGCGCCAAGACGGTTTTCTTCGTCAAGCGCGGCATGGCCTCGGGCTACGCCGGCGTCGACAACGAGCTGTTCTTTCGGGACAACACGATGATGCTGTTCGGTGACGCCAAGAAGGTGACGCAGCAGATCGTGCAGGCGTTGCAGAGATAGAACTGGATCGGAGCGGTCGCCCCCATCCCCCAGGGGCTCCCAACGCCGGGACATCGAGTGGCGGATGGCCCGACCGAGTGGTCAGCCGGAACCTCGGAAACGTCGGGCGGGGATCTCGACGGCAGATGCCTTCGGCATCACGTGCTCGGTTTCGGTGCGCGGCCCGAGGCTGTCGCGGGCCGGTTCTGCATCTCGACGCGGGAGGATTATAGCAGCCACATTGGACGAAGCTCTCGCCACCATCTGGCTGTGGAGACGAGGCCCGTGGTCATCATCCTTGCGCTGCAGCGTCCCAGCCTTCGACAACCCTCTCTCCCGAGAGGCGCAGCCTGCTCAGAAGCCCTCGCGCTCCAACCGCTTGCGCTCGACCTTGCGGGCCCGGCGAATGGCCTCTGCGGCCTCGCGGGCGCGGCGCTCGGACGGCTTCTCGTAATGCCGGCGAAGCTTCATCTCGCGGAAGACGCCCTCGCGCTGGAGCTTCTTCTTCAGCGCCTTCAGCGCCTGATCAACGTTGTTGTCCCGGACGACGACCTGCACTCGGCCTGGTCCTCCCTGCTCTCATGGGTTGTGAACGTGCCGAGGCACGGGCGGCTGGCACCCGTTGTCGGGGCGCAGCCGATAGCACGCCGGGGAGGGAGTGGGGAAGCCCTTCCGCGCCGCGGTAGGCGGCCCAAGATGCCGTGGTGCAAAGTTCGATGCAGTCAGGGAAGATGCTGTGGCCATCTTGAAGATCGCGCGCATGGGCCATCCCGTGCTCCTGCACCGAGCCGAGCCGGTGCCGGATCCGGCCGCCCCCGAGATCCGCCGTCTGGCCGGCGACATGTTGGAGACGATGCTGGATGCGGGCGGCCTCGGCCTCGCCGCGCCGCAGGTGCACGTGCCGCTGCGAATGTTCGTGATCCGCGAGGGGGATGGCGGTTGGGCGCTAATCAACCCCGTGGTCGAGCCGCTCGGGGAAGAGCGCGAAGATGGCTGGGAGGGGTGCCTGTCCATCCCCGGGCTGCGCGGCAACGTCGGGCGTGCCCGGCGCGTATCCTGGCGCGCCGTGACGACGGAGGGCGAGGAGGTGTCGGGCGAGGCGGAGGACTTAGCCGCACGAGTTCTCCAGCACGAGAACGATCACCTGGACGGCGTGATGTACCCGATGCGCATGGCCGATCTCTCGCGGCTGGGCTTCAACGAGGAACTCGCGCGCAAGGGTGTGCCGATGCGCATGGGCAGCCCGCGGTGAGACGCGACGCGTTGATCCCCGATATCGAGCGCAGCCCGGAGCGGGACGCCGCGGTGCGGGCTATGCTGCCGCACGTCGCAGCCCTGGGCTGGACGGGGGCGGCGCTACGGGCCGGGCTGCGCGACCTGCGCGAGTCGCCCGAGGCCGGCGAGTGGCTATTTCCCACTGGGCCACTGGGCGCGCTGGAAGCTTGGTGCGACCTGTCGGATCGCGACATGGCGACAGACACCGCGACAGATGGGCTGGGCGTGTCGCGGCGCATCCGCGTCCTGCTGGCGGTCCGGCTGAAGCAGGCGGCCCCGCACAAAGATGCCGTGCGCCGCGCCGTCGCGACGCTCGCCTTGCCCTGGAATGCGAGAGTGGCGGTGCGTACCGCGGCGCGCACGGCGGACGCGGTGTGGCGCGCGGCCGGTGACCAATCGGAGGACCTGTCCTGGTACACGCGTCGGGTGACGCTGCTAGGCCTGTACGGCTCGGTGCTCGCCTATTGGCTCCGGGACGACTCGGCCAATGCCGGTCCGACGTTGGAAGTGCTGGACAGACAGCTGGCGCGGCTGGGGCGCCGCCGCGCCGCGTGAATTCTGGGTTGCCACGACATTTCCGCAACGCGCCGTAAGCCTTTGGCTTCACGCGACACGGCCCCTGCCGTTCCTGCTGGGCAGGAGCCGGGCGGCCGTCGTATAACAAGATGGGAACGGCGGCGCGCCGCTCCCGGAGCAGTTCATTTCTCGGAGAGATCGTCCGCGATGACGCAGTCCCGCTTCCTGGTCGCCGGGTTGGCGGCGGCCCTCGCCAGCGCCGTGCTTCCCGCTGCCGCGCAGGCCCAAGCCTGCATACAACCCGTCGAGAAGACCGCCTTCGACGTACGCTCGTTGCAGAGCCAGCTGATGGTGGCAGCGCTGGCCTGCGGCGAGCAGGACAAGTACAACGCGTTCGTCACGCGCTACCAGGGCGAGCTCGGTGGTGCCTACCGCGTCCTAGCCGCGTCTTATCGCCGCGCCGGCGGACAGAAGGCGTTGGATAGCTACATAACTACGCTGGCCAACGCGCAATCTCAGGACGGCATCCGCCAGGGCACGCATTTCTGCCGCAACGCCTTACCGATGTTCGACGCCGCCATGGCAGCGGCAGCGAACGGCGCGGCGTTGCAGCAGGTCGCATTGGCCAACAACCTGTCCAATCCGCACGGCTTCGATGACTGCGCGGTGCGTACCACGTCGGCGACGACTACGCGCGGTGCGCGCCCCACCAGGCCGGAGCGCCCGGCCCGGACGCCGCTTCGTGCCGCATCGGTAGACGTTCGCCGCTGATTGCGCGTATCCCGCGACCGCGGCCCGGGCAAGGCTGCAGTTCGGTTCGGACGAGGGCGCCTTCGGGCGTCCTTCTTCGTTACCGGTGCTCTGGGTGAAGTGCTGCGGCATAGCCCGGAAAGCGAAAGGGGCCGGTCCTCTCGGACCGGCCCCCCTTGCTCACGCGGATCGCGTCAGTCGGCTGCTCAGCGCAGCACGATCTCCACGCGCCGGTTCTGCGGCTCGCGCACGCCGTCGGCGGTCGGCACCAGCGGCCGGCTCTCGCCGAAGGCCTGGATCGACATCTCGTTGCGCGAGATGCCCTGGCGCGCCAGCTCCGCGGCCACCGCCTCGGCGCGACGCTGCGACAAGCGCTGGTTGTACTGCGGCGTGCCGGAACGGTCGGCATGGCCGGCCACCTCGATACGCGTGGACGACACCCGGCGCGCGTTCTGCGCCGCCTCGCCCACGATCTGCCGGGCGCGGTCGGTCAGGTCGGCGCGGTCCCAGTCGAAGAACACCAGGTAGGTGCGCGCCGCCGCCGCCGGGGCCTGCGCCGGGGCGGGCGCCACGGGCGCCGGGGCGGGGACCGGGGTATTTAGGGCGTAGCGCAGGCCGACGAAGACAGAATGATTGTAGTTGTCCACCTCCACCTTGCCGCCGACGCCCGCCACCCTGGCGCCCGTGGGCGTGAAGGCACGCGCGTTGAGATCGGGCGACAGCGTGCCGAGGAAGCGGTACTCGGCCGTTAGCGCCAAGCCGGGCATCACGGAACCGAGCGGGAAGGCGAGGCCGGCAATGCCCTGGTAAGCGAAGTTGCCGTCGCGGTCGTCGATCTCACCGCGGAACCCGGCGCCCGGGCCGCTCACGAGACGCGCGCTCACGTCGTTGTAGTCGTGCCACACGTAGCCCACGCCGCCGCCGACGTAGGGGACGACCGGGGTGAACTGCGGGATAAAGGAGGGCAGCACGAAGTCGTAGAGCACGTTGCCCATAGCGCCGAAGGAGCGGGCGGTGCCGCTGTCCCCGCGCACGGGAACGCCGAAGGCGCGGACCGCGTCCACGTCGTTCTGACGGTAGTTGCCCTCGACCTCGGCGCGCAGGCCGTTGCCGAAGCCGTAGCCGATGCTGACCACACCGCCGAAGCCGAGGTCGAACTTCGCCTTGACCTCGTTGCTGCGCAGGCCGAACGCAGTGCCCAGCGCACCGGTGCCAACGTTGTCGTCCGTGGTCTGCAGCCAGTTCGCGCCGGCGCCGGCGCCGACGTACAGGCCTGTCACCTGCTGCGCCTGGGCCGCCATCGGCAGCGACAACACTGTCGCGGCCAGGAGGGCCTTCCTGAGGCTCATCTCGATCTCCCCTCGATCGTTCGGGCACAAACCGCCGCCCCCCGAATGCGCCCAGAGAGAACCCCCGAGTCCGGCGCGGCGTACCCATCGTCTAGCATCCACGGCGGGAGCGCGCACCGCCATTCGTCGCGTTTCCGCATCACTGTGGCAACAGAGCCACAAACCGCCGGAGCGGGGGTCAGAGACGCGACAGCAGCGTTGCTTCGTCAGCCTCGGCGAGGCCGCCATGGGGCAGCAGCAGCGTTGCATGGCCCAGCTTGCGGCCGCGCCGCGCTTCCGTTTTGCCGTAATAGTGGGCGGCGACGCCGGGTGCCGCGACCATCGCCGGCCAGCGTGCCAGCCCTTCGGCGCCGATCAGGTTGCGCATCACTGCGTCGGCGTGGCGCGAAGAGTCGCCGAGTGGCAACCCCGCAACGGCGCGCACGTGTTGCTCGAACTGGCTGATGGCACAGGCGTCGATGGTCCAGTGCCCGGAATTATGCGGTCGGGGAGCGATCTCGTTGCCCAGTAGCGCGCCGTCGGGGAGGAGGAATAATTCGAGCGCGACGACGCCTACCAGATCCAGGGTTTCCGCCACCTTGGCGGCGTGAGCGCGCGCGAGAGCAGCTACCGGTCCCGGCACCCGCGCCGGGGCGAAAGAGATGTCCAGAATTTGATCTACGTGGCGGTTCTCCATCGCCTCATAGGTTTCCACCCGACCATCCGCGCCGCGCGCAGCAATGGCCGACAGCTCGGTCGCAAAAAGCACGAAGGCTTCCAGGATGAGTGGCCGGGGCGACAGGCGCTCCCAGGCGGAGTCTAGGTCGGCGGGGGTGCGCAGTAGGGCTTGGCCGCGGCCGTCGTAGCCCATGCGGGTGGTCTTGAGCACGGCTGGTAGTCCCAGCGCGGTCACGGCATCGTCCAACTCGGCGCGGTTGGCCACCAGGCGCCACGGGGCGACCGGCACGCCGGCCTCCTCCAGGAAGCGCTTCTCGCGAACCCGGTCCTGGCAGATTGACAGGGCGAGCAGGCCGGGCCGGCACGACGCCACGCCCTTCAGGGCGTCGAGCGCCGCGGTAGGCACGTTCTCGAACTCGAAAGTTACGACATCAACCGAGCGGGCGAAGTGGCCCAGCGCCGCAAAGTTCTCGAAGCCAGCGACGGTATGGGCTTCCGCGACCTGCATGCCGGGCGCTCCGTCCTCGGGACCGTAGACATGGCAGCGGTAACCAAGCCGGGCCGCAGCGAGTGCCGTCATGCGCCCGAGCTGGCCGCCGCCCAGGATGCCGATCACCGAGCCAGGCGGCAGTCCGCCGGGCGGGGGCTTGGCCGGCCCGCTCACGCCGGGACCTCCGGCACGGCTTCCGACTGCCGGCGGCGCCAATCTCCCAATCGCGCGGCGAGCGCAGGGTCGGTGCCGGCGAGCATGGCGGCCGCCAGCAGGGCGGCATTGACCGCGCCAGGTCGGCCGATCGCCAACGTGCCAACCGGGATGCCGGCGGGCATTTGAACAATGGAAAGGAGAGAGTCCACGCCGTTCAGCGCCCGGCTTTCCACCGGCACGCCCAGCACCGGTAGAGCCGTGATGGCCGCCGCCATGCCGGGCAGGTGCGCGGCGCCGCCGGCCCCGGCGACCAGCACGCGCAGTCCGCGTCCGGCGGCCTCGCGGGCGTAATCGTAGAGGCGCTCCGGCGTGCGGTGGGCGGATACCACGCGCGCCTCGTGTGGGACGTCGAGGGTGGCGAGGGTGTCGCAGCAGTGGCGCATGGTATCCCAGTCCGAGGCGCTACCCATGATAACGCCGACCAGCGGCCGCGGCAGGTCACTCAAGCGATGATGTCCGGCACCAAGCGGCTCTCGATCCAGGTCAACTCGTCCTTCAAGCGCAGCTTGCGCTTCTTGAGACGCTGCAACTGGAGTTGGTCGCCTGTGCCCTCGCCAATGCGGGCGATTACCGTGTCGAGGTCGCGATGCTCGCTGCGAAGCTCGTGCACACGGCGGAGGAGGCTATCGCGATCAGCGCTGGTCACGTTGGCGGCGTGTTCCGAAGAAGGCGCGGAGGGGTCGCGCGAGGGCTTCGCAAAGAAAGACCTAACGAGTCTAGCATGGCAGGTGCGGCCGCGACAGCCGCCGCGCGGAACCCGGGAGCTGCTGCCGATGCCCTTCGCCCCACGCCTCCGCTCGCTGGAAGAGCGCCATGCCGTCCTCGACGCGAAACTGGCCACCGAAATCACCCGGCCGAAGCCGGACGAAACGGAACTGGCGTGGTTGAAGCGCGAGAAGCTGCGACTGAAGGAGGAGATGAACCGGCTGCGCGCGCTCGAGACCGAGCGGGACACGCAAGGGGACTGAGTCCTCGGCCGCGAGCACGACGCACCCGCGGCCGGGAACGACGCGCCTCAGTTGGGCTCGCCCTGGCTCAGGCCGCGTTCTCTTCGTCGCCGAGGGGCGAAGCTCTGGACGGCATGGCGACCGGCGGGTTTCCCGATCCGCGCTCGGCGGCGGCGGCCACGGTACCGTTCAGCTCCGATTGCGTGCAGAGCCCCAGGATCACCGGGTCGCGCGGCTTGATATTGGCCGTGTTCGCGTGCGTCCGGTCGCGCACCTTGGCGATGGTCTCCTTGGTGGTGGCCAGCAGCTTCTCGATCTGCGCGTCGGACAGCTCCGGATGGAAGCGCAGCAGCCAAGCAATGCCGTCGGGGCGGTCGGTGCGCTTGCTTACGGGTATGTAGCGGGCGCCCTTGCCGCGCTTCTTGGGCAGCGGGATGGCGCTGGCGAGGAGGTTCAGGCGCGCAGTCTCGTCGGCCTCGCAGCGCGCGATCTCCTCGCGGGTTAGCTGGCCGTTGCCGACCGGGTCGTAGCCGACGATGCCCTGCGCCACCTCGCCGTCAGCGATCGCCTGGACCTCCAGCGGGTGCATGCCCACGAAGTCGGCGACTTGGTCGAAGGTCAGGGACGTCTTGTCAATAAGCCACACCGCGGTGGCCTTCGGCATGAGGGGGGATGACATTTCTGGAGCAAACCTTCGAGGGCGACGGCGGAGGCCGTTCCGGGGACAGGACGCCACGCCGCGCAATGCCGCCCGTATAGGGAGAGGGGCAGCGCGGGTCAAAGAGCATCCTGGTTTGCCCGAGCTGCTCCCGACCGGGCATAGGAAAGGGCCAGCGGATCGCGCCGCCGGACCCCGCGCGAGCCGGGCGACTCGCCCGGCCCGCTCCCATTTACGAGTGTCAGGCCGCCCGGGCCTGATCGTCCTGCTCGTTGGCGGCCGCAGCCTCGATCGCCTGCGGCGCGCCGCCGGTGATAGCGATGCGACGAGGCTTGAGCGCCTCGGGCACCTCGCGCTTCAGGACCACGTGAAGCAGGCCGTTGCGCAGGTCAGCGCCATGCACCCGGATGTGATCGGCGAGCGCGAAGCGGCGCTCGAAAGCACGGCCCGCGATGCCACGGTGCAAGTAGCGGCGGCTGTTGTTGTTCTGCGGCGCCTTACCGGAGACGGTCAGAAAGTTCTCCTGCGCTGTGATGTCCAAGTTATCGGGACCAAAGCCCGCCACGGCCATTGTGAGCACGTAAGCGTCCTCACCGGTGCGCTCGATATTGTAGGGCGGGTAGCCCGGCACTTCGGACGCCGCACGGGCGGCGTCAGCCAAGCGCGCCATGCGGTCAAAGCCGATGGCAGTGCGAAATAAGGGAGAGAGATCAAATGAATTCATGACTGGTAGAACCTCCTCGGAAGCAAGGTCCGTTGATCGGGGCGGGAAAGATAATTGCCGGACGCCCCGCCATGGGCAGCGTCGTGAGGAACTATCTCGCGCCGTCGGCCCCATTTCGAGCGCCGTCGACAGTGTAAGAGATGGTCGAGGAGAAGGCCGAATTCAAGCGCGTTCCGATCAGCAGTAGAAGTCGGTGCGTCAGCCCGGCTTGCGAACGCCGATCCCGGCGAACTTCTTGTTGAACTTGGCGATCTGGCCGCCCGTGTCCATCACGCGCTGCTGGCCGGTCCAGGCGGGGTGGGACTTCGGGTCGATGTCCAGGCGCAGTGTGTCACCCGCTTTACCCATGCAGGAACGCGTCTTGAACGTGCTCCCGTCGGTCATGACGATGTTGATCTCGTGGTACTCGGGGTGGATGTCGGACTTCATCAGTGCTGGTCTCGTGGGCTGGCCGCCCGATGCCGACCGGGCGCGCGAAGGTTCAGATCTTAGCAGCCCGGGGTACGAGCACGCAACCGGCGCTGCGCGGCGAGACTGCGCGCCTGGGCGCAACGGGGGCTTGCACCCCGCACCGCACGACGGCACCGGGAGCACCATGAACATCCTGTCCATCCAGTCCTGGGTCAGCTACGGCCACGTCGGCAACACGTCCGCCGTGTTTCCACTCCAGCGCCTGGGCGCCGAGGTATGGGCGGTGAACACGGTGCAGTTCTCCAACCACACCGGCTACGGCGCTTGGCGCGGGCAGGTGTTCGGCGCCGAGCTGGTGCGCGACTTGGTGGAGGGGATTGCCGAACGCGGCGTGCTGGGGACCTGCGACGCGGTGCTGTCCGGCTACATGGGGGATGCCGCGATCGGCGGAGCGATCCTCGACGCGGTGGCGCGGGTTCGCGTCGGCAATCCGGGCGCGATCTACTGCTGCGACCCGGTGATCGGCGACGTGGGCCGCGGCGTGTTCGTCCGTTCCGGCATCCCGGAGTTCATGCGCGACCGCGCCGTGCCGGCTGCTGGCATCGTCACGCCCAACCAGTTCGAGCTGGAATGGCTTACCGGCACGCCGGTCGCGACCCTGGCCGACGCCAAGCGCGCGGTGAGGGTGTTGCAGGCGCGCGGACCCGGCTGCGTGCTCGTCACCTCCCTGCGGGTTGAGGACACGCCGGCCAATTCCATCGAGATGCTGGCAGCCGAGGGCGAGTCCTTCTGGCGGGTCCGCACGCCGCTGCTGCCTATCTCGGTGAACGGGGCGGGGGACGCCATCGCCGCGCTGTTCCTGTTTCATCGCCTGCGTTGCGGCGACGCGCGGGTGGCGCTGTCCTCCGCCGCGTCCTCCGTGCACGGGCTGCTGCGTCGCACGGCGGAGGCGGGCTCGCGCGAGATCCTCACCGTGGCGGCGCAGGACGAGTTCGTGGCGCCGAGTCGCGCCTTCGTGGCCGAGCCGTGCTGAGGCGGCGGTTCGCGCGTCACTTCCCGCGTCCGGACTCCGGGTCCGCGGCTTGCTCGTCGCCGTGCCATGCTCGCCATGACCCACCACCGACGCGGCCTCGCACTGACGGTCATTGCTCTGCTCGTCCTGCTCGCCCCCCGGTCCGGGCGCGGCGAGCGCGCCGGCCGGTCCGAGTGCATATCCTCGGGTACCGCAAACGAGCTGAACCTCGCGGACGGCGCGCGCTGTCGGGATCACGGTCCAACCGGTAATGTTCAAGCAGAACGACGCGTCGTGCGAGGCCTGCGAGGCCGGGTGTTGCGACGCATTCCCCACCAACGCCTCGCACCTCACCGGCATCCGGCTCTCGCTGCCACGTCTGGAGGAGTACGTCGTCCCGCCCGACCTGATCAGCAAGGAGCTGCTCGCGCCGGCGGTGCGCCATGGCCACGACCAATAATTTGACACTGTTAGCTGGACCGTGTTCGCGCTGATGGAGGCGGGGAGCTGGGCGCGACCCGGGCCAACGCGGAGGAGATGCTGATCGCGGAGAACCCGGAAGTGCGCCGGCTACTGGGCGCGGCGAGCGACCACGGATTTTCCATGGGGCTGGGCAGGCGCTGGGGATACAACGCGATCCGCGCCATGGGGAATTGCGGTGAGGTTCTCGATCGCAACGTGGGCGCCGACAGCACGCTGGGGCTGTTGCGCGGGCTCAGCGACCCATGGACGCGAGGCGGGCTGATGTACGCCAATGCCAATACATTGAGTGGCTTCCTCCCGAGCGCGGGCCCGGATGGCCGATGCCTCACGCGCTCGCGGCCAGTAGGACCACGCCGGCGCAGATCAGCCCGACCGCGGCGAGCTTGGCCAAGCCGAGCGGCTCGTCGAAGCCGTAGTAGCCGATGAGCACCGCCGCGATGTAGGAGGCGGCGGTGCAGGGCAGGGCCACGCTCATCGGGATGCGCCGCAGCGCCACGATGTAGAGCAGGGCGGCGCCGCCATAGGCGCACAGGCCCACCATGGTCTGCACGCGCAGCAGCTGCGGCAGGAAGCCGCCCGGACCGATCGCGCCGGCCTTGAGCAGCACCTGCCCCGCCAGCGAGGTGCAGATTGCCGCGGCGAGCGCCAGCCAGTGTGCGGCGGTCGCGGTCACGCCATCGCGTCCGCGCGGGTTTCAGGGCCGGGCGCCGTCGAGCCGCCGCTCTCCGCCCGCAGCACCTCTCGCACCACGCCCTGCGGCTTGCCGTTGGCCGACAGGAAGGCGCGGCCGACGTACTCGCCCAGTACGCCCAAGATGACGAACTGAGTGCCGGACAGCAGCAGGGTGACCACCATCAGAGAGGCCCAGCCGGACGGAGTTGCGCCCGATGCCGCTTCCAGCATCGCGAACACGGCGCCGAGCAGCCCCAGTGCGCCCATCACGGCTCCCGCGAATACCGCCAGCCGCAGCGGCGCGACCGAGAAGTTGGTGGCGAGATTCAGCCACAAGCGAATCAGCCGACGCAGCGTATAGTTCGAGCCCCCATCAGCGCGGGCGAGGTGGCGGACCTCGATACTGTCGATGCGCTGGGTGACCTGCATCACCAGCCCGTCGATGTAGGGATAGGGACCAGCATAGCGCGTCACCTGCCCCACCACCAGCGCCGACATGCAGCGAAAGGAGCTAAGGTACAGGCCGGGTGGCTTGTCCAGCAAACGGTCAGCAACCCGATTGGCGAAGCGGGAGCCCCAGTTCCGCCAGGTGTCATGCTTTTTCTCGGCGTAGCGCGTGTAGACCACGTCCCAGCCGCCGAGCCGGGCGTGGTCGTAGAGGCGCAGCACCTCCTCGGGTGGGTTCTGCAGGTCGTCGTCCATGGTGATGACGTGCGCGCCGCGGGCGTGGCGCAGGCCGGTCATGACGGCGTTATGCTCGCCGAAGTTGCGGGCGTGCTCGACGTAGGTGATCGGCACGGTCGCCTGCGCCACGAGGCTGCGGCAGACAGCGCCCGACTCGTCGGGGCTGCCGTCGTTCACCAAAACGATCTCGATGCCGTCCGCCGTCTGCAGTGCCGACAGGGCGGCCACCAGCCGGCCGACCGTGGCGGCGCCGCGGTAAACGGGGACAACGACGGACAGACCGCGGAAAGGGGAGGTGGACTCGGGTTGCATCCTGTTCACCCTAGCAGGGGATTGGCGCCGGGATTACCGCGGCGGGGTCGGGGCATCATGGCCGGGCGGCCAGCACGAGCAGCGAGCCGCCGGCCGGGAAGCGCACGCCCAGCGACGCCAGCCGCTGCTCGAAGGCGTCCACCGCCCCGAGCGCGCGGTCAAGCCAGGGGGAGAAGGGCGCGACGTCGCTGGCCGCGTCGGCGCCGGTCGCCAGCAGCTTGCGCTGCGCCACCATCAGCGGCAGCAGCAGGCTGTTCCAGTAGCGCGCGCGGATCGTTCCGAACCCCGCCGCCCGCAGCAGCCGCGCGGCGCCGGCGGCGGTGTAGCGACGCTCGTTGTGCACCCGCGCGTCGTGGGCGGAGCTGAGCCAAGCGTAGGCCGGCAGGTTCAGCAGCAGCGTGCCGCCAGGGGCCAGCACGCGCCGCAGCTCCGCCAAGGCCTCGGCTTCGCGCACGCCGCGGTGGCACAGCACGTCCACCGACACCGCTGCGTCGAAGCAGCCGTCAGCGAAGGGCAGGTGATTTAGGTCGCCGCCGACGACCGGCACGCCGGACTTGCGCGCTGCCCGCGACGCGGCGCCAGGATGGAACTCCAGCCCGGTCAGACCAAGATCCGGCAACGCGGCGCCGAGGGCGCGCAGCAGGCCGCCGGTGCCGCAGCCGGCGTCGAGCACCCGGGCGGACGCAACGCCGGGCGGC